>JBEBOQ010000150.1:0-10701 GCA_040396375.1 Achromobacter xylosoxidans
CGCTGCCCGACGACACCTCGGTGCCCTTCATCCAGACGGACGTGGCGGTCAACCCGGGCAACTCCGGTGGCCCGCTGTTCAACGACCGCGGCGAAGTCGTGGGCATCAATTCGCAGATCTACAGCCGCACCGGCGGCTTCCAGGGCCTGTCGTTCTCGATTCCCATCGACGTGGCCTACAAGATCAAGGACCAGATCCTGGAGCACGGCAAGGTGCAGCATGCGCGCCTGGGCGTGACGGTGCAGGAAGTAAATCAGGACCTGGCCAATTCGTTCAAACTGGATTCGCCGTCCGGCGCGCTGGTGTCCAGCGTGGAGAAAGGCAGCGCCGCCGCCAAGGCCGGCTTGCAGCCCGGCGACGTGGTCAGGCAGATCAACGGCAAGACCATCGTGTCTTCTGGCGACCTGGCATCGATGATCACGTTGGCGTCGCCCGGCGAAAAGATCAAGCTGGACATCTGGCGCGCCGGCGCCCCGAAGGAACTCGTCGCCACGCTGGGCGGCATTCCCAAGGACAAGACGCAGACGGCATCCGGCGATCAAGAAGTGCAACGCGGCCAACTGGGCTTGGCGCTGCGCCCCTTGAGCCCGCAGGAACAGCAGGCGTCAGGCACCGAAGGATTGCTGATCGAGCGCTCCGCCGGGCCGGCCGCCAAGGCGGGCATTGAACCCGGTGATGTGCTGCTGTCGCTCAATGGCGTGCCGGTGCACAACATCGGGCAAGTGAAGGAAGCGCTGTCCAAGGCAGGCAAGACCGTTGCCCTGCTGGTACAGCGCGGCGAAGACAAGATCTTCGTGCCGGTGCAGATCGGCTGAGCCGGTCCGCTCCCGGCTGGCGTTACTCCGCGTCGGGCTGCTTGCCCGGCGCGGCCGCGTCGAAGGCCGGCAGCGCGCGGCAGGCGGCGTCGATGCGCACCACGTTGGGCATGGCCGACAGGTCGCAATCGAAACGCTGCGCGTTCGCCACCTGGGGCACCAGGCACAGGTCGGCGATCGTGGGCGTATCGCCATGGCAGAAACGGCCGGTGGCGGGAGAACCCGCCAGCTGAGCCTCCAGGGCTTCCAGGCCCTGGTGCACCCAGTGCTTGTACCAGGCGGTCTTGGCGGCCTCGTCCACGCCCAGCGTGTGCTTCAGGTACTTCAATACGCGCAGATTGTTCAGCGGGTGCGTATCGCAAGCGATACCCAGCGCCAGGTCCCGCACTCGCGCGCGGCCTAGCGCGTCCGCCGGCAACAGCGGCACGTCGGGGTGCGTTTCTTCCAGGTATTCGATGATGGCCAGCGACTGGCCGATGACGGCGTCGCCATCGACCAAGGTGGGCACCAGCGCCGTCGGGTTCACCTTGCGGTAGTCCGCCGACAACTGCTGACCGCCATCCTTCAACAGATGCACGGGCAGATATTCGTACGGCAGCCCCTTGAGATTGAGGGCGATGCGCACTCGATACGCGGCCGAGCTGCGAAAGTAGCTGTACAACTGCATGAAGTCTCCTTGGTACTCTGATTGTTCTGATACGGCGATCGTGCGCCCGACTATTCCAGCGATTCCGTCTGGGCCGATTTTCGGGATAGTCCCTTGGGCAGCGGGAACGCCACGTTCTCTTCCAGGCCCGGCATGGTGCGCACCGACACCGCGCCCAGTTCCTTGACCCGCGCGATCACCTGCTGCACCAGGATCTCGGGCGCCGAGGCGCCGGCGGTCACGCCGATGCGCTTGCGGCCTTCGAGCCAGGCCGGGTCGATGGAATGCGCGCCGTCGATCAGGTAGGACGCCACGCCCTTGCGGTCCGCCACTTCGCGCAGGCGGTTGGAGTTGGAGCTGTTGGGGCTGCCCACCACCAGCACCAGGTCGCATTCCGGCGCCAGCACCTTGACCGCGTCCTGGCGGTTCTGGGTGGCATAGCAGATATCGCTTTTCTTGGGCTCGACGATGCTCGGGAAACGCGCCTTGAGCGCCTTGGATACCGCCGCCGCGTCATCCACGGAAAGGGTCGTCTGCGTGACGTAGGCCAGGTTCTCGGGGTCGTTCACCTGCAGGCCGGCCACGTCCTCGACCGTCTCGACCAGGTACATGCCGCCCTGGGCCTGGCCCAGCGTGCCTTCGACCTCGGGATGGCCCTTGTGGCCGATCATGATGATCTCGCGGCCGGCGGCGCGCATGCGGGCGACCTCGATATGCACCTTGGTCACCAGCGGGCAGGTGGCATCGAACACCTGCAACCCGCGCGCTTCGGCCTCGGCCCTTACCGCCTTGGACACGCCATGGGCCGAGAACACCACGATCGCGCCGGCCGGTGCGTCGTCCAGTTCGTCAATGAAGATGGCGCCCTTGGCGCGCAGGTCTTCGACCACATAGCGGTTATGGACAATCTCGTGGCGCACGTAGATCGGCGCGCCGTGCAGTTCAAGCGCACGTTCGACGATGTCGATGGCGCGATCCACGCCGGCACAGAAGCCGCGCGGCTGCGCCAGCAGGACTTCGGCGTCGGCGGCGGTGACAGCCTGGCTCATCAGAGGACTCCCAGCAGCGCCACGTCGACTCGCAAACGGACGCCCGCGAGCGGGTGATTGAAATCGAACAACGCCGATTCCTCGTTGATTTCCTTCAGGACGCCCGAATACCGCCCGCCATTGGGCGCGGCGAATTCAACCAGGTCGCCCGGCTCGAACGTGGCGTCGGCGCCGGCGTGCTCGGCCAGCATCTTGCGGGTGACGCGCTGGATCAGCTCGGGATTGCGGTCGCCGTAGGCGTCCACGGGCTCCAGCGTCACGCTGAAACGGTCGCCTTCGGCCTTGCCGAGCAAGGCGGTTTCCATGCCGGGGGCCCATTGGCCGCTGCCCATCTGCAACGTCGCGGGACGGCCGTCGAAGGTGTCGGTAAACACCGAATCCTGGCCTGGACCGGAGGCCAGCGTGATGCGGTAGTGCAGCGTCAGGTAGGAATCCGGACGGACCAAAACGTTCACTTCATTAGAGGCGATGCTCACGATCTGCCACCGTGTTTAAACAGTAAGTAAACCCTGATTTTAGAGCCTCTTATGAAATTGTCTGCGCGGGTGTCCAAACACGAGCGTCCCCGAGAGCGTCTGCTGCGTCACGGGGCCGCCGCGTTACAAAATGCCGAGCTGCTCGCCATCGGGCTGCGCACGGGGGTACCGGGCCTGAATGTGCTGGATCTGGCCGGACGGTTGCTGGAACGCTTTTCCGGCCTGCGGGGGCTGCTGGGGGCCACCCCCGAGGAACTGCTCGCCGTGCCTGGCCTGGGCACGGCCAAGGCTTGCGCCCTGGCGGCGGTGCTGGAACTGGCCAAGCGCGCCGTCGAAGAAGAACTGACGCGCGACAGCGCGCTGGATCACCCGTCACGGGTGAAACAATATTGCAAGGTAACGCTGGCTCACCGCCGGATCGAGCACTGCATTGCCCTCTATCTGGATAGCCAGTTGCGGCTGATCGCCAGCGGCGAACTGGCCCGCGGCACGCTGTCGCAGGCGTCCGTGTACCCCCGCGAGGTCGTGCGCGAGGCCCTGCGGCACCATGCGGCTGCCCTGATCGTGGCCCACAACCACCCTTCCGGGCTGGCCGAGCCCAGCGCGGCGGACCAGGCGTTCACGCGGCACCTGAAGCAGGCGCTGGCGCTGGTGGACGTGACCCTGGTGGACCACCTTATCGTTGCCGGCGACGAGGTCGCTTCCATGGCGGAACTGGGTCGGCTGTAAGGCAAACCCCAGGAACGGAAACCACCCACCAACCTCGGGAAATCGTGAACTCCCGCAGAGGCTGCGCGCCAGCCGGGATTTCGTTAGACTACCGCCCGATATTGCTTTAGGCTTAACCTAATTTCCGCTCTCGCGACCCAGCGCCTTTCATGAAACGCCTGTGGGATATTTCCCCGCCCGTCTCCACGGCTTCGCCCGTGTTTCCTGGCGACACCCCGTACCGCCAGCAATGGAAGTGGTCGCTCGCGCCCGGCTGTCCGGTCAATGTCAGCGAGATCACGCTGTCGCCGCACATCGGCGCGCATGCCGACGCCCCGCTGCACTACCAGAACGGCGCCGCCGCCATCGGCGCGGTGTCGCTGGAACCCTTCCTGGGCCCTTGTCGCGTCATCCACGCCATCGACTGCGGCCCGCTGATCACCACCGACCATCTGATGCACGCGGCCACCAACCTGCCGCCGCGCATCCTGGTGCGCACCGCCAAACACGCCGCCCAGCATTGGTGGACCGACGATTTTTCGGCATACGCCCCCCAAACCATCGAATGGCTGGCCGAACGCGGCGTCATGTTGATCGGGTTGGACACCCCCAGCATCGACCCCGCGTCCAGCAAGACCCTGGACAGCCATCACACCATCTTGCGGCATGACATTCGGGTTCTGGAGAACCTGGTGCTCGACGATGTGCCGGAAGGCGATTACGAACTGATCGCACTGCCGCTGGCTCTGGTCCAGGCTGACGCCAGCCCGGTACGCGCCGTCTTGCGCGAATTGGGCTGAAACACCGGCCGCCGGATGGCCGTGCGGACCGCGGGGCGCGATGATCGCGCCCGCGCGTTGCGCCGGCCGCCCGTTATCTGAAGAAGCACGACCATGAACAACCCTTACGACCCGCGCATGGCGCTTGCCTGCGCCTGCCTGCCGTTCTTCGGCTGGCGTAGCCTGCCCGCCTCCGCCCGCCGCGCGGCCCCGCCTTGCCAAGGAGGCCGAGCATGAGCCGCAGCGACCGCCCCGAAGACATCGTCCGCGAGGAAAAGGCGCAGTTGGACTTCGCGCGCGACATGACCTACGGCGACTACCTGCACCTGGACGCGCTGCTGGGCGCCCAGCACCCGCTGTCGCCCGAACACAACGAGATGCTGTTCATCGTGCAGCACCAGACCAGCGAGCTCTGGATGAAGCTGATGCTGCACGAACTGCGCGCCGCCATCGCCAACGTGGCTGCCGACCGCCTGCAACCGGCATTCAAGATGCTGGCCCGGGTCAGCAAGATCATGGAGCAACTGGTCCACGCCTGGGACGTGCTGGCGACGATGACGCCGCCCGAGTATTCCGCCTTGCGCCCCTACCTGGCACGTTCCAGCGGCTTCCAGAGCTACCAGTACCGCCAGATCGAATTCCTGCTGGGCAACAAGAACGCGGCCATGCTCAAGCCCCACGCCCACCGCGAAGACCTCTTGGCCCAGGTGCGCCAGGCCTATGAGGCGCCGTCGCTCTACGACGAATCGCTGCGCCTGCTTGCCCGCCACGGCATCGCGGTGCCGGCCGACCACCTGGAGCGCGACTGGACCCAGCCCTACCAGACGTCCGACGGCGTCGAGCAGGCCTGGCTGACGGTCTACCGCGACACGGACCGCTACTGGGACCTGTACCAACTGGGCGAAAAGCTGACCGACCTGGAAGACGCCTTCCGCTTGTGGCGTTTCCGCCACGTCACCACGGTCGAACGCGTCATCGGCTTCAAGCGCGGCACCGGCGGCACCTCGGGCGTGGATTACCTGCGACGCATGCTGGAAGTGGTGCTGTTTCCCGAGATCTGGAAGCTGCGCACGGAACTCTGAGCCGGCATATACCTGTCCCCATATACGTCAGAATTGGGGGTGACGCTGGCCCGCCCACCCCCTTTCGCCTGGCCTGCCGGGCCAATCCCATGCTAGAATTCGCAGTTACTTTTCGGATACGTGGCAAGAAGGCGGTTCCTTTCCTGCTGGCGACCCTAACTTTTGAACGACTCTTTTTGTGAGTCCTAGGAAAGCACCATGAAAGAAGGCATTCACCCCGAATACCGCGAAGTCGTCTTCGCCGACCTGCAAACGGGCAACAAGTTCATCACCCGTTCGACCGTGCAAACGCGCGAAACCATCGAAATGGATGGCAAGACGTACCCGCTCTTCAAGTGCGACGTGACCTCCGAATCGCACCCGTTCTACACGGGCGCCCAGACGCGTATCGTCGAAACCGGCCGTGTGGAAAAGTTCCGCGCCCGTTTCGCCCGTACCGCCGGCACGGTCAAGTCCGCTTCCTGATCCTGTTGCTCCTACGGGAGTCACAGCAAAAAGGCAGCCTTCGGGCTGCTTTTTTTTCCCCCTGCCCTGCTCATTAACAACTAGGGGCTGGCGCTTCCCGACCACTCGGTTACATTAACGCCCGTGTCCCCACTTTCTATTTCCACTCCAGCCCGGCTGACGTCGATGGCCACCGCGAAGCTGCCCAGGCTGATCCTGCTTGGGTTGGCCCTGGCCTATATCGTCGCCGGCCTGTTCATGCGCGACCCGTGGAAAACGGATGACGCGGTGGGCCTGGCGACGATGATCACCGCCATCCGCGAGGGCGGCATCACCTGGCTCCTGCCGCAGGTGGGACACCTGGCCCATGCCGAGGAAGGCCCCCTGATCACCTGGGTGGGCGCGATCTGCATCTGGTTGTTCGGCCCCTTCATCGGTGACATCACCGCCGGCCGCCTGCCGAACCTGCTGTGGTTCGGCATTACGTCCATGAGTGTCTGGTACGGCACCTACCTGCTGGGTCGCCGCACCGAGGCCCAGCCGCTGGCGCTGCCCTTTGGCGGCGAGCCTGAGCCCCGCGACTACGGTCGCATGCTGGCCGACGCCGCGCTGCTGTTGCTGCTGGCCACCGTCGGCATCCTGCAGCGCACCCACGAAACCACCGTCGTCTCGGCCATCATGGCCTGCCAGGCGTTGGCCTTCTATTCGCTGGCGCGCACCGTCGACCGCCCCGTCACGGGTTCGACCACGCTGGGCATCGCGCTGGCCGCCAGCTTTCTCACGCGCGGTTGGGTCGGCGCACTGCCGATCATGGTCGCCGCGCTGCTCGCTTTCTATCCGCGCGGCCCCCTGTGGAAGTGCAAGCGCTGGATGCCATGGGCCGCCGTGGTGGCAGCCGCGCTGATCCTGGCGTGGTGGATACCGGCAAGCCACAGCAGCGAATATTGGATTCGCAACTGGAAGAGCTGGAACCTGTCGTCGTTCGCCGTGCCCTCGTGGCACGACGTGGGCCGCACGCTGCGCGACCTGCCCTGGTACCTGTGGCCCACCTGGCCCTTGGCGCTGTTGGCAGTCTGGCGCTGGCGCGCCTGGATCTACGCGCCGCACATCTGGTTGCCGCTGATGCTGCTGGTCTGCGCGATGCTGGTGCTGTTCACGCTGGATGAAGCCAGCGATTCCGAGTACGTGCTGATGGCCGTGCCCTGCGCGGTGCTGGGCGCGTTCTCGCTGCCGACCCTGCGGCGCGGCGTGGTCAACACGCTCGACTGGTTCGCGGTGATGTGTTTTTCCCTGACGGCCGCCACCGCGTGGCTGGGCTGGGTCGCGTTGCACTTCCATTGGCCCGCACAGATTTCACGCAATATCGGCCGTCAGACGACCGGCTACGAACCCGTGATTTCGTGGTTCGCCTTCACCCTGGCGGTGATCTTCACCCTGGGCTGGATCGCGCTGGTGGTCTGGCGCCTGAAGGTCAAGCCCCAAGCCTTGTGGCGCGGCACCGTCCTGTCGGCTGGCGGCCTGACCGTGACCTGGATCCTGCTGGTGCTGCTGTGGCAACCCGCGGTCGACTATGCCCGTAGCTACCGCACGGTGTCCGGCGAATTGGCCCAGGCCCTGACGCAAAATATGCGCCCCGGCGAATGCGTGCGTGGACTAAGCCTGGGCAGCGGCCAGCGCGCCTCGTTCCTGATCTTCAATAACCTGACGTTCACGTTCGACTCCAAGTGCACGCTGGTGCTGCAGCAGACTACCAACCAGAGCCTGCGCGACAACACCGCCGCCTATAGCGACAGCGCCGACGTGCTGTGGCAAGGCGGGCGCCGCGCCGACCGCCAAGAAGTGTTCCGCCTATTGCGCGTCGGCCCCAACCGATGAACGCAGCCCCCACGGCGCCGATCAGTTTCGGCGCCACCCTGCGCGGCATCGCCAAGCAGGCTTGGCCGGTATTGATCAGCCAATGGGCCGGCATCTCGTTCGGCGTGCTGGACACCGCCATGACCGGCCACGCCAGCGCCACTGACCTGGCGGCGATGGCGCTGTCCGCCTCCATCTACATCACTATCTTTGTCGGCCTGATGGGCGTGGTCCACGCCCTCATCCCCATCCTGGCGCAGCACTTCGGCGCCGGCAACAACCTGGAGGTCGGACGCAGCTGGGGCCAAGGTGTCTGGCTGGCGCTGGGCCTGTCGGTGGTCGGCGCCATCCTGATGCTGTTCCCGGACTTCTGGCTATCCATGTCGGGCAATGTCGATCCGGGCGTGCGCGAGCGCATCGGTTCGTACCTGCGGGCGTTGGTGCTGGCGCTGCCGGCCGCGCTGGTGTTTCGCACCATTTATGCGTTGGGCACCTCGGTGTCGCGGCCCAAGCTGGTCATGGCGATCAACCTGACCGCCATCGGCTTCAAGGTGTTTTTCAATTGGCTGTTCATCTACGGCAGCCTGGGCCTGCCCGCCATGGGCGCCACCGGCGCGGGGCTGGCCACGGCCCTGGTGTCCTGGATGAGCCTGGGCCTGGGCCTGTGGGTGATCACGCATGACCGCTATTACCAGCGCTTCCGCCTGCACGTGGGCCGGCCGGACTGGAAAACGCTGAAAGAGCTGCTACGCCTGGGTATCCCGATGGGCGGCTCGTACCTGGTCGAGGTCTCGGCCTTCACCTTCATGGCGTTGCTGGTGGCGCGCGAGGGCACCTACGTCACCGGCGGCCACCAGATCATGTCGAACCTGGCGGCGCTGTGCTACATGATGCCGATGGCCTTGGGTGTGGCCACCGCCGCCCTGACGGCGCAGGCGATCGGCGCCGGCAATCTGGCGCACGCCCACCGCACCGGCATGGCCGGCCTGGCGCTGGGGCTGATGGGCGCGCTGCTGACCGCGGTGGTGCTGCTGGCCGGGCGCCCATTGATCCTGGCCGCCTATACCGGCGACCCGCAAGTGGCCGCGGTGGCCACCACGCTGTTGGCCGTGTTGCCGCTGTTCCACTTGTTCGACTCCATGCAGTGCATCAACTCTTACCTGCTGCGGGCCTACAAGGTCGCAGTGGTGCCGATGCTGCTGCAGATGGTGGCGCTGGCCGGCGTTGGCCTGGTCGGGGGCTGGTGGTTTGGCTTCGGCCCGGGACGAGGCGGCCTGGATGGACTGCGCAACTTCCTGGTGCCCGGCTCGCCCCAAGGCGCCGGCAGCATGTGGCTGATGGCCATGGCCGGCCTGGCCCTGTCCGCCGCCCTGCTGCATTTCTGGTATCGACACATCGTTCGCACCGTCGCGCGATAGCCGCAATCCACGCACAAAAAAAGGCAGCCATCGGCTGCCTTTTTCCTTGGAAGAGAGCTCCCCTACGCCCCAGGGCAGCCCCAGATCGGAGCCGCCCTTGGGTGGGAGCGACCTTCACCCCTTCGGACGCTTGTCGATAACGCGGCGGGCCTTACCCGTCAACGTGCGTTCGACATGTCCCGATTCCGACACCTGGATGCGGGCGCTGACGCCGATGTGCGTCTTGACCGCGTGCTGCAGCTGCTTGCCCAGCGCGGCGCGTTCCGCGTCCGACAAGTTGGAGAACTCGGCCCGCACTTCCGTCAGGATCTCAAGCTCGTCCATATTGCCGGAACGCGACAGCACCAGTTGGTAATGCGGCGCCAGTTGGGCGATCTTGAGCACCAGTTCCTCGACCTGCGTCGGGAACATGTTCACGCCACGCACGATCAGCATGTCGTCGCTGCGGCCGGTGATCTTGCCGATGCGCCGCATGCTGCGCGCGGTGGGTGGCAACAGGCGCGTCAGGTCGCGGGTGCGGTAGCGGATGATGGGCATCGCTTCCTTGGTCAGCGACGTGAACACCAGTTCGCCCGGCTCGCCATCGGCCACGGGCTCGCCTGTATCCGGGTTGATGATCTCGGCGTAGAAGTGGTCTTCCCAGACCACCGGACCGTCCTTGGTCTCGACGCACTCGCTGGCCACGCCCGGCCCCATCACTTCGGACAGGCCATAGATGTCGACGGCGTCGATGCCGGCTTCGGCCTCGATGTCGGCGCGCATCTGCCCGGTCCAGGGTTCGGCGCCGAAGATGCCGATGCGCAGCGAACTTTGACGCGGATCAATTCCCTGGCGGCGCTGTTCCTCGAGAATATTGCAGAAATAGGAGGGCGTGACCATGATGATGTCCGGACGGAAATCGTTGATCAGCTGCACCTGCTTTTCGGTCTGCCCGCCCGACATCGGGATGACGGTGCAACCCAGGCGTTCGGCGCCGTAATGCGCGCCCAGGCCGCCCGTGAACAGGCCGTAGCCGTAGGCCACGTGCACCGTGTCGCCGGGCTTGCCGCCGGCCGCGCGGATCGAGCGCGCCACCAGGTTGGCCCAGTTGTCCAGGTCGCTCTTGGTGTAGCCGACCACGGTCGGCTTGCCGGTCGTGCCGCTGGACGCATGGATGCGCGAAATGCGCTCACGCGGCACCGCGAACATGCCGAACGGATAGTTCTCGCGCAGCTCTTTCTTGGTGGTGAACGGGAACTTGGCAATGTCGGACAACTGCTTCAGGTCGTCCGGATGCACGCCGGCTTCGTCGAACGCCTTCTTGTAGTGCGGCACATTGTCGTAGGCATGCTTGAGCGACCACTTCAGGCGCTCGAGTTGCAGGGCCCGCAATTCGTCCTGGCTGGCATGCTCGATGGGGTCCAGCCCCGGCTTGCTCATGGTGTTGGACA
>JBEBOQ010000151.1:0-10396 GCA_040396375.1 Achromobacter xylosoxidans
CCATGGGAATCCTGTGTAAGTACGGTATTGATCGTTAACGTTCTAGTTTACCCCGCCGGGCGGGGCGCCATCATGACCGCGCCCGGGGGACGGCCGGCTCAACTCGCCGCCGTGGGGGCCCAGCGCATCACGGCCCAGATCAGCAAAATGGGGCCGGCGTTGAACATGGCGTGCAGCGCGATGGCCGCGCCGATGCCGCGGCGGATGCGGATCCAGCCCAGCACCAGGCCGGTGACCCACTGCGGCAGCACCAGCAGCGGCAGCAGCCAGTACGGCGTGTGGTTGAAGACGAAGTTGGTCAGGTGCACGGCGGCGAAGGTCAGCGCCACCAGGTGGAAGACCCAGCCGAAGTGTTTCAGGTAATGGCGCCGCCAGGCGGTGTTCCAGCCCTTGAGCGGCTCGGGGCGCGGCCGCAGCGACCAGCAGGCCAGCAGCACGAAGGCGGCCAGCAGCAGGCCGGTCCAGATGCGCGGGCCGTACAGCACCACCGGCAGCAGCGCCGGGCACAGCCACAGCGCCTGCCTGGGCCGCCGCAGGCCATAGCGGAACAGCATTTCCTCGACAAGCGGGGCCCAGATCACCGCCGTCAGCCAGGGGATGTTGGCCGGGTCCAGCCGATGCGTGACGCCGCCGACGCCGGCCGCGGCGACCGCCACCGGCCCCAGGGCGAACAGGTTGATCAACCACAGCACCGCGGCCCAGGCCAGCAGGCGCCCCGGGCCAACGCCCGGCCACCAATCCGACACCCAGCCGATCGCCGGGGCGCGCCCCGGCAGGCGCCGCAATGGGCGCGGCCGGCGCACGAAGCGCCAGAAGTCGGCCAGCTCGCTGCGGAAGCGCAGCTTGCGCGGTTCGGCGAAAGCCGGAGCGCCGTCCATCAGGCGTCGTTGCCGCTGTGCAGCTGGCGGGTGGCCAGCGCGAAGTCGCCCGCCAGCATGGCCGGGACCACGGCGCGGCAGCGGTCGATGACCGCCTCGATTTCCTTTTGTTCTTCGCGGCGCGGCGGGTGCAGCACGAAGTCCGCCACCTGCTGCGCCAGGCCGAGCGTGCGCGGATGGCCGATGCCGATGCGCAGGCGCCAGAAGTTCGGGCTGCCGAGCGCGGCCTGGATGTCCTTCAGGCCGTTGTGGCCGGCATGGCCGCCGCCCTGCTTGAGCTTCACTTGCCCCGGCAGCAGGTCCAGTTCGTCGTGCAGCACCAGCACCTCTTCGGGCGTGAACTTGTAGAAGCGCGCCAGCGCCCCGACCGCCTGGCCGGAACGATTCATGTAGGTGTTGGGCTTGAGCAGCAAGACGTTGTCAGCACCCAGGCGGGCTTTGGCCACCATGCCGAAGAAGGATTTCTCCAGCGCAAAAGAAGTGCGCAGATCGTCCGCCAGATGGTCGGCCAGCCAGAAGCCGGCGTTGTGCCGGGTGGTTTCGTAGTCGGGACCGGGGTTACCCAATCCCACGATGAGGCGTATGGGAATAGACATGATGGGGGGTGTTTAAACCAAAAAACCCTGCGCATGCAAATGCACACGCAGGGTTTCGGGCGCAAGCCGCCGGAAAGCCGAAGCTTTCCGGCAGGACTTAGGCGGCGGGAGCAGCCGGAGCGGCGTCGGCTTCGTCGGCGGCAGCGCCACCCTTGACGACAGCGGCGGCCAGCAGCGGGTTCTCTTCACCACCGTGCGGGACGTAGGTCACGCCCATCGGCAGCTTGATGTCGGCCAGGTGGATCGAAGCGCCAGCCAGGATGTTGGTCAGGTTGACTTCGATGAACTGGGGCAGTGCTGCCGGCAGGCAGGTGATTTCCAGTTCGGTCGTCACGTGGCTGATCATGGCGCCCGACAGCTTCACAGCCGGCGAGATTTCAGCGTTGACGAAGTGCAGCGGCACCTTGGTGCGCAGGGCTTGGTTGGCGTCCACGCGCTGGAAGTCCACGTGCAGGACTTGCGGCTTGTAGGCGTGCCATTGAACCGAACGCAGCAGGACCTGTTCGTCCTTGGCGCCTTCGAGCTGCATTTGCAGGATCGAAGCGTGGAATTCTTCCTTGCGCAGGGCGTGGTAGATCTCGTTGTGGTCGAGTTCGATGTTCAGCGGGGCAGCCGTACCACCATAAACAATGGCGGGAACGCGGCCCGCGCGGCGCAGGCGGCGGCTCGCACTCGAACCCTGGACGCTACGCGCAGTGGCAGTAAATTTCATGGAAAACTCCAAAAACAAAAAATGGCGAAGCGGACTTCACCGGTTAAAGACACGGCGCACAACAGGTGCGCCGTGTTGCTTGCGCCTTGCCGCGACCAGCAGGACACAAAAAACGGGGAGGCTGGCGTCAGTCGACGAACAGCGAGCTGACCGATTCCGCGTTCGAGATACGCAGGATGGTCTCGCCCAGCAGCGCGGCGCACGACAGCTGGCGGATCTTGCCGCTGGCCTGGCCTTGCTCGGAGAGCGGAATGGTGTCGGTGACGACCAGTTCGTCCAGTTCCGACGCTTCGATGCGGTCGATGGCGCCGCCCGACAGCACGGGGTGCGTGCAATAGGCGTAAACGGCGCCGGCGCCGCGGTCCTTCAGGGCCTGGGCCGCCTTGCACAGCGTGCCGGCGGTGTCGACCATGTCGTCCATGATGATGCAGGTGCGGCCGTCGACTTCACCGATGATGTTCATCACTTCCGACACGTTGGCGCGCGGACGACGCTTGTCGATGATGGCCAGGTCGGCTTCGAGCTGCTTGGCCAGCGCGCGGGCGCGCACCACGCCGCCGATGTCCGGGGACACGACGACCAGGTTCGAGAAATTGCGGCGCCAGATGTCGCCCAGCAAAATCGGACCGGCGTAGATGTTGTCCACGGGAATGTCGAAGAAGCCCTGGATCTGGTCGGCGTGCAGGTCCATCGTCAGGACGCGGTCGACGCCAGCCACTTGCAGCATGTTGGCCACGACCTTCGCCGAGATGGCCACGCGCGCCGAGCGCGGGCGGCGGTCCTGGCGGGCATAGCCGAAATAGGGAATCGCGGCGGTGATGCGGCCGGCCGAGGCGCGGCGCAGGGCATCGACCATCACCATGATTTCCATCAGGTTGTCATTGGTAGGCGCACAGGTGGGCTGCAGGACGAAGACGTCCTTGCCGCGCACGTTCTCGTTGATCTCGACCATCACCTCGCCGTCCGAGAAGCGACCGACGGTCATCTTGCCCAGGGACATATCGAGGTGGTTGACTACGTCCACGGCCAGCCGAGTGTTGGCTGTGCCCGTGAAAATCATGAAGCTATCGTTTGCCATGATGGATGATGCGATGGTCGTTTCAAGACACTAACGAGGTGATGCGAAGTGATGCATCAGCGGATCCGGAAAATAAAAAAGCTGCTGAACCCGGGCCAGTGTCTTACAGGCGTGTTCAACAGCTTTTTTATGTATTCGGTTGGCTGGGGAGGAAGGATTCGAACCTTCGCATGCCGGAATCAAAATCCGGTGCCTTAACCAGCTTGGCGACTCCCCAACTATCTTGCAATCCAATTCCGCAACGGATGCTCAGTCAACCCAGGACAAGCCTGCACTAACCGGAACCGTGGATGCGTTGTGCCGTTTATTTCAACAGCGCCGCGCATTGTAGCGGTAATTTCCGTTTTCGCCAAAACGGCCTCCGACAGTTCGGAAAACTCGGCGTATAGACACGCGCCAGATCCCGACATGCGAACTTGGGTTCCCGTGTTTTTCAACACGCCCTGCTCTGCAAGCCACCGCGATGCCCTGAGAACCTCAGGATAAAGTCGGTAGACCACCGGCTCCAAATCATTTTTCCCGAAGGAAAATGTAGGCGAAGCAAGAAAGTCCGCTATTGTGATGTAAGAAGAATCCCTTGTCAAATCGGGTGCGGAAAATATTCCAACAGTCGGCACGCTCGCGTCCGGCTGAGCCACCAGATAGGCACGCTCCGGCAGATCCAGCGGCGTCAGTTTTTCGCCCACGCCTTCAGCGAAAGCCGATTGGCCGAACACGAATACCGGGACGTCCGCCCCCAGCGGCAAGGCCAGGTCCATCAATTGGCGCCGGGTCAGGCCCGTGCCCCACAGCCGGTTCAGCGCGATCAACACAGTCGCCGCATCGCTCGAGCCGCCACCCAGTCCCCCGCCCTGTGGAATGCGCTTTTCCAGCGCAATCTGCGCCCCTTGGCGCGTGCCGGTGGCCTGTTGCAGGGCGCGGGCGGCGCGCAAGGTGAGGTCGTCGGCTTCGGACACGCCCGGCAGGTCCGCCGCGCGGCTGATGACGCCGTCGGCGCGCGCTTCGAAATGCAGCGTGTCGCACAGGTCGATGAAGCGGAAGGCGGTCTGCAGCAGGTGGTAGCCGTCAGGGCGGCGGCCCACCACGTGCAGGAACAGGTTCACCTTGGCGGGCGCGGGAACGTCGTAGAGGGTCACGGCGGATCGGGGAAATGGACGGATGCGCCGATTTTAACGAGCCACGGCCGAACGGCCGACCCGCCGCGCCGGAAAAGTGGCGCGGCCGGCCAGGCGCGGCTGGCCAGGTGCGGGCGGCCAGCCGCGACCGGCACAGGCGCGGTCGGATCAAATGCGGTCGGCCCAGGCGCCGGCCGGCCCGCACCGTAGTCAGGCGATCTGGGGCGCGGCGCGGCCTGCCAGGCGTCCGGCAGCGGCTTCGATGACCTGCCCTTCCGGCAGTTTGAACACCGCCACGGCGCTGGCCAACTGGCGCGCCTGCTCTTCCAACGCGCCTGCTGCGGCAGCGGCTTGCTCGACCAACGCGGCGTTCTGTTGCGTCACGCCGTCCATCTGCGCCACGGCGCGATTGACTTGGTCGATGCCGCTGGCCTGCTCTTCCGAAGCCGCGGAAATCTCGCCCATCAGGCTGGTCACGCGCTGCACGGAATCGACGATCTCGCGCATCGTGGCGCCCGCGGTTTCCACCTGCACGGAACCCACACCGACTTTCTGCGCCGAGTCTTCGATGAGTTGCTTGATTTCCTTGGCGGCGGCGGCGCTGCGCTGGGCCAGCGTGCGCACCTCGCTGGCGACCACGGCGAAGCCCTTGCCCTGCTCACCGGCACGCGCGGCTTCCACTGCGGCGTTGAGCGCCAGGATGTTGGTCTGGAACGCGATGCCGTCGATCACGCCCACGATGTCGGAGATGCGCGACGAACTGCCCGAGATAGCGCGCATGGTTTCCACCACACTGGACACGGCGTCGCCGCCGCGCTGCGCCACCGCGGCCGACGTGGCGACCATGCGGTTGGCTTCGCGCGCCGTATCGGCATTCTGCTTCACCGTGGACGCCAGCTCTTCCATGCTGGCGGCGGTTTCCTCGAGCGAGGCAGCTTGCTCTTCGGTGCGGCTGGACAGGTCGGTGTTGCCCGACGAGATCTCGCGCGCGCCGACGTTGATTTCATCCACGCCCCGACGCACGGTGGACACCGTGCGCACCAGGCTGTCCTGCATGGCGCGCAACGCGCTCAACAACGCGCCGATTTCGTTGCGACCGCGCTCGGCCACGCGACGCGTCAGGTCGCCTTCGGCGATGCGGCGAAAGATCTCGCCGGCTTCCAGCAGCGGCCGCACGATCATGCGGCGGATCATCACATGCGCCCCCACCGCCATCACCAGACCCAAGGCCAGGATGCCGGCCAGCAGATAGGTGAACACCGAATGGAACAGCGAGATATCACTCATCACGCCCTGCCCGGTTTCCTCGGCGCGGCGCATGAAGGCATCACGCTCGGACACCAGCAGTTCCTGCACTTGCTGGGTGCCCTGCTTGAAATAGGCGTCCATGTCGCCGGCCTCGAGCACCTTGCCCACGCTCTGCAGGTTGTTGCTGAGATTGGTGTAGGCCTCGATCAGGTCCTTGGAGGCGCCCTTCTCATCGGCCGACAACCCGCTCGAAAAGCCCTGGAACGCGCGGTCACCCGCGGCGATACGCTGGCGCGCCAAGCGCAACGCGGTGGTATCGCTGGAGTTGCCCTGCGCCACCCGCGTGGCGTAGCGGCTCAGGTCGGTGCGCGCCGCCACCAGGGAAAGCGCGGCCGAGTTCACGGCGTTGACCTGTTGCGAAGAAAGGCGATAGAGCTGGCCAACGTCCTGGTTGGTCTGGCGCAAAGCGACAAAGCCCATGCCGCCCACGAGCAGCTGGAAAGTAAAAAATACCGCGATGATTCCCAAAAGCATCGTCGCGATTCGTGTGTTCCTGAACATTGCCATTCTCCAAAAAATCGGCGGCGCGATCCGCGGCCGCCGGTCTTGCAAGCCGCACGGGCTGGTCACGCGCGCGGGTATCGGGAGAATTATTCAGGCTAAACAAGATATTTCAAGCAGTAACAGAATGGATTTTGCCGTGCTTATTTGCCCGATTGAAAAATGACGGACGTGTTAATGCCGACGGCCGCGCCATCCCCGAAATGCAATATCAGGAACGGCGCGGCCGTCAGACTAAAGAATTACAGAAGAATCAGGGCTGGTTGACCACCAGGCGCACCATGATGCGGCGGCCGGGCTCCTGGCGCTCCAGCACCAGCATCCGCGGCCCCAAGGTGTCGTAGCGCGACAGCGTCGCCCGCCAGCCGCCTTGCTCAAACGCCACCGGGCGACCCAGCTCGTCGTGGGTGACGTCGGTGGGCTCGGGCTGGCCGGACAGCTTGCCGCGCAACCAATCGCGCAGGCCGGACACCGGCATGCTGCTGCCCAGGGCGTCTTCGGCCAGGGCGTCGGGGTTGTCGGCTACCAGGCGGGTGCCGTCGGCCTTGGTCAGGCTGGCGGCGCCGGGTTGGCCTTCAACGCGCGCTTCGGTCGAGCCCAGCGGGTTGGTCAGGTCCAGCACGTAGCGGCGGCCGTCGTCCGACCAGGAGAAACCGCCCTGCACGGCATTTTGCTTGCCGCCTTCTTCGTTGACGGTGATGGCAAAGCGCCCGATGCGCGAGAACGCATCGGCGGACGCGCCCTCGATGGGTTTGGGGGTGGTGGTGCAAGCCGCCAGCGCAAAGGCCAGCAGCGCCAACACCGCCCAACGCAACAGGGCTGCGCCGTCGCGCAGACTGCGAACTCCTGCCGTCACAGGCTGACCCCAAGGCGCTTGACGACGTCAAGCACGGTCTTGTTCTTGGGGTCTTTCAAGAGCGCGGCGCGCAGCAGGTCGGTGGCCTGATCGCGCTTGCCCTGAGCCCAGAGAACTTCGGCCAGGTGAGCGGCGATGTCGGCTTCAGGGCGCACGCTGTAGGCGCGGCGCAAGTAGTCGGCGGCGGCAACCTGGTCGCCCATGCGGAATTTGACCCAGCCCATGCTGTCCAGGATGAACGGGTCGTTGGGCGACAGTTCCAGGGCTTGGGTGATCAGGTCCAGGGCTTCCGGCAGGCGTTGATTGTGGTCGGCCAGCGTGTAGCCCAGCGCGTTGTAGGCGTGGGCGTGGTCCGGGTCCAGCGCGATGACCTGGCGCAGCATGCGCTCCAGGTCGGCCAGACGGTCCTGGCGCTCGTACAGCATGGCCAGTTCGTATTTGATTTCGACGGTGTCGGGCAGCGCCTGATCGGCGGCTTCCAGCGTGGACACGGCTTGGCCGATGCGGTCGGCATCGCGCAGGATCTGAGCCTTGGTCAGGACACCCAGCGTGCGCTCTTCGTCGTCTTGGGGCGAGGCGGCATCGACCATCTTGATGGCGTCGTCGACCCGGCCGGACTTGGCGCGCAAGACGGCCTGGCGCATGCTGGCCGAGAACCGCAGCGACGGATCGTCGATACGGCCGAGTTCGGCGATGGCTTCGTCGTACTGGCCCTGGTCTTCGGCGATGCGCGACAGCAGCACGTGGGCGTCGGCTGCGGCGGCGCCGGCGTCGGTGGCGCCCCGCACGATGGCGCGCTGGCGCTGATTCTGGACGTCCAGGTATTGCTGCAGGAACGCCTTGGCCTGCGGCAGTTGACCGGCCTTGTAGGCCAGTTGGGCTTGCATGAACAGCAGGTCGAAGTCTTCTGGCGAACGGCGCGACATGGCCTGCAGTTCAGCCAGGGCGCCGGCGTAGTCGCCGGCGTCGGCCATTTGGCCAGCCAGCATCAGCCGGACCTTGCGGGCGTTGGGGTTGCGGGCGACATAGGCGCGGGCATCGGCCTGGGCGCGCTGCGGATCGACCTTGGCGCCGTATTCCAGCACGCGTTGGGCAGCGGGTTCGGACTTGGGGTCGGCGGCCAGCGCGGCGCGGGCTTCCTGCGTGGCGCGCTGGTAGTCGCCGGACGCGGAGGCCACGTCGGCCAACGCCAGATGCGCGGCGGGCAGCTTGCGCACGCTGTCGCTGAAGGATTCATCCAGGATGCGCAGCGCCAGGCGGCGGTCGTTCAGGCGGCTGAGCACGGCCAGGGCCTGGCCGATGGCGGCCGGCTTGTCGCGCGAGGCGTCGATGCGGTTGCGCAGCGCCTGCGACAGGCCCTTGGTCTGGCCATTGGCCGCGGCCAGCGCCAATTCGGTGGAGCTGGCTTCCAGATCGTTGGGCGACAGGCGGGCCCAGACGCGGGCTGCGTCCAGGGCGCCAGGAAGGTTGCCGCCAGCCAGCTGGAATTCCAGGCCGCGGCGGGCCAGGCGAGGATCGCCGGTGTCCCGGGCCAGGCCGACCATGGTGTTGGCGGCGGTGCCGTACATGCCGCGCTGGGCGGCGATTTCGGACGCCAGGACACGGTAGAAGATGTCGGCGGTCAGCGAGACGTAGGGCAACTGGCCTGGACGCAGGCGGATGACCTCGGTTTCAGGCTGGCGGTTCTGAGGCGCCATACGCGGGCCGGTCGCATCACGCGTCCGGCTGTCGGCGGCCTGGGCTTGAGGGGCCAAGGCGGCGGCCAACGCGAGCGCCAGCGTGGCAAACCCGATATTCATTTGTTTGAAAGACGACTTCACGCGGCCCGTCCGGTTGATGGCACAATCTTCGTACACGCAATTGATGATCTTACACTGGCTCATGCCGGAACTGCCTGAAGTTGAAACCACGCGTCGGGGAATCGACGCCATCATTACCGGCCGCACCCTCTCGCGGCTGGTCGTCCACGAGTCCCGGATGCGCTGGCCCATCCCGTCCGACCTGCCCACCCTGCTGGGCGGGCGGACCGTGCTGGAATGCGGCCGCCGCGGCAAATACCTGCTGCTGCGCTTTGAACACGGCACCCAGATCGTGCATCTGGGCATGTCCGGGTCGCTGCGGAGCACGGCCCCGGGCGAATTCCTGCGCAAGCACGACCACGTCGAATGGATCTTCGACCAGGCCGTGCTGCGGCTGCATGACCCGCGCCGCTTCGGCGCCGTGCTGTGGCACCCCGATGCGGACGGACCGGTCGAAAACCACCCCCTGCTGGCCAAGCTCGGCATCGAGCCGTTCGACCCGCGCTTCGACGGCGCCTGGCTGCACCATCACTTCAAGAACCACGGCGCCGCGATCAAGCAAGTGCTGCTGGCCGGCATGGCGGTGGTGGGTGTGGGCAATATCTATGCCTCCGAAAGCCTGTTCCGCGCGCGCATCAATCCCAAGACCCCGGCCAACAAGCTGTCGCGCGCCCGCTGCGACCGCCTGGCGGACATGGTGCGCGCCACCCTGGCCGACGCCCTGACCTCCGGCGGCAGCACCCTGCGCGACTACGTCGGCGCCACCGGCGAGCCGGGCGCCTATTTCGAGATCCACGCCGCGGTCTATGAACGCGCCGGCCAGCCCTGCCGGGTCTGCGGCACGCCGATCAAGCGCATCGTCCAGGGCCAGCGGGCCACCTACTACTGCCCGAAGTGCCAGAAGACCTGAGCGCCCCCGCCTGACGCCATCCCAGCCCCTGGGGCCTCCTTTGGTCCGAAAGGTTCCCATCCCGGGCCGCCCTGCGCGGCCCGGATGCATTTGGGCAGCCCCGGAAATCCAAGGGAAATCCCTGCCAAAAAGGGTCAATTCGTTTATAGCAAACGTATTGCACAACAACTAACGCCACGCTATAGTCCGTCCACACACCCTATTCCTATAAAAGTGGAAGGAGCCTCCATGAGCAAGCAATTCGCCTCGCACGCCGACCTGGACGACAAGGTCGTCTCGTTCGAAAAACTGTCCGACAACGCCTATGCCTACACGGCCGAAGGCGACCCCAACACGGGCGTGATCATCGGCGACGAGGCCGTCATGGTGGTCGACACCCAAGCCACCCCCGTCATGGCGCAGGACGTCATCCGCCGCATCCGCGAAGTGACCGACAAGCCCATCAAGTACATCCTGCTGTCGCACTACCACGCCGTGCGCGTGTTCGGCGCGTCGGCCTACAACGCCCAGGAAATCCTGGCCAGCCGCGACACCTACGACCTGATCGCCGAGCGCGGCGAGCAGGACAAGGCCAGCGAGATCGGCCGTTTCCCGCGCCTGTTCCGCAACGCCGAATCGATTCCCCCCGGCCTGGTCTGGCCCA
>JBEBOQ010000152.1:0-10119 GCA_040396375.1 Achromobacter xylosoxidans
GCGAAATCACGGTGCTGGGCATCGTGGCGCTGACGGTCTACGCGCTGCTGCGCCGTTTCCGTCCCGCCGCCGAAAGCGCCGACCTGCCGCGCCAGCAGATCGACCAGGACGGCCCCGTGCCCGCCGCACCCGACATCAAGTCGTTGGTGCCCACCGGCTCGATGATGGTGCCCACTGTCCTGGTGCGCCTGCTCTTGCCCACGGCCGCGCTGATTTCGGTGTATTTCCTGCTGCGCGGCCACAACCAGCCGGGCGGCGGTTTTGTCGGCGGGCTGATCTTCGCCACCGCCGTCATCCTGCAATACATGGTGGGCGGGGTGTACTGGGTCGAATCGCGCAGCCGCCTGAATCCGCAGAACTGGATCGGCCTTGGCCTGCTGTTCGCCGGCGCCGCCGCGCTTACGGCCTGGCTGGCCTATAAGCCGTTCCTGGCCGCGCTGGCCTGGGACGTCGCCTTGCCGCTGGTGGGCCACGTTCACCTGTCCAGCGTGCTGCTGTTCGACCTGGGCGTCTACATGCTGGTGGTCGGATCCACCGTGCTGGTGCTGGTGGCGCTGGCTCACCAATCGCTGCGCGCGCAACGCAAGGCAGCCGCCGAAAGCCAGGCGGCCGCCGCACAAACGGGGGAAGCCTGATGGAATTGATTTACGCCGTCGCGATCGGCGTCCTGGCGGGCTCGGGGGTCTGGCTGCTGCTGCGGCCGCGCACCTTCCAGTTCATCATGGGCCTGTCGCTGGTCTCCTACGCGGTCAACCTGTTCATCTTCGGCATGGGCCGCCTGACCTCGGGCCGTCCGCCGGTGGTGGACCCGGCCATGGCCCATGATCCTTCCTGGTATGCCGATCCGCTGCCCCAGGCGCTGGTGCTGACGGCCATCGTGATCGGCTTTGCCACCACCGCGCTGTTCCTGGTGGTGCTGCTGGCTTCGCGCGGCTTGACGGGCACCGACCACGTCGATGGACGGGAGTCCCAATCTTGAGTTTCTGGCTGCAACATCTTCCCATCCTGCCCATCATCACGCCGCTGCTGGCCGGCGCCGTGATGCTGTTGCTGGCCGACACCAGCCGCTACGCGCGCGGCGCCATCGCCATGGTGTCGACGCTGGCGCAACTGGCCGCCGCCATTGCGTTGCTGGCGGTCGCCGGCGGCGTCGTGCCGGGCGTCTGGCCGGACGGCGTCGGCGTCTACCTGGTGGGCGACTGGCCCGCGCCGTTCGGCATCGTGCTGGTGGTGGACCGCCTGGCCGCGGTCATGCTGACCCTGACCGCGGTGCTGGGCCTGGCCACGCTGACCTACGCGCTGGCGCGCTGGGACCGTGCGGGGGTGCATTTCCATTCGCTGTTCCAGTTCCTGCTGATGGGCCTGAACGGCGCCTTCCTGACCGGCGACCTGTTCAACCTGTTCGTGTTCTTCGAAGTGCTGCTGGCCGCGTCCTATGGGCTGCTGCTGCACGGCTCGGGCGTGGCGCGCGTCAGCGCCGGCCTGCAGTACATCGCCGTCAACCTGGTGGCCTCGTTCCTGCTGCTGATCAGCATCGCGCTGATCTATGGCGTGAGCGGCACGCTCAACATGGCCGACCTGGCGCTGCGCGCCGGCAACCTGACCGGTTCGGACCGCATGCTGTTCGAGGCTGGCGCCGCCATCCTCGGCGTGGCCTTCCTGGTGAAGGCGGGGGCGTGGCCGCTGAACTTCTGGCTGGTCAAGGGCTACGGCTCGGCCGGCGCGCCGATCGCGGCCATGTTCTCGATCATGACCAAGGTCGGCATCTACGCGCTGCTGCGCATCGGTTCGCTGCTGCTGCCCAGCGGCGCGCCGGCCGCGTTCAGCCTGGACTGGATGTTCGCGGCCGGCCTGGCCACGCTGCTGTTCGGCGGCCTGGGCCTGCTGGCCACGCAGCAGCTCGAGAAGATGGTGGGGTATTGCGTCATCGTCTCGGCCGGCACGCTGCTGACGGCGCTGGGCATGCCGGGGGTGACGCTGACCGGCCCGGCGCTGTTCTACCTGATCAGCTCGGTGCTGACCACGGGCGCTTTCTTCCTGCTGGCCGAGCTGATCGAGCGCACCCGCAGCTTCGGCGCCAACGTGCTGGCGGTGACGCTGGACGCCTTCGACCTGGACGACCCGACCTCGGTGAATCGTTCCGACGACGTGGTCGGCGTCGCCATCCCGGCAGCCATGGCTTTCCTGGGGCTGGCATTCATCTGTTGCGCCTTGCTGGTGACCGGGCTGCCGCCGCTGTCGGGCTTCGTGGCCAAGTTCTCGCTGCTGTCGGCGGCGGTTTCCGCCGCCAATGAATCGGCGCCGCCGATGGACGCGTGGATCCTGGTGGCGGCGGTGCTGGTGTCCGGCCTGGCGGGCCTGATCGGCCTGGGCCGCACCGGCATCCGCGTGTTCTGGGCCAGCGACGACCGCAGCACGCCGCGCCTGCGGGTGATCGAAGCCGGGCCGGTGGCCGTCCTGCTGCTGCTGTGCGTGGGCCTGGCGGCGGGCGCGGGCCCGGTGTCGGCCTACCTGGACGACGCCGCGCGTTCGCTGGACCAGCCCAAGAGCTACATCGATGCCGTCATGTCCGCGCAGACGGTGCGCGCCGCGCAAGGAGGCAGCTGATGCGCCGTCTGTATTTCCTTTTCCTGCCGGTGTTCCTGTTCGTCCTGTGGCTGGTGCTGAACGAAAGCCTCTCGGCCGGCCAGATCGCGCTGGGCGTGGCGCTGGCCCTGTGGTTCACCTGGGCCGCGTCGCGCCTGCGTCCGCTGCACGCCAAGCCGCGGCGACTGTGGAAGGCGATTCCGCTGTTCCTGCACGTGACCGCGGACATCATCAAGTCCAACGTCGCGGTCGCCAAGCTCATCCTGAACCCGCGGCCCAACGATTTTTCGCCCGGGTTCATCAAGATCCCCCTGACCATGCGCGACCCGCACGGCCTGGCCATGCTGGCCTGCATCGTCACCTACACGCCCGGCACCGTCTGGGTCGAACTGACCGACGACCACCGTCTCAAGCTGCACGTGCTCGACCTGCAGAACGAGGAAGACTGGGTGCGCCTGGTGCAGGACCGCTATGAGCGCCCCTTGATGGAGATATTCGAATGAACGCCATACTGTATTGGGCGGCGTCCTTTGCCCTGGTGTGCTTTGCGCTGGGCATGGTGTTCGCCACCATCCGCCTGTTGCGCGGCCCCACCGCGCAGGACCGCGTGCTGGCGCTGGACACGCTCTACATCAACGGCATGCTGACCATGCTGGTGTTCGGCATCCGTTCGGGCACGTCCGTGTACTTCGATATCGCGCTGTTGATCGCACTGTTCGGTTTCGTGGGCTCGACCGCCATGGCCCGCTTCCTGCTGCGCGGCGAGGTGATCGAGCCATGATTCAGACCCCCATCCCCCTGTGGGCGAGCATTCCGGCCAGCATCCTGCTGGTGCTGGGTGGCTTGCTGGCGCTGACCGGCTCGGTCGGCCTCTTGCGCTTTCGCTCGTTCTACGCCCGCATTCATGCGCCGACGCTGGGTAATACCCTGGGCTGCGGCTGCGTGTTGGCCGCGTCCATCCTGGTGTTTTCGTCGCTGGCGGCGCGGCCGGTGTTTCATGAAGTGATCATCACGCTGCTGCTGTTCGTGTCCTCGCCCGTGACGGCAATGCTGCTGATGCGCGCGGCCACCTACCGTAATCGTCTGACCAAGGCCGACGCCGACCTGGACGCGCGTTAGTTTTTGCGCCGCAGCATCTGAAACGTCGGCTTACGATTACACGTTGCCTGACATGTCCCCGTTGCGGCATCGTGGGATAGTCGTATCAAGCAAACGGTATCGGTCTTTCGGGGCCGACACCGTTCGGGTTCAATCTCTTTAAGGAGCTGACCATGAATGTACGTCCCATGCATACCAAACGCCTCGCGGCCTCCCTCTGCGCGGCTGGCCTGATGCTGGCCGCCGGAGCGGTCCACGCGGCCGACCCGATCGGCCGCGCCGGCATCCAGGCGCAATACGAACAGGATGTGGCGGCTTGCAAGAACGGCAGCACCGGCCAGGACCGCGCCGCTTGCATGCGTGAAGCAGGCGCCGCGCGCCAGGAAGCCAATAGCAAGAAATTGAGCGACGGCACCACCGAGCAGCACCAGCAGAACATGCTCGACCGCTGCAACCGCCTGCCGGCAGACGCCCGCCAGGACTGCGTCACGCAAATGAGCTCGCCCACGCAGGTGCGCGGCAGCGTGCAGGGCGGTGGCGTGCTGCGCGAAACCGTGATCCAGGTGCCGGCCAATACCGTGCCGCCCGCGCCGGGCATGGCTCCCCCGCCGCCCGCTCCGGGCATGGCCCCGGCGCCCGGCATGGCCCCGATGCGTCCGTAAGGTCGACCTACGGCCCCCATAAGGGCCACATAGCGGTCACATAAGGGCGGCCGCCGCCACATTCAGGCAAAATGGCGGCTGTCGCCCTTACTTACGTACATTCATGTCCGACGTTATCGCCCTGATTTTCGATTTCGACGACACGCTGGCCTCGGACAGCACGTCCGGTTTCCTGGACAGCATCGGGGTGGACACGGCGTCCTTCTGGAAAGACCAGGTCGATCCGCTGCTGTCCAAGCAAGATTGGGACCCCGTTCCCGCCTACCTCTACCAGATGATCCAGCTGTCCCGCGAGGGCAAGCATGGCCTGATCACGCAGCAGCGGCTGCAGGAGTGGGGCGCGCGGCTCGAGCTGCACGACGGCGTGACCACGCTGTTCCAGCGCCTGCGCGCGGCCGTGCGCGCCGAGCAACCGCAAGTGCAGCTTGAGTTCTACCTGATCTCCAGCGGCATCGGCGACGTCGTTCGCTCCACGCCCATCGCACACGAGTTCACTGAAATCTGGGCCTCTGAATTCGTCTACGGCGAAGACGGCGGCATCGCGTTTCCGCGCCGCATCGTCAGCTTCACCGACAAGACGCGCTACCTGTTCCACATCCAGAAGGGCATCATCGGCCGCGATTTCCGCAACAAGCCGTTCGAGGTCAACCGCAAGGTGCCCGAAGACCGCCTGCGGGTGCCGTTCGACCAGATGGTGTTCGTCGGCGACGGCTACACCGACATCCCGTGCTTCTCGCTGATCCGCCGCGCCGGCGGCTTCGCCTTCGGCGTGTGGGATCCGAAGCACCGCGACAAGCGCAGCCGCGCCTGGGGCTTCATCGAGGAAGGCCGGGTATCGAACCTGAACCAGGCGCGCTACGACGAGAACGCCGAGCTTTACCAGTGGCTGGAAGAGGCCGTGACCAGCCTGGCCGGGCGCATCGCGCTCAAGTCGCGGGTGTACCGTGGTTGAGCCGCTCGCCATGGCGGCCACGCCGCCCTGGACCGCGCAGGATGCCGATTTCATGACGCTGGCGCTGGACCAGGCGCGGGCGGCCTATGACATCGGCGAGGTGCCGGTGGGCGCGCTGGTGGTCTCGGCCCAGGGCGACATCCTGGGGCGCGGCTACAACCGCACCATCATCGACCACGACCCCACCGCGCATGCCGAGATCGTCGCGCTGCGCGGCGCCGCGCGCGCGCTGGAAAACTACCGCCTGCCGGGCATCACCGTGTACGTCACGCTGGAACCCTGCGTCATGTGCATCGGCGCCATGCTGCACGCGCGGCTGGCGCGGGTGGTGTTCGGCGCCTACGATCCCAAGACCGGCGCCTGCGGCAGCGTGCTGGACGTGGGCTCGGTGCCCAGACTCAATCATCACACTTCAGTCACCGGCGGCGTGCTGGCGGAACCCTGCGGCGAGCTGCTGCGCCGGTTCTTCCGCGAACGCCGCGCCAAGGAATCCATCGCATGAGCAACACCCGAGGCGCCAAGGCGCGCGCCGCCAAGGCGGCCGCCACCCCGGCGCATGACCACGCCAGCCACGATCACGACCACGAATGCGGCGAGGACTGCGGCCACGACCACAGCCACGACCACGAACCGGGCCACGTCCACGGCTTCCCGGACGCGCGCGGCATCTACCTGATCTCGCCGTCGTCGGCGGTGCGCGATCCGCAGACCGTCGAGCTGGCGCGCGAGCGCCTGGCCGCGCAGGGCTTCAAGACCGCGCTGGACCGCACCGCGCTGGCCGAGCACCAGCGCTTTGCCGGCACCGACGCGCAGCGCCTGGCCAGCCTGACGCGCGCCGCCAAGCAGAAGCTGCCGATCGTCATGGTCACGCGCGGCGGCTACGGCATGGGCCGGCTGCTGCACGCGATCGACTGGAAGGCCATGGCCGACAGCGGCAAGCGCTTCGTCGGCATGAGCGACTTCACCGCCTTCAACCTGGCGCTGCTGGCGCAGACCGGCGCGGTCAGCTACACCGGCGCCACCGCCATCTACGACTTCGGCGGCAAGAAGGTCGACGACCTGACCGAAGCGCTGTTCGGCGAAGTCATGCGCGGCGAACTGGAAATCCTCAGCTTCGAGACCCAGGACGCCGACCCGGTCGATTGCCGCGGCATCCTGTGGGGCGGCAACCTGGCGATGTTGACCTCGCTGGTGGGCACCCCCTACATGCCCAAGGTGCGCGGCGGCATCCTGTTCCTGGAAGACGTGGCCGAGCATCCCTACCGCATCGAGCGCATGCTGATCCAGCTTTGGCAGGCCGGCATCCTGGGCAGGCAGAAGGCCATCGTGCTGGGGCGCTTCTCGGACTACAAGCTGGCGCCGCACGACAAGGGCTACGACCTGCACGAAGTGGTGGCCTGGCTGCGCAAGACGGTCAAGGTGCCGGTGGTGACCGGCCTGCCGTACGGTCACGTGGCCACCAAGGCGACGCTGCCGATCGGCCAGAAAGTCGGCATCGCCACCGAAAAGGGCCTGGCCCACCTGGTGCTGGACGAGCACCATCACTGAGGCCCCGGCCCGCCTGGTTTTTCCGACCGCCCGGCCCGCGCCGGGCGGTTTGCCATCCGGGCTTGGTACACTATCAGGTTTCGCCGCATGCCGGCGTTGTCGCGCCATCCTGGCGCCACATCCATTTCCCGCTGCTAAAACACTGTGATATCCACCGCCAATCTCACCATCCAGTTCGGTCCCAAGCCCCTTTTCGAGAACGTCAGCGTCAAGTTCGGGGAAGGCAACCGCTACGGGCTGATCGGGGCCAACGGGTCCGGCAAGTCGACGTTCATGAAGATCATCGGCGGCGACCTGGAGTCGTCGGCCGGCAACGTCTCGCTGGAGCCGGGCGTGCGCCTGGGCAAGCTGCGCCAGGACCAGTTCGCCTTCGAGGACCTGCGCGTGCTGGACGTGGTGATGATGGGCCACACCGAGATGTGGGCCGCGATGTCCGAGCGCGACGCGATCTACGCCAACCCGGAAGCGTCGGAAGACGACTACATGCGCGCGGCCGACCTGGAGGCCAAGTTCGCCGAATATGACGGCTACACCGCCGAAGCCCGCGCCGGCGAGCTGCTGCTGGGCCTGGAAATCGCCGTGGACCAGCACAACCTGCCGATGCGCGAAGTGGCGCCGGGCTGGAAGCTGCGCGTGCTGCTGGCGCAGGCGCTGTTCTCGAACCCGGACGTGCTGCTGCTGGACGAACCGACCAACAACCTGGACATCAACACCATCCGCTGGCTGGAAAACGTGCTCAACAGCTACCAGAGCACGATGATCATCATCAGCCACGACCGCCACTTCCTGAACCAGGTCTGCACCCACATGGCCGACCTGGACTATGGCGAGATCCGCATCTACCCGGGCAACTACGACGACTACATGCTGGCCTCGACGCAGGCGCGCGAGCGCCTGGTGGCCAACAACGCCAAGGCCAAGGAACGCGTGGCCGAACTGCAGGACTTCGTGCGCCGCTTCGCCGCCAACAAGTCCAAGTCGCGCCAGGCCACCTCGCGCCTGAAGCAGATCGACCGCATCAAGGCCGAGCAGGTCGTGGTCAAGCCCTCGTCGCGCCAGAACCCGTACATCCGCTTCGAGCAGAACAAGGTCATGCACCGCCTGGCGGTCACGGTCGAGAACCTGTCCAAGTCCTACGACGCGCCCGTGATCCGCAACTTCTCGGCCATGGTCGATGCCGGCGAGAAGATCGCCATCATCGGCGCCAACGGCGTCGGCAAGACCACCTTGCTGCGCCTGCTGGCCACCGACCTGGCGCCGGACGCCGGCAGCGTCAAGTGGTCGGAAAACGCCGACCTGGGCTACATGGCCCAGGACGTGTCGGACCAGTTCCTGCAGACCGACATCAACCTGCTCGACTGGATGGGCGACCATCGCCAGCCGGGCGACGACGACCAGTCGATCCGTTCGGTGCTGGGCCGCCTGCTGTTCTCGGCGGACGACCTGCCCAAGGCGCCCAAGGTGCTGTCCGGCGGCGAAAAGAACCGCATGACCTTCGGCCGCCTGATGCTGGGCCGGCACAACGTCATGCTGCTCGACGAGCCCACCAACCACCTGGACATGGAATCGATCGAATCGCTGCAGTTCGCGCTGGAAAAGTACGAAGGCACGCTGTTCTTCGTGTCGCACGACCGCGAGTTCGTGTCCGGCCTGGCCACGCGCGTGATCGAAATCCTGCCCTCGGGCGAGATCGTCGACTACCGCGGCGGCTACGAAGACTACCTGTCCTCGCGCGGCATCGAAGCCTGATACTCGGAGCCCGATGCCACGGGCCTGATATGCGGGCCTATGGCCCGGGCCTACGTCCAGGCCTGCTGGCGGGCCTGACTCCCGGGCCAGGGCGGCGGGCTGGACGGCGTTCAGCCTGCCGCAATCCTGCTGGGCTATCATCCGGGTAAACCCTGGCCCGTTGCGCCAGGTTCCACCCAGTCTGCCATGCCTCCCACTCCTCATACCACGCCCGATGGCGCGCCCATCGGGACGTTCGCATTGACCGCGCGCATCGTCGCGATCGCCTTTTTCACCTTCATCTGTTATCTGGCCATCGGCCTGCCGCTGGCGGTGCTGCCGGGCTACGTGCATGACCAGCTCGGCTACGGCTCGGTGCTGGCCGGGCTGGCCATCAGCGTGCAGTATGTGGCCACGCTGCTGAGCCGGTCGCACGCGGGCCGCATGGCCGATACCGTGGGCCCCAAGCAGACCGTGGTGATCGGCATGGCCGCCTGTGCCGCCAGCGGCGTGTTCCTGCTGCTGGCCTACGCCTTCGAGCGCAGCGCCTGGCTCAGCCTGGGCGCCATCATCGTCAGCCGGCTGGCGCTGGGCTTTGGCGAAAGCTGGGTCGGCACCGGCTCGGCCACCTGGGCGATTGCCCGGGTCGGTCCGCTGCACACGGCGCGGGTGATCTCCTGGAACGGCATCTGCACCTACGGCGGGCTGGCGCTGGGCGCGCCGCTGGGCGTGTACCTGGAAACCGAATGGAGCATGGGCGCCCTGGGCGGCGCCGTGCTGCTGCTGGGCCTGGCTGGCCTGGGGCTGGCGCTGTCGCGCGCGGCGGTGGCCATCGTCGGCGGCCATCGCATGGCGTTCAAGAGCGTGGTGCTGCGGGTGTTTCCGCACGGCATGGCGCTGGGAATGGGCTCGGTGGGCTTCGGCACACTGGCCGCGTTCGTGGCGCTGTATTACGCCAGCTTCTCCTGGGAAGGCGCCGCCCATGCGCTCAGCGCCTTTGGCTGCGCCTTTATTGGCGTGCGCCTGCTGTTCGCTGGCACGATCACGCGGTTCGGCGGCTTTCGGGTGGCGCAGGTGTCCTTCCTGGTCGAGGCGGTGGGCCTGGCCTTGCTGTGGCTGGCGCCGAATCCGACCGCCGCGCTGCTGGGCGCGGCCCTGACCGGTTGCGGTTTCGCGCTGGTGTTTCCGGCCATCGGGGTCGAGGCGGTGGCGCGGGTGCCCGCAGGCAGCCGCGGGGCGGCGCTGGGGGCCTACTCGGCGTTTCTGGATTTGGCCCTGGGCGCTACCGGGCCGGTGGCCGGCTACATCTCGGGCGGCTATGGCTATCCGGCCATTTTCCTGGCTGCGGCCGTGGCGGTGCTGCTGGGCTTCGTGATCGCGTACGGCCTGCAACGCCACGCCACGCGAACCCAGGCCGCGGCTTGAGCGGTGTTCCAACTATTCATATAACTGGAAGTATTAAATACATTCGATATTGATCGTTTGAGTTTATATAACGAATTGTTAGATTAGGCCCGTTCCCCACGCGCGCCCACGATTCGTTCC
>JBEBOQ010000153.1:0-10046 GCA_040396375.1 Achromobacter xylosoxidans
CCGACACCTTCGCGCTGGGCGTGTGCAACGGCTGCCAGATGATGGCCGCGCTGGCCCCGATGATCCCGGGCGCCGAGCACTGGCCGCGCTTCACCCGCAACCTGTCCGAGAAATACGAGGCGCGCCTGTCGATGGTCGAGCTGGCCAAGTCGCCGTCGATCTTCTTTGCCGGCATGGAAGGCGCGCGCATCCCGGTCGCGGTGGCGCACGGCGAAGGCTACGCCGACTTCTCGCAGCAGGGCGACGCCGGCCGCGTGCTGGCGGCGGCGCGCTACATCGACAACCGCGGCAACGCCACCGAGGCCTATCCGTTCAACCCGAACGGCAGCCCGGGCGGCCTGACGTCCGTCACCACCGCCGACGGCCGCTTCACCGTGATGATGCCGCACCCGGAACGCGTGACCCGCAACGTCATGATGTCGTGGGCGCCCGAAAAGTGGGGCAATGCGGATACCGGCGGCGCGTACAGCCCGTGGATGCGTATTTTCCGCAATGCTCGCGCCTGGCTGAAATGATTGGTGAGCCCCCACGCCGCACGCGCTACGCGCGTTTGCTGCCCCCCAGGGGGCTGCCCGGCCTTCGGGCGGCCGGGCGGCAATTCTAGCCTCCAGCGCCATGCACGATCGCCTTAGTGCGTACAGCACGCAAAACCCCGCCGAATTCGTTCGGCGGGTTTTTTTTCATCTGCGATGTAACCCAATGAGATATTTAACTTTTCATTGCATGGGGCCGTAAACAAGGAGGACAGCCCCCCGTGGCTGCCTCAAGCAAACCCGGAGTGGCCCCCCATGTTCAAGAATCTGAGTATCCGCGCGGTCCTGACGACCGCGCTTGGCATTTTTTTCGCGCTTTTTCTGGTGACCGGTATCGCGGTCTATCAGCAACTGACTTCCAACCGCAGCTCCATCGAGGTGTTGCTGGACACCAATCTGGTGCGTTCCAACGCCATGGATGACGCAGGCGCCGAGCTGCTGCGCGCGCGTCTGGTGTTGCTGGCTGCCCAGAGCGCCCTGCTGGAAGGCAAGAACATCGACAGTCTGGCCAGCATGCAGCGGCTGGATGGTTACACCAAGCGCGCAGGCGACCTGGTGCAGAGCGCTCGCCAGACGCCCGAGACGTCCGCCGTGGGCAAGCCCCTATTCGATGCCGCACTGACTGCTTACGACGTCTACGTGCGCGATGCCGTCTTGCCGATGATCGCCGCGATCCGGGCCAGCAACGCCCAGGAGGCCAGCCGGTTGAACCTGGAAAAAGTGACGCCGCTCGGCATCGCGTTCACGCAGGCCAACCAGAAGTATTCCGATTTTGCGGATGAAGTCGGGCGGCGCGTGGCGAGCGAGTCGTCCGCCCGCATCAACGGCGCCATCGCCTTTCTGATCGGCCTGTTGGTGGTGGTGGCGGCGCTGGTGGTGGGCTTGTACGCCGTGTTTGCCCGGTCGGTGTTCCGGCCGCTGCATGACGCGGGCCGCCTGTTTGACCGTATCGCGGGCGGCGACCTGACCAATCGCATCGAACAACGCGGCAACAATGAAATCGGCGTGCTGTACGCCGCCGTCAAGCGCATGCAGGACAGTCTGGCCCGCACCGTGGCCGCTGTGCGGCTGGGCGTGGAGGAAATCCACACGGGTTCGCGCGAGATCGCGGCCGGGAACATCGACCTGTCTTCGCGCACCGAGCAGCAGGCGGCCTCGCTGGAGGAAACCGCGGCCAGCATGGATGAATTGTCGTCCACGGTGAAGAACAACGCCGACAGCTCGCGCAGCGCCTCGCAACTGGCGGTGGCCGCGTCCGAAGTCGCAACCCGCGGCGGGCTGGCGGTGGGCGACGTGGTCGGCACCATGCGCGCCATTGCCGACAGCTCCAGCCGCATCGCCGACATCGTGGGCGTGATCGACGGCATCGCGTTCCAGACCAACATCCTGGCGCTGAACGCCGCGGTGGAAGCAGCCCGTGCCGGCGAGCAAGGCAAGGGCTTCGCGGTGGTGGCCAGTGAGGTGCGCGCCTTGGCGCAGCGCAGCGGCCAGGCGGCCAAGGAAATCAAGGGCTTGATCGACGATTCCGTGCAGAAGGTGTCCATCGGGTCCGACCAGGTGGAGGCCGCCGGCGCCACCATGCAGGAAATCGTGACCTCGGTGCGCCGGGTGACCGACATCATCAACGAAATCTCCAGCGCGTCAGAAGAGCAGTCGCAGGGCATCCAGCAGGTCAACCAGGCGGTGTCGCAGATGGACAGCGTGACGCAGCAGAACGCGGCGTTGGTCGAGCAGGCTGCGGCGTCGGCGGCGTCACTGGAAACCCAGGCGCAACGCCTGCGCGAAGCGGTGGCGGTGTTCAAGCTGCAGGCCGGCCGCGTGATCGACGCGGACGCGCCGGCGCTGGGGCGTGGGGACGAACCGGCGTTGTTGGGCGCCTGACCCGACGCCTTCAGGTCGTAAAAGGGCGCGTTCAGGCCAACGCGCGCGCCAGCCAGTCGACAAGCGTGCGGGCGCGCGTCGGCAGGCGCCGCGGGCCGCTCAGCGCATACAGCGTGACAGGTTCCATTTCCCATTCCGGCAACACCGGCACCAGTCCGGCGTCGAGCCGGTCCGCGGTACCGATGGCGTGCAACGCGGCGATGCCGACGCCGCGCGCGGCCAGCTGCATCGCCATTGCCGGCGTATCAACGCCATAGCGTTCACGCACCATGACCACGACGCGTTCCGGCCCGCACCACAGCCGCCAGCGGGCGGGCCCGGTGTCGTGGCCGCGGTGCGGACCGACATGCAAACCGATGCAGTCGTGCATCGCCAGTTCGATGGGATGTTCGAGAGGTGGCCGCCCCGCCAGGTAGCCGGGAGCGGCATACAGGCGGGCGCGCAGGGCGCCCAGGCGATGCGCCACCCGGCCGGGGTCGGCCGGCGGCTCCAATCCAATCGATAGATCGCAGCGCTCGCGCGCCGTGCCAGCATCGATGCCAGCCCGTCCCAGCTGTACGCGTACGTCCGGATGGCGTTCGGCGAAGGCCGCAAGCGCGGGCGCCAGCGCATCATGCACGCGGGCGTCCGGCAGGTTCAGGCGTAGCGCGCCAGCTCGGGGGAAATCCATCGTTCCGCTTTTCGGGGGCGCTTAGAAGGCGTAGACCACGCCGACGCTGCCGAACACATTGGCGCGGCGTTCGGTCAGGGGGCTGTCGCGCGCGTCGCCCAGCAGGGTGTTCACGCCGACGGTGGTGATGGTGCTCCAGCTGGGGTTGATGCGGTACGACCAGTTGGCGAACAGCGCAGCCGACTTGAAGCCGGATGACGGCGAATAGGTCGACAGCCCCTCGCGGCTGCGTGCCGCCTGGCTGGACGTGACGCCGAACCAGGTCTGCATGGCGTCGTGGCTGGCCCATTGGGTGCTGGCGCCGACGTTGACGCGGTGGGCGCCTTCTTGCCAGGCGGTATAGGTGGCGCGCAGTTCCAGCGTGCCGCCGTAGCCGCTGCGAGCGGCCTGCCGGTAGGCCGCGCCGAGTGACCAGGGGCCCGGCGTCCATTCGACGAAGCCGCCGTAGGTGGCGTGGAAGTCGATGTCGTTCAACCCCTTGGTGCGGTCGGCGTCGCTGGAATCGCGGCCCAGCGCCATGCCGACGAAAACGCCGGCTTTCCAGTCGGGCGCCACGTCGGTCTGCAGGCCCATGGCGGGCAAGCCCGCGCGGGGCGAGATGAAAAAGTTGCCGGAACGGTAGTTGATCAGGGGTACGGGCAGGGCGCGGTAGTCGCGCGAGCCTTCGTAAACCGGGACGTATCCCACCCCCAAGCCAATGAAATTGGTGCCGGGTTGCTCGGCGCGGGCGGGGCCTGCGGCGCAGGCCAGGGCGGCGGCCGTGGCGGCGCCTCTTGCTAACATTGCCAACTTCATTGCGGGGTCTTCCTTTATGGTGAGCTTGCGCGCGGCATCGGCCGCGGCGCGGTAAGGCGCTCATTGTCGAAGTGGGCTTTTAAAAATTCTTTAAATCCCGGGCGGCACAATGCCGTTCCATGGATAGTCAGGGAACGTTCTTGCAGGTTTTGCTGGTGGAAGACGACGCCATGCTGGGGGATGCCTTGCGCACCAGCCTGGCGAGGGCGGGCATGCGCGTCGATTGGGTGCGTGACGTACCGCAGGCGCGGCTGGCGCTGGTCGAGCATGGCTATGGCGCGGTGCTGCTCGACCTGGGGCTGCCGGGCGGCAGCGGCTTGGCGGTGGTCAAGCACCTGCGGGCGCGCTACGACGCCACGCCGGTGCTGATCATTACTGCGCGCGATCGCCTAAGCGAACGGGTGCAGGGCCTGGATGCCGGCGCCGACGACTACATCGTCAAGCCGTTCCAGCTGGATGAACTGCTGGCGCGCCTGCGCGCCGTGGTCCGGCGTAGCAGCAATTCGGTCGTGTCGGTGCTGCGCTGCCGCGATGTGCACCTGGACCCGGCCCGGCGCGTGGTCACCAAGGCGGGCGGCGAGGTGGTGCTGAGCGCCAGCGAATACCGCACGCTGCTGGCGCTGATGGAGCGCGCCGGCCAGACCGTCAGCCGCGAACAGCTGGAAGCCGCTGTGTACGGCGGCAGCGGCACCATCGAAAGCAATACCGTCGCGGTCTATATCCACCAATTGCGCCGCAAGCTGGGCGACGACCTGGTGGCCACCGTGCACGGCCTGGGCTACCGCATCGCCACGGCGGACGCATCATGAAATGCACCCTGCGCAAGCGCCTGACCGTCACGCTGCTCTTGACCTTGCTGCTGGCCTGGGCGGCCGTCTTCTCGTGTCAGCAGCACGCCATGAACGAAGCGCGTACGGGGATCCGCGACCAGGCGTTGGTGGACGCCGCCAACAAGACCATCCTGACGCTTCGCCGTAATCTGCTGGTCGAGGATTCCAACGAACGCTTCGAATTGCCGCCGTCCAGCGAATATCGCGGCGACCGCACCACCTTTCAGGTCTGGGCGCTGCCTGACCGCCGCCTGGTGCTGCGATCGCCGGAGGCGCCGGCCCAGCCCATGAATCCGCACTTCGAAGACGGTTTCAGCGAGAGCGACATCAACGGCGAGGCCTGGCGCGTGTATGCGCTTAGCGATGCCTTCGGTCAGGTGCAGGTGCAGTTGGCCCGTGCCGAGAGCAGTCTGCGAGCCGAGATGGTGACGTCCTTCACCCGCAGCCTGATGATCGTGTCGGTGCTGTTCCTGCTGCTGGCCGCCGCCACCTGGATCGTGGTGCGCCGGGCATTCCGGCCGGTCGACCAGGCCGGCGAGGCCATCCAGCGCCGCGCGCCTTTCGATTTGGCGCCGTTGCCGCTGGACAGCCTGCCCGGCGAATTGCATCCCTATGTGCAGTCCATCAATGCCTTGCTGCTGCGCTTGCAGGCCGCCATGGACCACGAACGCCGCTTCCTGGCGGATGCCGCGCATGAACTGCGTACGCCGCTGGCCGCACTCAGCGCGCAGACCGAACTGCTGCTGCAGGGCATCGCTGGCACGCCCGCGGCCGACGCGGGCGCCAACTTGCGCGCCGTGGCGCAGCGCACCGCCCGCTTGGCCGAGCAACTGCTGGACCAGGCCCGCATGGACGCGGTCAGCGAAACGGGGTCCGACCTGGAAACCGTGGCGCTGGACCAGTTGGTGGTGCTGTTGGTGCGCGACGGCGAGACGGCGGCTGCGCGCAAGCGCCAGCGTATCCAACTGGACGTACAGGCCTGCGAGGTACGTGGGCGCATGGACACCCTGGGCGTGCTGGTGCGCAACCTGTTGGACAACGCCTTGCGCTACACCCCGCAAGACGGGCAGATCGCGGTGGCTTGCGGCCCGGCGCACGACGGTGGCACATGGCTGCGCGTTGCCGACGACGGCCCCGGCATCGCGCCCCAGGAGCGGGCGCGGGTGTTCGACCGCTTCTATCGTGGCCCGGGCGTGGGCGCGGGGGCGGGCGGCAGCGGCATCGGTTTGTCGCTGGTGGCGCAGATCGCGGCGCGCCATGGCGCCAGCATCGCGTTTGCGCCTGGCCTTAACGGCCGTGGCGTGGGGCTGATGGTGACCTTCCCCGGTGAAGCGGCGGGAGCATGAAAAACACCCCAAGGGGGGACCGGCGTCCCACCCTTGAGGTGCGGTGCACTTCGCGGCGTTTGCTTGGCAGCAAGCCGCGAGATCCGGCGCCGCCCCGGATCAGGCAATGTCCGGGGGCGCCAGGTGATTACTGATCCAGCTGGATCTTGGCGTCGGCCGCCACGTTCTTCCACTTCTTCACGTCGCTGGCGATCACGTTCTTGAAATCATCCGACGTGCCTGCCACCACAGTGCCGCCCAGGCTGGCCATCTTGGCCTTGACCTCGGGGTTGTTCAGCGCCTTGACCGACGCGTCGTGCAGCTTTTGTGTCACGTCGGCGGGCAGGCCCTTGGGCGCCAACAGGCCGTTCCAGGCGTTGGCTTCATAGCGCGGCAGGCCGGCTTCCTTGAAGGTCGGCGTGTCGGGCAGCTCGGGCGAACGCGTGTCGGCCGCGATGGCGATGGGACGGATCTGGCCGCCCTTGATGTACGGCAGCGATGCCGGCACGGGTTCCCAGATCATCGACACCTGGCCGCTGATCACGTCGGTGAACGCCGGGCCCGCGCCGCGGTAGGCGATGTGCATGAGCTTGGCGCCCGTCATCGACTTCATCAGTTCCATGGCCAGGTTGCCCAGGCCGCCCGCGCCGGACGAGGCGTAGGTGTACTTGTCCGGGTTGGCCTTGGCCGCCGCGATCAGCGCGTTCAGGTCGGTGGCCGGAAAGTCCTTGGTCACGCTCAGCACGCCCGGCACGGTGACCAGTTGCGTGATGGCCGTGAAGTCCTGGACCGCGTCGTAGGTCAGGTTCTTGTAGACGGCCGGGTTGGTGCCGTGGGTGCTGGACGAGGCCAGCAGCAGGATGTAGCCGTCGGGTGCGGCGTCGGCCACGAAACGGGTGCCGATCGAGCCACCCGCGCCTGCCTTGTTTTCGACCACGACGGTGGCGCCCAGTTCGGTGCCCAATTGCGCGGCGAACACGCGGCCGATGATGTCCGCAGTGCCGCCGGGGGCGAACGGGACGATCAGGCGCACGGGCTTGTTCGGGTAGTCGGTCTGCTGCGCCGAAGCCGCGCCCGCCATCAGCGAGGCGCCGGTCAGCAACGCCACGGCGATTGCGGTCTTAGAAAGTGTCATGAATGTCTCCAGGCGAAGGTTAGTCGAGGCCGTTGAGCCAGTCGACGATCAGTTCGGCGATGCGGTCGCTGTTGCGGTCCAGCATGCAGAAATGCGAATTGCCGGCGATGCCGGCGTGAGGCAGGTCCAGCACGTCGGCCCGCCGGCCCGCGCGATGCAGCGCGTCCCAGTAGGCGTCCGTCTGGGCGCGATAGCGCTGCCAGGTGTCGTTGGCGGCGAAGTGGTCGCCCCAGACCAGCAACTGCGGGGGCAGGGGGCCGTCCACCGTGGCGGGGGTGCCGGTGGGCTCCACCGCTACCACCGCGCGGATCGGGCCGGGGCACTCGCGCGCCAGTTGCGTGGCGTAGCCGCCGCCCTGACTGTGGCCGATCACGATGCAGGGGCCCGCCAGGTCCAGCAGGTGGCGGTAGGCGTCCAGCGCCATGGCGTCATGGTTCAGCCAGCGCGGCACGAATTGCTTGGCGAAGGTGTCGAAGGCCTCTTCCGGAAACTGCTGTCCCGGGTAGGCGCGGCGGGGCTGGCCGGCCGGCGCATAGCCGTCTGCCGGACCGATGCGAAACAGCTGCCAGGCTTCTTCCTTGGAACGAAAGATCGGCGCCGATTCATAGACTTGCGGTGACATTGCCCACGACGCACGGCCGCGCTCGGGCGCGTCGGCCACGAACACGTCGTAGCCCGATTGCAACAGGCGCCACAACCAGCCCTGGCGCCCGTCGGGCGTGCTTTCCCATTGCGCGCCCGTCATGCCGCCGCCGTGCCAGAGCAGCACGGGGGTGGGGTGGCGCGGCTGGGCCAGCCGGTATTCCTGCACGTAGAGCTGGCCGGCGCTGTAGCTGCCGTTCATATCGATGGCGCGCGCCGCACCGTTGCCCACCACCTTCTTCTGCAGCACCGGCAGCCCGCCGGCCACGACATCGCTGCCGCCCAGGAAATGGCTGCGCAGGGATTTCAGCAGAATGGGGGCGTCGGGCATGGGCATCTCTGGGAAGGGACGCCGTAATACTAGTTGTAACTGACACTGACTTTGTGCAAAATGCGCAGAGGCTGTGCCGAATCGGCACAGCCTAATAAAAAGAGGGTGGAGACGAGATGGACATCAAGTGGCTGGAAGACTTCGTGGCGCTGTCCAAGTCGCGCAACCTGTATCAGGCGGCCGAGGCCCGCAACATCACGCACCCGGCTTTCGGGCGCCGCATCAAGGCGCTGGAGGACTGGGCGGGAGTGCCGCTGGTGGAACGCGGCCATCAGGTGTCCACCTTGAACGCGGCGGGCCGCAGCATGCTGGCGGCCGCCATCGACGTGCTGGATATCCTGCGGGATACCCGGCAGGGGCTGCAAAAGCCGGAACTTGAGCGCAGCCGCAAGATTTCGATCGCCTCGGGCAAGACGCTGGCGCATTCCGTACTGCCGGGGCTGATGGCCAGCGTGCAACAGGGCATGCAGCCGTTCCAGCTGAAGGTGATCACCACCACGCTGAACTACGGCGTGGACATGCTGGCCGACGGCGAGGTTGATTTCCTGCTTTGCCACGCGCACGAGCCGCTGTACGCCCAGATCGACAACCCCGGCTACCGTTGCCGCCGGGTAGGCGCCGACAAACTGGTGGCGGTGAGCGCACCCCTGGCGCCGGGTAGCAAGCATCCGCGTCACGCCGTGCCCAAGCTGGCGTCGGACCCGGCGGTGCCGTTCCTGGCCTATGCCGACAGCATGTCGCTGGGCCGCATTCTGCGCGACCGGTTGCGTGGCCTGTGCGTCACCTCGCAATTGCAGACCCAGTACGAATCGGATCTGGCCGACGCCCTGCACGCCATGGCCCGCCAGGGCTTCGGCCTGGCCTGGTTGCCGCACACGCTGGTTGAAGCCGATCTGCGCGCCGGCGCCCTGGTGCGTGCCGACAGCGCGCGCAACGACATCCACATGGAGATCCGGTTGTACCAGTCGGTGGACAACACCAAGCCGCTGGCGCGCCAGGTCTGGAGCCGGATCGAAGCCTACGCCGCGCGTTAGGCATAAAATGTTGGATTCCCCTGCCATCCCCACCACAGGATTCCGCGCCATGAACGCACGCATCCCCGACGACGCACTTCCTCCTACCCTCGATCCGAAGGCTCTGCAGGCTTTTGTGGACGACAAGTGGGACAACGAGATCATCCCCGCGCTGACCGACTACATCGCCATTCCGGCCAAGAGCCCGGCGTTCGACGCCGACTGGGAAAAGAACGCGTTCATCGAGCGCGTGGTGCGCGACGCGGCGCAGTGGGTCGAAGCCCAGAAGGTCTCGGGCCTGAAGCTGGAAGTGGTGCGCCTACCGGGCCGCACGCCGGTCATCTTCTTTGACGCGCCGGCCACCCGCAGCGACAACGGCGACACCGTGCTGTTGTACGGCCACCTGGACAAGCAACCGGAATTCTCGGGCTGGCGCGCGGGCCTGGGCCCCTGGACCCCCAAATACGAAGACGGCAAGCTCTATGGCCGCGGCGGCGCCGACGACGGCTATGCCGTGTACGCCTCGCTGACCGCCATCATGGCGCTGGACAAGCAGGGCATCCCGCGCCCGCGCTGCGTCGGCATCGTCGAGACCTGTGAGGAATCCGGCAGCTACGACCTGCTGCCCTACGTCGACGCGCTGCGCGACCGCCTGGGCAACGTGGCCCTGGTGGTGTGCCTGGATTCGGGCGCCGGCAACTACGACCAGCTGTGGATGACCACCTCGCTGCGCGGCATGGTCTCGGGCACGCTGGAAGTGCAGGTGCTGGACGAAGGCGTGCACTCGGGCGATTCCAGCGGCGTGGTGCCGTCGTCGTTCCGCATCCTGCGCCATTTGCTGGACCGCCTGGAAGACAGCGGCACCGGCCGCCTGCTGCCGCAAAGCCTGCA
>JBEBOQ010000154.1:0-9716 GCA_040396375.1 Achromobacter xylosoxidans
GGGTTAACCCTTGGGGCGCGATGTTAACGCCGCGAACCTGACAGTTAGTTGTCAGCTTGGGGACGGGTCGAGCCGGTCCGCCGCCTGCCCTTGGGCATGACAAAATGGCTGCACCCGGGTCCGCCGCGCGTCGGCGGGGCACCGAGATAAAAAAGGGGTCATATAGGCCCGCTACCTATATATGGAGACAAAGCTATGCCGAAACGCGAATTGTCCGTCCTGGCGTCCGGGTACACCTACCTGGAGGGCCTGCGGTGGCACGACGGGCGCTTGTGGGCGTCGGACTTCTATACCGGCCAGGTGATCGCCGTAGACCTGCAGGGCCGGGTCGAGGTGATTTGCCGGGTGTTGCAGCAGCCCTCGGGCCTGGGCTGGCTGCCCGATGGCCGCCTGCTGATCTCGTCCATGAAAGACCGCAAGCTGCTGCGCCGCGAGCCGGACGGCACGCTGACGCAGCACGCCGACCTGTCCGCCCTGACCGGTGGCCCCGTCAACGACCTGGTGGTGGACGACCAGGGCAGGGCCTACGTGGGTAATTTCGGCTTCGACCTGATGGCCGGGGAGCCATTCGCCACCACCACGCTGCTGCGGGTGGATACGGATGGGGTCGCCCAGGTGGTGGCGGACGGGCTGTGGTTTCCCAACGGTTCTTTCATCACGCCGGACGGCAAGACCCTGATCGTCAACGAAACTTTCGGCAACCGCATCTCGGAATTCGACATCCTGGCCAACGGCGCGCTGGGGCCGCGGCGCGACTGGGCCAACTTCGGCGACTTGCCGGATTCCAACGACCTGTCGGTGTTGATCGGCGCCTCGGCCATCGGGCCGGACGGCGGCGCGCTGGACGCCGAGGGCGCGCTGTGGGTGGCCGACGCGATCGGCAAGCGCATCGTGCGGCTGGCGCGCGGCGGCGAGATTCTGGAACAAATCGATACCGGCGAACTGGGCATCTTTGCGGCCGCCCTGGGCGGGCCGGACGGCAAGACGTTGTTCATGGCGGCGGCGCCCGATTTCATCGAGGCCAACCGCCGCGCCCGGCCCGAAGGGCGGATCCTGGTGACGCGGGTGGACGTGCCGCGCGCCGGCCGCCCCTAGCGGCTGGCCTGCTTATGGGGGAGGCGCCCGGCCGCGGCTCGGGCGGCCGGTTTAGTCCTGGCGGATAGGGATACCCGTCGTTTCAAGACCTTTCTTCGAATCCCCCGTAAAATCTCACCATTCCGCTTGATTTCAACCATCTTTCAATCGACAGTACCTAAGGAGGACCACTCATGGCCCTAGTCTCCATGCGCCAGTTGCTCGACCACGCCGCCGAGCACGGCTACGGCATTCCGGCTTTCAACGTCAATAACCTGGAACAGGTTCAGGCCATCATGGAAGCCGCGGCGGAGACCGACAGCCCGGTGATCATGCAGGCCTCGGCAGGCGCCCGCAAGTACGCAGGCGAAGGCTTCCTGAAGCACCTGATCCAGGCCGCGGTGGAGTCCTACCCCCATATTCCCGTGGTCATGCACCAAGACCACGGCCAGTCGCCCAAGGTTTGCCAGGGCGCCATCGACCTGGGCTTTTCCAGCGTCATGATGGACGGTTCGCTGAAAGAAGACGGCAAGACCATCGCCGACTACGACTACAACGTCGAAGTCACCAAGAAGGTGGTGGACGTGGCCCACAAGCTGGGCGTGACGGTCGAAGGCGAACTGGGCTGCCTGGGCTCGCTTGAAACCATGGAAGGCGACAAGGAAGACGGCCACGGCGCCGACGGCAAGCTGACCATGGACCAGCTGCTGACCGACCCGGAGCAGGCCGCCGACTTCGTGCGCCGCACCCAGCTCGACGCCCTGGCCATCGCCATCGGCACCAGCCACGGCGCCTACAAGTTCACGCGCAAGCCCACCGGCGACATCCTGTCGATCGCCCGCATCAAGGAAATCCACGCCCGCCTGCCCAACACCCACCTGGTGATGCACGGCAGCTCCAGCGTGCCGCAGGAACTGCTGGCCGAGATCCGCGAATTCGGCGGCAACATGAAGGAAACCTACGGCGTGCCCGTCGAGGAAATCCAGGAAGCCATCAAGTACGGCGTGCGCAAGATCAATATCGACACCGATATCCGTCTGGCCATGACCGGCGCGATCCGCCGTTTCTTCGCCGAGAACCCGGAAAAGTTCGACCCGCGCGAATACCTGAAGCCGGCCCGCGCCGCCGCCAAGGCCATCTGTGTGGCTCGCTACACGGAATTCGGCACCGCCGGCAACGCCAGCAAGATCAAGGCCCTGCCGCTGACCGAGATCGCCGCCCAGTACGCCTCCGGCAAGCTGTCGCAAGTAGTGCAGTAAGCCGCTAGCCGCAGGTAAAAAAGGCGGGCCCCAACGGGCCCGCCTTTTTCTTTTCCGGTGCGCGCCCGGCGCCTTATGCGGGCGGGGCGTTCTTGGGGAAGTGGGGCACGGATTTGTCCACGTGATGCCAGGACGGGGCCGAATCGGTCCACAGGCTGACGCGGGTGTGGAAGGCCTCGGGATCGTCCAGCGAGCCGGCGCGCACTACCTCGTAGGCCATGCCTTCGGAGCCGCCGAACAGCGGGGTGCCGCAGTCCGCACAGAAGCTGCGCATCACCGCATGTCCCGAATCACCCTTGTAGCGATGCTCGCGCGCCTTGCCACGCAGCAAGGTGACGGAGCCGGCCGGGAAGATCAGCGCGTGGGCCGGCGCGCCGCCGCTGGAATACTGGCAATCGCGGCAATGACAGGTGGCCGCCATGATCGGCTCTTCGGTCACCGCGTAGCGCACCGCGCCGCATTGGCAGCCGCCGGTCAGGTGGACCTGCGCGTCGGCGTGCGGCGGGCGTTTCTGGGTTGCATCCTGCATACGACTCTGTCTCCTCCAGGGGTAAAGGGGGCGCCGTGACGCGGTGCGCGGCCGGCGCATTTTTTGGAATCCGGCCAGACTAACCCGGGGCCCGCCGCGCGGCAAGACGGGGCTATTTGCAGTAACCTATGCGCTTTGCGCGACCCCCATTTTTGCCATAGGCCATTTTTCCGTGACTTCTGCTTTGCATCAATCCAGCATCAAGTCCTTGCCGCTGCTGGGCCGCGGTAAGGTCCGCGACATGTACGCGGTGGGCGACGACAAGTTGCTGATCGTCGCGTCGGACCGCATCTCGGCGTTCGACGTCATCCTCGACGATCCCATTCCCGGCAAGGGGCAGGTGCTGACCGAACTGACCGAGTTCTGGCTGCAGAAGCTGGCCCACATCCTGCCGAACCACTCCACCGGCATGAAGCCCGAAGACGTGGTCGCCCCCAACGAAATCGACCAGGTGCGCGGCCGCGCCGTGGTGGTCAAGCGCCTCAAGCCCATCCTGGTGGAAGCGGTGGCCCGCGGCTACCTGATCGGTTCCGGCTGGAAGGACTACCAGGCCACCGGCGCCGTCTGCGGCATCAAGCTGCCCGCCGGCCTGCAACAGGCCAGCCAGCTGCCCGAGCCGATTTTCACGCCGGCGGCCAAGGCCGAGTTCGGCATGCACGACGAAAACGTCGATTTCGCGCATGTGGTCAAGGAAGTCGGCCAGGAAATGGCCGAGCGCATCCGCGACGTCACGCTCAAGCTGTATGCCGAGGCGGCCCGCTTCGCCGCCACCAAGGGCATCATCATCGCCGACACCAAGTTCGAGTTCGGCCTGGACGACGACGGCACGCTGTACCTGATGGACGAAGTGCTGACGCCCGACTCCTCGCGCTTCTGGCCGGCCGACGGCTACCGCGTCGGCATCAGCCCGCCTTCGTTCGACAAGCAGTTCGTGCGCGACTGGCTCGAGACCCAGACCTGGGACAAGACCCCGCCGGCGCCGCGCCTGCCGCAGGACGTGCTGGAAAAGACGGCCGCCAAGTATCGCGAAGCGCTCGACCGCCTGGTGGCCTGACGCGCCGCCCATTCGAAAGACCGCCCGAAAGACCGCCCGATCGCCGGGCGGTTTTTTTTGCCCGGCGCAGACCGTTCGTCAGGGAAATCCCTGTTTTTCGGTAAGAATTATTGCGTATTGTTACGTTATACTCGCCGGCAACTTGCAACAGGAAGCCGTCGGCGCGCCCGCGCGGCTTTCTCTCTGTCAACTTGCCGGACGCGGCCCGCAGCCGCCGCCTGGGCCTGGCCGCCCACCGGATGCAGAAAGGAGCTGCGCATGATCATGATGTTGCCTTTCCTGACCGGACTGGTCGCCGTCTGGTTCGGCCTGCTGGGCAAGCGCCGTCCCTGCGTCGCTTTCTGGCTGATCACCCTGGCGGTGTTCGCCGCCTGGTGCCAGTTCCACATGACCAGCCCGCTGGCGCTGTCGCTGTAGGCCCCGCCGACATGATCTTTTCCCGCAATCCCGCGCGCGGCTCGCGCGTGCTCAACGCCCTGGCCCTGCTGGGCGTGACCGCCATCCTCGGGCTGGCCTTCGCCTGGCAATTCGCCTACGACGAATTGCCGTGCCCGCTCTGCCTGCTGCAACGCGTGGCCTTCATGCTGGCCGGGGTGGGGCTGCTGCTGAACCTGCGGCTGGGCCCGTCTCCCATGCACTACGCCATGACCATTGCCGCCTCGCTGGGCGGCATGGTGGCGTCGGGCCGCCAGGTGCTGTTGCACATCGCCCCGGGCGATGCCGGCTACGGCACCCCGTTCCTGGGCCTGCACTTCTATACCTGGGCCTTCATCGCCTTCGGCGCCCTGATCGTGTTCTGCGTGCTGATGCTGTCGGTGGACCGCAAATGGGGCGACAACATGCTCAAGCGGCCGGTGTCGGTGCTGGGCGTGGTCATCATGGCCCTGTTTTTCATCATGGTGCTCGCCAACCTGGGCAGCACCACGCTGCAATGCGGTTTCGGGCCCTGCCCGGACAATCCCGCCGGGTATCTCTGGCTGGGTTCGGGCAATACGCCATAGGGGTGGCGCCGGCGCCGGGTAAAATACCGGGTTTCGCGGCACGGCCGCGGCCTTTCAACGACTCGACACCGGTTATGACAGCCAAGACTTCCGCAGCGGCAGACGCCACCCCCGTGGTGGGCGTGATTATGGGTTCTTCCAGCGATTGGGAGGTCATGAAGCACGCGGTCACCATGCTTGAAGACTTCGGCGTGGCGTATGAAGCGCGCGTGATCTCCGCGCACCGCATGCCGCAGGACATGGCCGAGTACGGCGCGGCGGCTTATGAGCGCGGCCTGCGCGGCATCATCGCCGGCGCGGGCGGCGCCGCCCACCTGCCGGGCATGATGGCGGCCCTGACCGAAGTGCCGGTGTTCGGCGTGCCGGTGCCGTCCAAATACCTGCGTGGCGAAGACTCGCTGCTGTCCATCGTGCAGATGCCCAAGGGCGTGCCGGTGGCCACCTTCGCCATCGGCGAGGCCGGCGCCGCCAACGCCGCGCTGCACCTGATCGCCACGCTGGCGGGCACCGATGCCGGCCTGCACAAGAAGCTGGTGGCGTTCCGCGCGCGCCAGACGCAGGCCGCGCGCGACATGAAGGTTCCGCCCGAGGCCTGATCCCCATGACGCAATCGACTGCTTTCACCATTGCCCCCGGCGGCTGGCTCGGCCTGCTGGGCGGCGGCCAGCTGGGCCGCATGTTCTGCCACGCGGCGCAAAGCCTGGGCTACAAGGTCGCGGTGCTGGACCCGGCCGCCGAATGCCCGGCGGGCATGGTGGCGGACCTGCACATCCAGGCCGCCTATGACGACGAAGACGGCTTGGCGCGCCTGGCGCAGACCTGTCAGGCCGTCACCACCGAATTCGAGAACGTGCCGGCCGACAGCCTGCGCGCGCTGGCGGCGCGTTGCCGCGTCAGCCCGGCCGCCGACGCGGTCGCCATCGTGCAGGACCGCATCGCCGAGAAGGCCTTCATCGCCAGCCAGGGCATCCCGGTCGCGCCGCACGCCGCCATCCGCAGCGAGGCCGACCTGCGCGCCGCGCCCGACAGCCTGTTCCCCGGCATCCTGAAGGTCGCGCGCCTGGGCTACGACGGCAAGGGCCAGGCCCGCATCGATTCGCGCGAGGCCGCGCTGGCCGCGTTCGCCGAGTTCGGCGGCGTGGCCTGCGTGCTGGAAGCGCTGATGCCGCTGGACTATGAGATCTCGGTCGTGATCGCGCGCGGTTTCGACGGCGCCAGCGTGGTGTTCCCGGTGGCGCGCAACGTGCACCGCGACGGCATCCTGGCCGTGTCGACGGCGGCGCCGGTCAAGCTTGACGCCGCCCACGCCGAACGCCAGGCGCAGGCCACCGCGGCCGCGCAGGCCATCGCGCAGGGCCTGGGCTACCACGGCGTGCTGTGCGTGGAATTCTTCGTGCTCCAGGACGGCAGCCTGATCGTCAACGAGATCGCGCCGCGTCCGCACAACAGCGGCCACTACACCATGGACGCCTGCGTCACCAGCCAGTTCGAGCAGCAGGCGCGCGCCATGGCCGGCCTGCCGCTGGGCAGCACCGACCTGCTGGCGCCTGCGCTGATGCTGAACATCCTGGGCGACATCTGGTATCCGTCGGCCGCAAGCGACACGCAGCGCGAGCCCGACTGGGCGGCCGCGCTGGCCGTGCCCACCGCCAAGCTGCACCTGTATGGCAAGCGCGAAGCGCGCCGTGGCCGCAAGATGGGCCACGTCACCATCGTCGCCCCGACGCTGCGCGAGGCCCAGGCCGACGCCGCGCGTGTGGCCGCCGCGCTGGGCATGCAGGCGCCTGACTGACGCCATGTCCGCCAAGCCGCCGTCCCATTCCGCCAGCGCCGCGGATATCGCCGCCGCTGCCCAGCGCATGCTGGCCGGCGAGCTGGCCGCGTTTCCCACCGAGACCGTCTACGGTCTGGGGGCGGACGCCGAGAATCCGCAAGCGGTAGCCAAGATCTACGCCGCCAAGGGCAGGCCGTCGAACCACCCCGTCATCGTGCACATCGCGCCGCAGGGCGACCTGTCGTACTGGGCGACCGACGTGCCGCCCGAGGCGCGGCTGCTGATCGACGCTTTCTGGCCGGGTCCGCTGACGCTGATTCTGAAGCGCGCGCCGCACATCGCCGACACGGTCAGCGGCGGCCAGGACAGCATTGGCATCCGCTGCCCCTCGCATCCCGTGGCCCAGGCGTTGCTCGCGGCCTTTGCCGCCGGCAAACCGAATGGGCAGGGCGGTGTGGCGGCGCCGTCGGCCAATAAGTTCGGCCAGGTCTCGCCGACCCGCGCCGACCATGTGAAAAGCGAATTCCCCGACGAGGTCGCCGCCGGCATGCCGGTGCTGGAAGGCGGTGCGTCCGAGGTCGGCATCGAATCCACCATCCTGGATCTGTCGCGACTGGATCGCGGCGCGGGGCCGGTGCTACTGCGGCCCGGCCACATCAGCGCCGCCCAGATCGAAGCCGTGTTGGGCGTGCAGGTGTTCGCGCCCGACGCCGCCGCGCCGCGCGCGTCCGGTACGCTGAAGGCGCACTACGCCCCGCGCACCGCGCTGGAACTTGCCTCGGATGCGCGGCTGGACGCCGTGCTGCAAGGGCGCGGCCTGCCGGCAGGCAAGGTCGTGGTGGTGGCCTACGCGCCGCCGCCCGCGACGGTCGATGCGCGCATCCAATGGCAGCAGGTGCCAGCGGACCCGGCGCGCTATGCCCAGGCGCTGTACGCGCTGCTGCGCGATCTGGACGGCCAGGGTTACGCCCGCATCATCGTGCAGGCGCCGCCGGCCAGCGACGCCTGGCACGCGGTCAACGACCGCATCGGCCGCGCCGCGGCGGCGTTCACATTGGACACGACGGACCTGTAAAAGAAGCGGCCGGCGCCTCGGCGCCGGCCGGTTGTCCTGGCCCGGGCCACGCCGGTGCATTGCCTGCGTCCGGTTTTGCGGGTTACGCCGCTAGAAACTCCCCGATCCGCTCGACCGCCTGCCGCATCGGCGCCAGGAATTCCCCCGTCAGCCGTTCCAGCGGTACCCGCGCCGCCTTGACGCTGACGTTCACCGCGCCGCACGCCTTGCCGCTGGCCGAGCGCACCGGCACCGAGATCGCCCGCACATTCAATTCCAGCTCCTGGTCGACCACCGCATAGTCCTGCTCGCGGATGCGCGCCAGTTCGGCTCGCAGCCGTGCTTCGGTGACGAGCGTGAATTCGGTGTAGGGCTGCAACTCGACGGCGGCGAAGTAACGCGCCAATGCGGGTTCGGACAACTGCGCCAGCAGCACCCGGCCGATGGACGTGCAATAGGCCGGCAGGCGGCTGCCCAGTCCCATCGAGGTCGCCAGCAGGCGGTTCACTTCCGAGCGCGCCAGGTAGAGCATTTCGTGCCCTTCCATGATGGCCAGCGCGCAGGTTTCGTTGACGGTCGCGCTCAGTTCTTCCAGCACCGGCTGGGCCAGCGACACGAACGGCGTGGACGAAAAGTAGGCGTAACCCAGGCCCAGGATGCGCGGGGTCAGCACATACTGGCGGCCATGCTGTTCGGCGATGCCCAGCAGCATCAGCGTGTGCAGGCAGCGCTGCACCACCGCGCGCGGCAGGTCCGCGCGCCGTGCGAGCTCGGCGGCCGTTTGCGGATGGCGGCGGGTGCCGAACGCGCGGATCACGTGCAGGCCGCGCGCCAGGGTCAGCATGTAATCCGGATCGCCCCGCAACTGGTCGGGGTGGTCCTCGGGGGCCAGCGGCGCGGCGTAGCCGGGCGGGGGAAGGTTGGGCAGCATCAGCCTGCGCGCAGCGGCGCGCCGGTGCGTGCCTGTAGCGCTGTCAATGTCATGCCGTCGATCATATCCCGGACCCACAGGCCGTCGGGCGTGACGTCGATCACGGCCAGGTCGGTGTAGATGCGGTCGACCACGCCGGCGCCGGTCAGCGGATAGGTGCAGCGCTCGACGATCTTGGGCGAGCCGTCCTTGCTGTTGTGCTCCATCAGGATGTAGACGCTGCGCGCGCCCACCGCCAGGTCCATGGCGCCGCCCACGGCCGGCGCTTCGCCCGGCTTGTTGAGCGACCAGTTGGCCAGGTCGCCGTTGGCCGCGACCTGCATGCCGCCCATGACGCAGATGTCCAGGTGGCCGCCGCGCATCATGGCGAAGGAGTCGGCGTGGTGGAAATAGGCGCCGCCTTCGAGCAGCGTCACCGGCTGCTTGCCGGCGTTGATCAGGTCCAGGTCGATGTCGTCCTCGGCCGGCGGCGGGCCCATGCCGAGAATGCCGTTTTCACTGTGCAGCACGATTTCGCGGCCGGCGGGCAAATGGGCGGCCACCAGCACCGGCATGCCGATGCCCAGGTTGACGTAGCTGCCGTCGGGAATGTCCTGGGCCAGGCGTCGCGCCATGGCTTCGCGGGTAAGGGGAGTGGGCATGGGAATCCTTCAGCTGGAGAACGCGGAGTGGGCCACCTGGGTGACGCGCTTGACGAAGATGCCCGGCGTCACCACGGCCTCGGGCGACAGCTCGCCCAACGCCACCTTGGCGCGCACCTGCACGATGGTGGTCTTCGCGGCCATGCACATGATGGGGCCGAAGTTGCGGGCGCTCTTGCGGTAGGTCAGGTTGCCCCAGCGGTCGGCCAGATCGGCCTTGACCAGGGCGAAGTCGCCGTGCAGCGGCGTCTCGAATACATGGCCGCGGCCATCGATGATGCGGGTTTCCTTGCCGGCGGCCAGTTCGGTGCCGTAGGCCGTGGGGGTGAAGAAGCCGCCCAGGCCGGCGCCGGCGGCGCGCAGCCGTTCGGCGATGGTGCCCTGCGGCACGCATTCCAG
>JBEBOQ010000155.1:0-9646 GCA_040396375.1 Achromobacter xylosoxidans
TCAACTGCTGACACACGTGAACTGGTGTCAGATATTCGCGCTGCTGTAGCATCTGCATTATCCGGATATTCCGGTAGTGTTTCCTCAGTCAGCAGAGCGAAATCAATTGCGCTGGCGCTGAGAAAAACGCTGAAGCCAGTTCTTTCCGGTTATTCTGACAGGTTACTTGATGACATTATCAACGCCGCTGTTGTGATGGCAGACGCTGAATATCACGGGTTTAACTCACTGGTAAAAAACGTTAATCCGGCTGATGCTGACAAGGTGCGCAGAGATGTGCAAAACATACCGCTCTCTCTGACGGGATGGAACAGCTCCCTGTTTCTCGCCAAATTCATTGAGTCGTGGGCCGATACAGCCATGCAGCAGATAGAGAATCAGGTGGTGATATCGTTGTCGTCAGGCGGGGGTGTGGCTGACCTGCAATCGGCTATTAACGGAACCTCAGCGGAACCGCTGATAATCGCAGCGGCAGTGGTTGGCAGGGTGGTCAGGGGATTTCAGACTGTTGCCAGAACGACATTACAACATGCTCACAGTGTGGCGGCGACGGATTTCTATAAAGAGAATTCTGACCTGATTAAGTATGAGGAATTCAGTGCAATACTGGATAACAAAACATCGGCAGTGTGCCGTTCTCTGTCCGGCCGCTGTTATCCGCTTGGTAAAGGACCGAGGCCTCCGCTTCACCCTAACTGCCGTAGTCGCTTGCTCCCGGTGCTTGATGAAAAATATGCAGACTTGTTTGTCACAGAGCCGGTCGGTAATTCTGAATGGGGCGAAGAAACTTATTATGAGTGGCTTTACCGCCAGCCAGCGAACAGGCAGAACATTGTGCTTGGTAAGACCAGGGCACAGTTATTCCGTGACGGCGGGTTATCACCGGAACGATTCGCAAAATTACAACTCGATAAATACTTCAGACCAATAACACTGAAGGAACTTCAGAAAATCATACCCGATGCCTTCAGAAAGGCCGATATCGAACTCAAATGACCCGCTCCGGCGGGTTTTTTATTACCTGTAGTCAGTGACTACACCATCAAAACCAGAGGTTGACGATGTTTAAGTGGAAATTAACCAAAGAAGAATTTGACGTGCTGACTGAAGAGCATAAGGCCATGTACAAAGAAGCCGGTGACGGATACCAAATCCAGATTGACGGCATGCCTGACATCCCGGATGTGTCCGGTCTTCAGAAGAAAGTCGATGAACTGTTATCTGAGAAGAAATCAGAACAGGAAAAGCGCCGTCAGGCTGAAGAAGCCGCAAAGAAAGCTGCAGAAGAACAGGCCCGTAAAAACGGTGATATCGAATCACTGGAAAAGAGCTGGGCTGAAAAACTCAACATCCGCGAAAAAGAGTTACTGACACAGTTACAGGAAAAAGATGCCAGCCTGCAAAAACTTTTGGTTGATAACGTCGCGCAGTCGCTGGCGACAAAACTTGCGGGTGACAGTGCTGCTCTGATTGTGCCGCATATCAAATCACGCCTTGCCGTTGAAGATGGTAAAACCCGCGTGGTGGACGCAACTGGGCAACTATCAGCTCTGACTATCGATGAGCTGGAAAAAGAATTCAGAAATAATCAGTTATTTGCGCCGGTCATTATCGGCAGTAAGGCAACCGGAACCAGGGGTGACGGAGGCAAAGACAAATCACCTGCCGGAGGCAGTGATAAACCCAAAAGTGTGAATCCATTGGTGGATCGCGCACGTGAAATCATTGCAAAAAATACAGAGGCATAAGATTTATGACATTGCATATTTTTCAGCACCAGGTATCTCTGGCAGCGACAGAGCTGGTGGCTCAGGCAGTACAGCAGTTTAATGAAGCATCCGGCGGTGCGCTGGTTTTCGGTGATGGTGACCATATTGGTGATTACATCGAGCAGACATCATGGCAGTTACTTGGTGGTCTGGCACAGCGTCGTAATGCATACGGATCAGGTAATCTTACACCGCAGGAGTTAGGGCAAATTCTCGACCGGATGATTAAGGTCGATGGTCGTATCGGGCCGGTATCTGTCACTCCGACGATGATGAAGCGCCTGGGTAAAGACGTAGCAGAAGCGGCAGCGGTGGTGTCTGCTCAGGCAGCAGAAGCGATGCTGCAGGATTATCTGAACACTGCAGGTGCGGCACTGAAAGCGGCAATCTCCGGCAACGCTGCGGCAGTTACTGATCTGACAGCAGCAGGAAGCGCACCATCACTGCGCGGGCTAAACAAAGGCACCCGCCCGTTTGGTGATGCGTATTCCCGTATTATCGCCTGGCTGATGGACGGTGCAACGTTCAATGACTTTATGGACGAAACACTAACCAACTCCAGTAACCTGTTCCAGATTGGTAACGTGGCCATCAAGCAGGACGGATTCGGGCGTCGTTTTGTAATTTCTGATATTCCGTCTCTGTCTGAAGGTAATAAGCAGCATTCACTCGGTCTGGTTACCGGTGCAGCGGCTGTACAGACCTCACCGCTGATCATGAAAGCGCAGGACGTTCTCGGACAGGAAAACATTAAGGCTCTGATGCAGGGGGAATATGATTTCACCATCGGTTTGCGTGGTTATCAGTGGGCGAAGGACAGTATCAAGTCACCGACTAACGAACAGGTAGCCGCAACTGATAACTGGAAACAAATTGCTGCAAGCATCAAAGACACTGCCGGGGTTATGGTGACATTCGGTAAAGATGCTGATGCAGGCGGTAAGGCTGCTAAATCTGCGAAGTAATCGCAGTAATAATCCGGAGGTGATATGGCAGTACAAATCAGTCCGGAGCAGATAGGCGAGCAACTGGAAATGATGGGGTTTGAGGCTCCTGATTTTGCGGTTGCCGCCGCATTATCTGTAGTGGACAGCATTGACGGATGCCTTGATAAGGCGGGGTATACGGATGCGGTGATGACGCTTATCAAGGTGTATTCCGTCATCCTCATCCTGTCTGCGGCTGATGTCCGTAAAATTGCATCAGAACATGCACCGTCCGGTGCTTCAGTTTCGTACCAGTATTTTGCTGACGGCAGAAAATCGTTGCTGAAATTGTTATCCGCACTGGATACCGCCGGATGCACAGATAACCTGCCTATTGACCGGCCGGTCAGCATTATTCAGTTTGACGTGAACCGGGGGTGATATGGGTAAAATCCTTCGCCGGTTTTGCAAGGGATGGGCAACTATCTGGAAGATTGAAGGCAAAGACAGTTACGGCAAGCCGAAATTTTCAGAGCCCATTCATATCCGGTGTGACTACGGAAGCAGGATGAGTGACGGAACAAAAACGGTAGGCACTGAAATTGTCATCAAAAATGTCATCTGGACGGAATACAGCGAAGCCACACAAGATGATTACATCTCTATCGGCAAGCATGACGGACAAGATCCGTTCGTGGCCGGAGCCAGCAGGATCAAAGCTGTTGATCGTGACCGCGATATTGACGGCGGCAAAGATGACTACACTCTAACAACGGCGGTGTGACATGGGAGCAAAAGTAATCGGTATTAACCGTGCTGTTGCTGACCTTAATGCGCTGGTCGGTAATATCACGTCAAAGAAAGTCAGCAGGGCCATGCATCGTGCGCTGGATATCGGCGGCAGACAGGCTGCGGTATACACACCGATTGATACAAAGACACTGATCAACTCTCAGTTCCGTGATGTGGAGGTGAAAGGAACGTTGTTTACCGGGCGTGTGGGTTACTCAGCATCCTATGCTGTTTTCGTTCACGACCCGAATGTGAAGCAGAGCTTCCGCAGACCGACAGCGAAGAAAGAATTCCTCACTAAAGGCTTTGAGGAAACACAGCAGATGATTGACCAGGCTGTCGCGGAGGAAATGCGCATATGACCACCATTGAGCAGGTTAAGCGTTATTTTTCCGAGTCGGGGCTGTCTGACGGTTTTATCATTCAGGACTATGAATGGTCAGAATCCGGCGGACACGACCTGGATGCGTACATGGTTTTTCAGCAGCGGGACGGAACCGGAAGAATCAATGATCTTGGTGGTGATGATTTTTTCACTGTGTCGTTAATTTCTGGCAAGGGCTGGGTTGAATTCGTCGCTCAGAGAGCCTATGAAATACTTGATTATGTCAGGTGCCATGCTCAGTCTCATGGCTTGAATTTCATTATCAATATTTCCGGGTTCGTGAATCCGGTTCAGACGGCAGAGGGGAGGTATTGGATTCCCCTGACCTTCCGCTGCACATCATAAACAAACACACTTCAAACAGGTCGCTTCGGCGGCCTTTTTTATTTGCAAATAAAGAGGTTACAACATGGCACAATGCCCTGATGATAAAGGCCTGGTGATGGGTAATGCGGGAATTCTCCGCATCGCGTCCGGTTGCCCCGGTACGGCTCCTGAACAGTCCGCATTTCTGCGTCTCGGCGCACTGACCAGCAAAAGCGTGGATTACGGAACTGAAACAGTTACATCCAAGGCTGATGACACGAAAGGCCTGACTGAGGCCATCGTGACCGGTCTGGATTTAACCATTAAGTTTGATGGTGAACTGAAGCGCAAAGGTGCTGATGGTTCCACGTCTGCTTTTGATATCGCCAAAGAAATCCTTGCTGAAGTCAAGGCCAGCCGTCAGCCGTCATATTGGGTGCAGCTTGACATGAAAGGCGATGGTAGTGATGTGATTCAGAGTTACATGAACTTCACATCATGGTCTATGGAGTTCCCGACCAAAGAAATCTCCACGTATTCCGGTGAACTGAAAGTCGCAGACGCTGACAGCTTTGAATGGCTGCAGGAAGAAATCGTGGTTCAGAGCATCGCAGCCAACCCCGCGACACTGACTGTGAAAGCTGGTGAAACTGCAACATTCACGGTCGGATTTAATCCTGTTGACGCGACAAACAAAAATTACGAAGTGGTCAGCGATAAGCCTAACTTCGCTACCGTCAGTAAGCTACTGAATGTTGTCACTGTCACCGGTGTCGCCGCCGGTACCGCGAATATTACAGTCACATCGGAAGATGGCAGTAAGGCGGCGAAATGTGTCGTTACAGTCACTGCGGCCTAAATATTACAAAGGGTATCTCCGGGTGCCCTTGATAATGTTCAGGAGGATATATGACACCGCGTTTAGAATACGGCGAGATGGTGATATCCACTGCCGAAAATGATTACCTGTTCCGCCCGTCGCTGGATGCCATGACGCGAATCGGTGAGCCTAAAGAGATTGTGAGTGCGTTTACGCAATTAAATGGCGCAGAGGTACAACAAATTATAGCGTCTGCTGTAGACGCTTACGGAGTGGTTCCTGAATGGCTGATTGCACTGTTAAATAAACCGGTTTACGGGCGCAGCATTTTATCGACAGCAATGGACGTGATGCAGGCATGTTGTAACGATGACTGTTCTGAGGTTATCGGTGAATGGCGGGTTGGCAAATCCGGCATGGTGTACCGGCGCGGCGCTATGCATTATCGCGATATCATCCTGCTGGCGCGCGAGCTAATGACCCACGGCATTATCGGTAAAGCTAAGGTGCGAAAACTCCAGCGCAACGAAGGTAAAGACGAATACTCCGACGAGTTCCACGCCGTCGATTACATCAGTGCCGCCCGTGTGCATTTCAACATCACTCGCAGTGAAGCGGAGCAACTCACGATGACTGAGTTCGTGATGATGCTGAAAGCGAAATATCCGGATGAGAAAGGCTTCACAGCAGATGAGTATGAGGCTATCACCAAGGCCGATGATGTCCGTAACGATGACCTGATTAAGGGCAAGCGCCGGTTGGTGAGCAGGAAGACAGTTTAACATATCCGCCATTTGGCGGTTTTTCATTTTAAGGAGCCGGTAAATGGCAAACGTCGGTGAAATCGTATATCAGGTGCAGATGGATGTTGCTCAGTTGCTGACATCACAGCGTCAACTGGATCAGCGGCTGCGGAATATGGAAGGCAGATTTAACCGCACAACGACCGCCGTCAATGGCACTGAGCGCTCAATGGCCTCGCTGTCGCGGGTTGCCGCATCTCTGACTGCTTACTGGTCTGTGTCAGCCGTTACCAGCTACGCGGAAGCTTGGACGGCGCTGAATAACAAACTCGTCAACTCCATAAAGACCGGAGAGACGCTGGCTGTGGTGAATCAGCGCGTGTTTGATATTGCTCAGAACAGTCGTTCAAGCCTTGACGGTATCGCAACGCTGTATTCACGACTGGAAAGAGCGATGCGCAGTGCCGGGCTCAGTGGCGAAGAGTTAGGGCAGATAACCACCACTATCTCAAAGGCAATGACCGTTTCAGGTGCCACAGCAGCAGAATCAGAAGGTGCACTTGTCCAGTTATCACAGGCACTGGCATCTGGTGTACTGCGCGGGCAGGAATTTAACTCAATGAGTGAACAGGCTCCGGCACTGATGAAAGGACTTGCGGATTCACTGGGTGTCAGCATCGGCAAGCTGAGAGCGATGGCCGCAGAAGGCAAATTAACCACGGATGTACTGTTAAAAGCATTCCGCGAAATGGGACCAGCTATTGAAAAGGAGTTTGCGAATACAACACAAACAATGTCGCAGTCTCTTCAGATCGCCAGCAATAATATTACTAAATTTTTTGGCGAAAACACCACTGTTAAGACATTTATAAACATCTTCAACGACGCTACCGTATCTGCCAGCAACAATCTGGAATCACTGACTAACGTATTGCTTATTGCAGCCGGTGTCATGGGGTCTAGATATGTTGGAGCTCTTACGCTATCAGCTACCGCTCAGGCAAAGAAAGTTAAAGAGACACTTGCCGGTATGGCGGCGACAAAACAAGCGGTCAGAGTTGAGATCGAAGCCGCCACGGCAACCATCAACAGAATTGCAACTGAGAAGACTCTGGCTGTGACAGTTCAGCAGTCGCTGGGTGCGCAGCTGGCAGCAGCCACTACTGAAGCGCAGAGAACCAGAATTCGCCGTGAATTGGCAGTAAACTCAGCAGTAATAACAGGATTAACACAGCAGGAAACCGTAGCCACAAATAGTCTCGCTGCGGCACAGAACAGACTTAATGTTGCAAGTGGGTTGGCAAGCAAAGCTCTATCCTTGATTGGTGGACCGGTTGGTGCTGCGATGTTGGCCGGAGCCGCTGTGTATTATTTTTTCCAAAAAGCTGAAGAAGCAAAAAGATCAGCACAAGAGTTTGCTGATTCACTAAATGAATTGCGTGCCAGCATGGATAAAATGTCTCGCACCGAACTGGCAGCAAAAATAGCAGATGCCAGGGACGAGCTCGAAGTTCTGACGGATGCTCAGCGCTCTGCAGAGCAGGAGGTTAAAAATCTCAAAACAGCATACAAAGCATATTCTGATGGGGTATTACACTTTGGCAGTACCCAGAAGAACCTCGAAATAATATCCAGAAAATTAGCAAAAGCAGAAGCCAATCTTGAGCGCGTGCAAAATGACAGAAGCAAGACTGTGAATTTTATCAGTGCAGCGCAAGCGAAGTTAAACGGGGAATTGTTGCAGGGCGAGGAGCTGCTAAAGCGAGATGCGAGTACTTTGCTACCTAATGCCGGAGCAGCACTTCGCGCTTACGGGCTTGACCTTGACGGAGCCACAAAAGCAAAACAAAAGTTCAATTCAGCAAGCCTGAAAGTTGAATGGTCAGATGCTGGCGCTGACATGAAAAAGACGCTTGAACGTGAAATTGAAATGGCTGGAGCGAAGGATGACGTAGTAAGACGTCAATTACAGGTCAAGTATTATGTTGAAGATAAAGGGATATCAGAGCAGGAAGCTGAAAAACTTGCTGAATTAGCTGCTAAAGCTGGCGAGGCAAGCGAAGCCAAAAAAACCGGTATTAAAATATCAAGGGAGGCGGTATCCGAAGCAAAAAAAGAAGCAACAGAAGCGGAAAAACTCAAACAGAAGATAACAGACCTGGCTAATGCGACGAAGGTTGCAGAGCTGGAAACAAAAGGGCTGTCCCGCGAGGCTGCAATTCTTGAAGCAGTACAGAAGCTTGGTTCAAAAGCTAATTCCGCTCAGATCGCCGAAGTTACAGCACTGGCCGGTAAAGAGTACGACCTTACGCAGAAAATCAAAGACCGAAAAGAGGCTTTTGAGCAAAACCCTCAGGCAAAAGTTGATCAGGACATCAAACATGCCGGTGAGCAGCTTGAACGGCAACTGAAAGGCAACCTCATCACCGAGGAGCAGTATCAGAAACGCAGCATTGAGTTAAAAGCGGAACACGCCAGAAAAACGGCGGAGATAAATGCGAAATCAGCCGTCACTCCTGTTCAGGATATGATGGCTCAGGTTGATCCTGTTCAGGCGCTGGCTAATGAGCACGCTCAGAAGTTGGCACTGATTAAAAATTTTGAAAATCAGAAAGTTATTACGGCACAGCAAAGTCTTGCGCTGATAAATGCAGCAAACACTGAGTATGAGGAAGCAAGACTGAATGCTCAGTGGGAAATCTGGCGTAATCAGAGTCAGGCCAATCAGTTTCTCGCAGATGGTCTTGATGCTCTCGGTCAGCGCTCATCCAACGTACTGACAGGGCTTATTACCGGCGCACAGAGTCTTAATGATGCATTCCGTAATGTAGCATCAACCATTGTTGATGAGGCTGTAGGGGCGTTAGTTCAGATGGGGATGCAGCAGATTAAAAATATGGTTGTTGGTGAGGCCATGTCAACAGCAGCGCAGGCATCTACTGTTGCTCAGGCCGTGGCAGCACAGTCAGCATGGGCTCCAGCGGCAATGAGTGCTGCTATTGCAACGATGGGAGCGGCGGTTACAGCCGGTTCAGCGTCTTACATGTCAGCCATGGCGGCAAGTAAAACAATGGCTGTCGCCGGTGCCCGTTATAACGGTGGCCCCGTTGACGCTAACAAAATGTATCGCGTTGGTGAGAACGGGCAGCCTGAAATATTCAAGGCATCGAACGGTCATCAGTACATGATCCCCGGTGACAGCGGAAAAGTAATCAGTAACCGGCAGATGGGTGGCGATGGTGGTGTCAGCATGGGGGATATGTACTTCAATTTTCAGGTTCAGGCTCCCAATGGCATGACAGAAAAGGAAGCAACAATGATAACCAGGATGGTTAAAGGTACTGTATATGACGTTCTGATGACAGAAATCAGAAGCGGTGCAATACAAGGTAATCAGCGCTATTAACAGCCACCAGTACGGTGGCTTTTTTAATGGAACCGATAAATGGATGAATTTAAATGGCGTCCTGAGGATGCCTGCCAAATTAATAATGAACCGAAGGTCAGGGTTGCAAAATTCGGCAATGGCTACGAGCAGAGAGCCAAAGACGGAATCAATAATCAGCTTAAAACATATAACCTGGCATTCATCAAACCGGTTTCTGTCGGACGTGAAATAGATAATTTTCTCAGTCAGCGTGGGGCCGTGGAATCATTCCTGTGGCTGACAGGGGATGACAAAACCCTGCGGACATTCGTGTGCCGTAACTGGCAGGTAACGAGGAAACAGTCTGTCTGGCAGATTGATTGTGTATTTGAGGAGGTGGTTGCGTGAGAGATATTCCGGCAGATATGCGGATTGCGGTTACTCAGATTGAACAATCAGCAATGCTTGATTTGTATGAGGTGGATTTAAGTCGCTTCGGCGGGAATGTATACCGCTTTCATGACGGAATGAACGGCCT
>JBEBOQ010000156.1:0-9455 GCA_040396375.1 Achromobacter xylosoxidans
CGGCGCCGACGATGACCCGGTCCGGGCTCATGAAGTCGTTGATCGCCGCGCCTTCTTTCAGGAATTCGGGGTTGGACGCCACGCTGAACGGCACTTGGACGCCTCGCGCGGCCAGTTCTTGCTCGATCGCCGCGCGCACTTTGTCAGCGGTGCCGACCGGCACGGTGGACTTGTCCACGATCAGCTTGCGAGTGGTCATGTGGCGCGCGATGTTGCGGGCGGCGGCCAGCACGTATTTCAGGTCGGCTGAACCGTCCTCGCCCGGCGGGGTGCCGACCGCGATGAACTGCACGTCGCCGAAGGCTACGCTTTGGGCCACGTCGTCGGTGAAATGCAGCCGGCCGGCCTGCACGTTGCGCCGGACCAGGTCTTCCAGGCCGGGTTCATAGATGGGGATGCCGCCCTGGCGCAGCAGGGCGATCTTTGCCGTATCCACGTCCAGGCACATGACATCGTTGCCCATGTCGGCCAGGCACGCTCCCGACACCAACCCCACGTAACCGGTACCCACGACCGTGATCTTCATGCCTGAACGCCTTAAAAATAGGTAATCGTCGCACCGGGAATGACAAACCCGGTGCCGGCCGCCATTATAGAAGCGGCCAGCCCACCGGGTCTTGCGCTGCTAGGCGGCCCGCAGCTTGTTGAAACGGACCGTATTCACGACCACCGCCAGGGCGGCGCATATCGTGCCAAGCACCAGGGCCAGTCCCGGGCCGTGCGCGGCGCTGACGCTGAAGGCAATCGCCACCAGCGCGGTGCCAAAGCTCTGCCCGAACACCCGGGTGGTGGCCTGCAGGCCGCCCGCCGCGCCGCTGCGCGCGCGGGGCGCGGCCGACAGCATCGCCCGGTTGTTCGGCGTCTGGAAAAAGCCAAAACCCACACCCGCGACGAACATGCCGGCAATGATCGGCAGGTTGCCCACGGATGCCGGCAACGCCGCCAGCCACAGCATGCCGATGACCATGCCCGTCGCCCCCACGCCACTCAGGGTGGCGGCGGAATAGCGGTCGGACAGCCGCCCGGCCAGCGGCGCGATGAGCGCCGTGCCGACCGGCCAGGCCCCCATCAGCATGCCTACTTCAAGGTATGGCCGGCCCAGCACCTGCTGGAAATAGAATGGCAGCGACACGTAGGACGCCATCTGCGCGGCGAACGTGCAGGCTGACGCCCCCACCGCGAACGCCAACTGCCGGATGCGCAGCAGGTCCACCGGCACCAACGGCGCGGGCTGGCGGCTGGCGCGGCGCACCAGCACCCACCCGGCCACCGCCGCAATCGCCACCAGGCCGATGCCGCGCAGCAGGTCCTGGCCCATCATGTCGATGCCGGAAATGAACACGCCCAGCGTCGCCATGCAGAGCAGGGCGCTGATCCAGTCCAGCCGCACGTCATTGCGCGGCACCTCGGGCAGATGGCGCAGGCCGAACATGGCCAGCACACAGATCGGCAGGTTGACCGCGAAAATCCAAGGCCATGGCGCCACCGACAGGATGGCCGAACCGATAGTGGGCCCCAGCACCGACATCACCGCCACCGTGGTGGCGTTGATACTGATGCCGCGGCCCAGCATTTTCAGGGGATAGATATTGCGCACCAGCCCGCCGAACAGGCACATCAGCGTCGCCGCGCCCACGCCCTGGAACACCCGCGCCAGCGTCAGCTGCAGCAGCGTGCCGGCCAGGGCACACCCCAGCGATGCCAGCGTGAACAGCACCAGGCCAAAGGTGAACATGCGGCGAAAGCCGATGCGCTCGGCCAGCGCCGACAGCGGCAGCAGCATCATCACCACCGCCAGGTTGTAGGCGTTGACCACCCATACCGCCTGCGCGGGCGACGCGTTCAGGTCGGCCGCGATGGTGGGCAACGCCACGTTGGCGATGGTGGTGTCCAGCACCGACAGGCTGATGCCGGTCATGACGGTGGCCGCCGCCCAATAGCGGCGGGGCACCGGCAGGCCGTCCGGCGGAGCGGGCTTGGCGCCGTCCCCCGAGGCCTCGGACGCCTGCGGCGTCACGACTTCTTGACCGGCCGTTGCCAACCGTCGACGGTGACCTGCTTGCCGCGCGATACCGTCAGCTTGTCAGCCGGCGCATCGCGGGTCAGGGTGGTGCCGGCGCCCAGCGTGGCGCCGCGGCCCACGCGCACCGGGGCGACCAGCTGGGTGTCGGAGCCGATGAAGGCGTCGTCTTCGATGACGGTGCGGTGCTTGTTCACGCCGTCGTAGTTGCAGGTGATGGTGCCCGCGCCCACGTTCACGCGCGCGCCGATGTCGGCGTCGCCGATGTAGGCCAGGTGGTTGGCCTTGCTGTCGGCGCCCAGCACGCTCTTCTTGATCTCGACGAAGTTGCCGACATGGGTGCGATCGCCGAGTTCGGCGCCCGGACGCAGGCGGGCGTACGGACCAATGCGCGCGTCGCCGCCGACCTGGGCCTGCTGCAGATGGCTGAAAGCCTCGATCTGCGTGCCCGCGCCGATGCTGACGTCGCGCAGCACGCAGTGCGGGCCCACGCGCACGCCGTCGGCCAGCGTCACCTGGCCCTCGAACACGCAGCCCACGTCGATGAACACGTCGCGCCCGCAGGTGAGCGAGCCGCGCACGTCGAAGCGCGCCGGGTCGGCCAGCGTGACGCCGGCTTCCAGCTGGCGGCGGGCCTGCTCGCCCTGCCAGCGGCGTTCCAGTTCGGCCTGCTGCACGCGGCTGTTCACGCCCAGCGTTTCCCAGGATGCGCCCGGCTGGGCCGCGCCCACCGGCACGCCGTCAGTCACGGCCAGACCCACCACATCGGTCAGGTAGTACTCGCCCTGAGCGTTGTTGTTGTCAATGCGCGAGAGCCAGTCTTTCAGCTGGGCGGTCGGCGCGGCCAGGATGCCGGTGTTGACCTCCTTGATCGCGCGCTCGGCGTCGGACGCGTCTTTGTGCTCGACGATGCGGCAGACATTGCCGCCGGCATCGCGCACGATGCGGCCATAGCCAGTGGAATCGGCCAGCACTTCGGTCAGCACGGCGGCGCCGGCGCCGCGAGCGGCCAGCAAGCGCCGCAACGTCTCGGGCTGCACCAGCGGCACGTCGCCGTACAGCACCAGGGTCACGTCGTCCTTGCCATCGCCTTCCAACAGCAGCGGGACGGCTTGCTGGACGGCGTGGCCGGTGCCCTGCTGTGGCTGCTGCAGCGCGAATTGCAGGTCGTCCTGCCCGCCAAAAGCCTGTTTGACCCGGTCGGCGCCATGGCCCACGACCACGATCACACGCGCCGGCTCCAGATGACGAGCGCTATCCAGCACATGAGCCAGCATCGGTTTGCCGGCCAGGGTGTGCAGCACTTTGGGAAGATCGGACTGCATGCGCTTGCCGAGTCCAGCGGCGAGAATCACTACGTTAAGCATAAGTTCTGATGTGTTGAGAGCGATCGGGGAGCCGATAGGGCCGCCCCGAGCCGAGATTGAAAAATTCAGGGCTTGCCGTCGGCAGGCCCCGTGTTCTTGGTGGCCGGTTTGCGCGCGGTCTTCTTGGCAGAGGGCTTGGCTGCAGGCTTGGAAGCCGCCTTGGGCGCCGGCGCGGCCGCGGCCTGCGAGCCACCCGCCTTGCCCTTGGGCGCGGCGTCGGCGTCCGGCGCGGCCGGAGTACCCGGCATGGACGCCGCCGTGGCGGCGGCGATCTGGTTGAACTGCTGCTGCAGCAGGTCCCACCACGCCTTGGACGCGGACTGCGCTGCCGCGCCCATCTGCTCGCTCATGCCAGGTTGCGCATCGTCGGCCTTGGCATCGGTCGACTTGGCGGAAGCACTCTTGGCATCCGCCGCAGCGTCCTTGGCAGGGGATGCCGCCGCTTTCGCCGGCGCCGGCTTCAGGCCCAGCACCACTTCCAGCGGCGATGCCGCGCCGCTGTCGCGCATCGCGCCCAGATCCATGTTGGCCGCCGAGTCGACAAACGCGCGCAAGGTGCTGATGGTGGAACGCTGCACTTCCATGCCCTGGATCGTGCTGGACAGCATCGTCAGGTTCATGCGCAGCCAGTTTTCCACCGAACGCAGTTCGGTGATGCGGCGGTCCAGGTCTTCCAGGTTCATGGGAGGTGCCATCGGCAGGCTGCTTGCCAGCCCGCCCGGGCCGGTCAGGCCGGCCCATGCCTGGCGCATCATTTCCATGCTGGCCAGCAGCGGGTTGCCCGACAGGTCAGAATGCTGGCCCATGCCGGGTAGGACGAACGGATTACTGTGTTGGTCGCTCATTCCTGGTCTCCCCATAGATCGCAAAGGGCTGCGGGCCGGCGTGGTCACCCCGGCAGCAGCTGATTATTTTCCACTCGCACATGATCGCCGGACGCGAAGGCGAACGGCTGCGCGCTGCGGAACTGGCGCGCGCTGCCGTCGTTCATGCGTACCGTGAGCTCGTAGTGCGTCACCGTTTGTTGCTGTCTGATATTACGCTCAACTTCACGGCCTGCCAAAGCACCGCCCACGGCGCCCAGCACGGTCAGCGCCGTCTTGCCGCTACCGCCGCCGAACTGATTACCAACCACCCCGCCCACGGCACCACCGGCGATCGTGCCGACCAGGTGGTCGCTATTGTCCTTGACCGGCACCTGCACCTGGCGGATGGTTTCCACCACGCCGCACGTGTGGCAAGCCTGCACCGGGGGTTGCGCCGCCGGAGCTGGCGCGGTTGCGGGCCGGCCCTGCGGTGCGGGCTGGCGGGCGGCGGGTGCCGGCGCGCCAGGCTGGGGCGGCGCCAGGTTGGCGCCTTCGGGTCCGGCCTGGGCCACGGCAGGATCCTCGGCGTGCGGTGTTGCCGACGGCGTGGGCAACCAGCCCATCACTGCGGCGACACCCACCGAACACATGACGATGACGGCGATGGCGGCGGCCGCGACCAGCGGATGCAGGCCACGGCGGGAAGATTCGGTCTGGGTCGGATTCATGACGATGCTCCATCGTTGCTAACCGGCAGTGGTATAGCACCCAGAGGCGGTTTCGGCATGTTGCGATGGTGACGCTTCTTTGCTGCACTCGCGCCATTGGACAGCCCCTGGCATTCGTGGACAATAGGCGCATGGATTCCATCACCTTGCCCCAGATCGAAGCGGCCATCAATTACTGGCGCAACGTCTCGCCGTCCGTCGGCGACGAATCTCGCCTGTGTCCCGAGGCGGCCGCGCTGGCCACTCCGTACGCGCTGATGATCATCACGCACCGCCGCGAAATCCCCGCCGCCGAACTCGGCGACAAGGCCCGCGCGGCATTGGCCGGCTGGGTGGCGGCGGGCGGCAGCGACTAGCCTGCAGGCCCCGCGCGCCTGGTGCGGGCGGCATGGCTGCCCGTAACAAGCCAGCGTCGATCAGCCCTTGAGCAGCGCCTGGATGTCGTGCACCAGGGCGTCGACCCCGATGTTGTTGTTGGCCAGCACCCGCGATTCGCCCTTGCCGTCCAGCAGGTAGAAGGCCGCGGTGTGGTCCATGGTGTAGTTGCCGTCCTTGGTCGGCGCCTTGGCGTAATAGGCCTTGAACGAGGCCGCCGCCTTCTTCACCTGGTCGGGCGTGCCGGTCAAACCCAGAAAACGCGGGTCGAACGCGGTTACGTATTGCTTGAGCACTTCCGGCGTGTCGCGCTCGGGATCCACCGTGATCAGCAGCACCTGGACGCGCTCGGCGTCCGGGCCCAGCTTTTTCATGACCTCCGTCAGCTCGGCCAGCGAGGTCGGGCAGACATCCGGGCACTGCGTGAAGCCGAAGAACACCACCACCGCCTTGCCAGCGAAGTCCTGCAGCGTGCGCGTCTTGCCGTTGTAGTCCGACAGCTCCAACCCGCGGCCCAGCTGGGTGCCGCTGATGTCGCTGCCCTTGAACTGCGGCGCGTTGTCGCCGCAGGCGGCCAGGGCGACGGTGAAAGCGGCGGCCGTGGCCAGGCGCAGGGCCAGGCGCCGACTGGCGGAAAATACGGACATCGACATCTCCAGGGGGTCAGATCAGCGCGACCCAGTGGTCCACCAGCAGGGCGCCGAACAACAGCGCCAGGTAGAGAATGGAAAAACGGAACATGCTGCGCGCCAGCTCGTCGCTGTAGGCGCGATACAACCGCCAGGCGTAGGACACGAACATGCCGCCCAGCACCAACGCCGAGACCAGGTACAACACACCGCTCATGCGGACGGCGTAGGGCAACAGCGTGGTGGCGACCAGCGCAATGCTGTAGAGCAGGATATGCAGGCGGGTGAACTGCTGGCCGTGCGTCACGGGCAGCATCGGCAGGCCGGCTTTGACGTAATCGTGGTTGCGGTACAGCGCCAGCGCCCAGAAGTGCGGCGGCGTCCAGATGAAGATAATCAACACCAGCACCCAGGCCTCGGCGGGCACCGAATCGGCCACCGCCGCCCAGCCCAGGGCCGGCGGCATGGCGCCGGACAGGCCGCCAATCACGATGTTCTGCGGCGTGCGGGGCTTGAGGATGATGGTGTAGATCACCGCGTAGCCCACGAAGGTGGCGAACGTCAGCCACATGGTCAGCGGATTGACCAGGGTGTACAGCACGAACATGCCCGCGCCGCCCAGCAAGCCCGACAGGCTCAGCACCTGGAACGCCGAAATCGTGCCGCGCGCCGTGGCGCGGCGCGCCGTACGCAGCATACGGGCGTCGACTTCCTGTTCGATCAGGCAATTGATGGCGAACGCGGCTGCGGCCAGCAGCCAGATGCCGATGGTGCCGAACAGCACCCGGCGCATGTCCGGCACCCCCGGCACGGCAAGAAACATGCCGATCACCGCGCAAAACACCGCCAGCTGCGTCACGCGCGGCTTGGTGAGTACGAAGTATTGGCGAAACAATCCGGGTTGGGGAGCGGCAAGACTGGTCATCATGGACCCTATTTTAAACGCGCACCGAATTGGGGCCGTAGCCCCCCGCCGGCGCCCGCCCGGCGGTGGCCAGCCGGACCATCAAAACCACAGTGGCCAGGGTCAGGCCGGCCGCGCCGCCATTGTGCAGCACGGCGATCAAGAGCGGCCACTGGAAGAAAATGGTGGTCAGGCCGGTCAGCAGTTGGGCGCCCAGCAGGGCCAGCATCAGCGTGGCCGGGCCGCGCAGCCCGGCATCGGCCCGCAAGCGCCAGGCCAACACGCCCAGGTAGGCGAAGACCACGAACGCGAAATTGCGGTGCACCCAGTGGATCGCCGTCAGCGCCGGCTGCGAGATCATTTCGCCGGAGGGCAGCTCGCCCAGACCCCGGATGATCGAATAACCGCCATGGAAGTCCATATCCGGCACCCATTTTCCGTGGCACATGGGGAAATCCATGCAGGCCAATGCAGCGTAGTTGGTACTGACCCACCCCCCCAGCGTCACCTGGATCAGCAGCAGCACGAAGCCGCCCACCACCCAGGGCTTGAAGCGCCCGGCCGCGGCCGCCACGGCCAGGTGCGGACGCTCGCGCGCCGATAGCCAGGTCATCAGCGCCAGTACCGACAGACCGAACACCAGGTGCGCGGTCACGACGGCGGGCATGAGCTTGTGCGTGACAGTCCAGGCGCCAAACGCGCCTTGCACGCACACAGCCACCAGCGTCGTCACCGCCAGGGCCGGTGAGCGGCCCAGTTCGCGGCGATAGCGCCAGGCCATGTAGACGATGGCGATGATCAGCATGCCCAGGATGGTGCCGACGTAGCGGTGGATCATCTCGATCCAGGCCTTGGACAGCGTGACCGGGCCGAAAGGCATCGCCTGCGAGGCCTGGTGGATGTCACCCATGGCGCCCAGCGGCGTGACCTTGCCGTAGCAGCCGGGCCAATCCGGGCAGCCCAGGCCGGAATCCGTCAGGCGCACGAAGGCGCCGAACATGATCAGGTCCAGGGTCAGGAACCAGGTGAAGAAAACGAGCTTGCGATACCGCGCTTTGATGCGTTCCATGGAGTTCAACTAAATACTGATTCAACCGATGCGCGAGTTATAGACCAATTTGCTGATGTCCTTGCGCACCTTCACGCCGTCGGCGTCGGCGGGGTACTGCATCATCAGGTTGCCCAGGGGGTCGACCACCCAGATCGGATCCGCGAGGCCGGGCTGGCCGGCGGCAGCGCCACGCGCCAACAGATAGCGCGCCAGTTGGTCGGGGTCGGCGCGCAGCATGATCGTGCCCTTGTAGGCTTCCAGCACCTTGTCCGGCACCGGCGCGTCGTCCGTGATGAACCAGACCCGCGTCAGGCGGTCGACGTTCTTGCCTTGGCTGGCATGGGTGTTGCGGGTGATGTAGAGCTTGCGGGCGCAACTTTCCGGGCAGGCCGCGCCGTCGGCCGCGACCAGCAACCACTTGCCCTTCAGGCTTTGCAGGTCAAACGGCTTGCCGTCCAGCGTGGTCAGCTTGAGCGCCTCGGGCGCAGGCATGGCGCGCTGCGGCGTCACCAGTTCGCCGTAGTTGCTGGCGTCTTCGGGCCACCACTGCGGGTTCATATACACCACGAATGCCGCCACGATGGGCGCCAGCGTGCACAGGAACACCAGCACCATCGGCGCCAGCGAACGCTTGGCGGGTTTGGAAGAAGTCAGGTCGCGAGCCACGTTTTTTCTGAATCCTGTTGTCGGGAAAGCCAGGCGGTCAGGCCGCCGGGTCCTTGGCCGCGCGTTGGCGCATGCGCTTGATGGCGCCCCCCAGCACCACCAGCCAGGCGATGGCGGCGAACAAGGCGAAGGAAAACCACTGCACTGCGTAGAAAGTGTTCTTCTGGAAATCCACCGACGGTTCCGGCCAGTCGTGCACCAGGCTGTCGTCTTCGCCGGTGCCGAACTGGCTCACCACGACGGGCAGCAGCGTCAGCCCGGTGGCTTTGGCGTAGGCGTCCAGCGGCAGGTTCTGCACCTGCGGCACGGCGCCGCCGGCGGCAGGCAATGTGGCGGGCAGGCTGGAGGTGTCCTGGCCGCCCAGCGACCAGAGTTCGAACATGCGCGGCACACGTTCCGACAGCTCGCCCTTGATGGTCTGGCCACCCTGGGGCGTTGCCGGCAAGACCGGCGCGCCCTGGCCCTGGATCACTCGCGGCAACCAGCCGCGCAGCACCAGCACGGCGCTGCGGCTGGCATCGTCCAGCAACAAGGGCGTGGCCAGCCAATAGCCGGGCCTGCCCTCGTGGTTGCGGTTATCCAGCAGTACACTGAATTCAGGCAGCCACGTGCCGGTGGCCTGCGCCACACGCCAAGGCTTCATGTCGCCAGGCGATGTCGACGGCGCCAACACCAACGGCGCTTGCTTGCGGCCCGCTTCGATAGCCGCCAGAATGGCGCGTCGCTCATCGGCGCGCCGCAATTGCCACTGGCCCAACGACGTCAGGATCACCACGGCGATCCCAAGCAGAAGTAAAGCGGCTACGGTGTAGCGAGTCGAATGCGGTCGGGCCATTTGTCTTCAATAACTCTGATTTGTCCGGAGACCATCATGCGCGTTTTCGTCGTTCTGGCCTTCATCGGTATCCT
>JBEBOQ010000157.1:0-9439 GCA_040396375.1 Achromobacter xylosoxidans
ACCGCGACGTGCCGATCCTGCACATCGACATCGACCCGATGGTGATCGGCGCCAACTACCTGACCGAAGTCGGCCTGGTTGGCGATGCCAAGCTCGCGTTGGAAGCGCTGGGCGCCGAAGTGCAGGCTCGCCTGGCGCATCGGCCGTCCGATGCCGTGGACGGCGCGGTACTGGCCGGGCGCGCCAAAGCCGCGCGGCGGGCACAGCTGGAGCCGTTGGCTGCCAGCCTGGAGACGCCGATTCGCCCGGAACGCGTGGTGCAGTCGCTGAATCGCTTGTTGCCCGACGACGCGGTGGTGTGCGCCGATCCCGGCACGCCTTGCCCGTATTTCTCGGCGTATTACGACGTGTCCCGTCCTGGCCGCCATTTCATCACCAACCGCGCGCACGGCGCGTTGGGGTTCTCGATGTCGGCGGCGCTGGGCGCATGGGTGGGCCGGCCGCAGTCCAAATGCGTGTCCGTGATGGGCGACGGCAGCTTCGGCTTCACGGTGGGCGAACTGGAAACCATCGTGCGGCACAAGGCGCCGCTGCTGATGGTGGTGTTCTCGAACTCGGTCTATGGCTGGATCAAGGCCAGCCAGAAGGCGGGCTACGACCAGCGCTACTACAGCGTGGATTTCAACCCCACCGACCATGCCCGTATCGCCGAGGCCTATGGCGTGAAGGCGTGGCGCGTGGAAGACCCGTCCAAGCTGGACGCGGCGATCAAGGCGGCCATGGAGCATGATGGTCCGGCGCTGATCGACGTGGTGTCGCAGCCGCTGCAGGACACGGCGGCGCCGGTGAGTCAGTGGATGGGCTGATGCCCAGTCAAAGCGGGGCCTGCGGGCCCCGTTTTTTTTTGCGCTGCGATCAGTGGGCTGCAGGCGTGGGCACCAGGTGATTGACGCCGGTGCAGAGGTCGGCCTGGTCGACGCCGTAGATGTGCAGCGACACGGCGATCCCGGGGCCGGCATTGCCCAGGCGGTGGATCTGGTGCAGGCCGGGCGTGGCGGTGACGATGTCGCCGGGACGGCGGCTGACTTCGCCGCAGACGATGGCCGCGGCCGCATCCGGATCCCAGCGGTAGTGGGTTTCGGCTAGCGCGCCCTGCAGCACCTGGTAGGTACACCAGGTCTTGTGGCCGTGTACGGGGCTGAATTGCCCCGGGCGCCAGATCAGGTAGGCCACGGTGAAGGCGCCATGCGGATCGGCGTAGGCGATATGGCGGGTGTAGGTATCGGCGTGGCCGGCACGCAGGTCTTCGGGCAGGCCTTGCAGCATGTCGCCAGCGTTGGCGACGCTGGCGGCCAGGTCGCGCAGCAGGGCGCGCGCCGCGTTCATCTGGGCGACCTGCACCGATTCGCACAGCGAGCGCAGGTCGGCGGTGGCAAGTTGGACGGAAGGCATGCGGAGCCCCCTGAATGGCAAGTCTTCATCTTAGGGATTCGGGTTGGAATGCCTTTGCCAAATTCGCCCGTTTGGTGGGCAAGATTGGAAAAAAATTCCATCGTTGGGGCGGCCCCGCGCTCCTATACTGATCCGCTTCGTGGCACAACTCTGGGGAGTCAGGCATGGATCTGGGGATCAGCGGCAAGACCGCATTGGTGTTCGGCGGCAGCCGAGGAATGGGCCGGGCATGCGCCCTGCAATTGGCGCGCGAGGGCGTGGCGGTGACCATCGCCGCCCGCAATCCGCAGACGCTGGAGCAGGCCGCCGCCGATATTTCTCGCGAAACGGGCATCGGGGTGGGCTGGGTCTCGGCCGACCTGACCTTGGATGCGGGGCGCGAGGCCGCGCTGGCCGCCTGCCCGCATCCCGATATCCTGATCAACAACGCCGATGGCCCGATGCCGGGCGACTTCCGCGACTGGAGCCATGATGACTGGATCGCGGCGCTGGATTCCATGATGCTGGGGCCCATCGACATGATCCGCCGCGTAGTGGACGGCATGATCGAGCGGCGCTTCGGGCGCATCGTCAACATCGTGTCGCGCAGCGTCAAGGCGCCGCACGCCGAACTGGGGCTGTCCAATGGCGCGCGCGCCGGGCTGATCGGCTTCGTGGGCGGCCTGGCGCGCCAGACCGTGCGCCACAACGTGACCATCAACAATCTGCTGCCGGGCGCCTTCGCCACTGACGCGCAGGCGCGCCACATCCGCGGCATGCTTGAAGCGACCGGCAAGACCTTCGAGCAACTGTGGGACGAACGCGGGCGCGCCAGCCCCGCTGGCCGCTACGGCCAACCGGAAGAGCTGGGGGCGCTGTGCGCCTATGTCTGCTCGGCGCAGGCCAGCTACATGACGGCGCAGAACATCCTGCTGGACGGCGGCGGCTACCCAGGCACGTACTGAATCCGCTGCGGGGCAAGGGTGTTCCGCGGCTGGACGCGGGCAGGGGGAAAGGGCAAGATTGGGGCCGATATCGCTTGAGGAACCTCAATGGACCAGACGGACATCAAGATCTTGGCGTTGCTGCAGAAGGACGCCACCTGTTCGGTCGCCGAAATCGCCGAGCAGGTGAACCTGTCCGTCACCCCCTGCTGGCGCCGCATCCAGAAGCTCAAGGACGACGGCGTGATCGCGCGCAACGCCATCCTGCTGGATCCCCGCGCGTTGGGCTTGAACCTGACCGTATTCGTGTCCATCAAGACCAGCCAGCACAACGAGAAATGGACCCAGAGCCTGATCAACGCCGTCATGGCGCTGCCGAACGTGGTCGAATTCCATCGCATGGCGGGCGACATCGACTACCTGCTCAAGGTGGTGGTCGAGGACATGGCGGCCTATGACCGCTTCTACCGCCGCCTGATCGCCGCCGTGGACCTGCTGGACGTGAGTGCCAGCTTTTCCATGGAAGTGATCAAGAGCACCACCGAGCTGCCGCTGGACGCGCTCTGACCGGCTGCCGGCCCGCGGGCGGCGTGTCCCCGCGCCGCGGCGCCGCGCGGGCCCGTGGCGGCGGCCTGGCGCCCGGACGCAATTTTTTTCTCCGGCGCGCGGCCGCCGCGAATACAAATTTCTTTCCGCGTGTTGCAGGCGCCCCATCTCGCAATTCTTTTGCGCGGCAGGCGGCGTAGCATATCCATCGTTCCCGCCATGGGAATGAACCCGGGATATCAGAGGACCCTATGTCGTTGGCAGTACCCGCCGGCTGCGCCGGACTGGCGAAGACGCTACCCGCGTCGGTGGAAGATCTTTTGGTTGGATGGAATGGCACCGACGACCTGTGGGTGTTCGCCTATGGTTCCCTGATCTGGCATCCCGGCTTCGCGTGGCGCGAACGCCGCCTGGCCACCGTGCGTGGCTACCATCGTTCGCTCTGCCTGTGGTCGCACGACCATCGCGGCTCGCCCGACAATCCCGGCCTGGTGTTCGGGCTGGACCGCGGCGGCTGCTGCCGCGGCGTGGCCTTCCAGATCGCGGCCTGCGATGTCCCCACGGTGTTCGCGGCGCTGTGGCGCCGCGAGATGGTGACCGGCGCCTACACGCCGCGCTGGCTGACCTGCCATACCGACCAGGCGCCAGTGCGCGGGCTGGTGTTCCTGCTCAATCGCGCCTGCCAGGAATACGCCGCCGACCTCACCGATGACCGCCTGCTGGCGTCGGTGCGCAATGCGGTGGGACATTCGGGTCCGTGCCTGGACTACGTGGTGGAGACCGAGAAGGCGCTGCGCGCCCACGGCATCGACGATTGGCGCCTGGGCGAGCTGGTGCGCCGCCTGGGCATGCAGCCCTGCTGAACGCGCGGGCCGCCGCCGGCGCGGCGGTGCCTGGCCGTCAGAAGGACCAGCGGCCGAACATGAACAGCACGTTGCCGGCGCCACGCGAGCCGGGGATGTAGGTGGCGTACAGCATGGTGTCCTTGTAGCCGGCCGAGACCAGTGGCAGCACGCCGGGGAACGGCACGTAGCTCATGATGTCGTGGCGTGCCGTCAGGAACACGGTGTAGCCGGCGCCGAGCCGGAAATTCTCGCTGACCCGTCCGATCTTCAGGAAGCCGTAGCCGGCGATCGGTTCGACCTTGCTGTGCGAATCCAGGAACGCCATGGCGTACAGGCCCTGCCAGTCGCCGTCTTCGTCGTAGATGCTGCGTCCGTAGCCGCCGCCCCACGCCAGTTCGTTGAAGCTGTTGATCTTGTCGCGGCTGTACATGGCGCGGTTGTGCCAGGCGTAGCCGCTGAAATAGAGGTCATTGCCGCCTTCCGTCCAGATCTGGTCCAGGCGGTTGCAGGCGGATTGGGCCCACGAGGGCAGGTTTTCGCAGGCATGCGCGGCGGCGCTGAAGGTCGAGAGCAGCAGGCAAAAAAGCACTGCCCGGAGTCTGGCGGTCATTGCGGAAACACGAAAGATGATGACAACCCCGTTACTGTAACGGAGCGCCTGTCATCTTTACTGTCACGCAGCTGTCAAATGCGGGCCTGGGACATGCCGTGAAACAATCACGTGCAGGTCCGTTGTGGACGCGCTACAGCAGGAAAATGGTGGCCAGTCCCAGGAAGATGAAAAAGCCCAGCGAGTCCGTGGCGAAGGTCAACAGCACCGACGAACCCATGGCGGGATCCTTGCCGAAGCGGGCCCGCACCATCGGCACCAGCACGCCGACCGAGGCGCCCACCAGCATGTTGCAGACCATGGCGGCCATCATCACCAGCGCGATCGAGATCGAGTGCGAGATCGCCCAGGCGAACAAGGCCGCCACCAGGCTGCCGCACAGGCCCACCATCAGGGTCACGAACAGTTCGCGCTTGACCAATTGCCACAGGTTGCGGCCGGTGATGCGGCCCATGGCCAGGGCGCGGATGATCAGCGTCATGGTCTGGTTGCCCGAATTGCCGCCGATGCCGGCGACGATGGACATCAGGAACGCCAGGATCACGATCTGGCTGACCGTGCCCTCGAATTGCGAGGCCACGAACGAGGCCGTGGCGGCGGTACAGAGGTTGAACAGCAGCCAGGGCGCGCGGTTGCGCAGCGCCGTGCTGACCGGCGCGAAGATGTCCTCTTCCTGCAGGCCGGCGCGCGACAGGGCCTGTTCCTGGGAGTCTTCGCGCATCACGTCGACCACGTCGGCGATGGTGACGCGGCCGATCAGGCGGCCCTGGTCGTCCATCACGGGGGCCGAAACCAGGTCGTAGCGCTCGAATGCGCCGGCGGCGTCGGCGTCGGAGTCGAGCGGGTTGAGCGTCAGGAAGTCCGAGTTCATGACCGCGCGCACTTCGGTCTCGGGTTCGCTGACCAGCAGGCGCGACAGCGGCAGGATGCCTTGCAGCTTGTCCTGGCGGTCGACCACGAAGATCTGGTCGGTGTGGTCGGGCAGTTCGTGCAGGCGGCGCAGGTAGCGCAGCACCACTTCGAGCGTGACATCCTCGCGCACCCGGACCATTTCGAAGTCCATGATGGCGCCGACGCTGTCTTCCGGATAGCCCATGGCTTCCAGCAACTGCGCGCGTTCTTCTTCGGTCAGGCCTTTCTGGACCTCGGCCACCACGTCGGGCGGCAGGTCGGGCGCCAGGTCCGCCAGCTCGTCGGCGTCCATGTTGCCGGTGGCGGCCACCAGGTCCTGGCGGTCCATCGCTTCGATCAGCGATTCGCGCACCCAGTCTTCGACTTCGAGCAGCACGTCGGCGTCGTGCTCGGGGCTGACCAGCTTCCAGATGGCCTGGCGTTCGTCCTTGGGCAGCGATTCCAGGATGAAGGCGATGTCCGCCGGGTGCAGGCCGTCGAGCAGGGTCTTGAGCTCTGCCTCGTGCTGGCGATGCACCAGGTCTTCGACCAGGGAGGCCTTGGCGTCGCCTTCTTCCTGGCGATGGACCAGGTCGGCGACCAGTTGCTGGCGGCGCAGGCGTTCCTGCACTTCCGCCAAGGCGTGTTGCGCGTCTTCCGGGTCGAGGCGACGGGGCGTCGCAGGCGGTTTCTGCGCGGCGGCGGACTGCGTCATGCGTTACGGCTCAAAGAGTGGGAAGGGGGCGGCTGCGCCGCGCTTCGTCGGTGGCGACGTAGGTCAGGGTGGCTTCCGTGACCTTGACGACTTCGGCGTCCAGGCGCTGGCGCTCGGCATAGACTTCGACCGATACGGTGACGGAGGTCTTGCCCGTCTTGACGACAGCGGCGTAGAAGCTGAGCAGGTCGCCCACGAAGACGGGCTGCTTGAACTGGAAGGCGTTGACGGCGACGGTGGCTACCCGGCCCGCGGCGCGACGGGCGGCGGGGATGGACCCCGCGATGTCGACCTGGGACATGATCCAGCCGCCGAAAACGTCCCCGTGGATATTGGCGTCCGCCGGCATCGGCATGACGCGCAATACCGCGTCGCGATCGGCGGGCAAAGTCGTGAAGGGGGTTTTGGTGCTGGAGGTCATGCGGCCGGCTCCAATGCAAGGCAACCAGCCGATTATGCAGGAAAAACGGGGCGCCGGCGCGGGCCGGCGCCCCGCCGAGGCGCTTTATCGAAGCCGGCGCGGATCAGGACGCAAGCTTGACGATGCCGTAGCCGCCGACCAGCAGCCAGGCGTACAGGATCAGGCCCAGCGCCATCACGCGCGGACCGGCCTTGCGGATGTTGGCGAAGCGGGTCTCGATGCCCAGCGCCGTCATGGCCATGGTCAGGGCGAAGACGTCCAGGCGGCGGATGGCGGCGACGACGTCGGCCGGGATGATGTTGAGCGAGTTGACGATGGCCAGGACCAGGAAGCCGACCGCGAACCAGGGGATCGGCAGCTTGGCGCCCTTGGCGTTGCCGCCGGCGTGGCTGGCGGCGCTGCGCAGGTACAGGCCGAGGATCAGCAGCACCGGCACCAGCAGGGCGACGCGGGTCATCTTGACGATGGTGGCCACTTCCGTGGTGGCGGGGTCGATGTTGCTGGCCGCGCCGACCACCTGCGCCACTTCGTGGATGGTGCCGCCGATGTAGATGCCCAGCGCCTGGGTGTCGAAAGGCAGCCAGCCCGCGTGGTAAAGCACCGGATACAGGAACATCGACAGCGTGCCGAACAGCACCACGGTGGCCACCGCCACGGCGCTCTTGTGCGGCTGCGCGCGCAGGGTCGGCTCGAAGGCCAGCACGGCGGCCGCGCCGCAGATGGCGCTGCCGGCGGCGGTCAGCATGGCGGTGTCGCGGTCCAGCCCCAGCATGCGCTGGCCGACCCAGGTGCCCAGCAGCAGCGTGCCCACCACCACCGCCACCGACACCGCCAGGCCGGGCAGGCCGACGGCGGCGATCTGCTGGATGCTGATGTTCAGGCCGTAGAAGGCCACCGCGATGCGCAGCAGGCGGCGCGCGGTGAAGTTGACGCCCACGCCCCAGTCGACCGGCATGGTGCCGCGCAGGAAGTTGCCGTACAGCATGCCGCAGACGATGCCGACCACCAGCGGCGAAAAGCCCAGCTGGCGGATGGCGGGGAAGTCCGCCAGCTGCATGACCGCGGCCGACATGAGGCCGACGAACAGGACGCCGTTGAGCTTGTCGCGCCAGGGCGTGGCGGTGGCGGCCGAGGCGCCGGGAGTTGCGGCAGGCGCGGCGGCGGGTGGCGGGGCGGTCGTGGTGGCGGTGCTCATGGCGGGCCTTTCTGCATATCTAAATAACTAGGCGAAATATTAATTTCGGCGCTGTTATTTGGAAAATTTTCATTTTTGATATGAAATATCAGGAATTCTGATATCAATGCCGCCATGGCCGCCGGCTCGCCAGGAACTCATGACTCCCGATCAATTGCTCACCTTCGCCACCGTGGCCGACGCCGGCAATATCAGCCGCGCCGCCCAGCAGCTGCACCTGTCGCAGCCGGCGGTTTCGGGCCAGTTGCGGGCCTTGCAGGAATGGTTCGGCGAGCCGCTGTATCGCCGCAGCGGCCACGGCATCGCCTTGACCGAGGCGGGCGAGCGCCTGGCCGAGCAGGCGCGCCAGCTGCGCCAGGTGTACCGCCAGGCGCAGGCCGTGCGCGAATCGTGGCGCGGCCTGGAAACGGGCGTGCTGCGGTTGGGGGCCAGTACCACGCCGGCCAGCTACCTGCTGCCAGGCCTGGTGGCCGATTTCCGCCATGCCTTTCCGGCCGTCAGCCTGCACCTGTCCGATGGCAATACCCGGGAAATCGTCGAACGCCTGCCGGCGCTGGACCTGGCCTTCATCGAAGGCGACGTACCCGCGGGCCTGCCGGCCGACACCGCCGTGCATGCCTGGCGGCAGGACGAGGTGGTGGCCATCGTGCGCGCCGACCATGCCCTGGCGGGCAAGGGCGCGGTCACGCTGCGGGATCTGGCGGCTTCGCCGCTGGTGATGCGCGAACCCGGTTCGGGCGTGCGGCGGCTGGTCGAGCGCGCCTTCACCGATGCCGGCCTGGCGCCCTCGGTCGGCTTGGAGCTGGCCGGGGTGGAAGGCGTAAAGCAGGCCGTGCGCGCCGGCCTCGGCGTGGGGTTCGTGTCGGCCATGTCGATGCGGCACGAGGATGGCGCGCTGGCGGCGCTGCGGCTGTTGCCGCGGCCATTGACGCGCACCTTGAGCATCCTGGTGCCGCATACCGACGCGGCCGCGCGCGCCGCCCAGCGCTTCCTGGCGATGTGCCAGGCAGTGCGGGCGGGGCAGGGAGTCATCTAGCGCGGGGAAGCCGTTGCCTTCTTCGTGAGGCAGGCGCCTTTCCCGGCGCCGCGTCAGGCCTTGGCCAGGCGCTTGAGCGCCAGCTGTACCCAGTAGGTGCCGCCCAGCGGCAGCAGGTCGTCGTTGAAGTCGTAGCTGCCGTTATGCAGCATGCAGGGGCCCAGGCCATGGCCGGTGGCGCGGTGGTCGCCGGTGCCGTTGCCGATCCAGACGTAGGCGCCCGGCAGTTCCTGCAGCATGAAGGCAAAGTCTTCGGCGCCCATGGTGGGCTGGACGTGGTCGTTGACCATGTCGTCGCCGACGATGTCGCGCATGACATCCGCACAGAAGGCGGCTTCTTCGGGATGGTTGATGGTGGGCGGGTAGTTGCGCTGGAACGTGAACTGCACTTCGCAATCCATCGCCGCGCAGGTGTGGCGCGAGATTTCTTCCATGCGGCGTTCGATCAGGTCCAGCACGTCCAGCGTGAAGGTGCGAACGGTGCCGCGCAGTTCAGCGTGGTTGGGCACGACGTTGTCGGCGCTGCCCGCGTGAATCTGCGTGATGCTCAGCACGGCGGCGTCCAGCGGATTGCGGTTGCGCGTGATGATGGTTTGCAGCGACTGCGCCAACTGCACTGCGGCCATGACCGGGTCGATGCCCAGGTTGGGCATGCCGGCGTGGGTGCCCTTGCCCTTGACCACGATGGAGAATTCGTTGCTCGAGGCCATGATGGGGCCGGCGGTCACGCCGAATTGACCGGGCTTCATGCCGGGCCAGTTGTGCATGCCGAACACGGCTTCCATGGGGAATCGAGTGAACAGGCCGTCGTCGATCATGCGCTTGGCGCCGCCGCCGCCTTCTTCGGCGGGCTGGAAGATCACAT
>JBEBOQ010000158.1:0-9336 GCA_040396375.1 Achromobacter xylosoxidans
TCACGCTGGTCTGGGTGGCCTACGCCATCGTGTTCTTCGGCACCATCATCAAGCGCCGGTCCAAGCACATCTACGTGGCCAACTGGTTCTTCGGCTCGTACATCCTCACCATCGCCATCCTGCACATCTTCAACAACATCGAGATGCCGGTGACGCTGTGGAAGTCCTACTCGGCCTACGCCGGTGTGCAGGACGCCATGGTGCAGTGGTGGTACGGCCATAACGCCGTGGGCTTTTTCCTGACCACCAGCTTCCTGGGCATGATGTATTACTTCGTGCCCAAGCAGGCCGGCCGCCCCATCTATTCGTACCGCCTGTCCATCGTCCACTTCTGGGCGCTGGCCTTCACGTACATGTGGGCGGGCCCGCACCACCTGCTGTACACCTCGCTGCCCGACTGGACCCAGTCGCTGGGCATGACGTTCTCGCTGATCCTGCTGGCGCCGTCGTGGGGCGGCATGATCAACGGCATCATGACGCTGCAGGGCGCCTGGTACAAGCTGCGCACCGACCCGATCCTGAAGTTCATGGTGACCGCGCTGTCGTTCTACGGCATGGCCACGTTCGAAGGCTCGATGATGTCGATCCGCACCGTGAACGCGCTGTCGCACTACACCGACTGGACCATCGGCCACGTGCACTCGGGCGCGCTGGGCTGGGTCGCGATGATCTCGTTCGGCTCGCTCTACTACCTGATCCCGCGCCTGTATGGCCGCGAAAAGATGTACAGCGTCAAGGCCATCGAACTGCACTTCTGGATCGCCACCATCGGCGTGGTGCTGTACATCGCCGCGATGTGGATCGCCGGGGTGCAGCAGGGCCTGATGTGGCGCGACACCGCGGCCGACGGCACGCTGGTCTACAGCTTCGTCGAAGAACTCAAGACGCGCGTGCCGTACTACCTGATCCGTCTGCTGGGTGGTGCGCTGTTCCTGTCGGGTGTCCTGGTCATGGCCTGGAACGTATGGAAGACCGTGCGCGGTGCGCAAGCGGTCAACCCCGCGATTCCGCAAGACGATCCCCATGCCGCCCGCACGCCGGCCATCGCTGCCGCCGCTGTGCCGGCCACTGTTTGACGAGGACATCATGGCCAACAAGCAACAAGGCTTTTTTTCTCACCAGACGCTTGAGAAGAACATCGGCTGGATGATCATCGCCAGCATCCTGGTGGTGTCCTTCGCCGGGCTGGTGCAGATCGTGCCGCTGTTCTTCCAGCACAGCACCACGCAGCCGGTGGCGGGGGTCGAACCCTACAGCCCGCTGCGCCTGATGGGGCGCGACGTCTACATCCGCGAAGGCTGTGTCGGCTGCCACTCGCAGCAGATTCGTGTATTGGCGGCCGAAGTGCAACGTTACGGCCCCTACTCGCTGGCCGCGGAGTCCATGTACGACCATCCCTTCCTGTGGGGTTCCAAGCGCACCGGCCCGGATCTGGCGCGCGTGGGCGAACGCTACTCCGACGAGTGGCATCGCATCCACCTTCGCAACCCGCGCCTGGTGGTGCCCGAGTCCAACATGCCGGCCTATCCGTGGCTGGAAAAGACGGTGATCACCGGCCAGAACGTCGAGCAGCGCATGCGCGCGCTGCGGGCCCTGGGCGTGCCGTATACCGACGAAGAGATCGCCGCCGCGCCCAAGGCCATCGAAGGCAAGACCGAAGAGGACGCGCTGGTGGCCTACCTGCAAGGGATGGGCGTGGGGGTGCGCAAGGCTCAGCAGGCCAAGAAGGCGGAAGAAGCCAAGAAGGCCGAAGAAGCCAAAAAGGCGGCGCAGCCTGCCGCGCCGGCCGCTGCACAGCCCTCCGCACAACCGGCCGCCGCGGCCGCGCAACCGGCCGCCACGGGAGGCTGACCATGGCATTCCTCAGCGCAATCGTCACCGCCATTTCCATGGCGACCTTTATCGGCATCGTCTGGTGGGCCTGCTCGCGCGGCCGCCAGCATGCCAACAGCGAATCGGCCCTGCTGCCGTTCGCGCTGCCCGATGAATTCGGGCCGGCACAACAAGATGGAGCGGATCGGTCATGAGCGATTTCGTCAATGGCTTCTGGGGGTATTTCATCTCGATCGTCGCGGTCGGCGGCGTGGTGTGGTGTGTGTGGCTGCTGTACACGCAGCGCCGCTGGCTCAAGACCAAGCCGGCCAACGGCCAGGTCGAAGACACCGGCCACGTCTGGGACGGCGACCTGACCGAACTGAACAACCCGGTGCCTGGCTGGTGGACCTGGATGTACCTGCTGGCCTGCGCGTTCGCGCTGGGCTACCTGTTCTTCATGCCCGGCCTGGGTTCCTACAAGGGCCAGCTGGGTTACAGCAGCGCGGACGAAGTGGCGCACCAGCAGGCCAAGATGGCCGAAGCCGTGCGCCCCATCTATGCGCGTTTCGAGACGATGACCGTGCCGCAGATCGCCGCGGACCCCGGTGCCCGCGAAATCGGCCAACGCCTTTTCCTGAACACCTGCGCGCAGTGCCACGGCTCGGATGCCAAGGGCGGCCCCAGCTTTCCCAACCTGACCGATGGCGACTGGCTGCATGGCGGTTCGCCCGAAGCCATCACGCACACCATCACCAACGGCCGCATCGGCATGATGCCGCCCTGGAAATCGGCGATCGACGCCAAGACCGCCGGCGATATCGCGCAGTACGTGCGCTCGCTGTCGGGCCTGACGGCCGACCCGGTGCGGGTCTTCCGCGGCAAGCGCGAGTTCGGCAACTTCTGCGTGGCCTGCCACGGCGTCGACGGCAAGGGCAACCAGGCGCTGGGCGCACCCAACCTGACCGACGACGTGTGGTTGTACGGCAGTTCGGAAGCCACCATCGTCAAGACGATCCTGGACGGTCGCGACAACCGCATGCCGGCCCACGGCGACATTCTCACCCCGGAACAGATCAAGATCCTGACGGCCTGGGTCTGGGGCCTGTCCAACAAGCCGGATGCCTCGCCGCAACCGGCGCAGCAGGCCGCGTCGGCCCAATAGGCCGCGCCACATAGGTGGGGGGCGCGGTGAGCGCGGCCCCCATATCACTTGCACTTACCGCACGGAGCAGCAAATGGATGATGGGTCAACCGCAAGCGTCAGCAGTCCGCCTGGCGGCGACCCGCCACCCTGGCGGCCGCATGTGCGCCCGCCGCGGCCCGGCCAGGAAACGCTGGAGCAGACCCTGGCCGGCGTGCGCAGCAAGATCTATCCGCGTTCGGTCAGCGGCATCTTCGCGCGTTGGCGCATCGCTTTCGTCTTCATCACCCAACTGATTTTCTACGGCCTGCCCTGGCTGCAATGGAACGGCCGCCAAGCCGTGCTGTTCGACCTGGGCGCGCGCAAGTTCTACCTGTTCGGCCTGGTGCTGTGGCCGCAGGACGTGGTGTACCTGGCGGTGCTGCTGGTGATCTCGGCATTGGCGCTGTTCCTGTTCACCGCGGTGGCGGGCCGGTTGTTCTGCGGCTATGCCTGTCCGCAGACGGTCTACACCGAGATCTTCATGTGGATCGAGCGCAAGATCGAAGGCGACCGCATCGCGCGCATCCGCCTTGATGAATCACCGTGGTCCTGGCGCAAGGCACGCATCAAGGTGACCAAGCATGCGCTGTGGATCGCGCTGGCGTGGTGGACGGGGTCGACCTTCATTGGCTATTTCGCACCCATCCGCGAGCTGGGCCACGAACTGTTCACGCTGCAACTGGGGCCGTGGCAATGGTTCTGGATGCTGTTCTACGGTTTCGCCACCTGGGGCAATGCCGGCTTCATGCGCGAGTCGGTCTGCAAGTACATGTGCCCGTACGCGCGCTTCCAGAGCGTGATGGTCGACCCCGACACCTTCGTGGTGACCTACGACAAGCGCCGCGGCGATCCGCGCGGCGGCCGTTCGCGCAAGGTGGACCACAAGGCGGCGGGGTTGGGCGATTGCGTCGACTGCAGCCTGTGCGTGCAGGTCTGCCCGACAGGCATCGATATTCGCGAGGGCCTGCAATACATGTGCATCGGCTGCGGCGCCTGTATCGATGCCTGCGAGCAGGTGATGGACAAGATGCAGTACCCGTCGGGGCTGATCCGCTACACCTCGGAACGCGCCATGCTGGACGGGCTGTCCACACAGAGCGCGCGCTCGCATCTGCTGCGACCACGAGTGCTGATCTACGGCACGCTGATCCTGGGGCTGGCAGTGGCGTTCGTGGTGTCGCTGGCGCTGCGCAACCCGCTGCGGGTGGACGTGATCCGCGACCGCGGCGCGCTGGGTCGCGAGGTGGCCGGCGGCATGATCGAAAACGTCTACCGGTTGCAGATCATCAATACCTCGGATTCGCCGCTGCGGTTGCGCTTGTCGGCCGACGGGATGCCGGGGTTGGCGGTGCTGGCGGGGCAGCGCGGCTCGGATGTGGTCGAGGTCGAGGCGGCGGCCAACAAGCTGGTGCCGATGGTGATCCGCGCGCCCGCGGGCGCCGAGCCTGGCGCTCACCCGATCACGCTGCGGGCCCGTGCCCACGACAGCGAGAACCGGCCGGTCGAGACCGACGAAGCCGCGAGTTTTTACGTACCCGATTGAACCTTGTTCCGAACCCCGTTCCCGATTGAATCTTGAAAAGGATGCCGACAATGAATACCGCCCATGTAGCCGCGCCGCTGGTGGTCAAACCCTGGTACCGGGAGCCCTGGCCCTGGTTTCTGATGGCCGGGCCGTTCCTGGCCGTGGTGGGATGCGCGATCACCATCTACTTCGCCTATACCCAGTTTGGCAACCAGCCGATCCAGGAAGGCGTGGTCAAGCGGGGGCTGGTGATCGAACAGGTCGAGCCCGGGAATGCGGGCGCGGCGCCGGCGGCGCGTTGATGATTCGGGGAGGCACGCCATGGGCTTGAAATCACTGATGTGGATACTGTGGCCGTCGTTCCTGGCGGCCGCGGTGGGCAGCGCGGTGGTGTTTGCCTTGATTGATCCGCTGGACGTGGCGGTGATGGGGTACGTGCCTTCGGGGCGGGTTGGGTTTTATACGGTGTCGTTCTTTTTGTTTTGGGCCATGGCGGGGGGGGCTAGTGCTTTGACGGCTTATTTGATGCCTAAGGTGGAAGAGGACGAGGATCTTTAGTGCTTCGTAGGGCGGTTCTGAGGCTTCGTAGGCCGCCCCGGGGGCAGGGCGATGCGACGGCGGGCGCCCACGATTGCGGTCCGGAGCCTTCGCTCCGGACTTCCCCCTTGTCATCTTCGTTGTCGCCTTCGGCGACTGCCTTCAGATTCCCTCGGGCGCATCGAGGTTGCCCGCCGTCGCATCGCCCTGCCCCCGGGGCTACGAGCGTCTAGGTCCGGGGCATCGTCAGATCGAGTTGGGGTGGGCGAGGTTTGCGGGGCCCGCCCCAGGCCGGCCGCGCGGGCGGCCTTTTGGGGCTTACGCGGTGTCTGGCGTCGAGGCGGTGTTGGGCTGGCGGCGGGCGGTGGGGCTGCGCCGGGGGGGGATGGTGGGGCTGAGGTTGTTGTTGTTGTTGTTGTTGTTGTTGTTGTTGTTGTTGTTGTTGTCTTTTGGGCCTCGATTGGGTGATCGGGGCCTTTTGCTTTTTTGGGGGGCTTTAGTTGGCTTCGTGCAGCAAGTCCACGAAGTGGCTGGCGGCGGTGCTCAACGGGCGGTCTTTGGGGATGATGCTGCCGAAGGCGGTCAGGGATTGTTGGATTTGGTAGGGGATGATGGCTAGCAGGCCATGGCTTGCGTAGCGGCCCGCGACGGAGTGGGGAATGACGCCCAGCATGTCGGACTTCATGGCCAGGTTGGTGGTGGTCAGGATCGACGCGGATTCGATCAGGCCTTTGGGGATCGGGGTGTTATGGCTGCGGAATTCCTGTTCGATGACATCGCGCATGGGGCTGCCGTGGGGTTGCAGGATCCAGGGGTAGGCTTGCAGGGCGTCGAAGGCGACGCGCTTGCGGCGGGCCAGGGGGTGGCCGGTGGCGGCGATGACGCAGAGGGCTTCTTCGCCGATGGGGCGAAAGACGTAGTGGCGTTCCGATAGCGTCAGCATGCGGCCGATGACGACGTCGAGTTTGCCTTCGTTCAGGCGCTCGATCAGCAGGTCGCTGGTGCCGGTGGAGATCTCCACGGCCAGTAGCGGGTAAGTCTGCTTCAGGCGCAGCAGGGCGTCGGTCAGGTGGCCGGGCGAGGCGGCCATGATGCTGCCGATGAACAGCTTGCCGGCGCTGCCCAGGCGCAGCTCTTCCAGTTCGCGGGCCAGGGACGAGACCGTGCCGCGCATGCCGCGGAAATAACCCATCACGCAATCGCCGGCCGTGGTCAGGGCCAGGCCGCGGCCGACGCGTTCGAACAGGGGCTGGCCAATCGCCAGTTCCAGCTCGTGCAGCATTTTGCTGGCGGCGGACTGGGTCATGTTCAGTTGGGCGGCGGCGGCGCGCAGGGTGCCGCGTTCTTCAATGGCCAGCAGCAGCACGATCTGGCGCATGCGCAGGCGGGCCAGCAGGGCGGGGACGTTGGGGACGCGTTCCATGATTGATCGCCTCAGGTGAACGGTTGGTGCAAAAGTTTCATTTTACGGAAACAACGGTTGTTTCTAAGATGCACTCATAACAAAGCCCGTCACGGGCCAAAAAACCCCCGAGGAGACAACCATGAAGATTCGGCTATGCGCCGCCCTGGCGGCGGCCACCTTGTGCCTGTCCGCCGCCATGCCCACGTTTGCCCAAAGCGCCGATTGGCCGACCCGGCCGTTGCGCCTGCTGGTGGGCTCGGCGCCCGGCGGCGGCACCGACGCCATGGCGCGGGCGGTGGCGGACAAGTTGGGGCCGCTGCTCAAGCAAACGGTGGTGGTGGAGAACAAGCCCGGCGCGTCCAATACGCTGGCGGCCGACCTGGCAGCCAAGTCGACCGACGGCCATACGATGGTGATGGGCGTGTCGACGGCGCATGCGATCGCGCCGCATCTGCTGAAACTGGGCTACGACAACGACCGCGATCTGACGCCGGTGGTGTTCGTGGGCGCGGTGCCCAACATCCTGGTGGTCAACAACGCGGTGCCGGCCCAGTCCGTGCAGGAACTGATTGCGCTGCTCAAGCGCAAGCCGGGCGAATACAACTTCGCCAGCAGCGGCTCGGGCAGCACGCAGCATATCGCCGCGGAACTGTTCAAGGACGCCACCGGCGTGCAGATGACGCACATTCCTTACCGCGGCAGCGGCCCGGCGATGGTGGACCTGATGGGCGGGCAGGTGCAGATTGCCTTCGAGACGGCGTCGTCGGTCATCCCGCACGTCAAGAGCGGCAAGGTTCGCGCGCTGGCGGTGCTGAGCGCCAAGCGCAATCCGCAACTGCCCGACGTGCCGACGATGGCCGAGGCCGGCGTGCCGGGCGTGGAGATGAGCGCCTGGTACGGCATCTACATGCCCAGCGCGACGCCCGCCGCTGTGCAGAAACGGGTACACGACGCGGTCAACAGCATCCTGGTGCTGCCCGATACCCAGGCGCGCCTGCAAGCGATCGGCGCCGATATCAACCCGATGAGCCAGGCGCAGTTCGCGCAATTCCATCAAGCCGAGAACCAGCGCTACGCCGGCATCATCAAGAAAAACCATATTTCCGTGGAATGACCGCAATGCATCCCGACACCAAACCCGTTATCGCCCTGACGTTGGGCGACCCCGCCGGCATTGGTCCTGAACTGATCGCGCGCCTGTTGGCGCGGCCCGAGGCGACACAACTGGCCAACATCGTGCTGGTGGGCGACGAATGGCTCTGGCGCGAAGGCCAGCGGGTGGCCGGCGTGCAAGTGGCCACGCAAACCGTGGACAGCATTGAGGCGGTGCGCGCCCGGCCGGATACCGGCGCGCCCGCCTGGCTGGGGATGGACACGGTGCGCCAGCAGGACGTGACCGTTGCCCAGGCGCAGGCCGCCGGCGGCGCCTCGGTGCTGCGGGTGCTGAACGCCTGCATGGACGCCGCGCGCGACGGCCATATCGACGCCATCTGTTTTGCGCCGCTGAACAAGTTCGCCATGAAGCAGGGCGGCTTGCGCCATGACGACGAACTGCATCACTTTGCGCAGTACCTGGGCGTGACGGGCTACTTCTGTGAATTCAACACATTGGGCGACTTGTGGACCTCGCGGGTGTCATCGCACATTCCGCTGAAGGACGCGGCCGCCGCGCTCAGCGTTGACGCCATCAAGGCCGCGACGCGCCTGATCTACCAGTCACTGCAGGCCAACGGCGTGGCCGAGCCGCGTGTGGCGGTGGCGGCTTTCAACCCGCATGGCGGCGACGGCGGCACCTGCGGACGTGAAGAAGTGGACATCATCGCGCCGGCCGTGCGCCAGCTGAACCAGGAAGGGTTGCCGGTACAGGGGCCGTTTCCGGCGGACACGATTTTCCTGAAGGCGCAGGCGGGCGAGTTCCAGGCCATCGTCACCATGTACCACGACCAGGGCCAGATCGCGATCAAGCTGCTGGGCTTTTCGCGCGGGGTGACGGTGCAGGGCGGCCTGCCGATCCCGATCACCACGCCGGCCCACGGCACCGCCTACGACATTGCCGGCCAGGGACGCGCCAGCGTCGACGCTACCTGGCAGGCCTTCCGCATCGCCTGCCGCATGGGCCTGTCGCATCGCGCCGCGCGCGCGGCGGCCTGAGGCGGCCGTTCTTTACCGTTCATCGCATCGTTCGACCCCTTTTCGCAGGAACCCCCATGAAGATCAAATCCGTCCGCGCCCGCGTCTTTGAATGGACCGGCAAGACCGTGCCGCCGCAAGGCAACTTCTGCTCCAACGCCATGGACCTGCTGTATTCGCCGCAGGAAACCATGAGCACCTTTCGCTTTCACGGCTGGACGGTGGTCGAAATCGAGACCGACGACGGCATCGTCGGGCTGGGCAACGTGGCGCTGGCGCCGCGCATCGCCAAGGCCATCATCGACCAGTACCTGGCGCCGCTGGTGGTGGGGCACGACCCCTGGGACTATGAATACCTGTGGCAGCGCATGTACCGCGCCACGCACGCCTGGGGCCGCAAGGGCGTGACCATGGCCGCGATCTCGGGCGTGGACCTGGCCATCTGGGACATCCTGGGTAAATCGGTCAACAAGCCGGTCTTCAAGCTGCTGGGCGGTCGCACCAAGGAAAAGATCCCGGTCTATTACTCCAAGCTGTACCGCGGCGACCTGAAGGCGATGCAAGACGAGGCGCAGACCTATCTGGACCAGGGGTTCAAGGCCTTCAAGATGCGCTTCGGCTATGGCCCGGCGCACCTGCAGCACGGCGTCTCCGAGAACCTGAAGTCGGTCGAGGCGGTGCGCGAAGTGATCGGCTACGACACCGACCTGATGCTGGAATGCTATATGGGCTGGAACCTGG
>JBEBOQ010000159.1:0-9081 GCA_040396375.1 Achromobacter xylosoxidans
TTCGGCCGCAAGCGCACGATCAACCAGTCCAGCTGCAACAAGGACTTTTCCTGTCTGAAGGGCTTTTGCCCCAGCTTCGTCACGGTGGAAGGCGGCAAGCTCAAGAAGCCGCGCGCACTGGCGCCCGAAGGCGCGGTCGACGACGACGTGCCGCAGCCTGTCGCGCATGCGCTGGACCAGGCCTATGGCGTGTTCATCGCCGGCGTGGGCGGCACGGGCGTGGTCACCATCGGCCAGTTGCTGGGCATGGCGGCGCACCTGGAAGGCAAGGGCTGTTCAGTGCTGGACATGGCGGGCCTGGCGCAAAAGGGCGGCGCGGTGTATTCGCACGTGGTGCTGGCGCAAACGCCGGAACACCTGCTGAACACCCGGGTCGCCATGGGCGAGGCCGACCTGCTGCTGGCCGGCGACCTGGTGGTGGCTACCAGCGCGGACGCCATGGCGCGGCTGCGTCCGGGCCGCACCCGCGCGCTGCTCAACAACGACAACGCGCCGACCGCGGCGTTCGTGTCCAACCCCGACTGGACCCTGCCGGGCGCCAACCTCACGGCCGACCTGCAGGCCGCCTGCGGCAAGGACAACCTACACACGGTGGACGCGTCGGCGCTGGCCGTGGGCCTGCTTGGCGACGCCATCTATTCCAATCCGCTGATGATGGGTTACGCCTACCAGAAGGGCTGGATTCCGCTGTCGCGCGAAGCGCTGCTGCGCGCCATCGAACTGAACGGCCAGCAGGTACCCAACAACCTGGCGGCCTTTGCCTGGGGGCGCCGCGCGGCGCATGATCTGGCGGGCGTCACGCGCCTGTTGTCCTCGGGCGGCGCCGCACCCGCGCATCCGGACGGCATCATCGAGATCCGCCGGCCGCGCGCCACCCCGGTGCTGGAACTGAAAAAGCCGCCTGGTGAACTGGCCCGGTTGGTCGAGGTGCGCCGTGCCTTCCTGACGCAATACCAGGATGCCGCCTACGCCAAGCAATACACGGACCTGGTGGACAAGGTGGCGCACGCCGAACACGAGGCCACGGGCACGCAACGACTGGCGTTGGCGGTGGCGCGCTATTACTTCAAGCTGCTGGCCTACAAGGATGAATACGAGGTCGCACGGTTGTATACGGACGGCGAATTCCTCAAGCGCGTCGGTGAGCAGTTCGAAGGCGACTGGAAGCTGCGCTTTCACCTGGCGCCGCCGCTGTTCGCGCGCCGGGGGCCGGACGGCAACCTGGTCAAGAAGGCCTACGGCCCAGGCATGCTGCGCGTGTTCCGTCTGCTGTCGCGGTTAAAGCGCCTGCGCGGCACGCGGCTGGACCCGTTCGGCTACACCCGCGAGCGTCGCGCCGAACGCGAGCTGGCGCGCGAATACCGCGAGACGCTTACGGCGATCCTGTCCAAGCTGAACCGCGGCAACCTGGACCGCGCGGTGGCGCTGGCCAGCGTGCCCGAGGACATCCGCGGCTATGGCCACATCAAGGAAGCGGCCATGGAAAAGGCCGCGGCGCGGCGCGAGGCGCTGCTGAAGGACTTCAGCGCCAGCGTGGTGTCGATCGGCGGGGCGCGGGCGGCGTGATGCCCGTGGCGGCGCGCGGCAGCCATCATGCCGCGCTTGCCGCCACGCGCCGCGATGGGCGGATCGCCGCGCGAATCCGGTGGCCGCCTACGCCGGGTAGTGTTCGTCGGCCAGCAGCATGTCTTCAAAGAACGCGCCGTAGCGGCCCTGGGGATCACGCAAATGGATCTCCAGGATCCAGCGCATTTCCGACGGGCTGATGGCTAGGTCGGCCAGCGACCCGGTATGGATCGCCGCGTGCGGAAAGTCCGACACTCGGTGTCCCGGCAGATCGAAGTTCAGCTCCCAGCCCATGGCGCGGGCCTGGCGGTCGGCATAGGCGTACAGCGCCTGGCCGCTCAGGCGCTCGCGCAGCCAGATGCCGCGCACGTCATGGAACAGCGCTTCGGCGTCGTGCGCGCAGCGTGCGTGGCCGGCGTCGCCGCCCACCACGTGGCTCTTGCCGCCGTCGCCTTCCCAGGCGTCCAGCCGGGGCGCGATGTCCAGAAAGAAAATGTCGTGTTCGCCCAGCACCGCGCCGGGCGTCGACGCCTGGCGCATGGCTTTCAGGGTGTTGGCGCCGAAGCGCACGCGGGTCGGGTGCCAGCTGAGCGCCATGCCGGCGTCGATCAGCGTCTGCTTGGCCAGGGCCACCGCGTCTTCCTCGACCATGCCGGGCTGGATGCGCGCGGCAATGGTTTCAATGGCCTGGCGCGTCTTGTTGCGGGCGCGCAGCATGCCGTCCACGGAAAACGCGGGGCCGACGCGTTCGCTGGGGTCGGGGTGATGGGTTTGCATGGGGTCTTCCTTGCGTGGGCGAAGCCCGTAGGGGCGATGCAGCCAGTCTGGGCCGGCGGCCCGGCACGGACCAGCGCCGCGCGAGACGGATTCCGGCCAGTGTGGCGCGTCCGGCGGCCAGCATGCCGGCTGGCGGCGGATGGTGGCCGCGATGGAACGGATTGCGGCCAGATGCCACAGCCGCCAGGCGGCGCGTGCATGCCTGGGCTAAGGTAGCGGCATGAAATCCGTCGCCATCGTCGTGTTCCCCGGGGTGCAGTCCCTGGACGTCAGCGGTCCGCTGGACGTGTTCGCCGAAGCCAACCGCTTTCTCTTGCCCGCCAGTCAGTACCGGCTGGAACTGATCGGCCTGACCCGCGGCGCCGTGCCCTGTTCCAACGGCATGTTGCTGACGCCGCAACGCCACTACACGCAGGTGGACGACGTGCCGGATCTGCTCCTGACCGCCGGCGGACCGAGCCTGCCGGAAATCCGCGAGCCGGACGAGGCGCTAGCGTGGTTGAGCGCCGCTTGCGCCAGGGCGCCGCGCTACGGCTCGATCTGCAATGGCGTCTTCCTGCTTGCCCGCGCGGGGCTGCCGCCGGGCGCCCTCGTCACCACCCACTGGAACGACGCGCAGGCGCTGGCCGCGCGCTATCCCAACCTGCGGGTCGAAGCCGATCGGCTGTATGTGCAGGACGGCCGGCTGCATACCTCGGCCGGAGTCACGGCCGGCATCGATCTGGCGTTGCACCTGGTGGCGGCGGACCACGGGCCGGACGTGGCGTTGAACGTGGCCAAGCGGCTGGTCGTCTTCATGCAGCGCGCGGGCGGGCAATCGCAGTTCAGCCCGTTTTTGACGCCCTTCGTCGAAGAGACGTCCGCGGTCGCCCAGGTGCAGCAGTACGTGCTGGGCCATCTGGCCGATGACCTGGGACTGGACGCATTGGCGGCGGTGGCCAACATGAGCCGCCGCAATTTCTCGCGCGTGTTCCTGCGCGACGCGGGCGTGACGCCGGCGGATTTTGTCGAGAGCGCGCGGGTGGATGCGGCCCGCGCCCGGCTGGAGCGCGAATCCGCGCCGCTCAAGACCGTGGCGTTTCGCTGCGGCTTTCGCGATGCGCGCCATCTGCGCGAGGTGTTCCAGCGGCGGCTGGGCGTGTCACCCAGCCAGTACCGCGCCAGCTTTGGCCGCTGACGCGGCCAGGGCTGCGTCGCCGAGCGGCGAGCAAGCCCTTTGCTGCCTTGGCTAGCTGCCTGCGGTCTCGGGCTTGCGGCGGCGCACGCCGGTATCGAAGCGCTCCACCCCCGGACGGGTGGCGGGGCGATCGAAGCGTTCCACGCCGGGACGCGCGGCGGGCCGGTCAAAGCGCTCGACGCCGGGCGGCGCGAAACGTTCGACCCGCGGCGGGCTCTGGGTCTTGGCCTGCACGCTCTGGGCGGCAGCCTGTTCGCGCTTGGCGATGATCTCTTCGGCGCGCTGGTGGTGCGGCGCCATCTTGCGGACCATCACGCGGCCGTCACGCGGGAAATAGTTGATGCGGCGCGCATGCACGTCGCCCAGGTCCTGCGCCTTGACCGGAATGCCTTCGGTCTTCAGGTAAGTCAGGACGAACTGGCCGTTGCGCTCGCCGATGTTCATCTGCTGCATGGCCGACAGTACCGCGCCGCCGCCGAACACCTTGGCTTCCAGGCGGTCGCGCACCGCGCCCGCCTTGAGCAGTTCGTTGATCAGCACTTCCATGGCGAACGCGCCGTAGCGCATGGTGGCCGAGGCGGGCGACTGCATGTCGCCCTCGGGCAGCATGAAATGGTTCATGCCGCCCACGCCGGTGACGGGGTCGTGGATACAGGCGGCCACGCACGACCCGAGCACGGTCGAGATCATCAGGTCTTCGTCGGTGACGTAGTACTCGTTGGGGAGTACTTTCACCGCCTGACACTGGAACGCGCTATCGAAATAATGGCGCGTCGCGCGGGCTTCAAGACGGGCGACCATGGGGCGTAATCAAGGGCAGGAACAACGATTGGGACACGAAGACAGGGCTCGGTGGAACAATAAACGTTTCAAAATATGTAGAAAAATGTCGCTTTATTCTTGCACATCTGGCCTGTAATGGGGGGAAAACCTGTGTAACCGCAACTTTGTTATGTCCCTGAAAAATATGGCCGTTTGTCCGCCGGCCTGGCGTTTCGGCGCCATTCCTGGCGCGGCCCCCCGGGGACCGCAGGGCGGCCCGTGACACGGGACAGACGCCATGCGAACACTGGCCAGAGAAGGCCGCGGCGAGCAGGTGATGCCATCGTACCCACGGCGGGCGCGGCCGTTCCCCGGATCACGGGGACGAAGGGGGGCTATACGTGGCTTTAGGCAGGCCGGTCTTCAGGAAAATCGGACGAAGACCGGTGCCCTTTTCAGAATCGCGTGCTGCGCGTCACGGACCAGCGCGCCGACAGCGCGCCCAGGGCGGCCGAGGCGACGATGGCCGCCAGCAGCACCGGCGCGCCGGGCAGATGCAGCGCGAATTCCGCCCCGTAGCTGCGCGCCAGGCCGAGCAGGGCGTTGTTCAGCGGCGACAGCGCCACCGCCGCCACGCCGATGGCCAACAGCGAGGCCAGGGCGCCGGACAGCGCGCCCAGGTACAGGAAGGGCCGCCGCACGAACGACTCGGTGGCGCCCACCAGGCGCGCCACGGCGATTTCCTCGCGTTGCGACAGGGCCTGCATGCGCACCGTGTTGAACACCGTGGCCAGCACCACCACCGCCACGCAGGCGGCCAGGAAGCCCAGGCCGATGCGGGCGAAGCGCAGGATGGCTTCGAGCCGTTGGACCCAGGCGCTGTCCAGCTGCACCAGGTCGACCTGGTCCCATTGTTTCCAGGCCTGCGCCAGCCTGTCGGCGCGGCCGGCCAGGTCTTCGCCGTCGGCCAGCGTCACCACCACCGCGTCGGGCAGCGGATTGCCGGGCAGCACGGCCAGCGCCTGTTGCCAGGCAGGATTGGCGCGCAGGTCGGCCAGGGCGTCGTCGCGGCCGACCACGCGCACCGCGCGCACGTCGCTGGCGTATTCGCCCTGGATGCGCCTGGCGATGTCGGCGGCGGCGCCGGCGGGCGCATCGACCCGCATGAAGACGGTGACCTCGGGGGTGACGGACATCTGCCGCGCCACCGGCTGCACCGACACCAGGATGGCGCTGCCCAACAGCGGCAGGGCCAGCGCCAGCGCCATCACCAGCAGGTTGGCGAGCGACGAGAACGGCTGCTTGACCAGCCGGCGCAGGGTGACCATGAGGGCATAGCGATGCTGCCGCAGCCAGGCGTTCATGCCGGTTCTCCCGCGATGCCGTGGCCGGCGTCGGCCGGGGGCGTGGCGGCGCCGTGCGAGTCGGCGAACCGGCCCGGGTCGATGCGCAGGGTGCGGGTGGCGTAGCGCGCCATGAGTTCCTGGTCGTGCGAGGCGATCAGCGTGGTGACGCCGACGCGGTTGAAGTCGCGGAACACGTTCATGATGCGCTGCGCGTTGTCGTGGTCGAGGTTGGCGGTGGGTTCGTCGGCGATCAGGATGGCGGGCCGGTTCACGATGGCGCGCGCGATCGCCAGGCGTTGTTGTTCGCCGCCCGACAGTTCGATGGGATTGAGGTCTTCTTTGCCCGACAGTCCCACCTTGTCCAGCGCGGCGCGCGCCCGGGCGGCGGCGCCGTTCCAGGGGTGGCCCGTGACGGCCAGCGGCAGCATCACGTTTTCAAAGGCGCTGCGGTCGAACAGCAGGTGGGTGTCTTGCAGGATCACGCCCACGGCGCGGCGCAGATAGGGGCGGGCGCGCGCAGGCAGCTTGTCCAGCCGCTGGCCGTTGACCTGGATCGAACCTCGGCTGGCGGGCTCAAGCCCCCCGATCAGTTTGAGCAGGGTGGACTTGCCGGCGCCGGATGGCCCCGACACGAAGACGAACTCTCCCGCGCTTACGCGGAAGTTGATGTCGGCCAGGATATTGCGGCCGCGACCATACGATTTGAATACGTGCTGGAATTCGATCATGGCGGCTGTCGGATGAAGCCGCAATAGTAACTCGGGGACAGTAAGCTGGCCTAAAACGGCGTGGCGCCGGCGACGGAAAAAGTGTCCCGATGTGACGGAAATGAATCGGACGAAGTGACCGCCCGGACACGTTTATAGGGCAGGAATAGTGTCCCCGTTTTTATCTCAAAACCCCGTTTGATTTCATCCAGTGTCCCTATATTTCAAGGGAATTCCCGGATGCGGAGGCCGCTTTGCGGACGCTACCATCCGCCCCATGCGTAAAGCCCAACCCGGCCTTGCGTTCGGCTTCGCTACACCCCTACGGAGATCACGATGAAAGTACTGAAACTCGCTGCCATTGGCGCCGCCCTGTTCGCTGCATCCGCGGCTGCCAATGCGGGTGCGACCTTCGATAACGTCAAGAAAAAAGGGTTTGTCCAATGCGGCGTTTCGACCGGTATTCCGGGCTTCTCGATCGCGGACAGCAAGGGTGAATACAAGGGCCTGGACGTGGACCTGTGCCGCGCCATCGCCGCCACCATGTTCGGCGACGCCAGCAAGTTCAAGGTCACGCCGCTGAACACGCAGCAGCGCTTCACCGCCCTGCAATCGGGCGAAGTGGACGTGCTGACCCGCAACACCACCGTCACGCTGACGCGCGACACCACCCTGGGCCTGATCGGCGTGGGCGTGAACTACTACGACAGCCAGGGCGTCATGGTCTCCAAGGACCTGAACGTCAAGAGCGCCAAGGAACTGAACGGCGCCACCATCTGCGTGCAGCCGGGCACCACCACCGAGCTGAACCTGGCTGACTGGTTCCGCGGCCAGAAGATCGAATTCAAGCCCGTCGTGATCGACAAGTACGACGAAATCATCCGCGCCTTCTCGGCCGGCCGTTGCGATGCCTTCACGACCGACAAGTCGCAGCTGGCCTCGACCCGCACCACGCTTGAGAACCCGGACAAGTTCGTCATCCTGCCGGAAGACTTCTCCAAGGAGCCGCTGGGCCCCATGGTTCGCCAGGGCGACGAGCAATGGTTCAACATCGTCCGCTGGTCGCTGAACGCGATGCTGGAAGCCGAGGAATACGGCATCACCAAGGCCAACGTCGATGAAATGACCAAGAGCACCAACCCCAACATCCAGCGCATCCTGGGCGTGACCCCGGGCATGGGCAAGAACCTGGGCGTGGACGACAAGTGGGCCTATAACATCATCAAGCAGGTCGGCAACTACGGCGAAAGCTTCGAAGCCACGCTCGGCAAGAGCAGCGCGATGAAGCTGGACCGCGGCCTGAACGCCAGCTACAAGCAAGGTGGCTTGATGTACGGCTGGCCGGTGCGCTAACACACGGCTGCCCGGCATGGCGCGCGACGCGTGCCATGCCTAGCCCGCCTTCGAGCGGGCGGCAGGAGTGGACGGCGCGGGCCGCAAGGCCCCCGCTGCCCGGTGTCCGACTTCTGTAGATTCATTCATGACGACTTCAAATAAAAACGCCCCGATTTCGGCACCCCCCCGGCGTCTGAACTGGAACGATCCCGGCGTGCGCGCCGTGGTCTATCAAGTGATCGCACTGGCCGCCGTCGCCCTGGCGGTGTGGTTCCTGGTTTCAAACACGCTTCACAACCTGTCCGTGCGCAACATCGCCACGGGCTTCGGTTTCCTGCAACGCGAGGCCGGCTTCGCCATCGGCGAAACGCCCATCGCCTATACCCCCGCCGACACGTATGGCCGCGCCATCTGGGTGGGCCTGCTCAACACGCTGCGCGTGGCCGTGCTCGGCATCGTGCTGGCGACCATCCTCGGCACGCTGATCGGCGTCGGCCGGCTGTCCAAGAACTGGCTCGTCGCCAAAATCACCTCGGTCTACGTCGAAGTGATGCGCAACGTGCCGCTGCTGCTGCAGCTGTTCTTCTGGTATGCGCTGATCACCGAGAACATGCCCGGCCCGCGCCAGGCGCACAACCCGCTGCCGGGCGTGTTCATCTCCAACCGCGGCCTGAAGGTGCCGGCGCTGGAGGGCAACTCGCTCGACTGGATGCTGGCCGGCCTGGGCCTGGCCATCGTCGCCATCCTGTTCCTGGGCCACTGGGGCAAGAAGCGCCAGGAAGCCACCGGCCACGTGTTCCCGCTGGGCCGCGCCGCCATCGGCCTGCTGATCGGCTTGCCGATCGTGGGCTGGCTGGTCAGCGGCGCTTCGCTGACGCTGGACATGCCGGAACTGAAGGGCTTCAACTTCAGCGGCGGCCTGACGCTGTCGCCGGAGTTCGCCGCGCTGCTGGCGGGCCTGGTGATCTACACCTCGGCCTTCATCGCCGAAGTGGTGCGCTCGGGCATCCAGGCGGTCAACAATGGCCAATGGGAAGCGGCCGGGGCCCTGGGCCTGCGCCGCAAGCAGGTGCTGCGCCTGGTGGTGCTGCCGCAGGCGCTGCGCGTGATCATCCCGCCGATGACCAGCCAGTTCCTCAACCTCACCAAGAACAGCTCGCTGGCGGTCGCCATCGGCTATCCGGACATCGTGTCGGTGGTGAACACCACGCTGAACCAGACGGGCCAGGCCATCGAGGGCATTCTCATCATCATGGGCGCCTACCTCACGGTCAGCCTGTCGATCTCGATATTCATGAACTGGTACAACAAGCGCATCGCGCTGGTGGAGCGTTGATATGAGCAGCACTACGCATATCCCCACCGAAGGGCTGCCGCCGCCCAAGACCCACGTTGGCGCCTGGGCCTGGGT
>JBEBOQ010000160.1:0-9042 GCA_040396375.1 Achromobacter xylosoxidans
CGAGGCGCACCGCGCCAATATCATGGAAAAACTTGAAGTGACCACCGTTGCCGATTTGATGAAAGTCGCCCTGGCCAAGCCGGAGGCGCATGCATGACCGCTAGGATTATCGACGGCGTGGCACTGTCGCTGCGCATTCGCGAAGAAGTCGCCCAACGCGTCGCCGCCTTGGCCGCCAAGGGCACCCGCCCCGGCCTGGCCGTGGTGCTGGTCGGCGAAGACCCGGCGTCCCAGGTCTACGTGCGCAATAAAGTCGCCGCCTGCGAAAAGGCCGGTCTGCACTCCGTCAAGGAACAGTACCCCGCCGACATGACCGAGGCCGAGCTGCTGGCCCGCATCGACAAGCTGAACCGCGATCCGTCCATCCACGGCATCCTGGTGCAGTTGCCGCTGCCCAAGCACATGGATTCCCACAAGGTCATCGAAGCCATCGCGGCCGAGAAGGACGTGGACGGTTTTCACGTCAGCAACGCCGGCCTGCTCATGACCGGCCAGCCGCTGTTCCGCCCCTGCACGCCCTACGGCGTGATGAAGATGCTGGAATCCGAAGGCGTGGCCCTGCGCGGCGCCGAAGCGGTGATCGTGGGCGCCAGCAATATCGTTGGCAAGCCCATGGCCATGCTGCTGTTGGCCGCCGGCGCGACCATCACGATCTGCAACTCCAAGACGCGCGACCTGGCGGCCCAGACCCGCCGCGCCGATGTCCTGGTGGTAGCCACCGGCAAGCCCGGCATGATCGACGGCTCGATGATCAAGCCCGGCGCCGTCGTCATCGACGTCGGCATCAACCGCGGCGCCGACGGCAAGCTGTGCGGCGACGTGGACTTCGCTTCCGCCAGCCAGGTGGCCGGCGCCATCACGCCCGTGCCGGGCGGTGTGGGCCCCATGACCATCGCCATGCTGCTGGTCAACACCGTCGAAGCGGCGGAACGGGCCGCCGCCTGAAACCGGCCGTCCGCCCCGCCCGGCTGACCCCTGTGGGTTTGCCCCGCGCCCTTCCGGGGGACGGGGGGCAAACCCATCGTCGTCTTTGGACGCGGCGTTTGCGCCCCGCCCTTGCTTTTCAGGCGGACCGCCCCAACCTGATCCCTATGCCTGCCGGCGCGCCCGCGTGCTGCCCGCCCCCTCTTACGCAATTGGTAACGCCATGACCCAGAATCCCCTGCTCGCCCCCGTCTCCGAACTGGTCGACTACCAGGCGGTCAAGCCCGCCCACGTGGTGCCCGCCATCGAAGAACTGCTGGGCATCGCCCGCCAGGCCGTGGACCGCGCCGCCGACCCGGCGCTGGCGGCCACCTGGGAAGCCGTGGTCGAGCCGCTGGATACCGCGTCCGAGCGCCTGTGGCGCGCCTGGTCGGTGGCCGGCCACCTGAACGCCGTGGTCAACACGCCCGAATTGCGCGAGGCCTATAACGCCGCGCTGCCGCTGGTGACCGAGTTCTCGACCTGGGTCGGCCTGCACGAAGGCCTGTACCAGCAGTACCAGCGCCTGGCCGCCGCGCCCGATTTCGCGTCGTGGTCGCCGGTGCGCCGCCGCATCGTCGAGATGGCCCTGCGCGACTTCCGCCTGAGCGGCGTCGAGCTGCGCGGCGCCGACCGCGAGCGCTACGCCGCCATTTCCGACCGCGAGGCGCAGGCCTCGCAGAAATTCTCCGAGAACGTGCTGGACGCCATCGACGCCTGGTCGCTGCTGATCGAGGACGAGGCCCGCCTGGCCGGCATTCCCGCCGACGTGCGGGCCGCCGCCCGCGCCGCCGCCGAGGAAGACGGCAAGCCGGGCTGGAAGCTGACGCTGAAGATGCCCTGCTACCTGCCCGTCATGCAGTACGCGCAGGACCGCTCGCTGCGCGAGGCGCTGTACCGCGGCTACGGCACGGTGGCGTCGGAACAGGGCGACGCCCGGTTCGACAACTCGCCCCTGATCGAGGAACTGCTGTCGCTGCGCGCCGAGGAATCCGCCCTGCTGGGCCTGGGCACCTTCGCCGCGCTGCGGCTGCAGACGCGCATGGCGCGCGACGCCAAGGAAGTCACCACCTTCCTGCGCGACCTGGCCGCGCGCGCCAAGCCGTATGCCCAGCGCGACCTGGCCGAGCTGAAGGCCTACGCCGCCGCCGAACTCGGCCTGGCCGAGCTGCAACCCTGGGACGTGGCCTATGCCTCCGAGCGCCTGCGCGAATCGCGCTACGCCTATTCCGAAGACGAGGTGAAGCAATACTTCACCGAGCCGCGCGTGCTGTCCGGCCTGTTCGAGGTCATCGAGACGCTGTTCGACGTGCGCCTGGCGGAAACGCCGGTGTCGTCATGGCATGCCGACGTGCGCGGCGTGCGCGTCGAGAGCCCCAAGGGCGACCTGATCGGCTACCTCTACCTGGACCTGTACGCCCGCGCCGGCAAGCAGAGCGGCGCCTGGGTCGACAGCGAGCGCACCCGCCGCGTGGTCGCCGGCCGCGTGCAGACGCCGATCGCCTACCTGACCTGCAATTTCTCGCGCCCCAACGGCGACCGCGCCGCCGTGCTGACGCACGATGACGTCATCACCCTGTTCCACGAAACCGGCCACGCCTTGCACGCGCTGCTGTCTGAAGTGGACGAACCCGGTGCCGCCGCCTTCGCCAGCGTCGAATGGGACGCCATTGAACTGCCCTCGCAGTTCATGGAGAACTTCTGCTGGGAATGGGCCGTGGTGCATAAGCTGTCTGCCCACGTCGAGACCGGCGAAGCGCTGCCGCGCGCGCTGTACGACCGCCTGGTCGCCGCCCGCAACTACCAGAGCGGCATGCAGACCGTGCGCCAGATCGAGTTCGCGCTGTTCGACATGCTGATGCACGACCGCGCCAAGGGCGCCAGCATCAGCGAAGTGCTGGCCCTGCTGCAGGAAGTGCGCGCCGAGGTCGCGGTGCTGTTCCCGCCCGCCTGGCACCGCCTGCCGCATGCCTTCTCGCACCTGTTCGCGGGCGGCTACGGCGCCGGCTACTACAGCTACAAGTGGGCGGAAGTGTTGTCGGCCGACGCCTACGAAGCCTTCGAGGAAGCCGCCGCAAAGCAAGCCGGCAATGCGCTGGGCACGCTGGACCCGGCCACCGGCGCGCGGTTCCGCCGCGAGGTCCTGGCCGTGGGCGGCTCGCGCCCGGCCGCCGAATCGTTCGCGGCCTTCCGCGGCCGTGCACCGCGCATCGACGCGCTGCTGCGCCACAGCGGCATGAACCCCGCCTGACGCCGACGCGGCTGGCGCCTGCTGCCGCGCCTACGTACTGACGGCCCGCCTTGCGCGGGCCGTTTTCCATGAGATCGCGCCACACGACCGCCCGCCGAGTCAAGGCGTCGTTGGGCGCTGTCGCGCCGCGCTACCCTTCGCCCGGTCGGCGCGCCGAGAGCACCAGCCAGCGTCCATGCACCGCTGGGTCCGACCCCGCCTGCCGCCAGAAATGGCGGCCAGCCTCGTCCTGTGCACGTTTGACGCGGCCCGCGCAATAGCGCCGCGTCGGCCACGCCAACAGGCGATCCAGCCAGCGCCCTTGTCCGACTTCAGCAACGTTGTGCAGGGTGATGTCGGCAAAGCCGTGGCGAGCCAGCAGCAAATGCAGTTGCGCAAAGCCCCACGGCAACAATGCCGCGCGCGCGACGCTGTCGGCGGGACCGGCCCCGGTCCAGGGATCGACCTGGAACCCGCGCTCCAAGGCTTGCAGCCTGGCCCGCACATGCTCCGCGTTCGGCGCGGTCAGCACCAATGTGCCGCCGGGGCGCAAGGCCTGATGGAACGCCTGCATCAGCAGGCCGGGGTGGGTTGCCAGGTGGATCGCTTCGCTGCAGACCACGGCGTCGTAGGGCGCGGCCGCCGGCAACGGCGACTCCAGGTCGTGCACGGTCAGGCGGCGGTAGCCGTTGGCCTGCCCGGGCAAGTCGGCCGGCGCGATGCCGTCCACTTCGACATCACGCCCCGTGGCGGGGCGCGCCATGTCGCCCAGCCAGCCGCGGCTACAGGGCGCGTCGAGCACGCTGTCGGCCCGCCGGCGGCGCAAGATGTCCAGCACCACGGGGTAATACGGAAAATAGGGATAGCCCAGCGCATGGGTGGCCGCGGTATTCATGATGACGCCTCGCCGGTTCTGTTACTGACAAGGCCCTGAATGTAGTCTTTGCCGCAGGCCGCCGGGGCCACTTTGCCAGAGATCCAACAATGTTCCGACAAAGCTTCACAAATGCGAGAGCCGAACCATCGCGGCAGCCAACTGCCTGCCCCAGCCATTGAGTTCTCATCCCCGCTTGCGCCAAGACAAACGCGTGCCAGCCGGCCCCACGGCCACACCGCCATCAGCAGGTAGAATCGACGGGTTTATCCCCCAACCGGCGATGGAACTCATGCGACACCTGATCACCGGCCGCGCCTGGCGCGGCCTGCTGCTGGCCTTTTGCGTGCTGCTTGCCGCTTGCGGCGACCGCAATGTCGACTGGACGCTCTACAACGTGAAGGGCCACCTGCCCGACTTGAAGTTTTCGCTGCCGGGCGCTGGCGGCAAGACGGTCAGCAGCGACGACCTGAAAGGCAAGACGGTGCTGCTGTTCTTCGGCTACGCCAGTTGCCCGGACATCTGCCCCACCACGATGGCGCAGCTGACGGCGGTGTTGCAGAACCTGGGCGACAAGGCGCGCGACGTGCGCATCCTGTTCGTCAGCGTCGACCCGCACCGCGACACGCCGGATATCCTGCAGGCCTACGTCAATGCCTTCAACAGCAACGCCATCGGCGTGACCGGCAACGAAAAACAGGTGGCCGACCTGGCGCGCCGCTACCGCGTGGCCTACCAGATCGAAAAGCCCAGGCCCGGCGACGACGCCAACCAGTACGAAGTGACGCACAGCCGCGGTGTGTATATTTTCGACAAAGAAGGCCGCGCGCGGCTGCTGGCGTCGGATACCGACAGCATCGAGACGCTGACGAAAGACCTGCGGCAACTGATCGACCTTACCTCCTGAGCCTTGCACGACCAAGACCTGCGGCGCAGCATGTTGCGAGCATGCGCCACATACCAGTTGTTACAGCCCCTGCGCCGCGCGCATGAGTAATATCAGGACGCATTGCCCTTTTACCCTCGCAAGGAGTACGCGCATGAGCATCATCATCATGATCATCGTCGGGTTCATCGTGGGCTTGATCGCCCGCGCGATCATGCCCGGAGACCAGAACATGGGGATCATCATGACCACCATACTGGGCATCGTGGGCGCGGTCGTGGCCGGCTTCCTCGGCCAGAACCTGGGCTGGTATGCCCCGGGCGAACCGGCCGGCTGGATCGGCTCGGTGGTCGGCGCGATCATCGTGCTGTTCGTGGTCGGCCTCATCGCCAAGAAGCGCGGCTGACGCGCCTGGCGCGCGCCATGCAAAGCGGGCCGATCGAAAGATCGGCCCGCTTTTTTTACCACTGTCGGCGCGCCGCGAGGCTCAGCCCGGCTGCCCGCCAGGCGCGGCCGCCGCGTCCGGCGCGGGCTGCGCCGCCGTGACGGTGCGCTCGGTCCAGCCGCCGCCCAGCACCTTGTACAAGGTGACCAGGTTGGACAGACGCGACAGGCGCGTATCGACCAGCGCCTGCTGCGCGGTGTAGAGCGAACGCTGCGAATCCAGCACCGTCAGGTAGTCGTCGATGCCCTGGCGGAAACGCTGCTCGGACAGGTCATAGGCGCGCTGATTGGCGGCCACCAGCAGTTGCTGGGCCTGGATCTGCTCGTCCAGCGTGCCGCGGCCCGCGAGCGCGTCGGCGACTTCGCGGAAACCGGTCTGGATCGTCTTCTCGTACTGCGCGACCTGGATGTTCTTCTGCACCTTGGCCAGGTCCAAGCCCGCCAGCAGCGAGCCGCCGGCGAAGATCGGCACCGTGATCTGGGGCACGAAGCTCCAGGCGCCCGAGCCCGCGTCGAACAGCCCGCCCAGGCTGGCGCTGGCGGTGCCGGCGTTGCCCGTCAGGCTGATGGTCGGGAAGAACGCGGCGCGGGCCGCGCCGATGTTGGCGTTGGCGCCCTTGAGCTGGTGCTCGGCCGCGCGGATATCCGGGCGGCGCGCCAGCAGTTCGGACGGCAGGCCGGCCGGCAGCGCGGTCGGCAGCATGCCGTCGTCGAGCTTGACGGCGTTGTCCAGCGCCGCCGAGATTTCCGGCGACAGCGGCTGGCCCACCAGCAGCACCAGCGCGTTGCGGTCCTGCGCGGCCTGGCGCGTGTACTGCGACAGGTTGCGCTGGGCGGTGCGCAGCGACACTTCGGCCTGGCTCAGGTCGAGCGCCGTGGACAAGCCCTGGTCGTAGCTCTGCTTGGTGAGCTTGTAGGAGTCGTCCTGGCTCTTGAGCGTGTCGCGCGTCAGGCTCAGCAGCTCCTGGTCGGCGCGCAGCGTCAGGTAGGCGTTGGCCACTTCGGCGATCAGCGTCAGCTGGGTCGCCGTGCGGGTCTCGTCCAGCGCCAGATACGATTCCAGCGCCTTGTCGCTCAGGCTGCGGATGCGGCCGAACAGGTCCAGTTCCCACGAGGACAGCGCGGCGCCGACCTGGTAGTTGTGGCTGGTGCTGGCCTGGCCGCTGGGCGACAGGTCGGCCGGCGTGCGCTGGGCGGTTTCCTTGCCGGCGATGCCGACGCTGGGCAGCAGGTCGGCGCGCTGGATGCGGTACTGCGCCCGCGCCGCCTCGACGTTCAGGGCCGCCACGCGCAGGTCGCGGTTGTTGGCCAGCGACTGCTCGATCAGTTGCTGGAGCAGCGGATCGGCGAAGAAATCACGCCAGCCGATGTCGGCCGTGGCCACGGCGCCGACGGCGTCGGCCTTGTAGGCCGGGCCGCTCGGATAGGCCGACGAGACCGGCGCGTCGGGCCGTTCGTAGGTCGGGGCCAGCGAGCAGCCCGCCAGGGCCGCCGCCAGGGAAACAGACAGCAAGGTTCTCATCTGCAGCTTCATTGCGGTTTTCCTTCGACGGACACGTCCTGCGCGTCGTTGGCGCTGGGGTCGTGCTTATCGCGCCGCGCGCTCATGCGTTCCACCTTGAACAGGCGCAGCATGATCACGAAGAACGCGGGGACGAAGAAGATGGCCAGGAAGGTCGCGGTCAGCATGCCGCCGATCACGCCCGTGCCGATGGCGTTCTGGCTGCCCGAACCGGCGCCCGAGGAGATCGCGAGCGGCACCACGCCCAGGATGAACGCCAGCGACGTCATCAGGATCGGGCGCAGGCGCTGGCGGGCGGCGTGGATCGCCGACTCCGTCAGGCTCGCCCCAGCCTCGTAGTGCTCCTTGGCGAACTCCACGATCAGGATGGCGTTCTTGGCCGCCAGGCCGATGGTCGTGAGCAGGCCCACCTGGAAGTACACGTCGTTGGACAGGCCGCGCAGCATGGTCGCGCCCAGCGCCCCGATGATGCCCAGCGGCACCACCAGCATGACCGCGGACGGGATCGTCCAGCTTTCATACAGCGCCGCCAGGCACAGGAACACCACGATCAGCGAAATCGCGTACAGCGCCGGCGCCTGGGCGCCCGACAGGCGTTCTTCGTACGACATGCCGGTCCATTCGAAGCCCACGCCCACCGGCAGCTTGCTGGCGATGCGTTCCATTTCCTCCATCGCCGCGCCCGAGCTGTAGCCCGGCGCCGCCTGGCCCTGGATGTTGTAGGACGGCACGCCGTTGTAGCGGTTCAGCTTCTGCGGGCCGAAGCTCCAGGTGGCCTTGGCGAACGCCGAGAACGGCACCATGTCGCCATCCTTGTTGCGCACGTACCATTTGTCCAGGTCCTCGGGCAGCATGCGGGCCGAGGCCTCGCCCTGCGCGAACACCTTCTTGACGCGGCCGCGGTCGATGAAGTCGTTGACGTACGACGAGCCCCAGGCGGTGGACAGCGTGCTGTTGATGTCCGACACGGCCACGCCCAGCGCCCGCGCTTTTTCGCGGTCGATGTCGAGCTGGTACTGCGGCGCGTCCTCGATGCCGTTGGGGCGCACGCCCTGCAGGATCTTGCTTTGCGCCGCCTCGCCCAGCAACTGGTTGCGCGCGGCCAGCAGTTTTTCATGGCCCACGCCGGCGCGGTCCATCAGCTGGAAGTCGAAACCATCGACGTTGCCCAGTTCCATCACCGAGGGCGGCGGCACCACGAACAGCATGGCGTCGCGCTCGGTCTTCCTGAAGTGGGCGTTGGCGCGCGCCGCCACGGCGGCCGCCTTGAGCTTGGCGTCGCCGCGGTCTTCCCAGTCGCGCAGCTTGATGAACAGGATCGAGGCGTTCTGGCCGCGGCCGCCGAAGTTGAAGCCATTGACCGCGAACACCGAGGTGACCGCGTCCTTCTCTTCGGTCAGCAGGTAGTTGGTGGCCTCGTCGATGACGGCCTTGGTGCGCTCCGCGGTGGCGCCGGCGGGCGTCTGGATCTGGGCGAACAGGATGCCCTGGTCCTCGGCCGGCAGGAACGCGGTGGGGATGCGGGTGAACATCCAGCCCATGGCGATGACGATGGCCAGGTACACCACCATCAGGCGCTTGGTGCGGCCCAGGCCGCGCGCCACGGTATTGGCGTAGCCATGGCTGCTGCGGTCGAAGGCGCGGTTGAACCAGCCGAAGAAGCCGCGCTTGGTGCCATGGTGGCCCTTGGGAATCGGCTTGAGCAGCGTGGCGCACAGCGCCGGCGTGAAGACGATGGCGACGATCACCGACAGCACCATCGAGGACACGATGGTGATGGAGAACTGGCGATAGATCACGCCCGTCGAACCGCCGAAGAACGCCATCGGGATGAACACCGCGGCCAGCACCATGGCGATGCCGATCAGCGCGCCGGTGATCTGGGTCATGGACTTGCGCGTGGCCTGCTTGGGCGTCAGGCCCTCTTCGGCCATCACCCGCTCGACGTTTTCCACCACCACGATGGCGTCGTCCACCAGCAGGCCGATGGCCAGCACCATGCCGAACATGGTCAGGGTGTTGATGGAATAGCCGAATGCGGCCAGCACGCCGAAGGTGCCCAGCAGCACCACCGGCACCGCCAGCGTCGGGATCAGCGTGGCGCGGAAGTTCTGCAGGAACAG
>JBEBOQ010000161.1:0-8772 GCA_040396375.1 Achromobacter xylosoxidans
CGCCTCGTGCCGGCCGCGCGGGCGGCCTTACGAGGCTTACGCGTCGTCTTGCGTACGCCGATGCCGCTCTCGCGTGTGGGTGAGGGGGGCTGGTTTTTAGTTTGTGCTGGTTCGGGTGCGGAGATTTTTGCGACGCGCTCCGTAGTGTCTTTTCCTCGTGAAACTGACCGTCAGTTAGCCCCGGCTTTCTATCGGCGCGGATGCCGTGGCGTTCCACGCCAGTGTGCAGCGCCCGATGGGCGGCGCGCGAGACGGTGCGCATGGGCAAGCCGATACCGGCCGCGCCGCCCATCACCGCCCACCCCACACGACGCGGGGAACATCAGAACACCAATCCCCGCCAGCGCGAAGCGCACCCGCAACATAGTCAACAACACAGATGCCAAACGTGGCCGCCCGCGCGGCCGCGGCTTGGCGACCCTGTAGGGTTCATGCCCTGAACACAGGTCTAGCAGCGCAACGAGCTTCAATGCGCGTAGCCCCTCGCGGCGGCGGCATGCGGGGCGGGCAACCTCGATGCGCCCGAGGGAATTCGAAGGGAGCCGAAGGCGGACGAGAATGACGAAGGGGAAGTCCGGCGCCCGCGCGCCGGACCGCAATCGTGGGCGCCCGCCGCCACGAAGCCCTGCCCGCCGAGCGGCCCACGAAGAGACAGCCTCCCGCCAGCAACCAAGGACCCTTCCCTCAGAAATCGTCCCCCAAACCCCGTCCCCATTTCCCCTAAACGTTTCCCCCATTTGCGATCCTCCCCAACCAGGTATATATTTCAAGCCTAAACTATCAAGACCTAAAAAGCCGCGACCAGGCCCCCATACGCAAGGCCCCGAAAGTCGCCCTTCATGGAGCATTACGGCAATGAAAATAGTCTGCATTGGTGGGGGTCCCGCCGGCCTGTATTTCGGTCTGCTCATGAAGTTGCAGAACCCTGCCAACGAAATCACCGTCATCGAGCGCAACCGGCCCTACGACACCTTTGGGTGGGGCGTCGTGTTTTCCGATGCCACCATGCAGAACCTGCGCGAAGCCGATCCCGTTTCCGCCCAGACCATTGGCGATGCGTTCAATCATTGGGACGACATCGACATTCACTTCAAAGGCCGCAGCATTCGTAGCGGCGGTCACGGGTTCATTGGCATTGGTCGTAAAAAGCTCCTGAATATCTTGCAGGCGCGCTGCGAAGAAGTCGGCGTCAAACTGGTGTTCGAGAATTTTGTCCAGGACGACCAGGCCATCGCCCGCGAATACGACGCCGATCTCGTCATTGCGTCCGACGGCATCAACAGCCAGATCCGCACCCGCTACACCGACACCTTCCATCCCGACATCGACCAGCGCCGCTGCCGCTTCGTCTGGCTGGGCACCAAGAAAGTCTTCGATGCCTTTACCTTCGCCTTCGTCCAGACCGAGCACGGCTGGTTCCAGGCCCATGCCTATCGTTACGAAGACGGCATGTCGACCTTCATCGTCGAAACGCCCGAAGAAACCTGGCAGGCCGCCGGCATCGAACAGATGAGCCAGGAAGAGGGCATCGCCTACTGCGAAAAACTGTTCGCGCCCTGGCTCGACGGCAACGCCCTCATCAGCAACGCCTCGCACCTGCGCGGCTCCGCCATCTGGATCCGCTTCCCGCGCGTCATCTGCAACACCTGGGTGCACTGGAACCAGCTCGAAACCAGCCGTGGCAAGCGCGCCGTGCCCGTCGTGCTCATGGGCGACGCCGCTCATACTGCCCACTTCTCCATTGGTTCCGGCACCAAGCTCGCGCTCGAAGACTCCATTGAACTGGCGCGTTGCCTCAGCGGCGCCGAAGGCAGCGTCGAGCGTGGCCTGAAGCACTACGAAGACGTGCGTAGCGTCGAAGTCCTGAAAATCCAGAACGCCGCCCGCAACTCCACCGAGTGGTTCGAAAACGTCGAGCGCTATGCCGAACTCGAACCCGAACAATTCGCCTACTCGCTCCTGACCCGTTCGCAGCGTATCTCGCACGAGAACCTGCGCGTGCGCGATCCGGCCTGGCTGGAAGGCTTTGAGCGCTGGATCGCCGAGCATGCCGGCGCGCCGGCGCCGGCGGGTCAGCGGCCGCCGCTGCCCATGCTCACGCCCTACCAGGCGCGCGGCGTGCGACTCAAGAACCGCATCCTTGTGTCGCCCATGGCCATGTACTCGTGCACCGAGGGCGTGCCGGGCGACTTCCATCTGGTCCACCTGGGCGCTCGCGCCATGGGCGGCGCCGGCCTGGTCATGGTCGAAATGACCTGCGTATCGCCTGACGGCCGCATCACACCGGGGTGCCCGGGGCTGTGGAACGACGAGCAGCAGCAGGCCTTTGCCCGCATTGTCGGCTTCGTCCATGGCAACAGCGACGCCCGCATTGGCGTGCAGCTGGGCCATGCCGGCCGCAAGGGGTCCACCCAGCTGGGCTGGCAGAAGATCGACCATCCGCTGGCCGAAGGCAACTGGCCGCTGCTGTCGGCCTCGGCCTTGCCCTACATCGACGGTGTGTCGCAGACCCCGCGTGCCATGACGCGCGCCGACATGGACCAGGTGCGCGACAACTTCGTGGCCGCCGCGCACCGTGCCAAGGCCGCCGGCTTCGATTGGCTTGAACTGCACTGCGCCCACGGCTACCTCTTGTCCAGCTTCATCTCGCCGCTGACCAACCACCGCGAAGACGACTACGGGGGCAGCCTGGAAAACCGCCTGCGTTTCCCGCTGGAAGTGTTCCACGCCGTGCGCGCCGTCTGGCCCGAAGACAAGCCCATGTCGGTGCGTATTTCCGCCAGCGACTGGGTCGAGGGCGGCATCACCGCCGACGACGCCGTCGAGATCGCGCGCCACTTCAAGGCGGCCGGCGCCGACATGATCGACTGCTCGTCGGGCCAGGTCAGCAAGGAAGAAAAGCCGGTCTATGGCCGCATGTTCCAGACCCCGTTCGCCGATCGTGTGCGCAACGAGGCTGGCATCCCCACCATCGCGGTGGGCGCCATCTTCGAGGCCGACCACGCCAACGCCATCATCGCGTCGGGTCGCGCCGACCTGTGCGCGCTGGCCCGTCCGCACCTGGCCGACGCGTCCTGGACGCTGCGCGAGTCGGCCCGCGTGGGTTATCGCGACGTCGCCTGGCCGAACCAGTACTTCGCCGGCAAGCGCCAGCTGGAAACCAACTTCGAACGCGCCGCCGCCATGGCGCAAGTGGACGCCAAATGAGCACGCCCGCACTATCCCTGGCAGGCCGCCACGCCCTGGTGACGGGCGGGGCCCGCGGCATCGGCCTGGCCAGTGCCCGCGCGCTGCTGGCGCGCGGCGCCCGGGTCACGTTGCTGGGCCGCGACGGCGGCGCGCTGGAAGCTGCCACCGACAGCCTGGCCAGCCTGGGCCAGGTGCAGGCGGTCAGCGCCGACATCGCCGACGAGGCCTCGGTGCGCCAGGCCTTTGTCCAGGCCGAGGCCGAACTGGGTCCGGTGCTGGTGCTGGTCAATAACGCCGGCCAGGCCGTCAGCCAGCGCTTCGACCGCACCGACGCGGCGCTGTGGCAGTCGATGCTGGCAGTCAACCTGACTGGCACCTTCCACTGCATCCAGGCGGCCTTGCCCGGCATGCTGGCCGCCAAGTGGGGCCGCGTCATCAACGTGGCCAGCACCGCCGGCCTGATCGGCTACGCCTACGTCAGCGCCTACTGCGCGGCCAAGCATGGCGTCATTGGCCTGACCCGCTCGCTGGCGCTGGAAACCGCCCAGAAGGGCGTCACCGTCAACGCCGTCTGCCCCGGCTATACCGAAACCGACATCGTGCGTGGCGCGGTGGCCAATATCGTCGACAAGACCGGCATGACGCCGGAAGCCGCTCGCGCCAAACTGGCCGAGCGCAACCCGCAGGGCCGCCTGGTGCAGCCTGAGGAAGTGGCCGAGACGGTCGCCTGGCTGGCACTGCCGGCCTCGGCGTCCATCAATGGCCAGGCCATCGCCGTGGACGGCGGTGAAGTGATGACCGGCTGAGCCGGCGCCCCATTCCAGCAATCACGAACGGAGACACCATGAGCACCCAGCCCGAAGAGCACACCATGAAGCACCACAAGCGTCCGCTGGCCGGCTACGAGGCCAAGACGTTTCTGTGGCAGGTGTCGGCCGACGGCAAGACCGGCACCATCACGCTCAACCGCCCCGAGCGCAAGAACCCGCTGACATTCGATTCCTACGCCGAATTGCGCGACCTGTTCCGCGCGCTGGTGTACGCGACCGACATCAAGGTGGTGGTGGTGACGGGGGCCGGCGGCAATTTCTGCTCCGGCGGCGACGTGCACGAGATCATCGGGCCGCTCACCAAAATGAGCATGCCCGAGCTGCTGGACTTCACCCGGATGACGGGCGACCTGGTCAAGGCCATGCGCGCCTGCCCGCAGCCCATCGTGGCCGCGGTGGACGGCATCTGCGCAGGCGCCGGTGCGATGGTGGCGCTAGCCTCCGACATGCGCCTGGGCACGCCGGCCGCGCGCACCGCCTTCCTGTTCACGCGGGTGGGCCTGGCGGGCGCCGACATGGGCGCCTGCACGCTGCTGCCGCGCATGATCGGCCAGGGCCGCGCCTCCGAGCTGCTGTACACGGGCCGCGCCATGACGGCCGAGGAGGGCGCTGCCTGGGGCTTCTTCAATGCCCTGCATGGCGCCGAACAGATCGGCGAAGCCGCCCACGCGCTGGCCGCCCAGCTGGCCGCAGGCCCCACCTTTGCCCATGGCGTGACCAAGAAGCTGCTGCACCAGGAATGGAACATGGGCGTGGACGAGGCCATCGAGGCCGAAGCCGAGGCCCAGGCCATCTGCATGCAGACGCGCGATTTCCATCGCGCCTACGAGGCCTTCGTGGCCAAACAGAAGCCGGTCTTCGAGGGGAACTGATGATGCGCGACGCAAGCTGGCTGGACTGGCCCTTTTTCGACGACGCCCACCGCAAGCTGGCGCATGAGGTCGACGGCTGGTGCGAAAGCGCTCTGGGAGACGTCGACCACCACGACGCCGATGCGGCCTGCCGCAAGCTGGTCAAGGCCATGGGCCAGGCCGGCTGGCTGCGTTACGCGGTCGCGGGCGGCCCCGGCGGCGCCTGGGGCGGCGCGCTGCCCGAGGTGGATTCGCGTTCGGTCTGCATCCTGCGCGAAACGTTCGCGCGCCACGAGGGCCTGGCGGACTTCGCCTTCGCCATGCAGGGCCTGGGCAGCGGCGCGATCTCGCTGATGGGTTCGGACGCGCTGCGCCAGCGCTACCTGCCGCGCGTGGCCCGCGGCGAGGCGATCGCCGCCTTCGCGCTGTCGGAGCCGGATGCCGGCTCGGACGTGGCCGCGCTGGCCTGCGAGGCCCGGCTGGAGGGCGATCACTACGTGCTCAACGGCGCCAAGACCTGGATTTCCAATGGCGGCATCGCCGACTTCTACTGCGTGTTCGCCCGCACCGGCGAGGCGCCGGGCGCGCGCGGCATCAGCGCCTTCGTGGTGGATGCCGACACCCCGGGCTTCGAGATCTCGGAGCGCATCGAACTGATCGCGCCGCACCCGCTGGCCACCATCACCTTCGACAACTGCCGCATCCCGGTGTCGCAGCGGCTGGGCGAGGCGGGGCAGGGCTTCAAGCTGGCGATGATGACGCTGGACATCTTCCGCGCCTCGGTGGCGGCCGCCGCGCTGGGCTTTGCGCGCCGCGCGCTGGACGAAGGCCTGGCGCGCGCCAGGTCGCGCCGCATGTTCGGCCAGACCCTGGCCGACCTGCAACTGACGCAGGCCGCGCTGGGCGACATGGCCACGGCCATCGACGCCTCGGCGCTGCTGACGTATCGCGCCGCGTGGATGCGCGACGTGCAGAAACAACGCACCACGCGCGAAGCGGCCATGGCCAAGATGACGGCCACCGAATCGGCGCAGACCGTGATCGACCGCGCGCTGCAGATGTTCGGCGGCGCGGGCGTGGTGTCGGGGATGCCGGTGGAGAAGCTTTACAGGGAAATCAGAGCGCTGCGTATCTACGAAGGCGCCACCGAAGTGCAGAAGTTGATCATCGCCCGCGAACTGCTGAAAGCGTAAAGGGGCCATCGAGCCTTCCGCGTTCAGCACAGTCAACCACACCGCAGCAGCAAGGGGAATTTCATGGAAGTATCCGCCCACATCGACACCTTTGCCCGGGACAACCTGCCCCCGGGCGAACAATGGCCAGAGTTCCTGCTGGACGGCCCCGACGTGGCCTATCCCAAGCGCTTCAATTGCGCCGTGGAACTGGTGGACGCCATGGTCGAACGCGGCCACGGCGAGCGCATCGCGCTGCGCTGGCCGCAGGACGGCAAGCAGGCCACCATGACCTACCGCGAGCTGGCTGCGCTGACCAACCGCATCGCCCGAGTGCTGGCCGAGGACATGAAGTTGGTGCCCGGCAACCGCCTGCTGCTGCGCGGCCCGAACAACCCCATGATGGCCGCCGCCTGGCTGGCCGCCATCAAGGCTGGTCTGGTCACCGTGCCGACGATGCCGTTGCTGCGCGCCAAAGAGCTCAAGCAGATCATCGAAAAGGCGCAGATCCAGGCCGTGCTGTGTGACGCCCGCCTGAAGGAAGAAGCCCAGTTCTGCGCCCAGCCCGGCCACGAGCACCACTGCGCCGACGTGGCGCAGATCATGTATTTCAACGACACCGCGCCCGACGCGCTGGACGCGCTGGCCGCGGCCAAGCCGGACGACTTTGCCGCTTGCGACACCGCTGCCGATGATGTGTGCCTGATCGCCTTCACCAGCGGCACCACCGGCGCGCCCAAGGGCTGCATGCATTTCCACCGCGACGTGCTGGCGATGTGCGACCTGTTTCCCAAGCACGTCATCAAGCCGGGGCCGGACGACATCTTCTGCGGCACGCCGCCGCTGGCCTTCACCTTTGGCCTGGGCGGCCTGCTGTGCTTTCCGCTGCGCGTGGGCGCCAGCACCGTGCTGGCCGAACGCCTGACGCCCGAAAGCCTGCTGCAGCTGATCCAGGACTTCCGCGCCACCATCGTCTTCACCGCGCCCACGTTCTACCGCCAGATGGCGGCGCTGGTCGGCAAGTTCGACCTGTCGTCGTTGAAGAAAAGCGTGTCCGCCGGCGAGGCCCTGCCCGATGCCACCCGCCAACTCTGGAAGGAAGCCAGCGGCATCGAGATGATCGACGGCATCGGCGGCACGGAAATGATCCACGTGTTCGTCTCCAGCCCGCCCGACTCGGTGCGCCGCGGCGCCATCGGCCGCGTGGTGCCCGGCTACATCGCGCAGATCGTGGATGACGACATGAATCCAGTGCCGAACGGTACCGTGGGCCGCCTGGCCATCAAGGGCCCCACCGGCTGCCGCTACCTGGCCGACGAGCGCCAGCGCCGCTTCGTGCAAAAGGGCTGGAACCTGCCGGGCGATACGTTCATGCAGGACGACGACGGCTATCTGTTCTATCAGGCCCGCAACGACGACATGATCGTTTCCGCCGGCTACAACATCGCCGGTCCGGAAGTCGAAGACGCGCTGCTGCGCCACGAGGCCGTGGCCGAGTGCGGGGTGGTGGGCGCGGCCGACGAAGAGCGCGGCCAATTGGTCAAGGCGTTCGTGGTGCTCAAGCCGGGCTTCGAGCCGGGCGATGCGCTGGTGGCGGCGTTGCAGCAGTTCGTGAAGGCCAGCATCGCACCGTACAAGTACCCGCGCTCAATCGAATTCGTCGCGGCGCTGCCGCGTACCGAGACGGGCAAGCTGCAGCGTTTTGCGCTGCGCAAGATGGCATGAGCCGGCAATAAGGAAATCAAAGGAACCCCCATGGCAGCCCCCTTCATCAGCCAGGTCGAAGTCCGCTTTCGTCATTGCGATCCGGCGGGCATCGTTTTCTATCCTCGCTATTTCGAGATGATCAATGACTTTGTCGAAGAATGGTTCGACAAGGGCATGGGCATGCCTTTCCACGCGCTGCATGTGGACCGCCATATCGGTACGCCGATGGCGTCGGTGACGTGTGATTTCAGCGCGCCCAGCCGCTGGCACGAGAAGCTGCGCCAGACGCTGCAGGTGCAACGCATCGGCGGGGCATCGTTCAAGGCGCTGGTGCGGTTCGAGGGGCCGGACGGACAACTGCGGTTGTCGGCGACGCTGACGATCGTGACGGTGGATTTGCGGACGATGAAGTCAATGCCGTTGCCGGACGATTTGCGTGAACGGATGCAGGCTTATCTGGTCGCCGCGGACTGAAGTCCGCGCGTTTTGTTTTTTTGATAATAGGATGAGACGTTATGAAGATTCTGCAACCGCCGGATTGGATGGCGCCGCGGGGCTATTCGAATGGGATCCTGACCGAGATGACGGTGGGGAGCAAGCTGGTGTTCGTGGGGGGGCAGGTCGGCTGGAACGGGCAGCAGCAGTTTGAATCTGATGATCTTGCTGATCAAGTGCGGCAGACGTTGGCGAACATCGTGGCGATTTTGGCCGAGGGTGGGGCTAAGCCTGAGCATATTGTGCGGATGACTTGGTATGTGACCGACAAGGATGCTTATGTGGCGGCTTATCCGGAGATCGGGAAGCATTATCGGGAGCTGATTGGAAGGCATTTTCCGGCTATGACGGCGGTGGAGGTGGCTGATCTGGTTGAGGATCGGGCTAAGGTTGAGATTGAAGTTACTGCTGTTGTGCCGGGGTAGTTTGATCGTTGCGGTTGAGTTCTTAAGCCGCGCGTGACGGGGCAGGCGGGGTGAGGGCGGGGCTACGATTGCGGTCCGGAGCCTTCGCTCCGGACTGCCCCTT
>JBEBOQ010000162.1:0-8767 GCA_040396375.1 Achromobacter xylosoxidans
TCTGGTCGCCGCCCTTGAAGTTGAAGCGGCCCAGATAGGCGCGCGACGACATTTCGAACTTGCCCACCGTGAGGATGTCGGCGCCGTCGGCCACCGCATCGAACACCGTCTTCTTGTCTTCGAGTGCGTCGCGCGACTGGTCGACGAACGCCAGCTTGACGGTCTGGCCGACCTTCACTTCGCCCGAATCCGGCTGTTCGCGGCCCGCGATCATGCGGAACAGCGTGGACTTACCGGCGCCGTTGGCGCCGATGATGCCGACGATGGCGCCCGGCGGCACCTTGAAGCTGAGGTTGTCGATCAGCAGGCGGTCGCCATAGGCCTTGCTGACGTTGTTGAATTCGATGACCTCGTTGCCCAGGCGCTCGCCCACGGGAATGAAGATTTCCTGGGTTTCGTTGCGCTTCTGGTATTCGTAGGACGACAGTTCCTCGAAGCGGGCCAGACGCGCCTTGGCCTTGGCCTGGCGGCCCTTCGGGTTCTGGCGCACCCACTCCAGTTCCTTCTTGATGGTCTTCTGGCGGGCGGATTCCGAGGCCTCTTCCTGCTTCAGGCGGTCTTCCTTCTGCTCCAGCCACGAGCTGTAGTTGCCCTTCCAGGGAATGCCGTAGCCGCGGTCCAGTTCGAGGATCCATTCGGCGGCGTTGTCCAGGAAGTAGCGATCGTGGGTCACGCCGACGACGGTGCCCGGGAACTTGTGCAGGAACTGTTCCAGCCATTCGACGCTTTCGGCATCCAGGTGGTTGGTGGGTTCGTCCAGCAGCAGCATGTCGGGCTTGGACAGCAGCAGGCGGCACAGCGCCACGCGGCGCTTTTCACCGCCGGACAGGTTGCCGACGATGGCATCCCAGGGCGGCAGGCGCAGCGCGTCGGCGGCGATTTCCATCTGGTGCTCGATGTCGTCGGCGCCGCTGGAGGCGGCGGCCGCGATGATGGCTTCCAGCTCGGCCTGCTCGGCGGCCAGCGCGTCGAAGTCGGCATCCGGCTCGGCGTAGGCCGCGTAGACCTCGTCCAGGCGCTTCTTGGCGGTGACCACCGCGCCCAGGCCTTCTTCGACGGCCTGGCGCACCGTGTGCTCGGGATTGAGCTGCGGTTCCTGCGGCAGGTAGCCGATGTTCAGGCCCGGCATGGGGATGGCTTCGCCTTCGATCTCGCGATCCACGCCCGCCATGATCTTCAGCAGCGTCGACTTGCCCGAGCCGTTCAGGCCCAGCACGCCGATCTTGGCGCCAGGAAAAAACGAAAGCGAGATGTCGCGCAGGATCTGCCGCTTGGGCGGCACGATCTTGCCGACGCGGTTCATGGTGTAGACGTATTGGGCCATGGGCTCGTATAGGGAAAGAAAGCTGATGAACCGTCGATTGTAGGCCGGAACCCTGACAGGTGCGCGTCAGCCCGGCCCACCCTGTGGACAAGGCTATATTTACCCTCCTGCCGCCCTGACTACCGCAACCTGCCGCTGCCCTCGTGCCCCCCGACACGCCCCACCGCCGCCCCATGACCGAAGCCGACCTGCTAGCCCGCACCCCGTTTCCCGCCACCCGCGACAGCCTGGCCGCGCAATTGCGCGAGGCCGGCTTGCGGCCGGGCGCCACGGTGCTGGTCCATACCTCGCTCAGCGCACTGGGCTGGATTGCCGGCGGCCCGGTCGCGGTCATCCAGGCGTTGCTGGACAGTGTCGGCCCCGACGGGCTGGTGGCCATGCCCGCGCATTCGTCCGACCTGACCGACCCCACCCTGTGGCAGGCGCCCCCGGTGCCGGCCGCCTGGTTGGAGACCCTGCGCCGCGGGATGCCGGCCTACGATCCCGCCATCACCCCGACCCGCGGCATGGGCGCCGTGGCCGAATTGTTCCGGACCTGGCCCGGCGTGCGCCGCAGCCAGCACCCGACCTGTTCTTTTTCAGCCAGCGGCCCGCGTGCGGCCGAGATCACGGCTGGCCATCAATTGGAAGATCCGTTCGGCGACACCTCGCCGCTGGCCAAGCTGCTGGCCGCCGACGCCGACATCCTGCTGCTGGGCGTGGGTTTTGACGTCTGCACGATGCTGCACCTGGCCGAACAGCGCGCCTGGCCCGAGCGCCCCAAGCAACCCGAGGCCTCGCCCGTTCTTGAACACGGCCAGCGCGTGTGGCAGCGCTACGAGCAGCCCGCGCTGCTTGACCCCGAACATTTCGTGCCGGTGGGCCAGTCCCTGATCGACCGCGGACTCGCCGTCCGCTTCGCGCTGGGTGCGGGCCGCGGCCTGCGCGTTTCCGCCCGGATCGCCATCGACCACGCCCTGGACCTGTGGCGCGGCGCCCCGCCGCCCGCCTGACCCGCCACCCCACGTGGGCGGGCCGATCACTCTGGCAGGCCCGCCGTAGCTACGCCGCGCCCTTGGCCGGCTTGGCGCCTGCAAACGGCGCACGCAGTTGCGCCAGCATCACGCCGGCCAGCGCCATTGCGCCGCCGACGATATGGAACAGGTGCGGCTTTTCATCCAGGAACACCGCCGCGATCGCGACCGTGGCCACCGGCATCACATTCAAGAACATGCTGGCGCGATTCGGCCCCAGGTGCCGCACGCCCTGCATCCACAGGAACGGCGCGAACAACGACGGAAACACCGCCGCGTACAGCACCAGCGGCAGGTTGTCGCCATTGAGCGGCGAGGCCGGCGCCATCAGGAAAGCCGGCAACTGGAACAGCACCCCGAACCCCACCTGCACATACAGCGACTGCCACGGCCCCACCGGCAAACCCCAGCGGCGCAGCAGCACCCCATACAACGCATAAGCCAGCGCGCCCAGGCCCATCAGCACATCGCCGTGGTTGGCGCCCACTGCCAGCAACCGGGACGGATCGCCTTCGCCGATCAACAGCGCCAGCCCCGCCAGCGACAACAAGCCGCCCAGCATCGCCATCGCCGACGGCCGCTCGCGCAGCACCAGCGCCCCCACCGCGATCGTCATCAGCGGGATCATCGCCGTGATGATGCCCATATTGGTGGCCGTGGTGCTGCCCGCCGCCACATAGGCCAGGCCCTGATACAGCGCCATACCCAGCCCGCCCAGCACCGCGAATTTCGGTAGGTAAGGCAGCACTACGCGCCGCGCACGCCACACGCCGGGCAGCGCGAACGGCGTCAGCACCAGGCCCGCCAGCGCCCAGCGATAAAAGCCGATGACTGCGGGCGAAATCACGCCGGCCGCCATCTTGGTGACGATCATGTTGACCGACCAGATCAGCGCCGCCAGCAGCGGGAACAGCAGATAGCGGGCGGGAGTGGGCGAAACATCGGCGCGCGTCATGGGGATACAGCCAAAAACAGGATAACGGCCGGCCAGTGTAGGACCTGTCTGACTCGCTGTATATAATGAAAAACCGACAATCCCCAGCGAACTTCGGACATGGACCTCGCCGCCTCCCCGCCCAACCTTGGCCCGGGCCGCCCCTATCCGCTGGCCTGCCGCATCCTGCACTTCCTGCCGCACTCGCGCATCCAGCGCCACAGCTCGCCCTGGGGCGAACTGAATTTCGCCCTGTCCGGCATCATGGAAATCGGCATCGAGGACAGCACCTACCTGTCGCCGCCCCAATACGCCATCTGGATACCGCCGCGCGTCTCGCACTGCTGCCAGAACCAGGGGGAAGTGCACTACGCCTGCATCGACATCCCGGCCGCCGCCTGCGCCGACCTGCCCGCCAGGCCTTGCACACTGGAGATCAGTCCCGTCATGCGCGCCATTCTGGCCGACTTCGAACGGCGCGGCATCGCCTATCCAGATACGCCGGAAGACCGGCGCCTGGCGCAAGTGGTCATCGACCAGATCCGCGTCGCCCCCGCCTACGCCAGCTACCTGCCGTCCGCGACCGAACCCGTGCTGGCCCCCATCCTGACCGCCCTGCAACGCCAGCCTGGCGACAAGCGCGGCGCCGCCTACTGGGCCGCCACCGCCGGCATCACCGAACGCACCCTGCTGCGCCACTGCCAGCAACACCTGGGCATGTCGTTCAACGAATGGCGCCAACGCTTGCGCGTGGTCAGTGCGCTGGAAATGCTCGACGCCGGCCAACCGGTACAGGCCGTATCGCGCGAACTCGGCTACAGCACGCCGTCCGCCTTCATCGCCATGTTCCAGCGCCTGACCGGCCAGTCCCCCGACAGCGCCCGCAAGCGCGCCGCCGCGCCCGCCTGAAACGCGCGTAATCCAAGCGCCCGATGCACGCCGCGCGCGATCGCGAGACAATAGCGTCTGCATTTTTTTCGTAACGCCGTCCCCGCGGCATCATCGCGCCAGGAACCCCCATGTCCGCCTCCGCCACGCCCCCGCCTTCCCTGACCCACTTCAGCGCGACCGAACTGGACATGCTCGCCAAGACCGCCGACGCCCTCAGCGCCTACCTGGGCAAGCCCGTCCTGGCCGAAGTCGTGCTGGGCGAAGAAGGCACCGAATGGGTCACCTACGGCGTGCCCATCGACGAAAACGCCGAACCCGACGAAGACCAGACCCACGTCCAGCTGGGCGGCCCCGGCGCCCGCCTGCTCGGCAACCGCGGCGGCCTGCCCCAGACCGGCGACGACACCTACGACTGCCTCTACCTCTGGGCCATCCAGATCTCGCTCAACGAAGGCGAACGCTTCATCAAACTCGACCACGACGGCGAAGAATCCGCCTGGTCCGACCACCTGGAAGACGTCCTGCCCTTCGCCCTGACCGAAGAACCCCTGCCCGACGACGAAGAAGAAGACGAAGAGGACGAGGACGACGAAGAAGACGACCTCCTGGGCCACGACCACCCGCACGACCCCAACGACCCCGGCCACCGCCACTAAGCAAGCGGCGACGCGACTGGCCTAACAAGACCACCCAGCCACAAGCACCACAACATCAGCACCAAGCCGCCCCACGCCGCAGCGACGCCCCACAGGCCAAATGCGACAACGGGCCGCCCGCGCGGCCTCGTTGCCGCGACCCCGCAAGACCCTCCTCCCCACACAGACCGAGGCAAGAACGCCAAGCACACCGTCCTCCCCAGCCCCCGCCATGAGCAACCAATGCAGTCTGGCGCGGCGTGGGGCGGGGTGCGCGGGGCGTGTAGATGCGCCCGAGGGAATTCGAAGGGAGCCGCAGGCGGACGAGAATGACGAAGGGGCAGTCCGGAGCGAAGGCTCCGGACCGCAATCGTAGCCCCGCGCACCCCGCCCCACGCCGTGCCAGACGGTTTAAGAACCCCACCTGACAAAAGCAAAAAACCCTAAATCCGCCCCTCTTGCACAGCATGGCAAGCCACAACCGACACGCCAGCCAACACCGCAACAGGCGCCTCGGCCTTACACCGCGCCTCCGCATGCGGACACCGAGGATGAAACGTACACCCCGATGGCGGATTCAACGGATTCGGCACTTCCCCCGCCACCGCCGTACGCGGCTTGCCCGCCCCATTGATATCCGGAATCGCCTCCAGCAACATCCGCGTATAAGGATGCCGAGGCCGAGCGAACAGTTCATCCCGAGGCGCCACTTCCACCATCCGCCCCAGATACATCACCCCCACCCGGTCCGCCACATGGTGCACCACCGCCAGATTGTGCGAAATGAACAGATAAGTCAGCCCCAGCTTGCGCTGCAGATCCTTCATCAGATTCAACACCTGCGCCTGCACCGATACGTCCAGCGCAGACGTAGGCTCATCGCACACCAGGAATTCCGGATTCACCGCCAACGCCCGCGCAATCGAAATACGCTGGCGCTGCCCCCCGGAAAACTGATGCGGATAACGCCCCTGGTCTGCCGGATCCAGCCCCACTTGCGTCAGCAGATCCCCCACCCGAGCCGACCGCTCGGCAGGCGTCATCGTCGTATGCGTCAGCATCGGCTCCGCAATGATCCGCCCCACCCGCCAACGCGGATTCAGGCTTGCATACGGATCCTGGAAAATCATCTGCAACCGCTTGCGTAGCGCCCGTCCACCCGGCTCCGACATCCGTGACAACGGCTGCCCGTCAAACCGGATATCGCCCCGTGTCAGGCCATACAGCCCCACCAGCATCCGAGCCACCGTCGACTTCCCGCAACCGGACTCGCCCACCAGCGCCAACGTCTCGCCGCGCGCAATCTCGAACGACACGCCGTCCACTGCCCGCAGCATCACCCGCGGCTTGCCCGCCAGCTTGCGTTCCAACCACGGCGGCGACACATCGAACCAGCGCGCCGCATCCTTCACTTCCACCAAGGGTGCGCTCATGCTGCCACCTCCGATTGCTTGCCACCCGGGGCCGTGGCCCCCTCATGCAGCCAACAGGCCGCGCGCGACGTGCCCGCTGGCAACAGCTCCGGCCGGTCCTGGCCGCAACGCGGCAGGCGCTGCCCGCAACGCGGATTGAACGCGCAGCCCGGCGGAATCGCATTCAGCCGCGGCATGCTGCCGTCGATCTGCACCAGCCGCTCGGTGTGCCCCTCCAGGGACGGGATCGAGCCCATCAGCCCCGCCGTATAGGGATGGCGCGGGTGATGGATCACATCCGCCACCGGGCCGATCTCGGCCACCCGGCCCGCGTACATCACCGCCACGCGGTCCGCCGTTTCCGCGATCACGCCCATATCGTGCGTGATCAGCATCACCGCCGTGCCGTGCTCGCGGCACAGTCGCTTGAGCAGTTCGATGATCTGCGCCTGGATCGACACGTCCAGCGCCGTCGTCGGCTCGTCGGCCACCACCAGCTTCGGTTCGGCCGCCAGCGCCAGCGCAATCACCACCCGCTGGCGCATGCCGCCCGAAAACTGGTGCGGATAGTGGTCGATGCGCTCGCGCGCGGCCGGAATGCCGGTCGACGCCAGCAGCTCCACCGCGCGGCTGCGCGCCTGCGACCAGCTCAGGTCCAGGTGCGTCACGATCGTCTCGGCCAACTGGCGGCCCACCGTGTACAGCGGATTGAGCGAGGTCAGCGGGTCCTGGAACACCGCCCCGATCTCGCGGCCCCGTACCCGGCGCATCTGCTCGTCCGGCAGATTGTCGATGCGGCGGCCCGCCAGCAGGATCTCGCCGGCGGCGATGCGCCCCGGCGGCTCCAGCAAACCGATGATGGACGCGCCGGTCAACGACTTGCCCGCGCCCGATTCCCCCACCACGCCCAGGACTTCGCCCGCCTGGATCGAAAAGGACACGTCGTCCAGGGCGCGCAAGGTGCCGCGGCGCGTCGGAAACTCGACGCGCAGATTGCGGACTTCAAGTAAAGCGCTCATGGGTTTCTCAAATTTAAATTGCCAAACACTGCTGCCGCGCTCGCTACCCGTGGAAAGTGGATAGCGCCATCGAGATGCCGCGGAGCCGGCTTTGCCGGTCCGCTGGCATGCCCCCTTGAGGGGGGCCCGCCGAGGGGGGGCCCGTCGAGGGGGCCCGCCGAGGGGGGAGCGCGCAGCGCTTCGGGGGTGAGCCTATCCATCAGTTCAACCGCGGGTTGAGCGCATCGCGCAGCCAGTCGCCAAGCAGATTGACCGACAGCACCAGCAGCACCAGCGCCGCGCCCGGGAAGATGGTGATCCACCATTCGCCGGAAAACAGGAAATCGTTGCCGATGCGGATCAGCGTGCCCAGCGACGGCGCCGTCGGCGGCACCCCCACCCCCAGGAACGACAGCGTCGCCTCGGTGATGATGGCGGTCGCCAGGTGCACCGTGGCCAGCACCAGGACCGGCCCCAGCACGTTGGGCAGCACGTGGCGGAACATGATCACCGGCGACGACACCCCGATCACGCGCGCGGCCTGCACGTATTCACGGTTCTTCTCGACCAGCGTCGACCCCCGCACCGTGCGGGCGTATTGCGGCCAGCCGGCAAGCGCGATGGCGCCGATCAGCACCGGGAACGCGATGATTTCATGCAGCTCGCGCGGCACCGCCGCCCGCGCCACGCCGTCGATCAGCAAGGCGATCAGGATCGCCGGGAACGACAGCTGCACATCCGCGATCCGCATGATGAACGCGTCGATGCGTCCGCCCGCATAGCCCGAGATCAGCCCCAGCACGATGCCGATCAACATCGACAGCACCACCGACGCCAGCCCGATCAGGAGCGACACGCGGGTGCCGTACAGAATCGCCGAATACAGGTCGCGGCCCTGGCTGTCGGTGCCCAGCAGATAGGTCTGCTGGCCGTTGGCCTCCCAGGCCGGTGGCAAGAGCGCGTCCAGCAGTTCCACCTTGGTCAGGTCGAACGGATTGTGCGGCGCCACCCAGCCGGCGCCAAATGAGCCGATCAGCAGCGCCGCCAGCATCAGCGTGGCCACGATGGCCACGGGCGCCCGGCGCCAGGCCCAGGCGATGTCGCTGTCCCACCAGCGTTTGAGTACGGCGCGCATCAGTGAGCCCCCCCGCCGCGGGTCAGCCCGGAACGCAGGCGCGGGTCCACGACAAAATACAGAAGATCGACGATCAGGTTGATCACCACGAACACCAGCGCGATCAGGCACAGGTACGCGGCCATCACCGGCACGTCGGCGAATTGCACCGCCTGGATGAACAGCAGCCCCATGCCGGGCCACTGGAACACCGTCTCGGTCACGATGGCGAAGGCGATGATGCCGCCCAGCTGCAGCCCGGTGATGGTGATGACGGGCACCATGGTGTTCTTCAACGCATGGCCGAAATGAATGGCGCGGCGCTTCAGGCCCCGGGCCCGTGCGAACTTGATGTAGTCCGAACGCAGCACTTCCAGCATTTCCGACCGCACCAGCCGCAGCACCAGCGTCATCTGGAACAGCGACAGCGTGATGGACGGCAGGAT
>JBEBOQ010000163.1:0-8758 GCA_040396375.1 Achromobacter xylosoxidans
GCAATCGTGGGCGCCCGCCCCGCATGCCGCCGCCGCGAGGGGCGACCTACGAAGACCAGTGCAACGAACCAAGATCAAATCAGTGCACAAAGACCAACTCAATCCACGAAGCTCAGTTCACCGAACCAAACTCAACACCTACCGTGAATAAGCCGAAAACTTAGACTTGGAAATAGAAGTCGCCGCCACCTGCACATGCTGCGCCAATTCAGCCTCAACACGCGCCACCGTCCATCGCGTCGTCGGCACAGAAATATTGATCGCCGCCACCGCCAGCCCTCGATGATCGATAACCGGCGCAGCCACTGAAATGTCGCCAAGTACGGTTTCGTTCACGATGATTGCGTAGCCTTTTTCGGCCACGCGCTGCGCGCGTTCCAGCAGCTTGTCGGGGTTCACCTCTGTGTAGGGGGTGATTGGGTCCAGGCGGGTTTGGGCCAGGATTTCGCGGCGCTGGTCGTCTGACAGGCGCGACAGGATGGCCGTGCCCGACGCCGTGAAATAGGCCGGCAGGCGGCTGCCTACCGCGATGTCTACGTTGACCAGGTGGTGACCTGGGAAGCGGGCCACGAACACGATCTCGTGGCCGTCCAGCTCTTGCAGATTCGTCGTTTCGCCCAGCGTGCGGCTGATGTCCAGCAGGTAAGGCGACGCCTTGTCGATCAGCTCGTTGGCGCGCACATAGTTGTACGAAAACTGCAGCACCTTGGGCGTCAGCCCGTAATTGCGCGTGTCGGGAATGCGGCGTAGATAGCCCAGCGTTTCCAGCGTGTAGACCAGGCGTTGCGTCGCGCTGCGGTCCAGGCCCGAGGCACGCGCAATGTCGGCCAGCGTCATGTGGCGTTTCGGGCCGTCGAAGGCGTGCAGCACCTGGAAGGCTTTTTCGGTCGAGCCTACAAATAGCGAAGACCGGGTCTCGGTCGCCGCCTGCGTCTTGTCCGTATCGTCGGGCTTGCGGTTGGGCACAGGAAACAGCCTATTGAATGAAGGAACGTGCGCGAGGGATGGGGGGCGCAGTGCCGTCTTGCCGGCGGCTACCGCGCGTATCGCACACTATTTAATTGTAATTCAATTATTAATAGCAAATTCCAATTACTTAATGACCCAGGCCCGCGCGCGTCGCCCGCCTTACCCCGCCATCGCCAACGGCACATCCGGCTGGCTGGCCGAGCGCGTGCCCGGCAGCGGGTGGCACGACTGCGGATGGTAGGTGTGGACCACCGACAACTTCACGCGGTCGCTGCGGTTGCCCTGGGCCGCATGCAGCGTGCGGCAATGGAAGAACACCACGTCGCCGGCTTGCAGCTCGGGGCAGACCGCGCGCGCAATCCAGTCCTGGTTCTCGGGGGCGTCGTCGCGGAAGAATTTCTTGTCGTCGAATTGCTGCGGCTGGAATGCCGCCGCGTGCGAGCCAGGGATCAAAGACAGGCCGCCGTTCTCGCGCGTCTCGGGGCCCAGGGCCAGCCAACAGGACACCAGGTCCGTGTCGGAAAACGACCAGTAGCGGATGTCCTGGTGCCAGCCCGTCAGGCTGCCGTAGGCCGGGTGCTTCGTCATCACGCAGTTGTGGTGCACCGTCGACAACACCGGGCCTTCGCCGAAATAGCGCGCCAGCGATTGGCCGATGCGCGCGTCGGTGGCCCACTGGGCGAACAGCGGGTCACGGGCGTAGGCATTGAGCAGGCGCCGCACGGTCAGGCCGCCTTCGGCGTTGCGGGACTCGGGGGCGCCGGGGTAGCGCAGATCCGCTTCGTATTCGATGGGCGCCACGTGGTCGCGTAAATGGCGTTCGGCCAGCGTGCGTAGCGCCTGGACCTGCCCCGCGTCGACCATCTGGCGCGCCACGACAAAGCCCTGCTCGCGCAGGACCGCTAACTCTTCATCTTGCAGTGACCCGGACATCTCGACCCTCACACCCCGCGGCGTAAGCTGCAAAGCGTCTGCGCACAGGGCAGGCGCGTGCCGGGCAAGGCGCCGGCGAGCGCGGGGAGAGCTAGATTACCAAAAGTGCGGGCGGGAACGTTATCGGAAATCCGGCCGCAACCCTGGAGGGAATGCGGCCGGTGTCGTGGCGATAAGCTTGCTCAGGTTGGCGTCAGCCGATGGGCGTTTTTTCTGGTGGCGCCGCGCCGGCTTTCAGGCGCGCCGTGTCGCGTTCGACTTCTTCGTGGTGCACCCACTCGCGCCACACCGCCACCAGCAGCGCCATCAGCACCGGGCCCACGAACAGGCCCACGATGCCCATGGTCTTGACCCCGCCCACCAGCCCGAAGAACGTCGGCAGGAACGGCAGCTTGACCGGGCCGCCCACCAGGCGCGGGCGCAGCGTCTTGTCGACGATGAAAAGTTCGACGCTGCCCCAGACCATCAGGGCGATGCCCGCCACCACGTGGCCGGAACCCACCAGATACAGCGACACCAGCGTGAACGACAGCGGCGCACCGCCGGGGATCAGCGCCATGAAACCGGTGACCACGCCCAACAGCACCGGCGATGGCACGCCAGCCACCCAGTAGGCAACGCCCAGCACCAGGCCTTCGCCCAGCGCGATCAGGCCCATGCCCGTGACGGTGGAATTGATGGTGGCCGGCACCACGCGTGAAAAGCGCTGCCAGCGCGCGGGCAGGATGCGTTCGCCCAGCACGTCCAATTGCGCCACCATGCGCACGCCGTCCTTGTAGACGAAGAACAGCGTGATCAGCATGAACAGCACGGTCAGCAGCAACTGGAACACGTTGCCCGTGGCAGCCAGCACCATGCGGTAGATATTGCCCAGGTGTTCGCCGCTGACGGCTTCGACCAGCGCGCCCAGCGCGTGGGGCTGGCCGATGTAGCCTTCCCAGTATTCGCCCAGGCGGTCGCCCACCACCGGCATCGACGTGATCCAGGCAGGCACCGCCACACCGTGGCGATTGGCCGCGATGGCCCAGGCGAAGAAGGTGCTGGCTTCCTTGATGGCATAGGACAGCGCCAGCGACAGCGGCACGATCAACACCACGATGACCACCACCAGCGCCAGCGAGGCGGCCAGCATGGTGCGGCCGCCGCAGCGATCAACCAGGCGACGGTACAAGGGCCAGCTGGCCAGGCCGATGATCAGCGCGGCCAGGGCGGGCACCAGGAAACCACTCAGGAAATACACGCCCGCCAACAAGACGAGCAGCAAAAGCCAACGGGCGATCAGGTAAGCGGGAAGTACAGGCTGCATAGAGATCGACAGTGAATGCGTTTAGGCTTTGACTGTCGGACTATACATACGTTTCATAAAATACGAGGGACGCAAGCCCTGTATTTACTACGGGGTTTCCCGCGTTTTCCAGGATTTTCGCGGCGACTTGCCGGCACGGCGGGCCACAGGGCCCGCCGCCAGGTCGACGACACCGCGACTACCGCGCCATTACAGCGCGTATTCGGCGGCCTCTTCGCGGGCGCTGCGGCGCCGCTGCGGCATTTCCGGCGCATTGGCGGCAGCCACCCCAGCCACGGCCATCTGCTTGGCCTGGCTGATATTGCGTTGCTGGAACACACCGCAGCTGACGGCGGCCGGGTCGGTTTCGTCGCGGCCACTGAGCAGCGGGCAGCCGGCGAACAGTTCGGCCACCCAGTCGGCAAACGCCCGCACCTTGGGCGAGAGCTGACGGCTTTGCGGATACAGCACCGAGATCGCGGTGGTGCTGGGCTTCCATTGGGGCAGCACTTCGATCAGCTCGCCCGACTGCAGGTAAGGCAGCGCCATATAGCGCGGCGCCTGGATCAGGCCAAAGCCCTTCAGGCCGCAATCCAGGTAGGCGCCGGCTTCGTTCACCGCCACGGTGCCGCGCATGTCCACTTCCTGGTGCTTGCCGTCGATCTTGAAGTCCCAGGCGCAGTTGCGGCCGGTGCGGCTGGAGAAATAATGCACGGCGTGGTGGTTGCGCAGTTCCTCGATGGTCTGCGGCATGCCATGGCGCGCGACGTAGGTCGGCGAGGCGCAGGTCACGGTCTGCAGGGTGCCGATGCGGCGCGCCACCAGGCTGGAATCTTCCAGGTCGCCGGCGCGGATGACGCAGTCGACCGCCTCCTGCACCATATCGACGGGACGGTCGCCCATGCCCAGCACCAGCTCGACATCGGGGTACTTGTCGTGGAAATCACACAATGAGGGAATCAGGATCAGCCGGCCGATACAGGTCGGCACATCGATGCGCAGCCGGCCCTTCAGGCGCAGCGCCGCTTCCTGGAAACAGGCCTCGGTTTCCTCGACGTCGGCCAGGATGCGCACGCAGTGCTGGTAGTAGCCGGCGCCGTCGGGCGTCAGGCCGATGCGACGCGTGGTGCGGTTGAGCAGGCGCACGCCCAGCAGGCGTTCGAGATTCTGGATGATGGTGGTGACGGTGGTGCGCGGAAGCGAGAGGCTGTCGGCCGCCCGGGTGAAGCTATTGGCGTCCACGACGCGCACAAACACCTGCATAGCCTGAAAACGGTCCATGGCGACGGTGTCCTTTAAGGGCAATTTGGTCGGGGTGTACGGAGCATAACCCGAATTCGTCCGAGATTAGACAAATCTGCCGAACAGTGTTGCCGAGATAGACGTGTTTATCCGCGCCGGCAAAACACTCAGAATGCAAAGCATCTTGAAGTGCCCGTGCCGCCCGGCGCCATCCCAGGGCCTGTCAATCCTCAGATTCCGATCCCGGTATAACCCGTCCCCCAAAAAGGCGGGTTCCACCAGGGAAACGTAACCGCGTTGCATGTTGCACTGCAATATGACATCGGTGTTTCAGGACTGACAGACCCGCCGCGATGCCCGCCCCGCCGCCAACCCGCCCCCGTCGCGGTCACGGCAAGCGCGCTTCACCCCGACATCACCCATCAAGGAACATCATGGTTTCGCGTAATCGTATTGCTGTGCTCGTCGTCTTCGCGGCCGTCATCGCGGCCGGCGGTGGCTATGCCCTGTTTCGCGCCCCCGCCGGCGCCAACGCGGCCCAGGCGCAAGGCGCGCCCGCCGCGACCCCTGTCGAGGTGGCCGAAGTGGTCAGCAAGACCATCGTCGACTGGCAACGCTACTCCGGCCGGCTGGAAGCCATCGACCGCGTGGACATCCGCCCGCTGGTGTCCGGCACCCTGACCGCCGTGCACTTCCAGGACGGCAGCATCGTCAAGAAGGGCGACGTGCTGTTCACCATCGACCCGCGCCCCTACGCGGCCGAGGTGGACCGCGCCGCCGCCGCCCTGACCGCCGCCAAGGCCCGCGCCTCGTACACGGCCACCGAACTGGCCCGCGGCCAGCGCCTGTTGGCCGACAACGCCATCGCCCGCCGCGACTTCGAGGAAAAGCAGAACGCCGCGCGTGAAGCCGCGGCCAATCTGCAGGGCGCGCAGGCCGCGCTGGACTATGCCAAGCTCAACCTGGGCTACACCCGCATCGAAGCGCCGGTCGCCGGCCGCGTGTCGCGCGCGGAAGTCACGGTGGGCAACGTGGTCGCCGCCGGCGCCGCCTCGGTGCCGCTGACCACGCTGGTGTCGGTCTCCAAGATGTACGCCTCGTTCGACGTCGACGAGCAGACCTTCCTGAAGTACGTGAACCCGGCCCGCAACGGCAAGGCCGGCTCGGTGCCGGTCGAGCTGGGCCTGGCCAACGAGGAAGGCTATTCGCGCACCGGCTTCGTGCAATCGGTGGACAACCGCCTGGACGCCACGTCCGGCACCATCCGCGTGCGCGCCGAGTTCGACAACGCCGACGGCACCCTGCTGCCGGGCCTGTACGCCCGCATCCGCCTGGGCGGCAGCGAACCGCGCAGCGCCGTGCTGATCGACGAGAAGGCCATCGGCACCGACCAGGACAAGCGCTACGTGCTGGTGCTGGACGACAAGAATCACGCCAACTACCGCCAGGTGAAGCTGGGCGCCAACCAGGAAGGCCTGCGGGTCGTGGACTCCGGCCTGGCCGCCGGCGAACGCATCGTGGTCAATGGCTTGCAGCGCGTGCGCCCCGGCGACGCCGTGAGCCCGACCGTGGTGCCCATGGTCGCGGCGCAACGCAACCCGGTCAAGACCGCGGCCGCCAACTAAGCCGCCGGTGAACCGCAAAGCAGAACGAGAACGTTCATGAATATCTCGAAATTCTTCATCGACCGGCCGATCTTCGCCGGGGTGTTGTCCGTGCTGGTGTTGCTGGGCGGCCTGCTGGCCATGTTCCAGCTGCCGATCTCGGAATACCCGGAAGTGGTGCCGCCGTCGGTGGTGGTGCGCGCGCAGTATCCGGGCGCCAACCCCAAGGTCATCGCCGAAACCGTGGCCTCGCCGCTGGAGGAATCCATCAACGGCGTCGAGAACATGCTCTACATGCAGTCGCAGGCCAATAGCGACGGCAACCTGACGCTGACGGTGAACTTCAAGCTGGGCGTGGACCCGGACAAGGCGCAGCAGCTGGTGCAGAACCGCGTGTCGCAAGCGCTGCCGCGCCTGCCGCCGGACGTGCAGCGCCTGGGCGTCACGACGACCAAGAGTTCGCCCACCCTGACGCTGGTGGTGCACCTGATCTCGCCCAATGACCGCTACGACATCACGTACCTGCGCAACTACGCGATCCTGAACGTCAAGGACCGCCTGGCTCGCATCACGGGCGTGGGTGAAGTGACGGTGTGGGGCTCGGGCAACTACTCGATGCGCGTGTGGCTCGACCCGCAAAAGGTCGCCCAGCGCGGCCTGACGGCGAGCGAAGTGGTCGCTGCCATCCGCGAACAGAACGTGCAGGTCGCCGCCGGCGTGATCGGCGCGTCCCCCACCCAGGGCGACGTGCCGCTGCAGCTGAACGTGAATGCGCGCGGCCGCCTGCAATCCGAAGAGGAATTCCGCGACATCATCCTGAAGACCTCGCCCGACGGCGCCGTGACGCACCTGTCGGACGTGGCCCGCGTCGAACTCGACGCGCAGGAATATGGCCTGCGTTCGCTGCTGGACAACAAGCAGGCGGTGGGCATGGGCATCATGCAATCGCCGGGCGCCAACGCGCTGGACGTGTCCTCGCAGGTGCGCGCCGCCATGGCCGAGCTGGCCCAGGACTTCCCGCCGGGCGTGGAATACCGCATCGAATACGACCCGACCCAGTTCGTGCGTTCCAGTATCGAAGCCGTGGTGCACACGCTGCTGGAAGCCATCGCGCTGGTCGTGCTGGTCGTGATCCTGTTCCTGCAAACGTGGCGCGCATCCATCATTCCGCTGCTGGCGGTGCCGGTGTCCATCGTCGGTACCTTCGGGCTGCTGCTGATGTTCGGCTATTCGATCAACGCCTTGTCGTTGTTCGGGATGGTGCTTGCCATCGGGATTGTGGTGGACGACGCGATCGTGGTGGTGGAGAACGTCGAACGCAACATCGCGGCGGGCTTGAGTCCACGGGATGCGACCTATCGCGCCATGCGTGAAGTCAGCGGCCCCATCATCGCCATCGCGCTGACGCTGTGCGCCGTGTTCGTGCCGCTGGCCTTCATGACGGGCCTGACCGGCCAGTTCTACAAGCAGTTCGCCATGACCATCGCCATTTCGACGGTGATCTCGGCCTTCAACTCGCTGACGCTGTCGCCGGCCCTGTCGGCCCTGCTGCTCAAGAGCCACCACGACAAGCCGGACTGGCTGACCCGGGGCATGAACCGTGTGTTCGGCCGCTTCTTCAACTGGTTCAACAACATGTTCGGCCGCGCCTCCGAGAACTACGGCGTGGGCGTGGCAGGCGTGATCCGCCGCAAGGCCGGCGCCATGGGCGTGTACGTCCTGCTGGTGGCGGCCACGATTGGCGTGTCGTACCTGGTGCCCGGTGGCTTCGTGCCGGCGCAAGACAAGCAGTACCTGATCGGCTTTACCCAGTTGCCCAATGGCGCCTCGCTGGACCGCACGGAAGAAGTGATCCGCGCCATGAGCGACATCGCGCTGAAGGAACCGGGCGTACAAAGCGCCATCGCCTTCCCCGGCCTGTCGATCAACGGCTTCACCAACAGCTCCAGCGCGGGCATCGTGTTCGTGGCCCTGAAGCCGTTCGATGAACGCAAGGGCGCGGCGCTGTCCGGCAACGCCATCGCGGCGTCGCTGAACCAGAAGTTCAGCACTATCCAGCAGGCCTTCATTGCCGTGTTCCCGCCCCCGCCGGTGCTGGGTCTGGGCACGCTGGGCGGCTTCAAGCTGCAATTGGAAGACCGTGCGGCGCTGGGCTATGCCGAGCTGGACAAGGCCAAGCAGGCCTTCCTGGCCAAGGCCCGCCAGACGCCTGAACTGGGCCCTGCGTTCTCCAGCTACGAAATCAACGTGCCGCAGCTGGACGTGGACCTGGATCGGGTCAAGGCCAAGCAGTTGGGTGTGCCGGTGACCGAAGTGTTCGACACCATGCAGATCTACCTGGGCTCGATGTATGTCAACGACTTCAACCGCTTCGGTCGCGTCTTCCAGGTGCGGGCGCAGGCTGACGCGCCGTTCCGCGCCCATGCCGACGACATCCTGCAACTGAAGACCCGCAATGCCGCGGGGGACATGGTGCCGCTGTCGTCGCTGGTGACGGTCAAGCAGACGTTCGGTCCGGAAATGGTGGTGCGCTACAACGGCTACACCGCCGCCGATATCAACGGCGGCCCGGCCCCCGGCTATTCGTCGGACCAGGCGCAAGCCGCGGCCGAGCGCGTGGCGGCGGAAACCCTGCCGCGCGGCGTGAAGTTCGAATGGACGGACCTGACGTACCAGCAGATCCTGGCGGGCAACGCCGGCCTGTGGGTGTTCCCGATCAGCGTGC
>JBEBOQ010000164.1:0-8755 GCA_040396375.1 Achromobacter xylosoxidans
TCTTGCCCAGGTAGTCGCCACGGCGCTCTTTGCGCAGCACCGATTCGTAGATCTGGCCGGTGGTGAAGTTGTTCACCTTGTGCATGCGAGCGGAAACGAAACGCTCGTAGTGGCCAAGGTCCAGATCGGTTTCGGCGCCGTCTTCCGTGACGAACACCTCACCGTGCTGGAACGGGCTCATGGTGCCCGGATCGACGTTGATGTAGGGGTCGAGCTTGAGCATGGTGACTTGCAGACCACGCGACTCGAGGATGGCGGCAAGCGACGCAGCGGCGATGCCCTTGCCCAGGGAAGACACCACTCCGCCGGTGACAAATACGTATTTGGTCATCGTAATGAGCACCCGGGACGAGCGGGCGCGTGCGGGAAATTTGGATTATAGCCGGGAGGCGAAACTTATTTGGGTTTTCCCCTAGCGACCGCGAGTAACATTTGGCTGCACTCGGCCGGCATGCCGAAATGTCTCGCCACAGGGCTTCGTGCTATGGTCGTCCCCGATTTTGGAACGTCCCTCCGAGGAACCCGTCGCCGATGAACACCCCGCCCGCTAACCCGAATGCCCTGGTCTGGCGCCTGACCATCGCCGCCATCGTCCCGCAGTTGCTCGGCGCCGTCCTGATCCAGGCCTACCTGCTGCTGGCCTCGCCGATGGCCGATCAGATGCGCGAGCTCTACACGCGCCCCGACATGGTGGTGACCACGGTGCTCCAGACGTGCATGGCCGGCATGCTGCTCGGCCTGACCACCTGGTGCTCCGCACAGGGCTGGTTGCGCCGGCATGATGCGAGCGGCGTCGACCGCCCCGGCCGGATGATTGCCGTGCTGCTGGCGGTCTCGCTGGTGCTGTTCGTGCTGATCTCGACCGGCCTGGCGTTGCTGAATCACGGCTTCTACGCGCTCATCGTCAGGCACAAGGAATGGGTGGACCAGGCCTTCGGCTATTACGGCACCCGCCGCATGCTGCTGATGGCCCTGCCGCCCAAGCTGTGCGCCATCCTGCTCACCATCCTGGGCAGCTGGCTGGCGGTGCGCATCGCGGCCTGGAGCGTCACGCCCGTCGCCGCCACGCAGGCGCCGTTCCTGCAGCGGCGCCACGCCGCGTGGATCGCCGCGCTGACGCTGCTGCTGTGGCAGTTGCACGTCGCGCTGGTGATCGGCCTGTACTTCATGAGCGATGCGGGATCGGCCGGCATGCTGGAACACGCGATCGGCTACTGGATAGTGCCCGCGTTGCTGCTGGCGCTGGCCGCATGGGTCTGCCTGCGCAGCCTGCCGCAAGCGCTCGGCACGGCCGGCATGGGCCGCGCCATCGCCCACGGCACCTTCGCCTTCTGGCTGACCCAGGCGCTGGGAATCGGCCTGGCGCTTTTGATCATCTGGACCATGACCTGGAGCCAGCTGATGCGCGCGGCCGCGTCGTACACGACCTCGGTGGTGTCGGTGCTGATCTACAGCGTGCTGCTGGCGCTGAGTTGCTACCTCGGCGCCCGGCTGTTCTACCGCCGCCGGACGCCGCCGGAGAGCGCCTCGGCCTGAGCGTGAGCGCCGCGCGATGGCGCGCATGCCATGGAAAAAGGCCCCGAGGGGCCTTTTTCCATGGTCGGAAACAGCGATCAGATGGCCGCGGTGCGCCGCTCCAGCCAAGCCAGGGCCTCGCCTTCCACCAGCGGCGACAGGCGCTCGAGCACGGTCTTGTGATAGTCGTTCAGCCACGCGATTTCATCCGCGCGCAGCAGCGACGGTTCGATGCAGCGCGTGTCGATCGGGCACAGCGTCAGCGTCTCGAAACACAGGAACTCGCCCAGTTCGGACGTCAGCCAGGCGCGGTTGGCCACCAGGTTCTCGATGCGCACGCCCCAGCGGCCCGGGCGGTAGATGCCCGGTTCGTTGGACGTGATCATGCCCGGCTCCATGGCCGTGTGCGGACCGGGAACCGCGCGATAGGAGATGACCTGCGGGCCTTCGTGCACGTTCAGGAAGTAGCCCACGCCGTGGCCGGTGCCGTGGCCGTATTCGGCGCCGCCTTCCCAGATCGGGGCGCGCGCGATGGCGTCCAGCATGGGCGACGGCGTGCCGCGCGGGAACGAGGCGCGCGACAGCGCGATCATGCCCTTGAGCACCAGCGTGAAGTCCACTTTCTGGTCGGCGTTGGGCGTACCCACCGCCACGACGCGGGTGATGTCGGTGGTGCCGCCCAGGTACTGGCCGCCCGAATCGATGAGCAGCAGGCCGTCGCCTTCGATGACCGAATGCGATTGCGCGGTGGCGCGGTAGTGCGGCATGGCGCCGTTGGCGTTGAAGCCGGCGATGGTGGCAAAACTGGGGCAGACGTAGTCGGGCCGGCGCGCGCGGGCGGCGGTGATCTGTTCGTCGATGGTCAGTTCGGTGATGGTTTCGTGGCCCAGCGCGCCTTCAAACCAGGCGAAGAATTCACAGAGCGCCGCGCCGTCCTGCGCCATGGCCTGGCGCACATTGGCCAGTTCGGCATCGGTCTTTCTGGATTTCAGCAGCGTCGACGGATTGATGGCCTCGACACGGGGCACGGCCGGGTCCATCGCATGGAACACGCCGCAGGTGACGCGGGCCGGGTCGATCAGCAACTTCTGGTCCAGTTCCAGCGACGCCAGCGCGTCCGCGGCCTGGGCGTAGCCCGCCACTTGCACGCTATCGGCGGCCAGCACGGCGCGCAGCGCGTCATCGACCTTGCCGTCGGCCACGAACAGCGTGGCGTGGTCCAGGCCGATCAGCGCATGGCCGACGAACACCGGGTTGTAGTCCACGTCGGCGCCGCGCAGGTTGAACAGCCACGCGATGTCGTCCAGCGTGCTGACAAAGTGCACGTCGGCGCCGTGTGTGTGCATGGCCTGGCGCACCTGAGCCAGCTTGTCGGCGCGCGACACGCAAGCCTGCGGGGCCACGTGTTCGTAGATGGCGGCGGCGGGCAGGCCGGCACGGTCGGCCCAGACGTCGTCCAGCAGGTCGGCGCGGATTTCCAGCGTGGCGCCCGACGTGGCGGCGGCCACCGACAAGGCACGGAAAGCCGCCAAGCCCAACACCTGGCCGTCGACGCCGATGACGTCGCCCGCGCGGGTGTTGGCGGCCAGCCAGTCCACATGGCCCGGCGTGGTGGCCACGGCGATCTTCATCAGCTGTACGCCGGTGCCGGCCAATTGCGCTTCGGCCTGCACCCAGTAGCGGCTATCGACCCACAAACCGGCGAAATCGGCCGTGACGACCAGCGTGCCCACCGACCCCGTGAAGCCCGACAGCCAGCGCCGCCCCTGCCAGCGCGCGGGCAGGTATTCGGACAAGTGCGGATCCGAAGACGGAACGATATAGGCGGAAATACCGCGGCGGCTCATGGCCTGCCGCAGTAGGGCAATACGGGCGTCGGTGCTAGACATGGGGTTCCTTAGCGCAACATGAAAGACATGGCGGCCAGGCTGTTCAGCGTGCGAACGGCAGCCTGCATGCTGTCCGTGGTGAACCGCAGCGTCACGCCGTCCACGCGTTCAAGCGTGGGCCACATGCAGAACAGATCGGCCAGCGCCGAGGTCTGCGTCTGCAACCGGCATTCTATAGGGGCGGGGATGCGGAAAGGAACGGCCTTCTTGATGTTTCGCACGGCCGTTTCCGCGGCGGCGGTGATCGCGCGGCGCGAGGCGGCCGGCGACAGCGTCACGCCGCTGCCCTGGCCGTGGGCCACCTTGGTCTGCACCCATTGAGCGCCGGGGAAAAGATCCGTGGTCTCTGAAATGAACACGTCGTCGCCGGTGGCCAGGATGACGGGCACACCCATCTCGCCCGCCAGGGCGCCGTACAGGCCGGCCTCGCCCAGCTCCATGCCATTGATGAAGACGCGGGCAAAAGCGAAGCTGTTGATCGTGTGCGCCAGCACGCCGCGGCCCTGCGAGCGCGAGTGGTAGCCGATCATGAAGACGGCATCGCAGCCCTCTTCCAGGCCACCCATCATGCCCAGGTAGCGCGGCTTGCCCAGCACCAGGCGGGCGCGTTCGTCCAGCCCGTCCGGCAGCAGGTTGCGAAAGCCGCCGTGCGAGTCATTGACCAGGATCTCTTCGGCGCCGCCGGCGATCGCGCCTTGCACGGCCGCGTTGGCCTCGGCGGTCATCCAGGCGCGGGCGCGCTCGTATTCGCCGTTGCCGGCGCGGACTTGCTCGGAATGGAAGACGCCGGCGACGCCTTCGATATCGGTGGAAATCAGGATCTTCATGGGATTGCCTTCGAGGGATTCAGAATTCGGTGTCCGCCAGCCACTGCCGCCAGTCGGGGACGGCGTCCCGGATGGCGGCGCGGTGATGGCCGTCGCGGCCTTGTACGCCTTCGGCGCGCCACAGTGCAGCGATGATGGCCTGCTCGCAAGCCTCGGCCGCGGCTTCAAATAGCGGGTCGATACGGGTTTCGTGCAGCATGGCGATGGCGGGCATCGGCCGCTCGGCCTCTTGCGGCACCGTGTAGGCGGTGGAAAACGCCAGCGCGATGTCGCCGCTGCCGTGACCGAACACCGAACCGGTGCGCGCCAGGCCCGCGCCGGCGCGCAACGACAGGCGCCGCAATTGGCGCGCGTCCAGCGGCGCGTCGGTGGCCACCAGCAAGATGATGGAGCCCTTTTCCGGCACGATGACGGCGTTCTCGCCGGCCTGCGCCAGACTGCCATCCAACTGGTTCGCCAGCCGGCGGCCAAAAGGCCGACCCGCCACAGTCAGGTTGGGCAGGCGGCCGAAGTTGGACAGCACCAGCGCCCCGACCGTAAAGCGCAGGCCCGGCTGGATGGATGCCAAGCGTGATGCCGAGCCGATGCCGCCTTTGAACGAAAAGCACGACATGCCCCGGCCGGCCCCCACCGCGCCCTGCGCGAACGGCTTGCCAGCCTGGGCAAGCGCCTGGGCATAGTGCGACTCCTGTACCGCCAGCGCCTGGATGTCGTTCAGGTAGCCGTCGTTGCACTCGAACACCAGCGGATTGACGGTGGCCATGCCGCGGCCGATGCCGGGGTTGGCCGCTACCGCAGCGCGAATCTGGGCATTGGCCACCGTCCCCACGCCGAAGGTGTTGGTCAGCGCGATCGGCGTTTCCAGTACGCCCAGCTCTTGCACCTGAACGAGCCCGGTGCTCTTGCCGAAGCCATTCAAGATGGTGGCGGCCGCAGGCACCTTGTCCAGGTAGGGGTCGCCCGCATGCGGCTTGACCACCGTCACGCCGGTCTGCAACGCGCCGTCCGCCAGCGTGCTGTGGCCGACGGTGATGTCGCCCACGTCACAGATCGAATCCAGCGGCCCCGACGGCAAGGCGCCGATGCGAGGAATATCCAGCGTTTGTTTGTCCATGATTACTGCCTGTCTCCAGGCCCCAGAATGCGAAACGCCGCCGTCCCTGCGTGGCCGAAGCGCTTGCCTGGTGGCGAGCGCCCGGACGCGGGCGGCGGCGGGGTTGGCGGCCGCCACGCCAAGCCCTGAACCGAGAGGGCGAGGCGAGCGGGCAGCCATTGCGTGCGCTTACTTGCGGTCGATCTTGGGATCGAGCGCGTCGCGCAGGCCGTCGCCCAACAGGTTGAATGCCAACACCGTCAGGAAGATCGCCAGCGCCGGGAAGATCGCCACGTGCGGGGCAATCACCATGTCGGCGCGCGCCTCGTTCAGCATCGCGCCCCACTCCGGCGTGGGGGGCGATGCGCCCATGCCCAGGAACGACAGGCTGGCCGCGGTGATGATCGAGGTGCCGATGCGCATCGTGCCGTACACCACGATCGGCGAGATCGTGCCGGGCAGGATGTGGCGCATGATGATGGTCCAGTCGGACGCGCCCACGCTCTTGACCGCTTCGACGTAGGTCATCTGCTTGATCGACAGCGTGTTGCCGCGCACCAGGCGGGCGAACGCCGGCACGCTGAACACGGCCACGGCCACGATCACGTTGACCATGCTGGAACCCAGGATGGCGACCACGCCGATGGCCAGCAGCATGCCGGGGAACGCCAGCAGCACGTCGGAGATACGCATCGTGATGCGTTCCCACCAGCCTTCGTAGTAGCCGGCCATCAGGCCCATGAAGGTGCCGACGATGGCGCCCATGGCGACCGACAGGAAGCCGGCGGCCAGCGAGATGCGCGCGCCCATGATGATGCGGCTGAAGATGTCGCGGCCCAGCGAATCCACGCCCAGCCAGTGCGTCCAGGACGGACCGGCGTTGAGCGCGTCGTAGTCGAAGAAGTTCTCCGGGTCGAACGGCACGATCCAGGGGGCGAGGATCGCCACCACGACCAGCAGCAGGACGAAGACGCCGGCGCCCACGGCCAGCTTCTGCTTCTTGAATTTGCGCCAGAACTCGGTGGCGGGCGTGCGCACGTCGTTCTTGGGAGCGGCGGCGATGGTCGCGGCGGGTGTCGTATTGCTCATGGCCGCCTCACTTGTAACGGATGCTGGGATTGATGACGCCGTAGAGCACGTCGACAATCAGGTTGATCAGGATGAATTCCAGCGAGAACAGCAGCACCAGGCCCTGGATCACCGGATAGTCGCGCTGGGTCACGGCGTCGACCAGCAGGCGGCCGAGGCCGGGCCAGTTGAACACCGTCTCGACCACGATCGAGCCGCCCAGCAGGAAGCCGAACTGCAGGCCCATCATGGTGACGACAGGAATCAGCGCGTTGCGCAGCGCGTGCTTGATGACCACGCGGCGCTCGCTCAGGCCCTTGGCCCGGGCGGTGCGCACGAAGTCTTCCTGCACCACTTCGACGAAGGACGCGCGGGTGAAGCGCGCCATCACCGCGGCCACGGCCGCGCCCAGCGTGATGGACGGCAGGATGTAGTGTTTCCAGCTGGAGGCGCCCACGGTCGGCAGCCAGCCCAGGTTCACGGAGAAGATCTGCATCAGCATCATGCCCAGCGCGAACGCGGGGAACGAGATGCCGGACACCGCCAGCGTCATGCCGAGGCGGTCGGGCCAGCGGTTGCGCCACACGGCCGACACGATGCCGATGATCATGCCGAAGGTGACGGACCAGACCATGCTCGCGATGGTCAGCCACAGCGTGGGCATGAAGCGATCGGCGATTTCGGTCGAGACGGGACGCTTGGTACGCAGCGAGGTACCCAGGTCGCCTTGCAGCATGTGGCTGAAGTAGCGCACGAACTGCTGCGGCAGGGGCAGATCCAGCCCCAGTTCCTTGCGCACCAGTTCGACGGTCTGCTGGTCGGCCTCCTGGCCCGCGGCCAGTCGCGCCGGGTCGCCCGGAAGCATGTGCACAAACAGGAACACGACCACGGCCACCAGCAGCAGCGTGGGGATCATGCCCAAAAGACGTTTGACGATGTAGGTCAGCATTGAAATTCCTGCAACATCGGCGGGGACACCGCGTCCCCGCCGTATGTGGCCTTGCAAGGGGCCGAACGGCCCCGTGAGTTACCGCCGCGCGATTACTGCTTCAGGTCGATGTCGCCGAACCAGAACGAGGTGTCCGGTTCCACGTACACGCCCGACAGGTTCTTCGACTTCACGTACAGGTTGTTCTGGGTCACCAGGAAGGCCCACGGGGCGTCCTTCCAGATGGTTTCCTGAACGTTCTTGTAGATCTCGGTCTTCTTGGCGCGGTCGGTCGTGGCCAGGGCTTGCTGGATGCCGTCGTCAACCGACTTGTTCGAGTAGTACGACACGTTGTTGAGCACCGGCGGGAAAGCCGCGGTGGTCAGCAGCGGACGCAGGCCCCAGTCGGCTTCGCCGGTCGAGGACGACCAGCCGGCGTAGTACATGCGGACCTTGGCGTCCTCAGGCTTCTGCACCTGCTGGACGCGCTGCACGCGCTGACCCGACTCCAGCACTTCGACCGACACCTTGATGCCGACTTGCGCCAGTTGCTGCTGCAGGAATTGCACCACCTTCACCGAGGTGCCGTCGTTATAGGCGGACCACAGCTGGCTTTCGAAGCCGTTGGGGTAGCCGGCTTCGGCCAGCAGGGCCTTGGCCTTCTTCAGGTCATACGGCCACGGGCCGGTCTTGTGGGCAAAGTCCACGCCCTTGGGCACCACGCCGTCAACGATGGTGGCATAGCCCGAGAAAGCGACCTTGGCCAGGGCTTCCTTGTTGATGGCGTAGTTGATGGCTTCACGCACCTTGACGTTGTCGAACGGCTTTTGCTGCGTGTTCATCGACAGGTAGCGGGCCATGATCGAGTTCTGGTGATCGACCACGTCCAGCTTGTCGTTCTTCTTCAGCACGGCGGCTTGTTCGAACGGCACCGGGAAGGCGAACTGCGCTTCACCCGTCTGCACCACGGCGGCGCGGGTGTTGTTGTCCGTCACGGTGCGGAAAGTCAGGGTGTCGACCTTGGGGTAGCCCTTCTTCCAGTAGCCGTCGAACTTCTTGACCTTCAGGTATTCGGCCGGCTTCCATTCGACGAATTCGAACGGGCCGGTGCCGACCGGGTGGAAGCCGATTTCCTTGCCGTACTTGGCCAGGGCGGCCGGCGAGATCATCATGGCGGCCGGGTGGGCCAGCGCGTTGATGAAGGCCGAGAACGGCTTCTTCAGGGTGATCTTGACGGTCAGCGGATCGACCACTTCGGTCTTGTCGATGACGCTGAACTGGATGTAGCGCGACAGGCGGTTTTCCGGGTTGGCCGGACGGTCGAAGTTGATCTTGACGGCTTCGGCGTTGAACGGGGTGCCGTCATGGAACTTGACGCCGTCGCGCAGCTTGAAGGTGTACACCAGGCCGTCTTCGCTGACGGTGTAGTCGGTGG
>JBEBOQ010000165.1:0-8688 GCA_040396375.1 Achromobacter xylosoxidans
CCTTGCCGGCGATGCCGAGGTCGGCCGCGCCGTACTGCACGTAGGTCGGCACGTCCGAGGCGCGCACGATGATCAGGCGCAGGCCGGGGTCGCTGGTCGGCAGGATCAGCTTGCGCGAGCTTTCGGGGTTCTCGGGCACCTCGATGCCGGCTTCCGCCAGCAAAGGCATGGTTTCTTCGAAGATCCGCCCCTTGGACAGAGCCAGGGTCAGGGGCGCGAGAGGGGCATCGCTCATGCCGATTCCTTGCCGCTAGTGCGTTCAACAACGCGTTGGATATTGGCGCCCAGGGCGCGCAGCTTGACTTCCATCCGGTCGTAGCCGCGGTCCAGGTGGTAAATGCGGTCGACCAGCGTGTCGCCATCGGCGGCCAGGCCGGCGATGACCAGGCTGGCCGAGGCCCGCAGGTCGGTGGCCATGACCGTCGCGCCCGACAGGCGGGCAATGCCGCGGACGATGGCGGTGTGGCCGTCGATGTCGATGTCCGCGCCCATGCGGCGCAGTTCCTGCACGTGCATGTAGCGGTTCTCGAAGATGTTCTCGACGATCACCGACGTGCCTTCGGCCACCGTGTTCAGCGTCATCAACTGGGCCTGCATGTCGGTGGCGAAACCGGGGTATTCATGGGTGCGGAAGCCCACCGCCTTGGGGCGCGCGGACATGGCGCCGCGAATCCAGTCGGGGCCGGTCTCGATAGCCAGGCCGGCCTCGGCCAGCTTGTCGAGCGTGGCGCCGAGGATGCCGGCGTCGGTGTTGCGCAGCACGATGTCGCCGCCGGCCGCGCCGACGGCGCACAGGAACGTGCCGGCCTCGATGCGGTCGGAGATCACGCGGTGCTCGGCGCCGTGCAGGCGCTCGACGCCGTCGATCACGATGCGGTCGGTGCCGTGGCCCTGGATGCGAGCGCCCATCTTGATGAGCAGCTCGGCCAGGTCCACCACCTCGGGTTCGCGCGCGGCGTTTTCCAGCACGGTCTGGCCTTCGGCCAGCACTGCCGCCATCAGCAGGTTCTCGGTGCCGGTGACGGTGACCATATCGGTGCGGATCGAGGCGCCCTTCAGGCGCTTGGCGCGCGCCACCACGAAGCCGTGCTCGATGCTGATTTCGGCGCCAAGCGCCGCCAGGCCCTTGATGTGCTGGTCCACCGGCCGCTGGCCGATGGTGCAGCCGCCGGGCAGGCTGACGCGGGCTTCGCCGAAGCGCGCCACCAGCGGGCCCAGCACCAGGATGGATGCGCGCATCGTCTTGACCAGGTCGTACGGCGCTTCCAGGTTGTCGACGCGGTCGGCCTGCAGCGTGACCACGCCGTCGGCGGCGCGCTCGGCGCGCACGCCCATGCGGCCCAGCAGGCGCAGCATGGTGGCCGTGTCGTTCAGGTGCGGCACGTTCGACAGGGACAGCGCGTCGGCCGTCAGCAGCCCGGCGCACAGGATCGGCAGGGCCGAGTTCTTGGCGCCGGAGATGGTGACTTCGCCGTGCAGGCGCGCGCCGCCGGTAATGCGGAGTTTGTCCATGGTTACTTGCCCGCCTGGGCGTATTCGGCGGGGGTCAGGGTGCGCATCGACAAGGCGTGGATCTCGGCCTTCATGCGGTCGCCCAGCGCCGCGTAGACCAGTTGATGGCGCTGGATCAGGCGCTTGCCTTCGAAGGCGGCGCTGACGATGACCGCGTCGAAATGCGAGCCGTCGCCTTGCACGTCGAGATGTTCACAGGGCAGGCCGTCCGCGATGTATTGGCGGACTTGCGCGGGAGTGGGAAGCATGGACGTCAGTTCCTGAGTTTGTAGCCGCTGGCCAGTAGCCGCAGCGCATAGAGCGATAGCGCGAGGAACACCCCCGTCACCACCGCCAGGCTGCGCCAGGGGGAGACGTCCGACACCGAGAAGAATCCGTAGCGGAAACCGTCGATGGTGTAGAAGATGGGGTTCCAGTGGGACACGCCCTGCCAGAAGGCGGGAAGCGTATGGATGGAATAGAACACGCCGGACAGGAAGGTGGCCGGCATGATGAGGAAGTTCTGGAAGGCGGCGAGCTGGTCGAATTTTTCGGACCACAGGCCGGCGATCAGGCCCAGCACGCCCATGATGCCGCAGGCCAGCACCGCGAACACCAGCAGCCACAGCGGGTTGGACGGCACCAGCGAGACGAAGAACAGCGCCACCACCCATACGCACAGGCCCACGGCCAGGCCGCGCACCACGGCCGCCAGCACGTAGGCGGCGAAGATGTCGCGGTGCGACAGCGGCGGCAGCAGCATGAACACCAGGTTGCCCGTGATGCGGCTTTGGATCAGCGACGACGACGGGTTGGCGAAGGCGTTCTGCAGCATGCTCATCATCATGAGCCCGGGGATCAGGAACGCGGTGTACGGCACGCTGCCGTAGACCATGACGCGCCCTTCCAGCACGTGGGCGAACACCAGCAGGTACAGCAGCGCGGTGATGACCGGCGCGGCGATGGTCTGGAAGCTGACCTTCCAGAAGCGCAGCAATTCCTTGCGCAGCAGGGTCGGAAAGCCCGAACCCGCGTCCAGGCGGGGCTGCACCAGCGGCTGGCTGGCATTGGCGGCGGGCTGCGTCATTGCGAAATCTCTTCGGGTTGCAAGGCGTCGTCCTGGTGCATGATGCGCACGAAGGCGTCTTCGAGGTCAACGCCGCCGACGCGCGCCAACAGTGCCTGGGTGGTGTCCAGCGCCACGATGCGGCCGCCCTTGAGCATGGCGATGCGGCCGCACAGGGCTTCCGCTTCTTCCAGGTAGTGGGTGGTCAGCATGATGGTGTGGCCGGCCTTGTTCAGGCGCGAGATGAATTCCCACAGCGTGCGGCGCAGGTCCACGTCCACGCCGGCGGTCGGTTCGTCCAGCACGATCACGGGGGGGCGGTGCACCAGCGCCTGCGCCACCAGCACGCGGCGCTTCATGCCGCCGGACAGCGCCCGCATGTTCGAGTTGGCCTTGTCGGCCAGGCCCAGGTTGAAGAGGATCTCGTCGATCCAGTCATCGTTTTTGCGCAGGCCGAAATAACCCGACTGGATGCGCAGCGTTTCGCGCACCGTGAAGAACGGGTCATAGACCAGTTCTTGCGGCACCACGCCCAGGGCGCGTCGCGCCGACTTGTAGTCGGCCACGACGTCGTAGCCACAGACGGTGGCGCGGCCGGCGCTGGCCCGTGCCAAACCAGCCAGGATGGAAATCAGGGTGGTCTTGCCCGCGCCGTTGGGGCCGAGCAGGCCGAAAAATTCGCCGTGCTCGATGTTCAGGCTGACGTTGTCCAGCGCCTGGAAACCGGCGCCAGGGGCGCGCCCGGTGAGCCTGCCCCAGCCGCTACGGCGCGGCGAGTAGATTTTGGAGACGTTCTCTAGACTAACGGCAGACATGACGGCGGGGAGGTTGCCCGGAAAAGAGCGAATTGATCATTATATAAGCGGGCCGCCTTGCGGGGCGCTGATAGCCCCGGCAGCCGTGGGGCAAGAACGCTTAATGTGTCCCCAAATAACAAGCCCGGCGGGCCGCAAGGGCGCGCCGGGCCGCAGGCAAGCGGGACGGAGATTACTGATTACGCTGATTCAGCGCCTGGATCAGGCCGTCGATGCCGTTCTGGTTGATCTGCTGGGCGAACTGGTTGCGGTAGTTCTCGATCAGCCAGATGCCTTCGACGTTCATGTCATAGATCTTCCAGCCCTGGGGCGTTTTTTCCAGGCGGTAGTCCACGCCGGTGGGCTGGCCGTTGGCTTGGCTGATCAGGGTGCGCACGACCACGTCGTCGGCCTTGGCGTCGCCACGGAACGGCAGCGATGTGACCTTGGTGCTGGACGTGACGCGGGTCAGCGCGCCGCTATAAGTGCGTACCAGCGTGCCGCGGAAGGCTTCGGCCAGGGCCGTCTTCTGCTGCTCGCTGGCCTGGCGCCAGTAGCGGCCGGCGGCCAGGCGCGTCGTCTTCTGGAAGTTGACGTAGGGCAGGATGTGCTCGTTGACGACCTGGTTGATGCGGGCGGTATTGCCCGCCTTCACGGCGCCGTCGGCTTTCAGGACGTCCAGGGCTTCATTGGCCACGCCCAGCACGAACTGGTCGGGTGCGCCTTTGGCGTCGGGTTGGGCGTGCGCGGCGGCGGATGCCGCCAGCCCCAGCAGGCCGGCCAAGGCCAGGCGCTGGAGCAGGGAAAAGAAAGAAAACCGCATGAAAACTCCTTGCTGTACTGATAACGCAATCCAACAGCTTACTTGGTTGCGGGAACCGGCGCTGGCGCCGCGGCGCCCTTGTCCTTGCTGGCGGCGCCTTCGTCCTCGTCGTCTTCGTAGTTCGGCAGGCTGGATTCGTCGTCCACGCGCTGGCCGGCCACCATGGCGGCGCGCCGCTGCAGGTAGGCGTCGCGCACGAAGCTGTACGGATCGAGCGCCACGCGGTCGACCGTGTCGGTGGCGTTGAGCAGGCTGGCGCGGGTATCGACCACTTCCAGGCCCCACAGCGAATTGCGCAGCGCCACGTTGTCGATGGCGCTCACGCCCATGTAGCCGTGCATGCGGCCCTGCCAGTCGCCGACCAGGCCGACGCCGTCGCGCACGCTGGCCGAACCGAAGAACGGCAGCACCAGGTACGGACCCTGGCCGAAGCCCCACACGCCCAGCGTGGTGCCGAAGTCGTTGGGGATCTTGCGCGCGCCGTTGGCCGAGGCGACGTCGAAGCAGCCGCCCACGCCCATGGTGGTGTTGAACAGGAAGCGGCCCAGCGTGTTGACGAAGTCGTGGCCGCGGCCTTGCAGGAAGCTGTTGGCGCCCGACCAGAGGTCGCCGACGTTGCTGAAGATGTTGTGCACGCAGCTGCGCACCGGCTCCGGCGTGACGTAGGTGTAGGCCTGCGCCACCGGCTTGAAGACGGCGCGGTCGACGGTGTCGTTGAACTTGTAGACGCCGCGGTTGAAGCCTTCCCAGGGATCGCGCGGATCCGGCTGCTGCGGCGCGGCGCAACCGGCCATCAGTGCGCCGGCGGCGGCGACGGTGGCGATTCGGGAAAGAGCTTTCTTGTTCATGATCAGGGCATCCCTATCAACAGATATCTATTCTTATTGCAGCGTGCGCCGCGCGCGGATGTGGCCGCGCGTGACGGATCCTCTTTAATTCGGGGCTTTCGCTTCCGGCGAGCCACCCGCGTTCGAGCCTTCCTTCTCGGCCGTGCCGTACAGGAACTTGCTGATCAGCTGTTCCAGCACGACGGCGCTTTGGGTATAGCGGATTTTGCCGCCATCGGCAAAATTGTCGTCTTCGCTGCCCGGGGTCAGGCCCAGGTACTGTTCGCCCAGCAGGCCGGACGTAAGGATGGCCGCGGAAGAGTCCTTGGGGAACTGGTAGGCCGTTTCCAGGTTGATCGCGACGACCGCCTGGAAGGTCTTGTCGTCAAAGGAAATCTTGGCGATCCGGCCGACCACCACACCCGCGCTTTTCACGGGCGCGCGGACCTTGAGGCCGCCTACGTTATCGAAATTGGCCGTCAGCGTATAGGTGGGAGCGAAAGAAAAGGTGCTCAAGTTGCCGGCGCGCAACGCCAGGAACGCCAGCGCGACCGCGCCCAGCAATACGAACAGGCCTACCCAGAAGTCGGTTTTTTCGCGTGACATGATCGATCCGTATCAGTTTCCAAACATCAAGGCGGTGAGCAGGAAGTCCAGTCCCAGCACCGCCAGCGAACCCACCACGACAGTGCGGGTGGTGGCGCGGGCAACGCCTTCGGGAGTGGGCTTGGCTTGCCAGCCTTCGTAAAGCGCGACCAGCGTCACCGTGACGCCGAACACCACGCTTTTGATGACGCCGTTCAGGACGTCGTTCCAGACGTCGACGCCGCCCTGCATCTGCGACCAGAAGGCGCCGGGGTCAACGCCGATGACCACCACGCCCACTACCCAGCCACCCAGGATACCCACCATGGAGAACACGGCGGCCAGGATCGGCATGGCGATGATGCCGCCCCACAGGCGCGGCACCAGCACCCGGCGCATCGGGTCGACCGCCATCACTTCCATGGCCGACAGTTGTTCGCCGGCCTTCATCAGGCCGATCTCGGCGGTCAGCGAGGTGCCGGCGCGGCCGGCGAACAGCAGCGCGGTCACCACCGGGCCCAGCTCACGCACCAGCGACAGCGCCACCAGCAGGCCGAGCGATTCCTCGGCGCCGTAGCGGTTCAGCGTGTAGTAGCCCTGCAGGCCCAGCACGAAGCCCACGAACATGCCGGACACGGCGATGATCAGCAGCGAGTAGTTGCCGATGAAATGAATTTGCTGCGACACCAGCCGCGGCCGCGACAGCGCGATGCCGCTGCGCGCCAGCATGGCGCCGAAGAAACGGGTGAAGTAGCCGATGCCGGCGATGCGGGTGCGCACCCAGCCGCCCAGCGCGCCGATGGCGTTGTTGGATCCGCTCATGCCTTGCGCCCTTGTTGTTGCGAAAGCCACTTCTGGAAAGCCGGCGTTTCGGGGTACTGGAACGCGACCGGGCCGTCGGGTTCGCCCTTCAGGAATTGCTGCACGTAGGGGTCCGGCGAGGCCGACAGGCTGTCGGGGCTGCCGGCCGCCTTGAGCTGGCCCTGGCCGACCAGGTACACCTGGTCGGCGATCGCGAACGATTCGTGCACGTCGTGGGTGATCAGCACCGAGGCGCAGCCCAGGCGGTCGGCCAGGCTGCGGATCAGGCGGGCGGTGATGCCCAGCGAGATCGGGTCCAGGCCGGCGAAGGGTTCGTCGTACAAGATGAGTTCGGGTTCCAGCACCACCGCGCGGGCCAGCGCTACGCGGCGGGCCATGCCGCCGGACACTTCGGCCACCTTCAGGTGGGCCGCGGCGCGCAGGCCCACGGCGTCGAGCTTGTCCAGGACGCGGGCGGTAATGTCAGCTTCGCTCAGTTGCGTGTGCTCGCGCAGCGGAAACGCTACGTTTTCGAAGACATTCAGGTCGGTGAACAGCGCGCCCTGCTGGAACAGCACACCCATGCGCTTGCGCAGGGATTGCAGTTCGGCGGGGGTGGCGCGGGCGATGTCCTGGCCGAAAGCCAGCACCGTGCCCTGCTGGGCGATAAGCTGCCCGGTGGCGGCCCGCAGCAGCGTGGTCTTGCCGGAACCGGAGCCGCCCATGATGGCGACTACCTGGCCCGGGCGCGCTTCCATGGAAATATCGCGCAAGACGGTGAAATCACCGTAGCCGAGCGCTACACCTTGCAGGCGCAGGGCGAATTCCGGGGGGCTGCTGGATTGAGCGGACATGGGCAACGAACGGGTGTTTCGGTGGCGGATGCCCTGCCGCCGCGCTCATGCGCGGCGGTCAACCAGCCGGCGCGAGCGAGACAGGCTGCGTCGGGAAGCGCCCTGTTACTCATATGCCGGGGGCAGAAAGACAAACTGTTGCACCCAGCGGCGAGGGACCATTGTAGCCCGACGAACTGTCATCGCAGTGCTATATGCCTGTTCGTGGAACAGTGTTTTCGCCCTGGGGAACAATGGCCGGGCCGCCAATCGTGGCGGCCCGCCCGCCCCGGCATCAGCCGCGGGTGCGGGCCGCAGCCGTTTCGCGGACCAGCCGGGCGACCAGCGCAGCCGTGGTTTCACGCCGTGCCAGCGGTGCGCCCTGGCCCGCCCAAAGGGACAGAACCGCCACATTGCCGGCCTTGCCCCCGGCGGTGCGCATGGGCCGCGTCAGGGCGTTCTGCAGGGGGTACGGCAGGATATCGTCTGATAATTGGTCAGCATCCCGCATGAAGGAATTCACGATGCCCCGCGCCGGGCGCCCGGAAAACGCCCGGGTCACCCGGGATTGTTCGGCCCGCGAGGCCGGCAGCACCGCCTTGTACGCCTCGCCGATGCCCGCTTCGTCCGTGGTCAGGAAGGCTGTCCCCATTTGTGCAACCTCCGCACCCAGGGCCAGGGCGGCGGCGATGCCGCGACCGTCCATGATGCCGCCCGAGGCGATGACAGGGATCGATACTGCGTCGGCTATCTGCGGCACCAGGGCCAGGGTGCCGATCAGCGAATGCTCGAATTCATCCAGGAACGTGCCGCGGTGGCCGCCGGCTTCGGCGCCCTGGGCCACGATGGCGTCCACCCCGTCCTGCTCCAACACCACGGCTTCGCGCACCGTGGTGGCGGTGCCCACCGTGAGGATGCCCAGTTCGCGACAGCGTGCCAGGGCGTCGGCGGGCATGCGGCCGAACGTGAAGCTCAATACCGCCGGGCGCACCCGTAGCACTGCCTCGATCTGGGCGGGCAGCGGGTCGGCCTGCGGGCCGGGGGCGGCCGGCGCCGGCAAGCCCAACTGGGCGTGGTAACGCGCCAGCAGGTCCAGCATGCGGTCCGCATCGCCGTGGTAGGGCTGCTCGGGCACCGAGGCGAACAGATTGATGGCGAACGGCCGGTCGGTCCGCTCGCGGATGGCGGTGGCCGTTGTTTCGATCTGTTCGGGGCTCAGGTAAGCCGCCCCAAGAGAACCCAGGACCCCCGCCTTCGCGGCCTCGGATACCAGCTCTACCGTCGTCGCGCCGCCGGCCATGGGCGCCTGGATGATGGGATGTTCAAGCTTGAGCCGGTCGAGAAGGCGGGATGTCATGGAGATACTCCTGGTTGGTTTACTGGAGCTGGATGTTTCCAGCCTTGATGACGTGGGCCCACTTGGCCGTTTCGCTCTTGATGAACGCGCCGAATTCCTCGGGCGTGCCGC
>JBEBOQ010000166.1:0-8673 GCA_040396375.1 Achromobacter xylosoxidans
CTGGACATGGCCGCGACCATCCTGATCTGCACCCCGATCTTCCTGCCGATCTGCATGCAGTACGGCATGGGGCCGGTGCAATTCGGCATCGTAATGCTGCTGAATTGCGCGCTGGGACTGAACACGCCGCCTGTGGGCACGACCCAGTTCGTGGGCTGCGCCATCGGCGGCGTGTCGGTCGGGACGGTGATGCGAACGATCTGGCCGTTCTACGGCGCGCTCCTGGCCGCCCTGGCGCTGGTCACTTACGTACCGGCCTTCTCGCTGTGGCTGCCCGGCGTGCTGCTCAACTGAGCGTTTGACGCGGGGGACGGGCCGCCCGCGGTCCACCCCCGCAGCACCGGCCAGAAGAACAGCGCGGCCAGCAGCCACATCAAGGCGGCGGACCAGAGCGTCTGGCTCAGGAAATGGGCGCCCTGCAAGACGCGCACAATCGAAAACCCCACGCCGGCGGCGACGCCTGCCGCCAAGCCCCACCAGCGCCAGCTCGGCCGCCCCGCGGCCCAGCCAGCAAAATACAGGGCCAAAAGGGAATAGCCGGCGCCGGCGTGGCCGCTGGGCAATGCTCCGCCCGCCTTGCTGCGGTCCCAAGTCCACCACGACAGCGGGTACGGCGTGTAGCCGCCCAACGTCTCCAGGTCATAGGGACGCGGCAGCGTGGTGTAGTGCTTGAGCTGGTTGACCGCCAGTTGCCCTACCAGGCAGGTCAACGCCACCGCCAGCGCCGCGCCGCGCAAGTGGCGCCAAGCGGGGATGCGGTAGCTGGCCGCCGCGACAGCAACCGCGCCCAGTGCGATGCCGATGGGCAAGGCCAGCACCATGCGATGGCCGACCAGTTCCAACCAACGGTTGGTGTGCAGCGGAAAGTCGTCCAGCGCCGGGCTGTACAGCGCCCGTCCGATGGCCATATCGAGTCCGGACGCGTTTACCCACCATGCCAGGCACGCCAGGATCAGCGTCACGCCAAGGACGTGCGTGAAGAAATAGGAAACGGCAGTCGGCCTGGCGATTGCAGGCGGAGATAGGGGGGGCATGTAAGGCGTGGGGCGGCGGCGGTCTGCCAGAGCGCACAGCTTAGGCGGGAGATAGTCGAAAATTCGTCAAATTCGTTCACGCCGCAATAGCGCCTCAGCGGCTCGGGGATCTGGCCCCGACTCAGGCGGCCCCGCCGGCCGCCTCCAGACGCAGGGTGAAGCGCGTGCCCCGCTGCTCGCCCTCGCGGGAGGAGTCCACTGTCAGCGTCCAGCCCTGCATGTCGCAAACCCGCTTGGCGATCGCCAAACCCAGGCCGCGCGCGGTTTCGTCGCGGCCTGCCGTCCCCGAATCCCGCATCCGGCCACTGTAGTAACGGCGGAACAGGAACGGCAGATCGTCGACCGAGATGCCCTTGCCATCGTCGCTGAGCAGCAATGCACCATCGGCGCCCAGGCTGGCAGTAAGGGTGGCTGGCGCCGCATGCTCGACGGCGTTGCGGATCAGATTGCGCAGTACGGTCAGCAGGGCGTAGCGGTCAAGGATGCGGATATGGTCTGGCGCGATATGGTTCTCGAAACGCAGTTCGGCCAGGCCCGCCTGGGTTTCATAGCCGCGCCAGGCGTCCAGCATGCAGTCGGCCAGATCCACCGGCTCGGGCGGTCGCATCTGGTCGCGAGCCATGGCGCGAGCGCTTTCCAGGCAGACGATGACGTCGTCGACGTTGTCCACCACCCGCGTCAGCCGCTGGCGCTGGTCCGGCGTCAATTCCTGGGTCAGCAGCATCAGCTCGCTGTCCGACCGAATGGCCGCCAGGGGCGTGCGAACCTCGTGGCTCAGGTTGCCGGCGAATTCGCGTTCGCGCGCAATGGACCGGTCGACCTGGTTCTGCACCCGATTGAAGGCCTCGATCAATCTGCCCGCCTCGTCATCGCGGGTGACGGCCAGGTCGGGCGCCCCCGGCGCCCAGGTCGATAGCCGGTCGGTCAGGTCCAGTAGCGGCCCCACCGCCACCGCCGCCACGCGACGCGACAGCGCATAGGCCCCCACCACGCAGATCGCACCCACCCCCAACACGATCAGGCCGAAGTCGTGCACGCGTTCTTCGTTGTCGGTGGCGTCGTACAGCAGGTACACCTTGCCGGTGCCGGTTTCGGCCACCATCACGTGCCAGGTATAGGCGCCGGGTTCGATCAGGTGCAGGCCGTTTTCCAGCCCGCGGATCTCTTCGGGCATGCCAATGGGCGGCTGGCCGTCGACGCTGAGCCAGGCGCGCATGGAGCCGCCCAGCTCGCGGGCGCCGCGGCGGGGCAGGAACTGGTCGCTGGTGCGCGCGTGCTGCACCAGGCGGTCCATTTCGGTATTGAGAATGTCGTTGACCAGGTCGTCTTCCATCTGGTCGAAGGTCAGGTAGGCCAGCAGCGCCAGCGCCGTGACGAACAGCGCCACGGTGCCCGTCAGCGCCCACACCACGCGCTGCGTCAGCGTGCCGCTGCCTGTAGACACCCGGCTCATGCGGCGCCTCCGCAAGGCACCAGCCGCCAGCCCGTGCCGTGCAGGGTTTCGATGCCGTCAAAACCGGCGTCGGCCAGCGCGCGGCGCAGCAGGTGAACCTGGCTGCGCAGCGCGTCGGAGGACGGCGGCTCGCTGCCCCACAGCTGGGATTCGAGTTCTTCGCGCGAGACCACCCGGCCCGGATCGCGCAAGAGCGCCTCGAGGATGATGGTCGCCTTGCGCGTCAGGTGCACCGGCTTGCCACTGATGGACACCATGCGGCTGCGCGTGTCGTACTGCAGGTCGCCGAATACGCGCACTGTATCGACGGTCGAGCCCTTGGCGCGCTGGATCAGCGCCAACAGGCGGGCCTCGACTTCGAGTAGCGCGAACGGCTTGGTCAGGTAGTCGTCGGCGCCGTGCGAAAAGCCGGCCAGTTTGTCCTCGAGGCTGTCGCGCGCGGTCAGTATCAGCACCGGCAACGGCAGGCGCTTGTCGTTGCGCAGTGCGTGCAGCACCGCGTTGCCGTCCATGCCCGGCAGGCCGATGTCCAGGATCATCGCGTCAAAGCGCTGCTCTTCCAGGCGTTTGAGGGCCGCGGGGCCGCTGTACGCCACATCGGGCAGGAACTTGCGCGCTTCCAAAAAGGTGTACAGATTGCCCGCGATGATGTGATCGTCTTCGACGATCAGGATCCGTTGATTCGCGCCTGCTGCAGGACTGGCCACCATAGTTGCGTTCCCCATAGGAAGAAAGGTTGAGCGCCTTGCGTCAGGCCTGCAGCACCTTGCCGGGATTCATCAGGCCTTGCGGGTCCAGCGCGCGCTTGATGCGGCGCATCAGCGCCAGTTCGACCGGGCTCTTGTAGCGCGGCAGTTCGTCGCGCTTGAGCTGGCCAACCCCGTGCTCGGCGCTGATGGAACCGGCGTGGGCGTGCACGCTGTCGTGCACCACGCCGTAGATGTCGTTTTGCAGCGCCAGCAGTTCAGCTTCGGTCTGGCCGGGCGCGTTGGCCACGTTGTAGTGCAGGTTGCCGTCGCCCAGATGGCCGAATATCACGTGGCGCACGCCCGGAAAGCGCGCCTGCAGCAGCGCGTTGGTCTTGTGCACGAAGCCGGCGATGCCCGAGATGGGGATCGACACGTCGTGCTTGACGGACTTGCCCAGCTCGGCCTCGGCCAGCGGAATGCTTTCGCGCAGGTGCCAGATGGCCTTGCTCTGCGCGACGTTGGCGGCAATGGCGGCGTCATTCACCAGGCCGGCCTCGATGGCCTCGCCCAGCACGGTTTCGAAACGCTCGCGCGCGTGGGTTTCGCTTTCGCTGTCGGACAGTTCCAGCAGCGCGAACCAGGGCGACGCGGCGGACTCGCCATCAAAAGGCAGGCGCTGCTGCGGGAACAGCCGCACGACGGCCTGCAAGCAATGGCCGCTCATCAATTCGAAGCCGGTCAGCGCGGCGCCGAAACCGGCGCGGGCACGCGACAGCAGTTCCACCGCGTTGTCGATGCTGTCCAGCGTGAGCAGCGCCGTACACGAGGCCACCGGCCGCGGAAACAGTTTCAGCGTGGCAGCCGTGATGATGCCCAACGTGCCCTCGCTGCCGATATACAGGTCGCGCAGGTCGTAGCCGGTGTTGTCCTTGCGCAGGCCGCGCAGGCCATCCCAGATTTCGCCTTCGGCGGTGACCACTTCCAGGCCCAGGGTCAGGTCGCGCGTGTTGCCGTAGCGCAGCACCTGCGTGCCGCCGGCGTTGGTTGCCAGATTGCCGCCAATGGTGCAGCTGCCTTCGGCAGCCAGGCTGAGCGGGAACAGGCGGTCGGCGTTTGCCGCGGCCTCTTGCACGGCTTGCAAGATGCAGCCGGCTTCGACGGTGATGGTGTCGTTATCGGTATCCAGCGCGCGCACCCGGGTCAGGCGGGCGGTCGACAGCACCACGGCGCTGCCCGTGTCGTCGGGCGTGGCGCCGCCGCACAGGCCGGTATTGCCCCCCTGCGGCACCACCGGCACGCCATGGCGGGCGCATAGCTTGATGGCGTCGGCGACTTCCTGGGTGGAGCCGGGGCGGATCACTGCCAGCGCCGCGCCGCGGTAGCGGCGGCGCCAGTCCAGCACGTAGGAATCGGCGTCGGCGCCGGTCAGCACATGGGACTCGCCCAGAAGGGACTGCAAATCGCTCAGCAAATTCATAGGCGCCGCACAGGAGATCGCGCCGGGCCGCGCCCGAGCGCTGTTCGAAAGAGAGTACGGCCTATTGTAGAGGCTGCGGCGCCAGCCCGTGACGGCGAGCGGGTCCGAGAAAGCGCCGCAGCCTGGAACGGGCTGGCGGCGCTGACGCGCGGCGCGGCTAACCGACGGCCTGGTCCAGCCGAGTGCCTGTCAGCCCTGCGCAATAGGCGCGCGACGCGATGCGGTTCATGAGGAACGCCCGATCCACGCCGGCCGGGCCCGGCATTTCAGACAGGGCGCGGTAGGCTCGCCGCAGCGCTTCGCCGCGGGTCGCGCCGCAGACGAGCAAATGGGTGCAGGGCTTCTGGCGATCAGCGCAGCCGTCGATGCGCACCTCCAGCGCGTGCGCGGCGACCGGTTCGAAATCGGCCACGGCCGCGCCGGAGCGCGGCTGCGATTCGGCGCAGATCACGCGGAAGACGCCGCTACGGTCGTCCAGCGAAAAGGCCACGGTGCCCATGCCCTGCCAGGCACGGTCCCGCGCGACACTGGCCGCGATGGCACGCAAGGCGTTTTCAACGGAACCTGGCAAATGCGGCGCCGGGCATTCGGCGATCAGCACCCGGGCATCGCGCCAGACGCAGCGCTCCCAGGCCCGGCCGGTGGCCAGATCGCCGTCGGGCGAGACGAATACGTGGATGTCGAGCCGGCGCTCCCGCCCGGCGGCCGGGCCGGCGAAGTCCGTGGGTGGCCCCCGCCTGCGTCTGGCGCCGCCCGATGACATGACTGTGGATACTTTGGCTCCCATGGCCCCTCCGGTCTTTCTGCTTGCATGGCAAGCGTATCACCTTCGGATGACGAGCAAGTTCCGTGCCACGGCCACGCTCGCCCGGCCAGTCCGCTGCGCCCGTGCCGGCGCACCGAAAACGGGCACGCTGCCGACCCTCGCGCACCGCATCGGGGCGTTGGATCCCCGCTGGCGCAAGCCCCACGATGCCCTACTCCACCCGCCGGATGATGCCCCTTCGCCCAATGGAGGATAATTCCGCTTTACGCCCATGTCACCGGCACATGTCGGCACAAGGGTTTACCAGTAGGGCTGCCTTGAATTCCGCGGCTTTGCCCCGCCCACTGCAAGCCATATCGCAAATTTGAATGAGGAACCGTCGTGGCCGACAACACACCATTTCCTGCCGCCGTATTCAAGGCCTATGACATCCGTGGCACGGTCCCGGACCTGATCGACGCCCGCTTCGCTCGCTCGCTGGGCGTGGCGCTGGCTGCCCTGGCGCAGGCTCAAGGCATCCAGACGCTGGTAGTCGGCCGCGATGGCCGCCTGAGCAGCGAAATGCTGTCCCTGGCCCTGCAGGAAGGCATGCTGGAAGGCGGCGTCGACACCCTGGATGTCGGCCAGGTGCCCACGCCGTTGGTGTATTTCGCCGCGCACACCATGCAGACCGGTTCGGGTGTCGCCATTACCGGCAGCCACAATCCGCCCAAATACAACGGCTTCAAGATGATGATGGGCGGACGCGCGCTGTACGGCGACGACGTCCAGGCGCTGGCCCAGGCAATGAATGGCGCGCCCCCCGCCCCGGCCGCGCGCCCCGGCGTGCGCCGCGAACTGGACTTGGTGGCCTCCTACATCGCCCGCGTGGCCTCCGGCGTGAAGCTGGCCCGTCCGATGAAGATCGCGATCGACTGCGGCAATGGCGTGGCTGGCGCGATCGCGCCGCAACTGTTCCGCGCCCTGGGTTGCGAGGTCACGGAACTGTTCTGCGAGGTCGACGGCACCTTCCCCAATCACCATCCCGACCCCGCCGAACCCAAGAACCTGCAAGACCTGATCCATTGCCTGGCTACCACCGACTGCGAACTGGGCCTGGCCTTCGACGGTGACGGCGACCGCCTCGGCGTGGTGACCAAATCGGGCCAGATCATCTGGCCGGACCGCCAATTGGTGCTGTTCGCCCGCGACGTACTCGAACGCAACCCCGGCGCCACCATCATCTATGACGTCAAGTGCAGCCGCCATGTGGGCCTGTCGGTGCAAGCCGCTGGCGGCCAGCCGCTGATGTGGAAGACCGGCCACTCCTTGGTCAAGGCCAAGCTGGCCGAAACCGGCGCACCGCTGGCCGGCGAAATGAGCGGCCATATTTTCTTCAAGGAACGCTGGTACGGCTTTGACGACGGGCTCTACACCGCTGCCCGCCTGCTCGAAATCGTGTCACGCTTTGCCGACGCGGGCGCTCCGCTGGAGGCCCTGCCGCAAGACGTCTCCACCCCGGAGCTGAAGCTGGAAATGGAAGAAGGCCAGCCTTTTGCGCTGGTGCAGGCGTTGCAGGCGCAAGGGCAATTCCCGGGTGCGTCACGCGTGATCACCATCGACGGCGTGCGGGCCGAGTATCCCGACGGCTTCGGCTTGGCACGCCCATCCAACACCACGCCCGTGGTGGTGCTGCGCTTCGAAGCACAAACCGCCGAAGCGCTGGCCCGGATCCAAGGCGATTTCCGCCGCGAACTGGCTAAACTCGCTCCCGACGCCACTCTGCCTTTCTAGATCGCCCATGTCCTTGCCTAACAGTCCCGCCTGGCTCCAGTTCGCCGCTGCGGCAAAAACCGCCGATCTGCGCGGCGAGCAACTACGCCTGATCAACGCCCCGGGGCTACGTCTGGACCTGAGCGCACAGGCGCACTCCCCTGCCCTCAAAGAAGCCTCGGACGCCTTGTTGGCGCAGCAAGGCTTCGAGGCGGCACGCGCCCAGCTGTTTGACGGCGGCAACGCCAATTGGACTGAGCAGCGCCCCGCCTGGCACACCGCGCTGCGCGCCGCCCAGCCGCCGGCCATGGTCGCCGGCGCCGTGTTGGCCGAACGCGAGCGCGTGCGCCAGTTCGTACGTGCAGCCGATGCTGCCAACCGCTACAGCTGTGTGCTGCACCTGGGCATCGGCGGCAGCGATTGGGGCCCCCGGCTGGTCACGCGCGCCCTGCGCTATGGCGCCGCGCGGCGCGAAGTGCGCTTCGCCTCGAACGTCGATTCGCACTCCGTCGCCGACGCGATGAGCCGGCTGGACCCGCACAACACGCTGGTCATCGTCGCGTCCAAATCCTTCACCACCACCGAACCGCTGGCCAACGCCGAAGTCGCCATGAACTGGCTGCGCGACGCGGGCGTGGCCGACCCGATCAAGCAGGTCGTGGCCATCACCGCCAACGTCGAGGCAGCACTGAACCTGGGCATTTCGCCGGACCACATCTTCCAGATCTGGGACTGGGTGGGCGGCCGCTATTCGCTGTGGTCCGCCATCGGCCTGCCCGTGGCGCTGGCGCTGGGCAACGATGCCTTCGACCAGTTGCTGGCCGGCGCGGCCGCCATGGACGAGCACTTCCGCCACGCCCCAGCAGCCGAAAATGCACCGCTGCAACTGGCGCTGGCCGGGGTCGTCAACCGCAGCGTGCTGGGCTATGACTCCCTGGTCATTTCGCCCTACGATTCGCGGCTGTACCACATCGTGCCGTGGGCGCAACAGCTGGAAATGGAATCCCTGGGCAAGGTGGCCACGGCCGACGGCAGCCCGACGGGCGTGCCGACCGGGCCGGCCGTCTGGGGTATGTCGGGCACCGATTGCCAGCACACCTTTTTCCAATGGCTGCACCAGGACGCCGCTGGCGCACCCGTGGACTTCATCCTGTGCGAGCAACCGGACCACGACTACGCCCGTCACCACGAACTGCTGATCGCCAATTGCCTGGCCCAGCGCGCCGCGCTGCTGCGTGGCAAATCGTTCGACGAGGCGCTGGCTGAAACCTCGCTCACCGAAAAAGACCCTGGTCGGGCGCGCCTGCTGGCGCAACACAAGGTGCACCCGGGCGGCCGGCCGTCTTCGTTGATCGTGCTGCCGCGCCTGGAAGCCTACACGCTGGGCGCATTGCTGGCGCTGTACGAACACAAAGTGTTCACGCAAGGCGTGATCTGGGGCATCAACCCGTTCGACCAATGGGGCGTGGAGTTCGGCAAGGCGCTGGCCAAGAACATCATCC
>JBEBOQ010000167.1:0-8650 GCA_040396375.1 Achromobacter xylosoxidans
AGTCGCTGGCCCATATGGTGTTCACGGTGGAAGTGCGCGGCGGCGAATCGCTGGCTCGCGCGCTGGACGCCCTGGCCGAAGTGCAGGGCGTGTCGTCGGCGGTGCGCCGCTAGGGGCGCACCGGGCCCGGCGCCCCGGAGCCAGGCGGCTTCCGGGGGGCGGGCGATGCGTATCAGTGGTCCAGCGTTTCGTGCGCGCGTTCGCGCATGTAGAACGCCGCCACCAAGCCTAGCGCCACGCCGAACATCACGTAGTAGGCAGGCGCCATCGGCGAGCCGGTGGTCTTGATCAGCCAGGTCACGATGAACTGCGCGAAACCGCCGAAGATCATCACGGCCACGTTATAGGCCAGCGACAGTCCCACCGAGCGCACCCGGGCGGGGAACAGCTCGGCCATCACCGTGCTGAAGACGCCGAAGAACGCCGACACGAAGAAGCACACCACGATCTGCACCGTCAGCAGGCGGCCGATCGACGGCGCATCGGACAGCCAGTAGTACAGCGGGTACAGCACCACCAGATAGCCGATCAGCGAGCCGATCACGATGGGGCGGCGGCCGACACGGTCGGACCAGGCACCCATGAACGGCGTCAGCAGCACCATCAGCGCCGCGCCTGCCATCTGCACCAGGAAGGTCTGGTTCAGCGGCAGCTTCAGGATCTGGGTGGAATACGTCACCAGGTACGTGAAGGTGATGTAGATCGACACCGTCGCCGTCACCACCAGGCCCACGCCGATCAGCGTCTCGCGGGTGTGCGTGCGGACCATCTCGCCCAGGCTCAGGCGCTGTACTTCGCCGCGCGCGGCGGCCTGGCGCTCGTCTTCCTTCATCTGCTTGAAGGCGTCGGTTTCGTCGATGTTGCGGCGGATATAGATGGCGATCGGCACAATCACCAGGCCGAAGGCGAACGGCAGGCGCCAGGCCCAGGCCGCAATCTGCTCCTGCGTGAAGAATTCGGTGATCAGCGTGCCGCAGGCCGCGCCGATCAGCAGCGCCAGCATCTGCCCGGCCATCTGCCACGAACCGTAGAAGCCGCGCTTGCCGTTGGGCGCCATCTCGATCAGCAGGGCGGTCGAGGTGCCGAACTCGCCGCCGGCCGAGAAGCCCTGCAGCAGCCGCGCGATCAGGATGAAGATGGGGGCCAGGATGCCGGCCGCGTGATAGGTGGGCGCCACGGTGATGAGGGCGATGGACACCGCCATCAGCGAGGTCACCAGCACCATGGCCGCCTTGCGGCCCTTCTTGTCGCCATACAGCCCCAGGATGATGCCGCCCACCGGCCGCATGAAGAAGCCGACGCCGAAGATCGCCGTGGTCATCAGGATGGCGTTCAGTTCGCTGCCGGGAACGCTGGGGTCTGTCGGAAAGAACAGCTTCGAGATGATCGGCGTCATGAACGCGAACACCAGGAAGTCATACCATTCGAGGGCGTTGCCGATGACTGCCGCCACGATGTTGCGCGTGGGAACTGCTTTGTGCTGCACGGTTTCTCCTTGGGGGCTTGTGCTGTTTCAAGGCCGTCATTCTAGGCCCAGGCGCGGCCCGGGTCCGTTCCCGGGCGCGCGACGCGGACGCGTCCTGGCTTTACACTCTCCCTTTTCCCCAAGAGAGTTGCTACATGAACGCGCGCACCTGGCTGGAGACGCTGGTCGGTTTCGACACCACCAGCCGCAATTCCAATCTTGCCCTCATCGAAACCGTCCGTGATTGGCTCAAGGGCCAGGGCGTCGATGCGTGGCTGGCGCACAATCCCGAGCGCACCAAGGCCAACCTGTTCGCCACCCTGCCGGCGCAGGACGGCAACCAGCAGGGCGGCATCGTCCTGTCGGGCCACACCGACGTGGTGCCGGTGGACGGCCAGGACTGGAGCACGGACCCGTTCAAGCTGGTCGAGAAAGACGGCCTCCTGTACGGCCGCGGCAGCTGCGACATGAAGGGTTTCATTGCCGGCTCGCTGGCGCTGGTGCCGGAATTCCTGGCCATGCCGCGCAAGAAGCCGATCCACCTGGCGTTCTCGTACGACGAAGAGGTCGGCTGCGCCGGCGCGCCGTACATGCTGGCCGACCTGCACGAGCGCGGCATCCGTCCCGAAGGCTGCGTGGTGGGCGAGCCCACCGGCATGCAGGTGGTCGTGGCGCACAAAGGCATTAACCTGTTCCGCTGCAAGGTGCACGGCAAGGCGGCGCACTCGTCCTTGACCCCGCGCGGCTGCAACGCCATCGAATACGCCGCCCGCCTGATCTGCCGCATCCGCGATCTGGCCGACAGCTTCAAGGCCAAGGGCCCGTACGACCAGTTCTACGACGTCCCGTTCTCGACCATGACCACCAACCAGATCCACGGCGGCATCGCGGTCAATACCATTCCGGAGTCGTGCGAATTCAGCTACGAATTCCGCAACCTGCCCGGCATGCAGCCCGACGAGATCCAGGCTGAAGTCGAAAAATACGTGCGCGATGAGCTCCTGCCGCGCATGAAGGCCGAATTCGACGGCGCCAGCATCGAGATCGAGACCGGCGCCGCCGCGCCGGCCCTGGAAGCTTCCGAGGAAGCCGCCATCACCCAGCTGGTGCGCGCCCTGACCGAAGACCGCGCCACCCGCAAGGTCGCCTACGGCACCGAAGCCGGCCTGTTCCAGGGCATCGGCATTCCCACGGTGGTCTGCGGCCCCGGCCACATCGAGCAGGCGCACAAGCCCGACGAGTTCGTCGCGCTCGACCAGCTCGCCGCCTGCGAGACCTTCCTGCGCCGCATGGGGCAATCGCTCTGAAGCGCCTGGCCGGGCAGGCCCGGCCCCGGGACGCCCGGTGAGGGGGCAGGGGGCGCGGCCCCCGCCCGCGACCGGCGTCAGGTAAAATGACGGGTTGCAAACCGGATTCACGGGCCGCAGAGGCTGGCCGTGATGCCGGGGGAGATGCTTGGTGAAACCTTACGATTTTCCGGATGCCCAGGGCCATTTCGGCCCTTATGGCGGTGTTTTCGTGGCGGAAACGCTGATGCACGCGCTCGACGAGCTGCGTGCCGCCTATGACCATTACCGTGTCGATCCCGCCTTCCTGGAAGAGTTCAACTACGAACTCAAGCATTTCGTGGGCCGTCCCAGCCCCGTCTACCATGCCCGCCGCTGGTCGGACCTGGTCGGCGGCGCCCAGATCTGGTTCAAGCGCGAAGACTTGAACCACACCGGCGCGCACAAGGTCAATAACTGCATCGGCCAGGCGCTCCTGGCCAAGCGCATGGGCAAGCCCCGCGTCATCGCCGAAACCGGCGCCGGCCAGCACGGTGTGGCCTCGGCCACCGTGGCTGCCCGCTATGGCATGGAGTGCGTGGTCTACATGGGCAGCGAAGACATCCGCCGCCAGGCCTCCAACGTCTATCGCATGAAGCTGTTGGGCGCCAAGGTCGTGCCGGTCACGTCGGGTTCCCGCACCCTGAAAGACGCGCTCAACGAAGCGATGCGCGACTGGGTCACCAACATCGAAAACACGTTCTACATCATCGGCACTGTAGCGGGTCCCGATCCCTATCCCCGCATGGTGCGCGACTTCCAGACCGTCATCGGCAACGAATGCCTGACGCAGATGCCCGAAGCCATCGGCCGCCAGCCCGACTACGTCGTGGCTGCGGTGGGCGGCGGCTCCAACGCCATGGGCATCTTCCACCCCTACATTCCCTACGACAACGTGCGCCTGATCGGCGTCGAGGCCGCGGGCGAGGGCATGGACAGCGGCAAGCACGCCGCATCCTTGGCAGCCGGCCGGGTTGGCGTGCTGCACGGCAACCGCACCTACGTCATGCAGGACGCCGACGGCCAGGTCCAGGAAACGCATTCGGTCTCGGCCGGGCTGGACTATCCAGGCGTCGGCCCCGAACATGCCTGGCTGAAGGATTCCGGCCGCGCCGAATACGTCGGCATCACCGACGACGAAGCCCTGAAGGCCTTCCACGACTGCTGCCGCATCGAAGGCATCATGCCGGCGCTGGAATCCTCCCACGCCATCGCGCAGGCCGTGAAAATGGCCGCCACGCTGCCGCGCGACGCCGTCATCCTGGTCAACCTGTCGGGCCGTGGCGACAAAGACATGCATACCGTCGCCGAACGTGCCGGTATCGAGCTCTAACATGACGACAACCCGTTCCGATCGCATTGCCGCCGCCTTCGCGCGCACGGCCGAATCCGGCCGCGCCGCGGCGCTCATCCCCTACATCGCGGCCGGCGATCCGTCGCCCGCCGCCACCGTGCCCCTGATGCACGCGCTGGTCGAGGCCGGCGCCGACGTCATCGAACTGGGCGTGCCGTTCTCCGATCCCATGGCCGACGGCCCGGTGATCCAGCGCGCCGCCGAGCGCGCCATCGCCCAGGGCATGGGCCTGGGCCGCGTGCTCGACCTCGTGGCCGAGTTCCGCCAGCGCGACACGGCCACCCCGGTCGTGCTGATGGGCTACGCCAACCCGATCGAACGCATGGGCCAGGCCGAATTCGCCCGCCGTGCCGAAGCCGCCGGCGTGGATGGCGTCCTGGTGGTCGACTACCCGCCCGAAGAAGTCGTCGAGTTCGCCGGCACCCTCGGGCGCCACGGCATCGCCCCGATCTTCCTGCTGGCGCCCACCTCCACCGAGGAACGCATCCAGGCCGTGGCCAGGGTGGCCCGCGGCTACGTCTACTATGTCTCGCTCAAGGGCGTGACGGGCGCCGGCTCGCTCAACACCGACGACGTGGCCGAACGCGTGGCGGTGATCCGCCGCCACGTGCGCGATATCCCGGTCGGCGTGGGCTTCGGCATCCGCGATGCCGACAGCGCGCAGCGCGTGGCGCGCGTGGCCGACGCGGTCGTCATCGGCAGCAAACTGATTGAAACCATGGAGCAGGCGGTGGCGAACGTCCCCGCGGCCCAACAAACCGACGCCGCAGTCGCCGCCGCCGGCGGTTGGCTGCGCACCATCCGGCAAGCGCTGGATCAAGTAAAACGACAAAACGCGTCCGCCTGAGCGGCTTGGCGCGACCTCCTAACGGGATGAAAAAACAATGAGCTGGATCGAAAAACTCCTGCCTCCTCGCATCAACAAGACCAGCGACAGCGGCGCCCGCCGCGTGCCCGAAGGCCTGTGGGTGAAATGCCCGTCGTGCGAAACGGTGCTGTACAGCGAAGACCTGGCAGCCAACCTGCACGTCTGCCCCAAGTGCGACCACCACATGCGCATCGGGGCCCGCGCCCGCATCGATTCGCTGCTGGACGTGGAGGGCCGCGTCGAGATCGGCCAGACCACGCGTTCGGTCGACACGCTGAAGTTCAAGGACACGCGCAAGTATCCCGAGCGCCTGCAGGAAGCAGTCAAGCAAACCGGCGAGACCGATGCGCTCGTGGTCATGAGCGGCTCCATCCGTGGCGTGCCGGCGACCCTGGCCTGCTTCGAATTCGAATTCATGGGCGGTTCCATGGGTTCGGTGGTGGGCGAGCGCTTTGCGCGCGGCGCCCAGGCCGCCCTGGACAACAAGACCCCCTTCATTTGCGTTGCCGCCTCGGGCGGGGCGCGCATGCAGGAAAGCCTGCTGTCGCTCATGCAAATGGCCAAGACCAACGCCATGCTGACGCGCCTGTCGGCCGCCGGCCTGCCCTTCATCAGCGTGCTGACCGATCCCACCATGGGCGGCGTGTCGGCCAGCTTCGCCTTCATGGGCGATGTGGTCATCGCCGAACCCAAGGCGCTGATCGGTTTCGCCGGCCCGCGCGTGATCGAACAGACCGTGCGCGAAAAGCTGCCCGAAGGCTTCCAGCGCGCCGAGTTCCTGCTGCAAAAGGGCGCCATCGACATGGTGGTGGACCGCCGCCAACTGCGCGAGGAAATCGCCCGCTTGCTGGCGTTGCTGACCAACCAGCCGGCCGACGTCGTCACTGCCGCCTGATCGTCTTCGTCCATGCCTTGCGGCGTGGGCGGTGCAACGAATAAACGCCGCCGCACCTGTGTGCAGGCGGCGTTTTCATTGGTTCGCCTCAGCGATCATGACGAGCTGATTTTGGCTGCCTTGCGGAACAGTGTTTTCCATGTGGTTTGTTGCCATATTGCGACACATTGCGAGCCTTCTGGCCCGGTTTTTGCTATGTTGCGTAGTACCGGAAAAAAAACTCGTGAATCCAACCGAGATACTGATTCCCAACAAATACGGAGCAACTCCCAATGCAGTCGACGAAGAAGAAAATGCTTACTCGCCTTGTCGGTTTGGCCCTGGCGGGCGCCGCTACCTTTGCTAGCGCGCAGTCGTCTGAAGGCACCCAGGGTGGGGTGAGCATGCACTATGGCATTGGCGACCACTACCAGCGCTTCACGCTGAACTACGAAACGGCTTCGGTCTGGACCCACCAGTTCGGCGGCAACTGGGGCCGCCTGGACCTCACGCCCGAACTCGGCGCGTCGTACTGGTGGGCTGACGGTGGCCGCACGCCGGGCCACGTCTGGCAACTGAACGCCATCCCGATGTTCCGCTGGTGGACGGGCGAACGCTTCTATCTCGAAGCCGGTATCGGCGCGACGGTTTTCTCCAGCACCCGTTTCGCCAACGAAAACATCAGCACGGCCTTCCAGTTCGGTGACCACGTTGGCGCGGGTTTCCTCCTGACGCCGAACAACCGCATTGGCGTGCGCTACTCGCACTTCTCCAACGCCAGCATCAAGCGCCCGAACCCGGGCCTGGACATGGTCCAGCTGACCTACACGTACCAGTTCTGATCCCACGCGGATCGGCCTGAAAGAAACCCTCGGCGACGAGGGTTTTTTTTCGGCTGGCGTTTTCGGGTGGGCGGCGGCGCACGTCGTTGCCGACTGACCTTGGCCTCATTCCCACGAATGATCGGGCAATAAAAAAAGCCCCCATCGAAAAGATGGGGGCTTTTGCATGCGCGAAGCAGCTTAGTGGTGCGTTTCGACCTGAACCAGGGGTTCGTTCGACACGGCGGCCACCGGCTTGCGCTCGCGGCCCAGGCGGACCGGCGTGTGCGCGGCGGCGATGCGGACTTGCGTCTGCGCGTGGCGTTCGGGGTCGGTTTCCACCCACTGCAGGCCGGCGGCGTTCACCACGTCGTGCAGGGCTTGAGCCTTGGCCGAGGGGGCCGTTGCCGGCACCACGATGGGCTGGGCGCTGGCCGGGGCTGCCGGAGTGGCAACCACGGGCGCTGCGACCGGGGCAGGCGTTTCGGCGACCGGGGCCGGAGCGGCCACCGGGGCGGCCGGCGCAGCCGTCTCGACGGGCGCAACAACGGGCGCCACGACCGGTTCGACAGCGGCGGCTTCCACCGGTGCCGCGACAGGCGCGGCCGGCTCGGAAACCTGGCTGGCGGACGGGGCGGCCACCGGCTGGGTGACTGCGGGCGCTGCGGTCTGCACGGGCTGCTGGGCCACGGGCTCAGCGACCGGCGTCACAGGAGTCGCGACCGGAGCGGCGGCTTGCTCGACGTGGGCCGGAGCCGCGGCTTCGACCTGTTGGGCTTGCACTTGCGTAGCCTGGGCTTGCACCGGGGCGTGCTGGGTGTCGGCCTGGGGCGCGTGGGTCGGGACGGCGACAGGTGCGGCGGCTGCGGGAGCCGTCGTCACGGCCTCGGCTTGTTCGCCGGAGTCGTCATCGGAACCATCGTCCAGTTGGTCGTCGCTGCCTGCCACGCCAGATTCTTCCTGGCTGCGGCGGCCACGGCGGCTGCGGCGGCGACGGCGCTTGCGTTCCGGATCCGCACCGGCTTCCGAGCCATCCGCCGAGACGGGCAGGCCATCGGCGCCCTGTTCGGCGGCGTCGGCTTGCTCGGCCGACGTGTCGGCGGGCAACTTGGCTTCAGGCAGCGCGGTGGCGACCGACTGGGCCAGGGCGGCGACCATGCTTTCCTGTTCGCTCATCGGCGCGTCGGACTGGCCTTCTTCGCGGCGATTACGGCCACGGCCGCGACGGCGGTTGCGGCCGGCGCCGGCGTCATCGCCATTGGCGTCCACGGCGACGTCAGGACGGTTCGCCGCTTGCGCGGTTTGCACGGCCTGATCGCGTTCACCGCGCTCGTTGCGGTTGTTGCGCTCGCCGCGTTCTTGGCGTTCGCCGCGCTCGCCTTCGGGGCGGCGGTTGCCGCGGATGTGATGGCGGCCGCCTTCGCTGGCCTCGGCGCCTTCAGCGCGAGGTTCGCCACGGCGATTGCGGTTGCGGTCGGAACCGTGGCGTTCGCCGCGGCGTTCCTGGCCGTCGTGGCCGCTGCGGCCCTTGCCGCCGCGGGTCGACGACGAGGCGCGCTTGGCGCCGGCGTCTTCCTGGGCAGCCGGGGCTGCCTTGGCGGGTTCGGCGTTGCCGGTCAGCCAGCCGACCAGGCGCTTGAACAGGCCGCCGAGGCCGCCCGATTGCGATTGGGCGGCGACGGGCGCCGGCGCCGGAGCGGGCGTCGACACGGGAGCGGGCTGCGACGGGGTGATGCCCTTGACCAGCGCTTCCGGACGGGCCTTGATTTCGCTTTCGCGCGGCTGCCAGGGAGCGTCGGTGGCCGGGGCTTCAACCAGCTCGAAGCTGGTCTTCAGTTCTTCCAGGCGCGGGTCATCGTGGCGCAGGCGCTCGATGTGGTGGTGCGGGGTTTCCAGATGCTTGTTGGGGATCAGCATCAGGTTGACCTTCAGGCGGGCTTCCA
>JBEBOQ010000168.1:0-8389 GCA_040396375.1 Achromobacter xylosoxidans
TGGTGTCCACCGACATCGGCAACATCTGCTCGGTGTCCAACAGCTACCTGCGCTTTGACGAACCCAATTCCATGCTGGCCGCCATGAGCTTCGGCAATTGCGGCTATGCCTTGCCGGCGCTGATCGGCGCCAAGCTCGGCCGGCCCGACCGGCCGGCGGTGGCGTACGTGGGCGACGGCGCCTGGTGCATGAGCTTCCAGGAACTGTTGACCTGCGTGCGCGAACGCATTCCGGTGACCGCAGTGGTGTTCCATAACGGCCAGTGGGGCGCCGAAAAGAAGAACCAGGTGGACTTCTACGGGCGCCGCTTCGTCGGCAGCAACCTGTTGAACCCCAACTTCGCCGAATTGGCTCGTGCCATGGGCGCCGAGGGCATCCGCGTCGAACACTCGGATCAGGTCGGTGCGGCGCTGCAGGCCGCGTGCAAGGCGCAATCCGAAGGCAAGACCACGGTGCTGGAGATGATGGTCAGCCAGGAACTGGGCGACCCGTTCCGCCGCGACGCGCTCAAGCAGCCGCTGCGCTTGCTGGACAAGTACAAGCGCTACGTCAACCAGCCGTTCCAGCCGGGCGAAGTGCCGCTGTCGATTGATCCGGTCAGTCGCTAGGCATGGCCACCGACCGGTTGTTCCAGCCGCTGCGCGAGGCGGCGCTGTCGGCCGGGCGGGTACGCACGGCGGTGGCCTATCCGCTGTGCGTGGCCAGCCTGGGCGCGGCCGTCCAGGCGCAAGAGGCCGGCTATATCGAGCCGGTGCTGGTCGGACCCAAGGCCCGGCTGGCCGCCCTGATGGCCGAGATGGGCCTGCGCGCCGGATCGCTGGAAATCGTCGATACGCCCGACGACGAGCGGCTGGCGGCCGCGGCGGCCGCCGCCCTGGCGCGCGACGGCAAGGCGGGCATGCTGATGAAGGGCAGCCTGCACACCGACCATTTCATGGCGGCAGTGGTGGCGCGCGACGCCGGGCTGCGGACGGGCCGGCGCATCAGCCATGCCTTCGTGATGTCGGTGGCGGCCTATTCCAAGCTGTTCATCCTGACCGACGCCGCCGTCAATATTGCGCCGACGCTGCCGGAAAAGGCCGACATCGCGCAGAACGCCATCGACCTGGCGCGCGCCCTGGGCGTGGCGCGGCCCAAGGTGGCGGTGCTGTGCGCCACCGAATCCGTCAATCCCGCCATGCCGGCCACGCTGGATGCGGCGGCCCTGTCCAAGATGGCCGACCGCCAGCAGATCCGCGGCGGCGACGTCGACGGCCCGCTGGCGTTCGACAACGCCATCTCGCGCCAGGCCGCCGAGCAGAAGGGCATCGTGTCGCGCGTGGCGGGAGACGCCGACATTCTGCTGGTGCCGGACATCGAGGCCGGCAACATGCTCTACAAGGAATTGACCTGGCTGGCCGGCGCCGGCACCGCCGGGCTGGTGCTGGGCACACGCGTGCCGGTGCTGCTGACCAGCCGTTCTGACTCGGTCGAGGCGCGGGTCAACAGCTGCGCCGTCGCGGCGCTGTACGCCCGCGCGCTGGCGTCGCAACGCTAGGCCGCCGTCTGGTGCAAGCGATTTGCCGCGTCTGGTTCTAGACCCTGCCAGACCCCCCGCGTACCTTGGGATGTGCAGGTGGGCGCATGTCGCGCCCGCCGATCCAGGAGGGTAGGCAATGCACCAGACCGTCACCGTGGAGATGCTGGCCGAGTTCGCAGCCGCATGGAACCGCCACGATATCGACGCCTTGATGTCCTTCATGAGCGATGACTGCGTCTTCGAAACCGTGGGTGGGCCTGAACGCTGGGGCGCCCGCCACGCCGGCCGCGAAGCGGTGCGAACGGCCTTTGAAGCGGCCTGGAAGAACTTCCCTGACGCGCAATGGAACAACGGCCGCCACTGGGTGGCGGGCGACCGCGGCGTGTCGGAGTCCACCTTTACCGGCACGGCCGCCGATGGCTCCCGTATCGAGGCCGACATGGTCGACGTCTTCACCTTCCAAGGCGGCAAGATCCGCGTCAAGAACGCGTTCCGCAAGCAGCGCCCGGCCTTGCCGGCCCGCGCCTGAATCGCCGCAGCACGCCATCCGCCCAGACCGCCACCGGACACCGCCGCATGGATACCGCTATGCCTTTCGAATCGCCGGACGCCGCCAGCCCTGCCGCCAGCGCCTACAACCCCACCTACGACCCCCTGGTGTCGCCGCCGGGCCGAGGGCAGGATTACGCGCCGACCTACTGGGTGGCCACGGCCGGGCCACCGCCCGCCGACGACGGCCCGATTCAGGGCGACATCAATGCCGATGTCGTGATCGTGGGTTCGGGCTTCACAGGGTTGTCGGCCGCGCTGGCGCTGGCGCGCGATTACGGCGTGCGGGCGGTGGTGCTGGAGGCCAACCGCGCGGTGTGGGGCTGCACCAGCCGCAATGGCGGGCAGGGCCAGAACGCGTCGGGGCGGCTGTACCGGTCGCAGTGGATCGAACGCTGGGGGCTGGACACGGCCCGCCGCCTGGACGCCGAGATCCGCGAAGGCTTCGAGTACTGGAAAAGCCAGGTGGCAAAAGTCGACTGCGACGCCCAGCCCGGCGGCCACCTATACACCGCGCACCGCGAAAAGAAAATGGCGTTCCTGCGCAACGAAGCCCGCGTCATGCGCGACCAGTTCGGCTACGACACGCGCATGCTGAACAAGAATGAACTGCGTGAGCGCTATGTCGACGATCACGAGGCCGTGGGCGCCATGCACGAACCGGACGGTGTCGGCGTGCATCCCCTGAAACTGGCCTACGGCTACATGCGGCAGGCGCGCGCCCTGGGCGTGCGCATTCACCCGGGCAGTCCGGTGCTGGGCTGGACCGAAGAGGCGGGCGGTTACCGCCTGCAGACCCCCGGTGGCACGGTGCGGGCCAAACGCGTGGCCTTTGCCACCGGCGGCTACACCGCGCAGGGCGTGAACGGGTTGCTGGACAACCGCATCATGCCGGTGCTGTCCAACTCCATGGTGACGCGGGTGCTGACGCCGGCCGAGCGCGAACGCGCGGGGTTGAAAAGCACGGTATTCATCACCGATACGCGAACCTTGCGGTTCTACTATCGGCTGCTGCCGGACGGCCGCATGCAGATCGGCAGCCGCAGTGCGCTGCGCGGCGCCGACGCGCAGCACCCGCGCCACCTGGCGCTGCTGCGCACGGGGCTGGCGCGCAAGTTCCCGTCGCTGCGCGGGGTCGAGGTGGACTATTCGTGGTGGGGCTGGGTGGACGTCAGCCACGACATGATGCCGCGCATCACGCAGCCCGATCCGGCGCAGCGCGTGTACTACGCCTTTGGCTACGGCGGCAATGGCGTGGCGTTCTCGGCCCATGCCGGCCGGCGCCTGGCGCAGCGCATGATGGGCCAGGATGGCGTGTCGTGGGACCTGCCCATCTATGACTCGCCATTGCCCGGGCACCTGTTCGCGCCGTTTCGGCGGTTGGGGCAGGCGTTGCTGTACCGGTGGTACTACCTGCGCGACGAAATAATCTGAGGCCAGCTGTGCGGCGTTGCGGCGGCGCCCGCCGCCGCGTCGCGCGATCCTGGTCGCCTACGCCGCGGCCCGCAGCCGGTAGCGGCGCACCACCTGCGCCAGTTTTTCAATGCCGGCGCCAATGTGCTCGGCGCGGATCGAGGTAAAGCCCACCCGCAGGAAATTGCGCGGCGCGCTGGCGCCGTCCATGAAGAACACGTTGCCAGGTTCCACCACCACCCCTTCGGCAAGCGCGGCCTGCGACAATTCGGCGGCGTCCAGCCAATCGGGCCCTCGCAGCCAGCACGACGACGAGCCGGTGATGGGCACTACCGTGAAGTCTGGCAACCACTGCGCCAGCGCCGCGGCCAGCTCGGCGCCGCGCTGCTGATAGGCCTGAGATTGCCGGCGCAGCAGCGAATGGTGGTGGCCCAACGAGATGAACAGCGAAAACGCGCGCTGGATGTAGGCCGACGGATGGCGCAGCATCAGGCGGCGCAGCGCGCGCAGTTCGGCGGCAAGTTCGCGCGGCGCCACGATATAGCCGATGCGCAGGCCGGGCGCGAAGGACTTGGCCAGGCTGCCCACGTAGATCACGCGGCCGTCGCGGTCCTGGCTTTTAAGCGCGGCGATGGCGCCTTCGCCCCAGCGGCTTTCGCTTTCGAAGTCGTCTTCGATGATCAGGCTGTCGGCCTGGCGCGCCAGCGTCAGCAGCGTATCGCGGCGCGCTTCGGACAAGGTGACGGTGGTGGGGCACTGGTGGCCCGGCGTCACGAAGATATAGTCGCACCCCAACAGGTGGGTGCCGGTACACAGGCCCTGGCCGTCCACCGGTAGCGGCAGCAGGTGGCGAGTGTGGCTGGCGAAGATATTGCGCGCATCGGGGTAGCCCGGGTCTTCCATGCCGACCACGGTGTCTTCATTGACCAGCAGGTCGGCCAGCAGATATAGCGCATGCTGTGCGCCCACCGTGATGACGATTTCCTCGGCGTCGGCCCACACGCCGCGGCGCGGCAGGACCTGGGTGCGGATCTGTTCGATCAACGCCGGGTCGTCGTGGGTGATCAGGTCGGGCGCCCAGCTGCGGATGTCCAGCACCGACAGGGCCTTGATACAGCACTCGCGCCATTCGGCGGTGGGGAACAGGTCCTGGTCGAACTGGCCATAGACAAAGGGGTAGGGCTGCTTTTGCCAGTCTTGCGGTTTGACGATATTGCGCTGAAGGGTGGGGCGGAACCGTAGCCGTTCGTCCCAGCGCACGGCGTCGGCCGCCATGCCGGGGGTGCTCGGATCCGATTGCGCCGAGCGGCCCTGCAGCACGTCGGCGCTGACGAAATGGCCGCTGCGTTCGCGCGATTCCAGGTAGCCCTCGCTGACCAGTTGCTGGTAGGCGAACACCACGGTGTTGCGCGCGATGCGTAGCTGATCGGCCAGGTAGCGGCTGGATGGCACCGGTGCGCCGGGCGGCAGGTGGCCGCTGAGAATGGCGGACACCAGCATCTGTCGTACGCGGCCTTGCAGGCTGAGGTTGGGCGCGCTTTCCCGTTCGAACAGGCGTTCCCACAACACAGGCTTGAGCATCGAGGCCTGGCTGGACATGGCGGCTCCTTGTAGTGGCGACGCGCCCGCGCCGAGCCGGCGCGGGCGGCCGGCCAGGGCGTGGGGCTGAATCCCAGAATAGAGGAGCGGTTGGGGGGACGGAATGCGGGATTGCCCTGCCGGCGCGCCCGAGTGTGCGCGCCGGCGGAAAAATGGAACGGAATCTGTCCGACAGTTGGCCTAGGGCCTGTTACCGCTGCACGGCGCATGGCGGCAGTGGTAACAGGCGTTTGAGGGGGGGCGGCTGATAGCGGCGCCCGTCGGGCTTGGGGGACTAGATGCGTCCTTTCCAGGGAATCGCGAATTTCTCCAGGTAGCGCACCAGCAGGTCAAAGGCGAAGGCGAACACGCCGATGACGATGATGCCCATGATGACGGTGTCGCTGGCCAGGAACTGCGCGGCGTTCAGCACCATGAAGCCCAGGCCGCGGTCGGCGGCCACCATTTCGGCGGCCACCAGCGTGGTCCAGCCTACGCCGATGCCGATGCGCATGCCGGTGAAGATCTCCGGCATGGCGGCCTTCATGATGACGTGCCAGACGATCTGCATCCGCGATCCGCCCATGGCGTAGGCGGCGTGGATCTGCTCGATGGACACCGAGCGCACGCCCGCCCGCGCGGCGATCGCCATGGGCGCGAAGATGGCCAGGTAGATCAGCAGGATCTTGGGGAATTCGCCAATGCCGAACCAGATGATGATGAGCGGCAGGTAGGCCAGCGGCGGCAGGGGGCGGTAGAACTCGATGGGCGGGTCGAAGATGCCGCGCGCATAGCGGTTCACGCCCATCAGGATGCCCACTGGAATGGCGGTGGCGCAGGCCAGGAAAAACGCCGAGAACACCCGCGACAGACTGGCCAGCGCGTGCTCGGCCAGCGTGGAATTGGCCACGCCGTCGGTCATGGCCGACACGAACTTGCCATACACCGCCTGGGGCGATGGCAGGAACAGCGGCTTGACCCAGCCCGCATTGGTGGCCAGGAACCACAGCGCCAGCAGCGCGATGCTGGTCAACAGGCTGATGTGGCCGCTGTAGCCCGCCCCAGGCGCGCCGTACACCTTGCCCGGCGTGGCCGGCTGATGCCCCGAAAAACGGCTAGGCATGGACGGCCTGCGGGGAGGAGGCGGCGAGCTCGTCGCCGTAGATGATGCCAAGGACTTGTTCGCGCATGGCGATGAAGTCGGGACTCGATTTGATGCCGCGTCCATCGCGCGTCTCCAGGTAGCGCCGGTTGAAGTCCGGCTTGAAGGTGTGGGTAATGCGTCCCGGGCGCGGCGACATGACGATCAGCCGCGATCCCAAGAACAGCGCCTCTTCCACGCTATGGGTAATGAAGAAGAACATCTTGCCCGTCTGGCGCCAGATATCCAGCAGCAGCTCCTGGATGGTCTCGCGGGTCAAGGCGTCCAGCGCCGCCATGGGCTCGTCCATCAGCAGCATGGCGGGGTCGCAGGTCAACGCCCGGGCGATGCCCACGCGCTGCTGCATGCCGCCGGACAGCTGATAGATCATGTGGCGGTGGAAGTCCGCAAGGCCCACCAGTTCCAGGTTGCGGCGCGCGCGGGCGCGGCGGGTCTCGCGGTCCACGCCTTGCAGCTTCAGGCCGAATTCGGTGTTTTCCAGCACGTTCAGCCAAGGCAGCAGCGCGTGCTTCTGGAACACCACGCCGCGGTCGGCCCCTGGGCCGGTGATGGGCCGGCCACCCAGTGTGATCTCGCCATCGGTGGGCGACAGAAAGCCGGCCAACAGGCTCAGCAGCGTGGTCTTGCCGCAACCCGAGGCGCCTAGCGCCACGACGAATTCGCCGGGTTCGATGGTCAGGTTGACGTCCTGCAATGCAACGACCGGGCCGCTGTCGTGCAGCCCGGGGTAGGTGACGCTGACGTGGTCCGCACGCAAAGCCTGCGCGGCGGACGCGGTGGAGTGGGACATGCGGGCTCCCCTGTAATCACTGTGCCCGCGGCCAGGCGGGCGTTGGGGCAGGGCGCGGTTGCCGGCGCGCCCTGCGGGCTGCCGCGGCTATTTGATGGCCGCTTTGGCGTACTGATCCGTGACGTGGGCGCTGTAGTCGTCCAAGGCACGGTCGATCTGCTTCTGGTCCTTCAGGAACTTGGCGCTGGCCGCGAAGGCGCGGGCGGCGCCGGCGTCCTTGCCACCGCTGAGCCAGACGTTCGAGGCCTGTTCCTGGGCGGTGGGGAAGACCAGCAGCTTCAAGGCGGTCGCGACGTCGTCAGGCTTGCCGCCGATGAGTTTGACGATGCTTTTCACCGGCGCCGAATCGGCCGTCCACGAGGCGCTGTTGGCACGGTAGTCGGCGTACGACTTGGCCAGTACGGCCGTGAAGGCGGCCATGAATTTCGGATTCTTGGCGGCCCAGGCGCGGTCCACCACCAGGCCGTCGAAGGTCGGGACGCTGGCACGGCCGATGGCTTCGGAATCGGCAATGACCTTGCCGGTTTTTTCGATTTCCGTCAGGGCGGGCGGCCAGACGTAAGCGGCGTCGATGTCGCCGCGCTGCCAGGCGGCCACGATCTGCGGCGGCTGCATGTTCAGGATGCGTACGTCGCGCGGGTTGATCTTCCAGACCTGCTCCAGGCCCACCAGCAGGTGAAAGTGCGAGGTCGATACGAACGGCGTGGCGACGCGTTTGCCCTTCAGGTCGGCGGTGCTGTTGATGCCCGAGCCGTTGCGGGCCACCAGCGCTTCTGATTTGCCGATGTTGTCCAGCACCCAGAACAGCTCCAGGTCCACGCCACGGGTGGCGGCGGACGTGATGCCGGTGGACCCCAGTACGCCGACCGGCACGTTGCCGGACGCCAGCGCGGTGGAAATGTCGCCGCCCGAGGTGAACTGGCGCCAGTCGACCTGGTAGCCGGCGTCTTTCAGGGCGGCATCGAAGCTGCCGTCGGCGATGGCGGTCAGGAAGGGGCCGACGATGAGCTGGTAGCCCACGGTCAGGCGGGTCTGGGCGTGGGCGGGCGCGGCCAGCAGGGTGGCGGCCAGGCCGGCCAGGATGCCGCGGCGGATGAGGCGGTATAACGCGTTCATGGTGATCTCCGGGAGAGAATGGGCCGCGCCCCGACGCGACCGGCTTGTGCCGGTGCGGCCTGTGGTGCCAGTTTGCCCGGATGGGATCGGAACGCTAGGGCCAGATCCTCGCTCTGTTAGGTGCCAAGGGTGCCCCCACGCTGCGCACGCTGCGCGTGCTTGCTGCCCCCCGAGGGGGCTCCCCGCCTTGGGGCGGCCCGGCGGCGGGGGTGCCCCCACGCTGCGCACGCTGCGCGTGCTTGCTGCCCCCCGAGGGGGCTCC
>JBEBOQ010000169.1:0-8364 GCA_040396375.1 Achromobacter xylosoxidans
CCTGCGCCCGCCGCGTCGCAGGCGATCGCCGCGCCGGTCCTGGTGACGCCGCCGGTGCGGCGTCCGTCTGTCGAACCGCGCGAGGTCGCGCCCTGGGACGACCTGCCCGATGAGCCCGCCTCGCCGGGCATTCATCCGGGAGCCAGCGGCGCGTCCCCGGCCGCCGCCCCGTCTGTCGCGCCGACCGATGAACCGGCCCCCCGGCCTCTCGCGTCCGCCGTGCCGCCCGCCGTGCTGCGCGGCCGCGACGACATCCGCCGCCGCATCGAACCCGACGCCGCGCTGGCGGAAGAGGGCGACGATGACGAAGACGAAAATGAAGACCTGGATCGCTACGACGACGAACCGCGCCTGAGCCATGCGCCGCCGCGCTGGCCGGCGCCGGCCGCGCCGCGCGACGAGCCCATCGTGGCGGTGCGCGACAGCGCGAACCACGAGGCGCCGCGCCATGCCCGGCCCGCCGAACCGGTATTCGTGGTGCGTGACGACGCGCGGCCCACGCCGCCCGGCGATGACGATGAGATCGGCCTGCGTCATCCCGATGACGATGACCAGGACGCCGACGACAGGCGCGACCTCGACGGCGCCGCCGAGCCGATCCTGGGAGACACGCGCACGCGCTATTCCAGCGCCACCGACGTCGGTCGCGCGCCGCCCGAATTCCTGGACCAGGATCGCCAGGAGCGCCATGGCCTGCTGCGCAAGCTGTGGGGCTACGCCTGCCTGATCGGCCTGCTCGCGCTGGGCTTGCAGCTGCTGTACGTGTACCGCATCGACATCGCCAATTCCGTGCCGGTGCTGCGGCCGGCGCTCGAAGCCGCCTGCAAGCCGCTGGGCTGCACGGTCGGTTACGCGCGCCGCCTGGAGCGCATCGCCATCTCTTCGTCGTCGTTACAGCCGCCCACGGGCGCGGCCGCCATCGATGACGGCCGCACGCGGCTGGTGCTGAACCTGGTGCTGCGCAATCGCTACGACAAGCCGCAACATTGGCCGGCGCTGGTGCTGGACCTGACTGATTTGTCGGACACGGTGGTGGTGCGCCGCGTGCTGATGCCCGAGAATTACCTGACGCCCGAACAACTGCGCGGCCCCTTCGGGCCGGCGGGCGAACTGAAGATTTCCGTGCCGATTGAAGTGACCGGTGTTCAAGTCAACGGCTATCAACTCGACAAGTTCTTTCCTTGAAGGATGACATTCATGGCGACCCCCGTTCTGGTCTGCGGTTCGATGGCGTTCGACACCATCGCGGTGTTCGAAGGCCGCTTCAAAGAGCACATCCTGGCCGACCGCATCCAATCCCTGAGCGTGTCGTTCCTGGTGCCCAGCATGCGCAAGGAATACGGCGGTTGCTCCGGCAACATTGCCTACAACATGAATCTGCTGGGCGGCAAGCCGGTGCCGGTGGCCACCGTGGGCGAGGACGCCGGTGAATACCTCGAGCGCCTGACCGGCCTGGGCATCGACGTGAGCCGCGTCAAGGTGGTGCCGGGCACGTTCACCGCGCAATGCTTCATCACCACGGACCTGGACGACAACCAGATCACCGCGTTCCACCCGGGCGCCATGTCGTTCTCGGCCAGCAATGACCTGAGCGATGCCAAGGCGAGCTGGGGCATCGTCGCCCCGGATGCCAAGGAAGGCATGTTCGCCCACGCCGAACGCCTGCACCGCAGCGGCATCCCCTTCATCTTCGACCTGGGCCAGGCCATGCCGCTGTTCGACGGCGCCGACCTGGAGCGCATGCTCAAGCTGGCGCAGGCGCTGACGGTGAACGACTACGAAGCGGGCGTGGTCGAGCAGCGCACGGGCCGCAGCGTGGCCGACATCGCCCGCACGCTGCAAGCCGTGGTGGTGACGCGCGGCGGCGAAGGCGCCACGCTGCTGACCGGCGGCAAGACCATCCAGATCGAGCCGGTGCGCGCCGCGCAAGTGGTGGACCCGACCGGTTGCGGCGATGCGCAGCGCGGCGGCCTGCTGTACGGCCTGACCAGCGGCTGGAACTGGGAAGACAGCTGCCGCCTGGGCAACGTCATGGGCGCCATCAAGATCGCTTCGCGCGGTCCGCAGAATCATGCGCCGTCGCGCGCCGAGATCGATGCGGTGCTGCATGCCACCTACGGCATCCACCTGCCCGTCTAAGGGCAGCGGCAGCTAGCGCGGACCCCTCGGGAACCTGGGCGCGCCGGCATGGTCGAACAGCGGTCAAGATATCCGGCTGCGGCGGCGTTTTTCCTGCCGCGGCCGGTTTCGCAAGCCGCTTTTCCGCTCGTGGCGGTGCGTTTCAGTGTGTTGCACGTTAGGCTGCCGCCCTATTTGGGCGGAGTATGATCAGTTCGTCGGCAGTGCCCGAACGAGGAGTCCAAATGAACCAAAGCAAAACCTTTCCCCTGTTGACGCCGCGTACTGGCCGGTGGCTGGCCGTGGCTGCTGTCGTGACCTCGATGGCCGTCTTGGGCGGTTGCGCCAATCCCAGCGCCTCCAGCGGCGTGTATAGCTACGACCAAGCCCAGCGCGAGCAGATCGTTCGCACGGGCACGGTCACGGGCGTGCGCCCGATCGTCATCCAGAACGACAAGTCCAGCGGCGTGGGCCTCTTGGCCGGCGGCGCGTTGGGTGGCGTTGCGGGTAACGCGGTGGGCGGCGGCACAGGTCGCACCATCGCCACTGTCGGTGGCGCCATCCTGGGCGCACTGGCGGGCAACGCCGTGGAAAACCGGGTCGGCAAGAATTCCGGCTACGAAATCACGGTGCGCCTGGATAACGGCGAAACCCGCGTCGTGGCCCAGGAAGCCGACGTGCCGATCAGCGTCGGCCAGCGCGTGCAGGTCATCAGTGGCGCCGGTCCGACCCGCGTCACGCCGATGTAAACCCAGGGGTACCCCTGTGGCAGCAAAAAGCCCGCGCAAGCGGGCTTTTTGCATTTCAGCGCGGCGGAGAAGGGCAGGGTGCGGCCGGCATCGCCGGCCCCGGAAAGGTAAGAATCTGTCGCTCCGCTGCAACGCAGCACCCGGTATTTACCCGCAAGCGTTACGTTTACGAGCCTTTTATAGCGAATTGGTCTGTAAGTTTCATGGCGATTCGACGGTCGAAGTGCCATGATTGCACCCGTGAGCGATCTCGACGCGCGATTTTCATGTAACCAAGTGCATCGGCGAGTCGTTCTGAGTGGCGGTAAAAGTCAGTCGATTTTCAACCGTTTTTTTGTATACTCGCCGTCCTGAATCTGGGCGGGGAATATTTTGCCGACGAGGCAATGTAACGCCGCACTATTTATGCATACCGAGCAAGAACTCCACACCAAGATCGGCGAGATCGTCGAGTCGATCGTCATGAAGAAAGTCACTCCCGATACGCAACTGATTGCCACCGGCCTGGTCGATTCGCTCGCCGCCGTGGATATCACGCTGGCGGTCGAGGCGGAGTACGGCTGCAGCATTCCGGCTCCCGAGATCGCGGAGCACCTGCAGTCGGTCCGCACGCTCGCCGGCTATGTCGCTGCCAATCTTTCGTAATACCCGCTTGTTGTCCCACGTTGCGGCCGCCACTACGGCGGTGGCGCTGGCGTATGGGGCCTATTGCGGCGCGGATGACCTGCTGTCCCGCATCGTCCACCCCGTTTCGGCGGTGGCGTCGGACAAAAGCAACTATCTACCTAATCTGGGGCCAGACTGGGGCACCCAGCACGTCAACCTGACCCGGCTGGGCAATGCGCTCAGCGACGGTACGCTGGTGGTGCTGGGTTCGTCCGAGCTGTCCAGCCACGACCTGCGTTTCGTGCCGTATCGCTTCTTCCCCGAAGAACTGAAGGTGCCGACGTTGGCCTACGGCCATGCGATGTTCCAGTCCTACGGCATCGTCAGCGTGCTGGAATCGGTGGCCGATTCGCTTACGCCCAATACGCGTTTGGTCATCATGGTGTCGCCGGCTTGGTTCGCCTCGGGCGGCCAACTGCCGCGCAGCGCGTTCGCTGAACACGTGACCGGCCCTGTATGGGACCGCCTCTGGGAAAAGCCCAGCACGCGCGAACAGATGCAGACCTGGATCACCGACAACGCCAATTGGGGTCTGCTGTGGCTGATCGCCAATGGTCAGGTCGCCGAATTGAAGGACAAGCTGGCGCTATGGTGGAATGCGCGCAAGGAACCCGCGCCCGACCGCCCGCGCAGCAAGCTGTCCGTGCCGGCGCACCGTTTCGTGTCGTGGCCGTCGTCGGCGCGCCTGAACGCCGGCCAGTGGTCCCGCCTGACTCACGAAGCGCGTGAAGTCGAGCACGAATTGGGAAGCAACAATCCCTACGACGTGCGCGACGACTACTACAAGCAGTACCTGGCGTCGCTGTATTCGCCGGCGCGCAACGAATTCGCCAACGTCGACCCGATCACCCGCACCGAGCTGGGCGATCTGTCGCGCGTCATGGCTTTGCTGCAAAAGCGCAGGGTCAAGGCGTACTTCGTGATCCAGCCGTTCAATCCCAAGCTCATCCTGGACGTCGAACGCTTCGACCCGGTGGTGGCGGCCATTACGGGCATGTGCACGCGTTATCAGATGGGTTGCCTGGATATGTACAGCATCCCCTTTGAACCGGGCATGGTGCGCGACGACATGCATCTGGCCGAGCTCGGCTGGGCGCTGGCGGACCAAGGTATTGCGGAGTACTTTTCCCGATGAAACTCTTTCGTAAAGCCGATCCGGCTGCCGGCGACGGCGCCGAGGGCCAGGGCGCCCGCAAGGCGGGCATTGCATGGGGCCGGCGATTCTTCTGGCATCTGTGCCTGTATATCGGGGTGATCCTGGTGTTCGTGCTGCAAGCGCAGCCCACCACGGGTAGCGGCGGACCTATCAAGGTCGAATTCCAGTACCAACAGTTCTGACGCCAGCATGGAATTGTTCGCAAGCTTGAGCTTTTTCGGCGGCGCCCTGTTCGGCGGGTTGGGCCTGTTGGCCTATCGCTCTTTCGGCATGCCGCTGCGCATTGGCTACCGCCACATCATTGGCGTGATCTGCCTGGGTGTCTGGATGGCGGTGTTCTGGGCGCGTCCCTACCAGCCGCTGGCCCTGCTGGCCATCTCGGGTACCGCGCTGTGGGCCATGCGCCGCCAATACATTCCCACGTGGCTGGCCGTCATCATCACCATGACGCCGCTGCTGCTGGTCAAGACCGGCGCATCGCACCTGGGCGCGATGCTGGGGTTGTCGTTCGCCACGTTCCGCGCCATCGACGTGCTGCTGTTCGCGCAGCGCAACGAGCGCATCTCGCCGCTGGACTACTTCATCTACCTGTTCTTCCCGCTGACGTTGCTGGCGGGGCCGATGTACCGCTGGCGCAATTTCCAGGCGGACCTCAAGCGCGGCTACGAAGGCGTGAATCTCACGACGTGGCTGACGGGCCTGGAGCTGATCATGCTGGGTGTGATCCAGAAATTCGGCCTGGCCGAACTGATCTGGCGCTACGGCCTGTCGACCCTGGACGCGCACGACTATTCGTTCACCGGCGTGGCGCTGAACGCCTCGCTCTACAGCGCCTACCTGTTCTTCGATTTCGCCGGCTATTCCACCATGGCCATCGGCATCGGCATGTTGTTCGGCTTTACGCTGCCGATCAACTTCCGCAACCCGCTGGCTACCCTCAATCCGCAGGACTTCTGGCGCCGTTGGCACATCAGCCTGTCAGAGTGGCTGCGCGATGTCGTGTTCATGCCGATCTACAAGGCCCTGAGCAAGACGCCGTTCTTCGCGCGTCATCGCATGGCGGCCCAGAACATCGGTATCTTCGCCACGCTGCTGGCCATGGGCGTGTGGAACGGGCTGTCGGTGCACTACATCGTCAGCGGCCTGATGTTCGGCGCGTACTCGGTGGGCCACAACCTGCTGATCAACGCCGCGCGCACCCGTCCGGCCCTGCAGGCCGCGCTGGCGCAACCCGTCATGCGCTTGCTCGGGCGCGTGCTCACCCTGATTCTGGCTGCGCTGGCGCTCTACGTGTTCAGCGGCCGCAGCCCCATCTGACGCCGGGAGTTTCGGCATGCGTTTCGACCTTTCGACTTTCCAGTTCGTTGACTCCGCGCGCGCGCCTGACGCGCTCGCGGTGGTCGCGGCCGACCGCAGCCTGACTTGGGCGCAACTGCGCGACGAAGCCGTGGCATGGGCCGATCAGGCGCGCGCGCATGGCGTGGCGACTGACGTGCCGGTGGCCATCTACGGACACAAAGAAGCCTCTTTCTTCGTTGCCATGGTGGGCGCCTTGCTGATTGGTGCGCCGTTCGTGCCGGTCGACACGATCTACCCGCCGGAGCGGCTGCGCCGCATCGTCGAGATCGTGCGCGCCGCCGCCGTGTACGACGCCGCGGCCCAGGGTTTCGAACCGCTTGATGGCGCCGAACTGGCCGAACGTGGCTTGGCGTATGTCATGTTCACGTCCGGCAGCACGGGCGACCCCAAGGGCGTGCAGATCGGCCGCGAAAGCGTGGGCCTCTTGGGCGATTGGATGCTGGGCAGCTTTGGCCTGGGCGATGCGCCCGTCTTCATGAACCAGGCGCCGTTCAGTTTCGACCTGTCCATGTACGAGGTGTTCGCCACGCTGGCAGCCGGCGGCACCTGCGTGCTGAATTCGCGCGAGCAGATCGGCGCCGCGGCCACCTGGATGGCGCGGCTGGCCGCCAACGGCATCTCGGTGTGGGTGTCCACGCCGTCGTTCGCCCACCAGCAATTGGCCAATCGTGATTTCTCGCCGGCTACCTTGCCGACGCTGCGTACCTTCCTGTTCTGCGGCGAGCCCTTGCCCGCGGCGCTGGCCAAGAAGTTGCGCCAGCGCTTTCCGGACGCCGTGATCCTGAACACCTACGGCCCGACCGAGGCCACCGTGGCGACCACCTGGATCGAAGTCACGGACGCCGTGCTGGCGGCCCATGATCCGCTGCCGGTGGGTTACGCCAAACCCGATTGCGAATTGCGGGTGCAGGACGGCGAGATCTGCATCGTGGGCGATCACGTCATGCGTGGCTATCTGAATCGCCAGGACCTGAACGAGGCCAAGTTGTTCGTGGCTGAAGACGGCCGCCGCGGCTTTCGCACGGGCGACCTCGGCCAGATGGATGCCGACGGGCTGCTGTTCTGCCGCGGCCGCATGGACGACCAGATCAAGCTCAATGGCTACCGCATCGAACTGGCCGAGATCGACGAAGCCCTGCATGGCCTGCCGGGCGTGGAAGGCGGCGCTTGCGCTGTCTTGCGCCGGCCGGACGGCACGGCGGTGCGCCTGATCGGATTTGTAGCCGGCGCGGCGTCGGACCAGGCGGATGCCCGGTTTCTCGAAGCGGACGCGCTGTCGGGCTGGAAAGACCGGCTGGCCCAGCGCCTGCCGCCGTACATGGTGCCGTCCGAGCTGGTCGCTTGCGCGGCGCTGCCCATGTCGAACAACCACAAGATCGACCGCAAGAAGCTGATCGACATCTACGCCGCGATCCCGGCGTAGCGCAAGCGGGCAGGGCGCACGCCGTCATCTCGCGCAACCCCAATGCAAACGGCCCAGGCGAATCGCCTGGGCCGTTTGTGTTTTCAGGTGCAGATCAGCTGTTTGATCAGACGCCCACCACGTTGTAGCTCAGGCGGGCCAGGACCATCAGCAGGACTTGGGCCACGATCAGCAGCACCAGCGGCGAGAAGTCGATCGAGGTGCGCGGCAGCAACCGGCGGACCGGATCGAGCAGGGGAGCGGTCAGGGCTTGCAGCAGCGGCATCATGGGCGCCATGGGATTGACCCAGGACAGCACCGCCTGGATCAGGGTCAGCCACACGACCAGGTTCAACGCCCACTTGGCCGCCATGAACACGGCGCCCAGCAGGAATTTGGGCAGCAGCACGGCCGGCAGCAGCGCACCGAGCGCAATCATCCAGACCAGCACCAGATAGGCCAGCGCAGCCAGCCAAGCGGCCACGATGCTGGTCCAGTCGATCTTGTTGCCTGCGGGAATGATCTTGCGCAGCGGCAGCACCAGCCAGTTGGTGGCCTGGTAGACGACGCGTGCCAGCGGATTGAAGGGGTGCAGTCGTATCGCATGCATCCAGGCGCGGGCGATCAGGGCCGCACCGAACAGCGTGAACGCGATTTCGAGCAGGAAGCGAAGGATTTCACCGAGCATGGACGCTATCTACCAAATAAAGACGGCTTTTATTGTCTCACGCCAATGGCGCAACGGTAGTGTCCTGATGGGGGTGACCCTGTCATGCCTGGGCAGTAAGGCGCTGGGCGAGCGGGCAATAAAAAACCGCCTGGCCAGAGCCAGGCGGCTTGAGGTACTGCTACCGTTGTGGACCGGTCCGATTACGGACGGCCACCCGTCGGGAACGGCCACGACGCGGCGGGGT
>JBEBOQ010000170.1:0-8359 GCA_040396375.1 Achromobacter xylosoxidans
CGCCACTTCAAGACGCTGCGCGATCCGCTCAAGGAATTCACGGTGCTGGGCGGCATGATGATCACCATTACCGACGTGCGCCATCTGCTGCGCGCCACGCGCGCGTTCGCCTCGTGGCGCCATGCCATGAAGCTGGTGTTGCGTTACGGCACGGACCGCCTGCGCGGCTACCACCGCGGCACCCGCCTGCTGCTGGGCAATGCGCTGGCCGCGCAACTGTTCCACGCCTTGCTGTCGCGCAACATCCCCTATTGGCTGGACACCCCGGCGCTGGGGCTGGTGCAGGACGACGACGGCGCGGTGCTGGGCGCCACGGTGATGCACCAGGGCCGGCAAATGCACATCCGCGCCCGCCGCGGCGTGGTCCTGGCCACGGGCGGCTTCCCCTGGGATTCGACCCGCCGCAAGCAGACTTACCCACAACCCACGGACAACTGGTCGATGGCCCCGCGCGACAATACGGGTGACGGCATTCGCCTGGCCGAGGGCGCCGGCGCAGTGCTGGGCCAGGGCTATTCCAGCCCCGCCTTCTGGGCGCCGGTTTCCATCCTGCAGCAACCCGGCGGCAAGCCGCTGCACTATCCGCACCTGGTGTGGGACCGCGCCAAGCCCGGCCTCATTGCCATCAACAGCGCGGGACGCCGTTTCGTCAACGAGTCGACCTCGTACCATGCGTTCGTGCAGGGCATGTACCAAAGCCACGCCGAGACGCCGTCAGTGCCGGCCTTCCTGCTGTGCGACCAGCGCTTCATCGACACCTGGGGCCTGGGCCTGGCACTGCCCGGCGGCCGCCCGCGCCAGCATCTGATCGATGCCGGCTATCTGCTGCAGGCGCGCACGCTGGACGCCCTGGCGGAAAAGCTGGGCGTGCCGGCAGACGCGCTGACGGCCACGGTGCAACGCTATAACGACCATGCGGCGCAAGGCAAGGACCCCGACTTCGGCAAAGGCGGCACCGCCTACAACCGGTACCTGGGCGATCCGGACCACGCCCCCAACCCCTGCGTGGCGCCGCTGGGCGCCGGCCCCTACTACGCGGTCAAGGTGTACCCCGGCGACATCGGCACGGCATGCGGCATTGCGGCAAATCGCCACGCGCAGGCCGTGGATGACGCCGGCAAACCAATAGCCGGCCTGTATGTCGCGGGCAACGACATGCATTCCGTGATGGGCGGCGCCTATCCCGCACCCGGCATCACGCTGGGCCCGGCGCTGACTTTCGGCTGGGTTGCTGGACAACACCTGGCCCACCACCAATACTGACGCTTCGCCACCGACTAGGACCTCACATGAAGATCTATTTTTCGCCCGCCTCGCCCTTTGTGCGCAAATGCATGGTCATCGCGCATGAGCTGGGGCTGGTCGACCGCATTCAAAAGCTGCCCAGCGCCGCCGGCCCCGTGGCCCGCGACCAGACCATCATCCCCGACAACCCGCTGGGCCAGGTGCCCACGCTGATCACCGAAGACGGTCAGCAGTTGTTCGACAGCCGCGTCATCTGCGAATACCTGAACGACCTGGGCGGCGGCGCGCTGTTCCCCACCGGCGCCGCGCGCTGGCGCGTGCTGACCGAACAGTCGCTGGCCGACGGCATGCTGGGCGCGGCGCTCTTGGCCCGCTACGAAACCGTGCTACGCCCCGAACCGCTGCGCTGGGACGGCTGGTACGAAGGCCAGATGGGCAAGGTCCGCGACGGCCTGGCGCAGCTGGAAAAAACCGCCGCCAGCCTGGAAGGCCGCCTGGACATCGGCACCATCACCATCGGCTGCGCCCTGGGCTATCTGGACTTCCGCTACCCCCACTACGACTGGCGCGGCAGCCACCCCGCCGTCGCGGCGTGGTTCAAGACCTTCAACCAGCGTCCCTCGATGCAGGCCACGCTGCCGTCGGCCTGAGCCGGCAACGTTTGGGCCGCCGCAAGGCCTGGGGGACCCGCCGGGCTCCATGCCGAGCGTCTGCCTCGTACGGCGCGTTCTTTTGGACATGCCGCTCGCCCCTGGCGTTTGCCAGGGGCGTTTTTTTCTTACAGATGGAAATGCAGGTTAGAGGGCGCACGTCTATATTGAACTTTCAATGGGCCTGCCAGCCCAACTTGTAGACCCACCCAAGCAGGGAGCCACGCATGAACGTCACAGCCGTCTCTCCCATCGCCCGAGTCGCCGCGCCCTATGCCGCGCGCATCCCGTTGCTGGACGACACCCGTCCCGTCTGGGAAGCCGAATGGGCCGCGCGCAACGCCGCCACCCGCCAGGCCCAACGCAGCGCCCAGGCGCAGGCCGCCTGGCAAGCGCAGCGCATCGCCCGCACAGCCACCGAGTCGGCCGACGCCGACCGCGACGTGCGCGCCGTCAAGCCACCCGCCCAGCCGTCGCAAGCGCTTGCCGCCGCGCCAGCCGCCGCCAACGTCGACCAATTGCGCGACCTGTACGCCGACGCCCGCCTGCGCCGCGCGGTGGACGAATTCTCGGCGCGTCCCGATCCCGTCTCGCTGCGCGCCGACACCGCCAACGACCTGGGCACCATCGAAGGCCTGACGCCGCTGCAGCCCTATCGCGTGGCGATGGGCAACCCGCAAGTGCAGGAATTGCAGACCGCCGTGGCCATGAAGGCCGCCGGCCTGGGCATCCCCAAGGTCGAGAACATCGGCCCCACCGAAAACGTCACCGACAACGCCCGCTACCGTCCGGGCGCCCGCACCTGATCGTTGCTGCCGCGCGGCGCCACGGCCAAGCAAAACCGGGATCGGCTTGTTCGACCGCCCAAAAAAAAGCCGCCCTGTGCGAGGGCGGCTTTCTGTTGGCCGAACGGCCAAGCGCATGATCAGTGGAAGAACTCGGCGATCAGGGTGGCGCCCATGAACGTGCCGGCGTTGGCGGCCAGCGACACCACCACGATCTTCCAGCCCAGCTTGCGGAAGGCAGGCAGGTCTTTCAGGATCGACAGGCCGGCCATCGCCAGGATCACCGTCGTGAACGGCAGGAAGTTCACCTTGCCGACGGCAGCAATGATCTGGTCCGAATACGGCAGCACGCCGGGGCAGCCCACGGTCATGGCGATCAGCGACAGCACCGCCACGGCCGGCAGCTTGGGCACGACGCGCAGCAGCAGATCGGCAATCACGACCAGGAGGATGATGATGGCCATGCCGGGCAGCGCGTCCAGGAACGGCACGTTATAGCCCAGGCGGTTGCCCACCAGCGCGAACAGGCCGCAGATGGCGTAGGCGGTCAGGCGATCGCCAAAGCCCATCTTTGCCGAATGCGCGGGCGCGTCGGCGTTGGCCGCGGCGGTGTCGGCGGCAGCGGGTTCGGCCTTGGCGCGCGAGAAGCGGCCCAGCACGGGTTCCAGCTTGCCGTACAGGAAGATGGTCGTCGGCAGCGAGATGAACAGCGTGAAGTACACGCCCACCACGGTGGTCAACAGGTTGGCGGCGGCGGCCAGCGCGGCCACCTGATGCGCCATTTCCGGCGTCTGCTGCGATGCGATCGCGCCCACGCCTGCGGCCATCATGCTGCCCGAGCCCACGCCGGCGCCCATGGCGAGCGAACGCGGATCGAAGATGTTCAGGCTGGTGATGAAGCCGGCCATCAGCGCCACGAACAGCGCGCCGATCACGGTGCCGGTGATGTACTCGGCCATCACGCCGCGGCCTTCGGGCGAATTCATGCCGTAGCGCTCGCCGATGATCGCCAGGCTGGGCTCGCGGCCCACCGAGAAGGTCGCGCCAATGGCTTCGCGCTTGATGCCCAGCAGCAGCGCCAGCGGCAGGCCGATGGCCATGGTGCCGAAAAAGTGGCCGAATTCCTGGAACACCAGGGCCCAGCCGGCCTCGCGCACCTGCGGCAGCGAACCGCCGACCATCAGGCCCAGCTTGGCCAGGAACGGCAGCAGCGCGTATTGCAGGTAGCCGCTGATGCGGGTCTGCATGGCGGTGTCGATACCCGCGTTGGCCGGCAGGCGCTGGCCGAAGGCGGCCACGACCGCGCCGATGAAGATGGCCCAGAGCATGGGCTGCAGAACGATCTTGCCCGGGCCCACCGCGAAGGTGACGCTGCCGATCGCTTCGGACACGAGCACCACCAGCAAGATGGCGACAAGCATGCGGATGCGGCTCGATAGCGACATGGCGGGCATGGCCAGGCTGGCGCTGGCATGAGACATCGGATTCCCCTGAGTACGTGAGTAGGTATGGCGCGGCCCGATCGGCATGTCCGTGGCGGGCCAGCCCCGCTGAACGGCTGGCGCGGGACGGCGTGCACGGGGCGGTCCGTAGGGACGGCTCGCGATGCGAGCGGGCGGCAGCGGCGATTTTCGCCCGGGGGCCGGCGCGCCAACCATGACAGCGCCTGGGCTAATGTGTTGCGTAAAATGCAACGGATGCCCCTGGACGGGGAATTTTTTGCAAGAACCGGCAATATATAAGGGTAAACCCTCGATATGTTGCAGACCGAACCGATGCCTTTGCGCCACGGAGCCGCCCCATGGACGAAAAACTCGACGCCCGCCGCACCCATTACTTCATGCAGGTCATGAGCCGCGGTTCGGTGCGCGGCGCCGCCGAAGTGCTGAACATGGACCCGTCCGCCGTCAGCCGCGCCATCGCCGCGCTGGAGCGCGACTGCGGCATGGCCCTGTTCGAGCGGCGGGGCCGCGGCGTGGTGCCCACCGACGCCGGCCACATCCTGGCGCGCTACGTGAAGCGCCAGCAGAACATCCAGGAGAGCTTCTTCTCGGAGATCGACAGCCTGCGCAAGGCGGAGCGCGGCCACATCGACCTGGTGCTGGGCGAAGGCTTCGTCGAGCTGATGTTCGACCGCGTCCTGCCCGGCTACTGGCGCAATCATCCGGAAGTCACGCTGGACATCGACGTGGCCCGCACCTCGGAAATCGTGCAGCGCATCGTCGATGACCAGGCCTACATCGGCCTGGTGTTCCAGCCGCCCAACGATGCCCGGCTGCGCACGCACTATTCGCGCCCCGAGCCGATCCGCGCCATCGTGCGCCAGGAGCATCCGCTGACGCGCCTGCAGCGCCCGCTGCTGCTGACCGACCTGGTCGACTATCCCGGCGCCGCGATGCAGGAAGGCTTCGGCGTGCGCCAGCACATCCAGGCCGCCGAGATCAGCGAACAGGTGCGGCTACGCAATGTGCTGACCACCTCGTCGTTCAAGGCGCTGTGGCAGTTCGCCGCCACCGGCATCGGCTACGCGTTGACGCCGCCCATCGCCGTCACCGCCGACATGGCCGCGCAGCGCCTGGCCAGCCTGCCGCTGGCCAATCCGATCCTGAACCAGGGCAGCCTGCATGTGCTCAGCCGCGCCGGCCGGCATATTTCACCGGCCGCGCGCGAACTGCTGGACCACATCGTGCGCGGCATCGGCGCGCCCATGCCCGGCGCCATCTGATACGGTCGTTCGGCGCGGATCTGCCCCTGTCGCGCGACGCGTGCAACGCCTACAGTGGTTGCATCCGCCTTCTCGCCTGGAGACCTCCATGCTCAGCTTCCTGCGCACGGTCAAATCCGTACTGTGGGGCTTTTTCGGCGTGCGCCGCGGCCGCGGCTACGACGCCGACATTGCCCACAACAAGCCCGCCCCCTTGATCCTGACCGGCCTGCTGATGGCCGCCTGCCTGGTGCTGATCCTGGTCTTCGTCGCCCGTTGGGCGGTGAACGCCGCGCTGTAAGCGCGGCGCACACGCTTTGCCCTGCTAGGCCAGGGCCAGCTCCGACATTTCGCGTAGCAACTGGCCGAACGCCTGCACCGCCGGCGTGTTGCCGGTGGCGCGCGAAATCAGCCTGAAATCCGCGTCGGGCAACGACGGCAAACCGTAGCGCCCGTCAATCACCGCCATCCCGGGCCGCACGTCTTCCTGCGGCAACGCCGTCACTGCCAGGCCCGCCAGCACCGCGGCCCGCAGGCCTTCCTGGCTGGGCGAGGTGAAGGCCACCCGCCAATCCAGGCGGGCCCCCTCCAAGGCGTCGACACCGACCTGCCGGTGCACGCAAGGCGGCGGCGCAAAGGCCAGCGGCAACGGCCCGGCGCCATCGAAATCGAACGCCTGCGCCGCAGCCCACACGAAACGAGTCTGACGCAGCAGCGACCCCGTCTCAGGCTCGCCGGGCAAGGTCATCACCACCGCCAGGTCCAGGGTGTCCGACTCGACCAGCGCGCGCAGATCCAGATAGGTACCGACCACCACCTCCAACCGCACCGCCGGAAAGGCGCGGGCAAAACGCGCCAGCAGCAACGGCAGACGTTCGCCCATGAAATTTTCCGGCACGCCAAAGCGCACCGCCCCCGCCACCGATGAACGCTGGAATCGCCTGATCAGCGCGTCCTGCGCCCGCAGGACCTGTTCGGCGTAGCGCAGGAAGTCCTCGCCATCCTCGGTCAGGGCCACATTGCGTGTCGTGCGCACGAGCAACGCGGTGCCGGCCTGTTCTTCCAGGCGCCGGATCTGGTGGCTGACCGCGGACTGGCTCAGGTGCAGCCGTTCGGCGGCGCGGGTAAAGCCCCCAGCTTCCTTGACCGCGACATAGGCACGCAACAGGGCGGGATCGAAGTCCATGGCTTTCACTCATGATGAATATTGATTAATTCTAAAAAATTAGATCATTTCCATCATTTTCCGAGCCCTTTCAGAATGGGGGTCAACTCCCCTATCGAGAATCCCGATGCCGCTTTCCGCCGCGCACAAAAACGCGTTCACCTTGGCTGCCATCTGTCTGGCGGCCCTGATGTTCGGCCTGGAGATATCCAGTGTTCCGGTCATCCTGCCCACGCTTGAGCATGCCCTACGCAGCGACTTCAAGGACCTGCAATGGATCATGAACGCCTACACCATCGCCTGCACCACCGTGCTGATGGCCACCGGCACGCTAGCCGACCGCTATGGCCGCAAGCGCATGCTCGTCGCCAGCCTGGTGATGTTCGGCGCGACCTCGCTGCTGTGCGGCTGGGCAAGCGATACCGCAGTGCTGATCGTCGGCCGCTTCCTGCAAGGTATGGCGGGCGGCGCGATGCTGATCTGCCAGGTGGCCGTGCTATCGCACCGGTTCCAGGACGGCGCCGCGCGCGGCCGGGCTTTCAGCGCCTGGGGCATCACCTTCGGCATCGGCCTGGGCTTTGGCCCCGTCATCGGCTCGGCGATCGTGGCCGTCTCCAACTGGCAATGGGTGTTCCTGGCGCACGGCCCGCTGGCGCTCGTGGCGCTGGCGCTGGTCGTGGCGGGCGTGGACGAGTCGCGCGACCCGCAAGAGCGCAAACTGGACCTGCCGGGCATCCTCTCGCTGTCGACGGCGGTGTTCAGCCTGGCGTGGTTCATTACACAGGGACCGGCCGCCGGCTTTGGCAGCGCCACGGTGCTCGCCAGCCTGGCGGTGGCCGTGGTCAGCTTTGCGGTCTTCGTGGCGGTGGAACGGCGCAACGCCGATCCGATGTTCGATTTTTCCGTGTTCCGCATCCGCCGCTTCTCGGGCGCGCTGCTGGCGTCGGCCGGCATGAACTTCAGCTTCTGGCCGTTCATGATCTACCTGCCGCTGTATTTCCAGAACGGCCTGGGGTACAGCAGCCTGGGCACCGGCCTGTCCTTGTTGGCCTACACCCTGCCGACCCTGGTGGCGCCGCCGCTGGGCGAAAAGCTCGCGCTGCGCTACCGCCCCGACACGGTCATTCCCGCCGGCCTGTTCGCCATCGGCCTGGGTTTCCTGCTAATGAAGTACGGCAGCGATGCCGCCCACGCCAGTTGGCTGACGATGCTGCCCGGCTGCCTGCTGGCCGGCACGGGCCTGGGCGTGATCAATACGCCCGTGACCAACACCACCACCGGCGCGGTGCCTGGCGAACGCGCCGGCATGGCGTCGGGCATCGACATCAGCGTGCGCATGATCAGCCTGTCGATCAACATCGCGCTGATGGGATTGCTGCTGGTGGAAGGCGTGCTGTCGGCGCTGCGCCAACAATGGCCCGGCGCCCCCGGCGGCGCCGCGCTGCGCCTGCTGGCCGAAGGCCTGTCCGCCGGCAGTCTTGCCGGCAACGCCGTCATCCCGCCCCAAGCCGCCCGCGCCGCCCTGGCCCAGGGCTTCAGCGACGTCATGCTCTACGGCGCCGCCGCCGTCACGCTGCTCGCCCTGGCCAGCCTGCTCGCCTTCGGCAAAAACCCCACCCGCCCGGCTGCCCTCAAGCAAGCGTAGCCCCCTGCGGGGGGCATACCGTTATTACTAGAATGACTTAGACGGTGATTGCGGCTGCCTGTTACGGTTATGAATCCCCCCATTGTCCGCTTGCGGCGGGCCTCGCCTTGGGGACTCAGACCGAGAAGACTTCAAGGGCAGTAGACATGTACGTGTATGACCCCG
>JBEBOQ010000171.1:0-8022 GCA_040396375.1 Achromobacter xylosoxidans
GCCCGTTCTATGAGCGCTGGCTGTCGAATGAATCCTCACCATCTGGTGAGGCAACTAGGGAGAACAGCATGTTTGCAATGATCGAGACCAACGGCGCGAATCACATCGCCATCCACATCCCCAAGGAAGGGGCTGATAAGTCGCTTCCGGCACTCGCAGCAATGCTTGAACACAACGCCACGTTCATCAATAAGGGCTGGCGCGAAATCAGCGTGGTTCGCCCCACGATGAGCATCACCCTCGGCGACAAGATCGACGTTGACTCTGACGACGCGGGCGAACTGCTGATCAAGGCAAGCCCTGATGTGGTCAGTGAGGATTTCATGATCGCCACGCCGGATGTGTTCGTGAGCAACAAGAAAGCCATCGCCAAGAAGCAAGAAGAAATCGACCGCCTGCGCTCGGAACTGCAAAGCGTCAAGTACCAGCTCGACGCGGCCAACTCGCGCATCAGTGCACTTGTGTCGGCTGACTCTGAAGAAGAGCAGCCGCTGTAGTCCGGCACTGGATTCTGCCTGCGCCGTGACAGGACGCAGACACGTGAATAAACCTCACCACCCGGTGGGCAACAGGGAGAACAGCATGTCCGCAAGCCTCAAGCTCTGCCGCCGCATCTACCGCCTGGCCGAATCCCGCGGCCATGCATTCGACGCCAACACCTATTTGGGCCTGCGTGGCGAAGGCTGGGCGGCAGACGACGCGCTGATGTACGCACGCCGCGCCTACTGCGGCCAGGCAAAGGCCTATCGCCCTCGCCATCTGCGCCCCGACTGGGCCTAACCGCCACCCGCCCCGCGTGCCGGGGCTAGACACGTGAATCCTGAAAGAAGCGGCAGTACGGATTGGACGTACAGCAGCGCATGGGGATAGAGGCCGATCACCTTGAGTGCCCCTACAGCCAGTGTCGAGTCTGGCCCGCTTCTTTCAGGATTCGCATACCGATTAACAAGGAGAGCGAGCATGGACATCAACACTCTGGCTATCAAGCGAGCCATTGCTGATGCAGACAGGAAAGGGAATCTGGGGGTCGTTGCCGCCATCACTGGCGTTAGCGTTAAGCGGCTGCGCGAGATCATGAAGCCCGCATCGGTGCTTACCTTGACCGAGAGCTACGCCTTGATGGCCCATCTTTCCTAACCCCTCCCTATTAGCAGCCCCAACTGAATCTCCCTGGCGCCGTGAAACAGTTCGGCCGTCCGCTGCACGAAACGCAGCGCCCTATGCGGGGCTAGCTCAAGGAGAGCAGCGGCTTTCTAAGCCGAAGGCGCGGCCACGACGGTGGCTAGGTTCGATACCCGCGCCCCGCTCCATTTACGGCTGCTCAGGCCGGCGCATATCAAGGTAAGGCCTTGGGCCCCTTGCCATCCCCTAACGTTCCAACACGCGAAAAGCCAAAGCCCTCCGGTATGGGCGATTGGTGTGCGCCGCCCTGAGCATCTACGACTTACGCAGCCCTCCCCCACCTATCCAAGCAATTCGCCTACAGCAATCCCGGGCCCGGGAGCGTGATCGGTGATGCGCCGTGACTGGATGGCTGGAGGGCTGCTCCTTACAAGGATCGCCCATGAAACGACCATTGCTTATCGCTGTTGTCCTTTTGGCTGGCTGCACTAACGCCGACGACGCTACCCGCACTTTGAAGGCAGCTGGATATACGGACATCCTCATTACGGGATACCGCTGGTTCGGCTGCAGCAAGGACGACAGCGTACGCACCGGGTTTATCGCGACCGGTCGTGACGGGTCAAAGGTTAGCGGCATTGTCTGCGGAGAACTGTTCTTTAAAGGCAACACGATCAGAACAGACTAAGGAACGCCCATGAGCAAAATCAATCTGCCGCCTATGCCCAATGAACTATGGGCAACGCTGGATGCCGATCAGGAGGATCAGGTTTACGCCTACGCCGAGCAGGCTGTACGTCAGGCTATGGCGGCGCAGGAGCCTGTGGCCTGGAAGTATCTGGTGAATGGCACGCACGTTGAGGTCAGCGAAGTTGAACCGCCTGACGATGCATATGACGCCTTCACGCTTCAACGCCTCGCCCTCATCCCGGAGACCGACCATGTGGAAGGTGCTGATCAGCAACATCCTTGATCTCTGGTGGTTCTACGTGATTCTTTTGATTCCACTCGGCTACGTAGTGGGTTGGAGCTAGACATGGGATCGCGATTCACCTTCGATCCGCCCAACGATATTTACGCGGTCAAGTACGCAGAAGTCGCCCGGGGAATCGAGGCGGATCTGTTTACCCATCGCTGGGCAGTCATAGAAGCATTTGAGCGGGAATTCCCGGACGAGGACGCGCAGATGCTGGCGTTCATAGCGGGTAAGGCAGACCAGCCAGACAAGATCCTTGAACTGGCGGCGTCCGGGATCCTAGGGCCTGAATGCCGCGACCAGATGACCCTGGCTATAGCGAATCTTGCCGACTACCAAACCAAGAAATTTGTTCGCGGCTTCTGGCCGGAATGGGAGAAGACATGACGACGAAATTTACGCCTGGGCCTTGGACGGCCAAGTACACGTCAGGAGCAGGCCTGAGCGTCCACGCCGACGTGAGTAAAGCACTTGGAGACCGCTATTCCTCAGACTGCCCGATTTACCACCTCGGCAACGACGCTTGCAGCCTCCAGATTTCGTACGAGTTGTGGACGCAGTTCCCGCGTGAGGATTGGGATGCAATGCAGCAGGCGAACGCCCAGCTTATGTCAGCGGCCCCAGAACTGCTCTCAGCTTTAGAAGGCGTCCTTCGCGTTGCTGACCGCGCGACGGTTGAATTTGACGCCGCCCGCGCCGCCATCGCCAAAGCCCGAGGTGAGACATGAAACGCCTGCTGACCTTCCTCAAAATCCACGGCCTCACGATCTTCTTCGGGGCCGTTTTTATTACTGCTACCTGCGTTATCCGGCCAACGCTCGACAAGTACGAGCAGGAGCGGATTGCGAAAGAGGGCGGCACCATGTATGCCGCAGGTGAAAGCTATGGGCATCGATGACGAAGCCGCCGCGCTGGCATATCAGCAACAACTAGACGAACAGGAACAAGACCATGGAAGTCTACAAGGCAATCAATGCCGTGCAGGCGGAACTCGCCAAGAGCGGCATCAGCAAGGACCGCAGGAATACGCAGGGAGCCGGGTACAACTTCCGGGGCATTGACGATATCTACAACGCCCTGGCCCCGCTCCTGGCTGAGAAAGGCCTGTGCATCCTGCCCCGCGTACTGTCCCGCGAATCGGTGGAGCGCGTCAGCAAGCAAGGCGGCGCGCTGTTCTACATCACCGTAGAAGCCGAATTCGACTTCGTGTCTACGGCTGACGGCAGCAAGCACACCGTCAAGACGTTTGGCGAGGCGATGGATAGCGGCGACAAGGCCACGAACAAGGCCATGTCTGCCGCCTACAAGTACGCGGCCTTCCAGGCGTTCTGCATTCCCACTGAGGGCGATAACGACGCTGACGCCAGTACCCACCAGGTCGCGTCCGCCAACGACGATAGCCACCCGCAGCAGTCCGCAGAAATGGATGGCGAGGTTGAGGCGCGCATGAACGCGGCTGAGTCTGTCCCGGACCTGGTGAAAGTCATGAACAGCCTGACTGCGGATCAGAAGCGCGCAGCCACGGCCCATTTCAACAAGCGCATGAGCGAACTCAAGAAGGCGGCATAGACATGGCTTCGCACAACCGTCTTGAGCTTACTGGGAAGAGGTTCGGGCGGTTGGTGGTTACCGCCTTTGCCGGTACTGAAGCATCGCCGTGCGGCGACCAAAAATCTAAATGGTCGTGCATATGCGACTGCGGAACCAGACTTGCCGTATTTGGGTCCTCTCTGACCAGTAGTAACACTACATCCTGCGGCTGCTATAGAACAGAGGCGCAAGCGCTTCGCTCCACCCTGCACGGCATGACGGGAAGCCGCACCTACCGTATCTGGCAAGCAATGTTGAACCGATGCCGGAACCCAAATACCCCGAATTTCGCACGCTATGGAGGCCGGGGGATTCGAGTTTGCCCAGCGTGGGAAAAATTCGAGCGGTTCCACGCTGACATGGGGGAAGCCCCTCCGGGGATGTCCATTGACCGAATCGACAACGACGGCAATTACGAGCCGGGGAATTGTCGGTGGGCTACCCGCTTTACCCAGGCTCGAAACAAATCAACGAACCGAGTAATCCAGTTCAACGGCCAGTCCATGTGCCTAAAACAGTGGGCTGAGCGGCTAGGGATGGATCAAGCATCCCTGGCGGAGCGAATACAGAAATGGGGCCTTGAGCGCGCCCTAACCACACCAAAAGGAAAACGAAATGTCGTCCCTCAACCAATGCAGCTTCATCGGTAACGTGGGCAAGTCGCCTGAGTTGCGATACACCCCTGGCGGAGATGCGATGTGCAATTTCTCCATTGCGATCAACGAATCCTGGAATGACAAGGAGACGGGTCAAAAGCGAGAAGAAACAGAATGGGTCCGCGTCGTCGCCTACCGGAAGTTGGCGGAGATTTGCGGCCAGCTGCTGTCCTCCGGCAAGCAGGTCTTCGTGCAAGGCAAGATGAAAACTAAGAAGTTCCAGGACAAGGAAACGGGCGCGGATCGCTACATCACTGAAATCGTGGCGGACCAAATGCGGCTTCTCGGAAAGAAGGACGACTCATGACGAACGTATCCCTGTACTCCCTGGCTGCTGAGTATCGCAGCCAGCTCCAAGCCCTGGAGAACCTGGACCTGGACGAAAAGGCACTGGCCGACACCCTTGAGAGCCTCGGCGGTGATCTAGAAGTGAAGGCGCAGAACGTGGTGTGCTTCCTGCGCAATCTGGAAACAACTGCAGCGGCGATCAAGGAAGCTGAGGCGAGCATGGCAGCCCGGCGCAAGGCCATCGAGAACCGCGTAGACGGCCTTAAGCGCTACGTGCTGGACTCCATGCAGAACAACGGCATCCAGAAGATCGAATGCCCCCTGTTCTCCATCAGCATCGCCAAGAACCCGGCAGCGGTGGAAGTGTTCGACGAGAAGCAAATCCCCGCTGACTACTTCGTCAGCCCTCCCCCTCCGCCGCCCCAGCTTGATAAGAAGCTGGTCGCGCAGGCGCTGAAAGATGGATTCGACGTGCCGGGCGCGAAGCTGCGTCAGGGCGTTCGGTTGTCCATCAAGTAGCTCCCCGGCAGTCCCCCAGTACCAACCCTATGGAGAACCCCGCAGCATCTGGCGGGGCTGCCCCCTCTTTGCTTGGAGATCCCCATGCGTAATGAAGACAAGTGGCATCCCGACGAGGACGACGAATCAGCCGACCGCCTTCTTGGCTACGGCATCGTCGGTGCCTTCTTTGGCCTCCTGATTCTCTTCGTCATCGCGAGCATGGCGATCAATCAAATCTTGTGGAGCTGATATGACCACCCCCATCCCCGCCGGCTGGAAGCCGATAAGTTCTGCGCCGAAGGATTTTTCCACCGAGTTCGATGGGTGGAACGGAGAGCGCGTACCTAACGTCATTTGGGCGCACCCGGAATATGAGGCCAAGGGGGAATATGCTTGGTGCAGGTCTGTCTATGTTCATGGGCACGGCTGGGAGATGCAGCGCGTTCAGGGCCTAACCCACTGGATGCCTCTGCCCGCCGCCCCTGGTTCCACTTCTTCAGCGCCTGGGGATGCGCAGGACGAGCAGAGGGCGCAGGATGGCAAGCGCCCTGACCTCGATTGGATCGAAGGCGTCCGCGTCACTGACACGGTGGGCCGAGGCTGGTGTGTGCGAATCGACGGCACCGACATATTCGAGGATGTGAACCGTTATGGCTGCAAAGGACGGCGCTCGTTCCAGATCGCGGCGGGCTTGACCAGCAAGCAGGAGGCTGAACGCGCCGCGGAGGAATGGTTGACCAGCCAACTCGTCGGTCTTGCCGCTCCCGCTGCTGGCGATGCGCGGGATTCGACCCTGCTGGATGCTCTGGAGACGTTGCGAAAGGCATTTGTGATTGCCGTAGGCGCGAAATCTCCGTTTGCGAAACAGGCTCTTGCAAAGGCTGACGCCGCCATTGCCGCCCAGCAGGGCAAAGGGGGTGAGTGATGGGCATCAAGACATTCACCGTCAAAACCTGCGACCGATGCGAGCGGGAAATAGACGACGAAGACAAACACAGCGAATGGGGCGAGGCGCAGCTTAGCTGGCGCGGCCATACCGCAGGGCGCGCATGGAACGGGGACGTTGGCGGCGCGAATTTCGAAGGGAAGGCGCTTTTGTGTCTGCCCTGCACGCGCCTGTTTCAGCAATTCATGACGCCGTTTAGCGCCCGGCCTGCCGCCCAGGCCCCGCAACAGGGAGAGGCGTGATGGGAGACATGGGGGATTTCTGGCGCGACGTGAAGCCGGCGCTTAAGGAGCGCAGCCAGCAGAAGCGAGCCGACAACCGCGAGCAGTCCGCGCGCGCTCTGACGGAGGCAGGCATCCAGTTCGTGAGCCGGAACGCGGGCGCGCATCTGATCGTTACGGGCGCCAACGGCCACACCTATGACCTCTGGCCTGGCACCGGCCTCTGGCGCATGCGCGGCAGCACCAAGGACCACCGAGGCGTGCGCAGCCTGATGCGCGCTGCCCAGACCACCACCAAGGAAAAGATATGACCAAGAACAACGCCGCCCAGGCGGCAGAACAGGCAATCAAAGCCGCCATCAGAAAGGCATACGACGACGGCTACAACGACGCCAAGATGGCACCGGACAATTGCAGCACCTATTGCGTGGAGCGCGCTGTTCGCCTCGATTCCGCCGTCCTGCTATCCAAGCTGCGCGCCCCTGTAGCCGATGAGCGGGACGCGCTAATGCGGGCCATCGTCAAAGCGGGCCAAGACGCCGGGATCATCCGAGCGGACCTGGAAACCGTCAGCGGCCCGGAATGCCTGCACATCCTTGAGTGCTTGGTAAGCGCCCCTGTGGCCGGGGACAAATTCACGCATAACGACGATTGCGCCCGTTACTTGGCAAGTGCTCCTATAGCCGGGGAGGCGCTAACCAGGTTCTGCCCTGAATGCAGCCACGTTGGAGATGTGGGTAGCGGGTATCGGAGCTGCTGCCCGGATGGTGGGTCGGCCAGGATGGTACCCAAGTCGTTGGCCGATAAATGCCGCGCCACATTTCAACTTGCGATCAAGTCCGATGCCGCGCCCCAGGCCAGCGAGGCGGTGCGCGATGCCGAAGCGTGGCTGATCGAATGGAAGCCCGGCGACGGCAATACGTGGGTTGAAGCGGACGCAAATGAGGTGCGCGCCCGCGAGAAGGCTCAGCGGGTCGGCGGCACTGTGACGTCCATGGTCCGCGCCGCCCTGTCCGCGCAATCGGGAGCGCAGAGAACGGGAGGCAGCGAGTGAGCTTCGTAACAGAGTTTGGATTCACCGGGTTTGCCATCGACCGCTTCAACCTGTACGGACACGCCGACACGGTACCCCTGACCAGAATCCGATGCGGCATCGTGACATTCATCCGGTTTCGCACCCTTCACCCTGTCGAGGGGTACGACGAGTTCTTGCGCGCCAATGCGAGCCTGGAGGACTTTTTGGCCACCAAGCGGCCGCAGGTCCGCGCCAAACTGAACGCCGCGATCCACAAGGCAAAAAAGCAGGCGCGCGCCGAGGTAGCCGACGAGGTGCGCTACTGGAAGGAGGCGTATCAGGAGCAGCACGGGCGCGTCGGCGAATTGCAGCAGCGAGTCTGGGCACTGGAAACGACGGTCAAGACTCTATCCGGCATGACCCACCCCAAGCAGCACAACGACGGAGGCGCGGTGTATGGCTGATCAATGCAAATGCTCGTTCGCTATCCGGATGACTGGCGACGGCTGCCGGTACTGCCAGCCGCAGACGTACATCGATCATCTGGAAATGGCGGCCGAGGACTATCAGGAGTACACGGATGGCCTGGTTGAGCAGCGGGATAGCGCTATCAAAGCCCTGCGCCGCGCCCGTCTAGCTCTAGCCGCGGCTGCCAGTCGTATGCCCGAGTTCGATAGCGATTACCAGCAGGTTGACTCGTTCATCCT
>JBEBOQ010000172.1:0-7731 GCA_040396375.1 Achromobacter xylosoxidans
GGGATAAACCAGCTCCCGCTGCTGCCGTTAAATTTGCCGTCGTTATCCACCAGCAAGTTCACGCTGGCGTTCCCCCAGGGCGAAAGCCAGGACTCAATCTGCTGGTTCACTTCGCCGCTCACCGCGTCGCGCACCTGGCCAAACGCAAACTGACGCGCCTGCTCGCCCGTTGTCAGGCCGTTGTCGGTCATGCTGGCTTCACCGAAGGCTTTCGCCATTTCGGCCAGGTGTTTTTCCCCCTCGCCCGTTGGCGCCGCCATGCCGAGGTCGGGCAAACTATCCCCATTATTATCAAAGGGATTTTGCGCCTGCTGGATAAAGGAATTCGGCGCACCGTGAACGGCTCCGGCCGTAACAAGGGAGAGTAATAACAGCAAACGAATGCGGGACGATACAGCCATCAACGTCGTAAATAAGAACCTGTGTTTATGAATAAACTCCTATTATGTTAACGCGATAAGCCTTGAAATGCAGTTCTGGCGGACATTTCAGGATTATCCTGAAACAGCCCTTTCAGCTCCGGCACGCAGGAGCCACAGTTCGTACCACAGCGCAGCGTCGCCCCCAGCGCGGTGACGGAATCACACCCGCCGACGATCGCCTCCCGTATCGCATTCTCCCCGACGCTGAAACAGCTGCAGATGATGCGTCCCGGATCCGCCGCCTTCCCGACGCTCTGTCCGTTCAACAAGGCGTGGCGTTCTGCGAGAAGCACGGGTGGGGATTGAAAAGCGGCTTCAATCACCGCATGCGCCAGCGCCGGTAACGCGGTGCCCTCCCAGAAGCCCAGCATCAGCTGGCCTTCATGCCAGGCCAGCACGCTGCTGCGTTCACCGGTTTGCGCAACCTGCAGCTGCCAGCCACGAGCGCTGGCGTATTCCATTACCCACGGCAGCAGCGGTTGATCGCCCGCCACCGTCAGGCGTGAGGCTTTACGCCACCAGTAAGCCGAAGAGGGCATTTCCGGCCATTCCCGGGCATAGAGTTCCCCCTGCCAGGCGGGCTGCCAGGGCAGGATCCTGACGGCGGTTTGTTTACTCTCCGGCTGGCCCGAAACCGGATCGCAGCGCCCTTCCACCAGCGCATTCACCTTTCCCTGGCGGGCAAACCCGGCGTTCCAGTGCATCGGGGCAAACGCCTCGCCTTCCCGTATCCCGTCGCTGATTCGCACTCTTGCCACCATCACGCCGCGCGGCGAGCTGATGCGCGCCAGCTGGCCGTCGCACAGGGAAAACCGAACGGCGTCTGCCGGGCTAACCTCAACAAACGGTTCGGCGATATGCTGCATCAGCCTCGCCACGTATCCCGTTCGAGTCATGGTATGCCACTGATCGCGGATGCGCCCCGAGTTGAGAATCAGCGGGTATAAGGCGCTGACCGTCGCGCCGTGCGACAGAGGGATAACGGGAACGATGTTTCGGCGCGGAAAACTCCCCGTCGGCCACTGATAAGGCTCAAGCTGATCCCACTCCTCGCGGGTTAGCGCAGCCAGTTCATGAAGACTCAATGCCCGCGCGCCGTCATTTTCAAAGGCCGTCAGCGCCGCATGTTCGCAAAAAATCTCGTGCGGATGTTGCCAGGCAAAGGCCTCGCCGTAGCCCAGCCGTTTCGCCATCTGCGCGACGATCCACCAGTCCGGCTTCGCCTCGCCCGGAGCGGGCAGAAACGCGCGCTGGCGCGAAATGCGGCGTTCCGAGTTTGTCACCGTCCCGTCCTTCTCCCCCCAGCCCAGCGCCGGAAAACGGATATGGGCGAACCGGCTGGTATCGGTATCCTTCATCACCTCAGAGATCATCACCAGCGGGCAGTTCGCCAGCGCCTGACACACCGCGTGGCTGTCCGGAAGCGACACGGCGGGGTTAGTGCCCATGATCCACACCGCCTTCACCTCGCCGCGGGCAATGGCGTCAAACAGCTCCACCGCCATCAGGCCCGGGGTTTGCGCCAGCCGTTCCGTTCCCCAGAAACGCGCCACCCGCGAGAGATCGTCCGGCTCAAAGTTCATGTGCGCCGCCAGCTGGTTAGCCAGCCCGCCCACTTCCCTTCCCCCCATCGCGTTTGGCTGTCCGGTCAGCGAAAACGGGCCGCAGCCCGGACGGTTGAACTTCCCGCTGGCAAGATGAACGTTAATGATGGCGTTACACTTGTCGCTGCCGCTGGCGGACTGGTTGATCCCCATGGTGTAGAGCGTGATGGCCCGGGGCGCCGTCATAAACCAGTCGTAAAAGGTGCCTATATCCTGCGGCGAGAGGCCGCAAAACGCCGCCACGCGCTCAACGGGCCACTCATCCGTTCCCTGAATCACATTAAGCAGACCGACAAACAGCCCGGCGTCGCTGCCGGGGGCGAGCGCCAGATGCAGATCGGCAATATCACAGGTGGCGGTTCTGCGGGGATCGATAACCACCACCTTCATCTGCGGGTTGTCGTGCTTCGCCTGCACCAGCCGCTGGTAGAGCACCGGATGCGTCCAGGCCGCGTTCGAGCCAGCCAGCACCACCAGATCGCTGTTTTCCACATCCTCGTAGCCGCACGGCACCACGTCTTCGCCAAAGGCGCGCTTGTAGCCCACCACCGCCGAGGACATACAGAGCCGGGAGTTGGTATCGATGTTTGCCGCGCCGATAAACCCTTTCATCAGCTTGTTGGCGGCATAGTAATCCTCGGTCAACAGCTGGCCGGAGGCGTAAAACGCCACCGCCTGCGGCCCCCATTTATCGATAATCTCCCGCAGACGCTCTCCTGCCGCGCTCAGCGCCTGCGCCCAGTCCACCTCAAGGCCGTCAACGACCGGGCGCAAAAGCCGCCCCTGTAAGCCCGTGGTCTCCCCCAGAGCCGATCCTTTCACGCACAGGCGACCCAGGTTCGCAGGATGGGTTTCATCCCCATGAACGCTTACCGCTTCACCTTCCACGCGGGCGACCACGCCGCAGCCCACCCCGCAGTAGGGGCACGTTGTTCGGGTTTCCGTCATGAGGCCTCCGCACGCATTACCAGGGCGTCGCTGCCAACCCACACCTTGCCGTTTTCAATTTTCACCGGCCAGGCGCGCACCGCGGGTTCGCCGCTCTCCACCTGACAGCCGTCGCGCAGGCGAATGCGCTGCTTGTAGAGCGGTGAAATTACTACCGGCTCGCCCGCCGCATCGCCAAGAATGCCGCGTGAAAGCACGTTCGCATCGCCGCCCGGCTCCCGATCGTCGAGGGCGTAAACGGTTTTGCCAAAGCGGAACAGCGCAATCGGCTTACGTCCAAGCCGCGCGCCGATACCCGCCTGCTCGGGGATATCGTCGATGCCGCAAATTTCCTGCCAGCGCTTGCTTTCATCCGGCGCGGTCTCGTTCACCGTCGTGCGGAACAGCGCCAGGCGGCTGGGATCGCTGAGCGTGGTTTGCCATTCGCACTGGTAGGTTTCCACCACCCGGGCCATCTCCTGCTCCAGCTCGTGGGCGATACCGAGGCTGTCGTTGAGGATCACCTCCCGCAGATAGTCGAGGCCGCCTTCCAGGTTGTCCATCCAGGTGCTGGTGCGCTGCAGGCGATCCGCCGTGCGGATGTAAAACATCAGGAAACGGTCGACGGTGCGGATTAACGTTTCGTCGTCCAGATCGCTGGCGAAGAGATCCGCGTGGCGCGGCTTCATCCCGCCGTTGCCGCACAGATAGAGGTTCCAGCCCTTATCGGTGGCAATCACCCCCACGTCTTTGCTCTGCGCCTCCGCGCACTCGCGGGTGCAGCCTGAGACCGCCATTTTGATTTTGTGCGGCGCGCGCAGGCCCTTGTAGCGGTGCTCCAGCCGGACCGCGAGGCCGGTGGAGTCCTGCACGCCGTAGCGGCACCAGGTCGAGCCGACGCAGGATTTCACCGTGCGCAGGGATTTACCGTAGGCGTGTCCGGTTTCAAACCCGGCCTCCACCAGCGCCTGCCAGATCGCCGGCAGCTGTTCCAGAGTGGCGCCGAAAAGATCGATACGCTGTCCGCCGGTAATTTTGCTGTACAGGCTGTAGCGTTTCGCAATCTGCCCGATGGCAATCAGCCCGTCGGCAGTCACTTCCCCTGCGGGCATGCGCGGCACGATGGAGTATGTGCCGTCCTTCTGGATGTTGGCGAAGTAGCGGTCGTTGGTATCCTGCAGCGGCAGGTGCGCCGGTTTCAGCAGATACTCGTTCCAGCAGGAGGCGAGCACCGATCCCACCAGCGGCTTGCAGATCTCGCATCCGTGCCCCTGTCCGTAGCGGCTGATAAGCTGGTCAAAGGTGCGGATATGGTTGACGCGCACGAGGTGGTAAATCTCCTGGCGCGAGTACGGGAAGTGCTCGCAGATGTCCTTTTTCACCTCCACGCCCTGCTCCGCCAGCTGGAACTCCATCACCTGCTTCACCAGTGCACTACATCCGCCGCAGCCGGTCGCCGCTTTGGTGCACTGCTTAACGGCGCCGATATCCGCCGCGCCCGCGCTCACCGCCCGGCAAATATCGCCTTTACTGACGTTATGACACGAACAGATCTGCGCGCTTTCCGGCAGCGCCGCCACGCCGAGCGCTTTTGGCGCGCTGCCTGACGACGCGGGTAAAATGAGCGTTTCCGGCTCTTTCGGCAGGCTGATGCCGTTAAGCATCATCTGCACCAGCGTGGCGTACTCGCTGGCATCGCCCACCAGCACGCCGCCGAGCAGCGTTTTGCCGTCGTGGCTGACCACGATTTTCTTGTAGATTTGCTGCGGGCCGTGCGTCCACTGGTAGCTCAGCGCCCCCGGGGTGCGCCCGTGGGCGTCGCCGAACGAGGCCACGTCCACGCCGAGCAGCTTGAGCTTAGTGCTCATATCCGCGCCGGTGAAGGTTTTATCCTCTCCCGCCAGCGCGGCGGCGGCCACGCGCGCCATCTGATAGCCGGGCGCGACCAGACCGAAGATTTTCCCCTCCCACAGGGCGCATTCGCCGATGGCCAGCACGTCCGGATCGGAGGTCTGGCAGCCGTCGTCAATGCAGATCCCGCCGCGTTCGCCGATAGCCAGCCCGCTGCTGCGCGCCAGCGCGTCCTGCGGACGGATGCCCGCCGAAAAGACCACCATGTCCGTTTCCAGCTGTTCGCCATCGGCAAAGCGCAGCACCAGCCCGCCGTCCGCGGTCGCGATCTCCGTCGTGGCTTTACTGGTGTGAACGCCGACGCCCAGCGCCTCGATTTTCTTGCGCAGCATCGCCGCGCCGTCGTTGTCGAGCTGGACCGCCATCAGGTTGGGCGCAAACTCCACCACGTGGGTTTCCAGCCCGAGCTGCTTCAGGGCATTCGCCGCCTCCAGTCCGAGCAGGCCGCCGCCAATCACCACGCCGCGGCGCGAGCCCGCCGCATGTGCAGCAATGTTGTCCAGGTCGTCAAGGGTGCGGTAGACAAAACAGCCCGGCAAATCGTTGCCCGGCACGGGCGGAACGAACGGGTATGAGCCGGTCGCCAGCACCAGCTTGTCCCAGTGGGTCTCATGCCCGCTGGCGGTACGCACCACGCACGCGTCGCGGTCGATGCCGACGATCTGCTGCGACAGGCGCAGCTCAATGCCGCTGTCGGCAAAGAAATCCCCCTCCACCAGCGAGAGCGACGCCGCGCTGCGGCCGCCAAAATATTCCGACAAATGCACGCGGTCGTAGGCGGCATAGCGCTCCTCGCCAAAGACGACGATCTGATACTGCTGATGCAAATTGCGGTTAACGCAGTCTTCGAGGAAATGATGGCCGACCATACCGTGCCCAACCACCACCAGAGTAGGTTTTGTCATAGCGTTCTGTCCTGCAACCTGCGGTTGCGTTGTGAAACGATCGAACAGCCAGTCCGCGTGGGCGGGCGCAGCCGTTGCCAGTAAATCGGTAAACGTTGCCGCGCTGCGGCAGTCGCCCATCAGCAGCGCGCCAGCCAGCGCCCCCTGATGGATCAATAAACGACGATAGTGACGGGTCAGCGGATCCCATGCGCTCCAGACCACGTCGCCCTCCTGCTCCGCCGCACGGCCGAGGCTGAACAGCTCCACGCCCGTCACCTTGAGGCGCATCCCGCTGTCGGTCAGGGTAAACGGCGCGGTAGCGTCCCCGGCCAGCCGCGCGGCCAGGATTTCCGCCTGCGCCAGGCAGGGGGCGACCAGGCCAAACGTCTGCCCGTCAATTTCGCAGCACTCGCCGATGGCGTAGACGTTCGGTTCGGAGGTTTGCATCTGGTGATCCACCACGATGCCGCGCGCGCAGCGAATGCCGCTGGCCTGCGCCAGCGCGACGCTGGGCTGCACGCCGGTCGCCAGCACCACGCGCGCGGCGACGACGCGGCGCCCGTTGAGCAGCGTCACGCTATTCCCGCTCACCGCTGCGATGCCCGAGGCGAGCTCACAGCGCACGCCCCGCGCCGCCAGCGCCTCTTCCAGCAGCATTCCCGCCTGCCGATCCAGCTGCTGCTCCATCAGCCACGGGCCGCGATGAACCAACGTGACGTTGTCACCTGAGCGCGCCAGCGCTGCCGCCGTCTCAACCCCGAGCACGCCGCCGCCCAGCACCACCGCCGGACCGGCGATCGTCCGAATGGCCCGCGTATCCTCCAGGGTGCGGAACGTGAACACATGCGGCGCATCGCAGCCGGGGATTGGCGGAATAAAGGGCGTTGATCCGGTGGCAAACACCAGCGCGTCCCAGCCCAGCGTGCGGGCGGTGGTTTGCACTTCCCGCGCGTCCACGTTCACGGCGATCGCCTTTTCACCCCGCAGCACCGTCACGCCGCGCGACTGGTACCAGTCGTCATCCTGCAGACAGATGTCTGCAGCCTGCTTTTCACCGCCCAGGACCGGCGAAAGCTGGATGCGGTTATAGGCATGCTCCGGCTCGTCACCGATGACGGTGATAGCGAAACGACCGGCAGCACGCCCGGTGAGCGCGGCAATCAGCCGCGTGGCCGCCATGCCATTTCCGATAATGACCAGTCGCATCAAAGCCCCCTCGTTACGCCGCTTTCGGCTGCTTTTCATAGAGGAAATGGAGGATCTGCTGGCGCATGTGGTGATAGCGGCTGTCGTCGGCCAGCTGTACCCGGTTGCGCGGGCGCGGCAGGTCAACACGCAGGATCTCCCCGACGGTGGCCGCCGGGCCGTTGGTCATCATCAGCACGCGATCGGAGAGCAGCACCGCCTCGTCCACGTCGTGGGTAATGAGCACGATGGTGGTGTTCAGCGCCTGCTGGATCTGCATCACCGAGTCCTGCAGATGCGCGCGCGTCAGCGCATCGAGGGCGCCGAAGGGTTCATCCATCAGCAGGACTTTCGGCTTCATCGCCAGCGCGCGGGCAATACCGACGCGCTGCTTCATGCCGCCGGAGATCTCCCCCGGTCGCTTGTGCAGGGCGTGCCCCATCTGCACGCGGTCGAGGTTGTGCTCGATCCACTCCCTGCGCTCCGCCTTGCTCATGCTGTGGCGAAACACGTGATCGACCGCCAGGGCCACGTTGTCGAAGCAGGTGAGCCACGGCAGCAGCGAATGGTTCTGGAAGACCACCGCACGTTCCGGACCCGGCCCGGCGATTTCACGGTTGTCGCAGATCAGCCCGCCTTCCGTCGGCAGGGTAATACCGGCGATGAGGTTCAGCAGCGTCGATTTGCCGCAGCCGGAGTGCCCGATCAGGCTGACGGTTTCGCCCTCGTGGATATCAAACGAGACGTTTTGCAGCGCCAGAAACTCGCCGCTGGCGGTGGAAAAACGCTGGCTCA
>JBEBOQ010000173.1:0-7721 GCA_040396375.1 Achromobacter xylosoxidans
CCGCCGCTGGGCACGGTGTCGCAGTGCGAGCCGGTGGCGATGGGTTTGTTCGCCGCGTTGCGGCCGGCGCGGGTGCCGATCAGGTTGCCGCCGGCATCCAGGCGGGTGGTCAGGCCTGCGGCTTCGAATTCGCTGCGCAGCCAGGCGCGGGCCTCCAGGAACAGCGGCGAAAACGCACGGCGGGTCCAGGGCTGGTCGGGCAGAGTGAAGCGCGACAGGGTTTCAACGCGGGCCCACAGGCGCTCGGCGTTCAGGGGCGGGAAGACGATGGGGGTCGAAGAAGAGGGAGATACAGGCATGGCGTGAGGCAGGGGACGTTCCGAGAAATGCATCGGCGATTATGGCATGCAGGGCAACGCGGGCCGGGCAGGGCTGCGACACGATTCGATCCGGCCTGGCGGCGGGAAGGGATGTGGCGCTCATCGCGCCGCAACCAGCCCCAAGCGCGTACGTCGGGTCCAGCGCTGCACCATCAACACCGCCACCACCGCCAGGCCGATCGCCAGCCCGCTCCAGATGCCCACCCCGCGCCAGCCGGCCTGGAAGGCCAGCCACGCGCCGCAGGGCAACCCCACGCCCCAGTAGCCGATGGCCGCGTACACCATGGGCACGCGCGTATCGTGCAGGCCGCGCAGCATGCCCGCGCCCAGCACCTGCGCGCCGTCCACGATCTGGAACACGGCGGCCACGGCCAGGTAGCTGACCGCAAAGGTCAGCACGCGCGCATTGGCCGGGTCGTGCACGTCCATGAAGACCGACACCAGCGCGTAGGGTACGGTCACCATCATCAAGGCGGCGATCACCATGGCGCCGATGCCCAGGCCGAACGCGCTCCAGCCGGCGCGCGTGACCGCCGCGGGGGCGCCGGCGCCCTGGGCGTGGCCTACCCGCACCGTGGCGGCTTGCGCCACGCCGTAGGGGATCATGAAGGTCACGCTGGCGATCTGGATGGCGATGGCGTGCGCGGCCAGTTCGGCCTCGCCCAGCCAGCCGATCAGGAAGGCGGCGGCGTTGAAGATGGTGACCTCGAACGCGGTGGCCACCGCGATGGGCAGGCCCAGTTTCCAGAACGCCTTCAACCGCTTCCAGTCGGGCTGGAACAGCTCCCCAAACAAGCGGTAGCGGCGAAAGCGCCGGTCGCGCAGCACCACGATCACCATGCCCAGGAACAGGCACAGGCTGGCCAGCGCACTGGCCACGCCGGCGCCGATCAGGCCCAGGGCCGGAAAGCCCAGGTTGCCGAACACCAGCACCCAGTTGCCGAATACGTTGAACAGGATCGCCCCGACCGCCACGATGAAGGCCCAGCGAGGTTGTTGCAGCGCGGCCATGAACGAGCGCAGCACCAGGAACCCCAGGAAGGGCGGCATGGCCCACAGCAGCGCCCGCAGGTATTCGCCTGCCAGCGCGGCCAGCTCGGGCGGCTGGCGCAGCAGGATCAGAATGTGTTCGCCATACCAAAGCGCCAGGCAGCCCGGCACGGAAATCAGCACGGCGCTCCAGAAGCCCTGGCGCACCGTGCGGCGGACATCGCGCACCGAATTGCGCCGCGCGCCCTCGGCATGCGCCGCCATCGGCGCGGTGGCGCTGACCAGGCCCAGCGCAAAGAACGCGATGGCTGAATACAGGTTGGCGCCCAGCGCGCTGGCGGCCAGCGGCTGCGAACCCAGGTGGCCGATGAACATCACGTCCGTCACGGTCATCGCGATCTGGGCGAGATTGGTCAGCACCAGCGGCAGCGCCAGCAGCAGGGTGGCGATCAGTTCACGTTTCCAGGCGGCGCGGCTTGATAGGGGCATGCGGGTTCCTTACAGCGAAGCCGCATCTTAAACGGTGCTTCGGGTTAACCCCGATATTTCGCCAGGTTTGATCGGGGCATCGGAATTGTGCCCCGTCCAGAGGCGCCTGTACGCCGACAGGCGAGAGGCGCGTACCGCCGACCGGGTGTCACCGCGCCCGCCAGGCCGGTTCGCGCTTTTCCAGAAACGCGCCCACGCCCTCGCGGGCTTCGTCCGAACTGCGCACCGCGGCGATGCGTTCGACCGAGTCGGCGATCAGGTCCGCATCCAGCGGCTGGCCCGCGAAATCGCGCACCAGGCGCTTGCTGGCCTGCACGGCCTGCGGGCCGTTGTCGCACAAGGCGCGGCAGATCGCATCAGCCTCGTCGTGCAGCTCGGCCAACGGCACCACGCCATGCAGCAACCCCATGCGGTACGCGGCGGCGGCGTCGAAACGTTCGGCGGTCAGGAAGTAGCGATTGGCGGCGCGTTCGCCCATGGCGCGGATCACGTAGGGGCTGATGGTGGCCGGCAGCAGCCCCAGGCGCGTTTCCGACAGGCAGAAGTGCGCGCTGTCGGTGGCGATGGCGATGTCGCACGCGGCCACCAGGCCCAGGCCGCCGGCGTAGGCGTCGCCATTGACGGCGGCCACCACCGGCTTGGGGCAGGACCAGACGGCACGCAGCATGTCCGCCAGACGCGTGGCGTCGGCGCGGTTGTCGGCGTCGGTAAGCAGGGCCATCTTGCGCATCCAGTTCAGGTCGCCGCCGGCGCAAAAGGCCTTGCCCGCACCGGTCAGCAGCACCACGCGCACCGCGGGGTCGTCGCCCGCCTGCCGTACAGCCGCGGTCAGGGCTGCGATCAGGGTTTCGTCAAAGGCATTGCGGACGTCGGGACGGTTCAGCGTCAGGCGGGCGATGGGGCCGTCGCGGACCACCTCCAGCGGGGCTTGCGGATGCATGCGGGTCTCCTGGTTATTGATTTATGCTCAATTATTAACCCGAATATAGGGGTTGAATCCATAGGGTCATACGCTAACCTGGGATTCTCTTTCGATAAGTATTGAGCTATCCTCAAAAAAAGAAAACGATGGAGCGAGACATGAGTTTTTCCTCTGGCGGCGACGCTGCCGACACGCGCTATGCGTCGGTTTTCCGGCCCGGACTGTTCGACGGCAAGACCGTCATGGTGACCGGCGGCGGCAGCGGGCTGGGCCGCTGCACCGCGCACGAATTGGCCGCGTTGGGCGCCGGGTTGGCGCTGGTGGGTCGCAAGCCGGAAAAGCTGGAGGCCGCGCGCGATGAGATCGCCCGCATCTACCCCGAAGCCGCCGGCCGCGTCACGCTGCACGCCTGCGACATCCGCGGGGAAACCGGCGTGCGCGGCGCGGTGGCCGATGCCCTGGCCGCGCATGGCGCGATCGACGGCCTGTTCAATTGCGCCGGCGGCCAGTTTCCGGCGGCGCTGGAAGACATCAGTTTCAACGGCTGGAACGCCGTGGTGCAGAACAACCTGCACGGCACGTTCCTGGTGGCGCGCGAGGTCTACACCCAGCACATGCGCCAGCACGGCGGGGCCATCGTCAACATGTTGGCCGACATCTGGGGCGGCATGCCGGGCATGGGGCATTCGGGCGCGGCCCGCGCCGGCGTCTGGAACCTGACCGAAACGGCGGCCTGCGAATGGGCCCACGCCGGGGTGCGCGTGAACGCGGTGGCGCCGGGCTGGATCGCGTCCAGCGGCATGGACAGCTACGACGAGGATTACCGCGCGGTGCTGCGCGAGCTGAAGACCAAGGTGCCGCTGCAGCGCTTTGGCACCGAGGCCGAATTGGCGGCCGCTGTGGTGTTTTTGTTGTCGCCGGCGGCGGCGTTCATCAATGGCAGCGTCATTCGGGTGGATGGCGGCGTGCCGAACGCACGCCATTCGTGGACGCTGCGGCCGGCCGAAAGAAGCCAGGCCTACAACGGCTTTCCTCAGTACTCGCCGCCGTCCTTGTTTTCGGAAGACTGAAGCCGATGCAGGGCGTCTTGCACTTCGCCGCGAAACCGTGCCAGCGCCAGCGCATCGCGGCGCGGCGGTTGCAGGGCTTGCCACAGGAAGTCGACCAGTTGGTCGGCGGTGGCGGCCACGTCGACCCGCGCGTTGCGCAGGATGGCATCCCACAGCACGTGTTCCATGGGGCCATACACCGCCGACCGCAACAGGCGCAGCGGCATGTCCTGGCGGATGTGGCCGTCGGCCTGGCCCTGCGCCAGGATGCGCATCAGCGGCGCGGTGTAGCGCCGCTGCAGGCCGGCGTAGACTTCACCGAAATCGTCGTTGCGGGCGCGCCCTTCGGACAGGATGAAGGCGCACAGCCCGGTGCCTTCGGCCAGCAGGTGGCGCAGATGGGCGTGCACCAGGTAATGCAATTGGGCCCGCGGGCCTTGCACGTGCGGCAGCTTGTCTTCGACCTTGGCGATGATTTCGTCGTACCAGTCGCTGATGACACGCACGCAGAGTTCGCGCTTGCCGCCGAAATACGTGAACACCGTGCCTTCGGAAACCCCCAGGCGCTGCGCGATTTCAGTGGTGGTGGCGGCCTGGAAGCCGGCCTCGGAAAACACCTGCCGCGCTACCCGCAGGATGTCCCGTATCCGTTGTTCGGACTTGGCGCTGGCCGGCAGGCGGCGCATCGGGACGGGAGCGGTTTTTTCCATGGGTGCGAGGGTGGGGCGGGCGGATTCGGGTGTGATCAACGCCCACTATCATAACGACACGAACACAAGAATAACGACACGGAGACCAAATCATCATGCTGTCCAGAACCGACACCTATGCGCAGTTGGCGTCTTCCTTCCAATGGCGCGTGCCGGCGGCCTACAACATTGGCGTGGATGCCTGCGACAAGTGGGCCGACGGCAGCGGCCGCCTGGCGCTGATCCACGAAAAGAGCGACGGCACGCAGACCCGCTACAGCTTTGACCAGATCAAGGCCCGTTCCAACCAGCTGGCCAATGCCCTGCGACGCCAGGGCGTACGGCGCGGCGACCGGGTGGCGGTGTACCTGCCGCAAGCGCCCGAGACGGCCGTGACGCACATCGGCGTCTACAAGCTGGGCGCGGTGGCCGTGCCGCTGTTCACCCTGTTTGGCGTGGACGCGATCCAGTACCGCCTGGCCGACAGCGGCGCCGCCGCGCTGGTGACCGACGCCGAAGGCTGCCGGCGCCTGGGCGAGATCCGCGCCAGCCTGCCCGACCTGAAGATGGTCTATTGCATCGACGGTGCGGGCGAGGGCGGGGCGCTGCCGTTCCACGATGCATTGGATGCCGAGTCCGACGCCTTTGAACCGGTCGCGACCGCCGCCGACGACCCCGCGGTCATCATCTACACGTCGGGCACCACCGGCAAGCCCAAAGGCGCGCTGCATGCGCACCGCGTGTTGCTGGGGCATCTGCCGGGCGTGGAGATGTCGCATGAATTCTTTCCCGAGCAGGCCGCGCTGATGTGGACGCCGGCCGACTGGGCCTGGATCGGCGGCCTGCTGGACGTGCTGTTGCCGGCGTGGCACCACGGCGTGCCGGTGTTGGCGCGGCGCTTCGAAAAATTCGATGGCGCCTCGGCCTTCGACCTGATGGCGCGCCACGGGGTCACGCACACCTTTCTGCCCCCCACCGCGCTCAAGATGATGCGCAGCATGGCCAATCCGCCGCCGCCCGACGCGCTGGCGCTGCGGTCGGTGGCCAGCGGCGGCGAATCGCTGGGTGCCGAGCTGATCGACTGGGGCCGGCGCGTGCTGGGCGTGACCATCAACGAGTTCTACGGCCAGACCGAATGCAACATGCTGGTGTCGTCGTGCTCATCCCTGTTCGAGCCGCGCATCGGCAGCATCGGCCGCGCCGCGCCCGGACACCGGGTCGCCATCGTGGACGAGCAGGGCGCCGAAATGGCCGATGGCCAGGAAGGCAATATCGGCGTATTGCGGCCCGATCCGGTGATGTTCCTGGGCTACTGGAACAACCCGCAGGCCACCGCCGAGAAATTCGCCGGCGACTATCTCCTGACCGGCGACCTGGGCGTGCGCGATGGGGACGGCTTCATCCGCTTTGTCGGCCGCAACGACGACGTGATCACCAGCGCGGGTTACCGCATCGGCCCCGCGCCCATCGAAGACTGCCTGATCGGCCACCCTGCGGTGCGCATGGCGGCGGTGGTGGGCGTGCCGGACGCCGAGCGCACCGAGGTGGTGATGGCTTATGTCGTGCTGAACGAGGGTGTGGAGGGCGATGAGGCGTTGGTCAAGGCCCTGCAGGCGCATGTGCGCACCCGCCTGGCGGCCCATGAATACCCGCGCAAGATCCGCTTTGTAACCAGTTTGCCCACCACCGCCACGGGCAAGATCATCCGCCGAGCGCTGCGCGATGGCAGCTATGCCTGAGCCGTCTCAACCCGTGACAAACTCGTCCGTCTGGTTGGGTTGACGGCCAACCTAGCGCTGCAAGTATGATGGCGCAAACATGTATACGGCCCCATGCAAACGGGGCCGTATCGCCATTAGTCTTAGTATGGAGATAACCCCAATGAATAAACCCTTGGACGGGGGCCTGGCGGCCTTGAACGTACCCGCGTACGTCAAGCATCGCGGCCTGATCGACTGGGTCGCCAGCGTCGTCGCGCTGGCCAAGCCGGATCGCGTCGAATGGTGCGATGGTTCGCAGGAAGAATACGATCGCCTGTGCGAACTGATGGTCCAGTCTGGCACCATGCGCCGGCTCAATCCCGCCAAGCGGCCCAATTCATTCCTGGCTTGTTCGGACCCGTCCGATGTGGCGCGCGTCGAAGACCGCACCTTCATCTGTTCGGACCGCGCCGAAGAAGCCGGCCCCACCAACAACTGGGCCGACCCGGCCGAGATGCGCGACACGCTCAACGGCCTGTTCGACGGCGCGATGCGCGGCCGCACGCTGTATGTGGTGCCGTTTTCCATGGGCCCGCTGGGGTCGGACATCGCCCACATCGGCGTCGAACTATCCGACAGCCCCTACGTGGCCGTCAACATGCGCATCATGACGCGCATGGGCAAGAAGGTGTACGACGTGCTGGGCGCCGATGGCGAATTCGTGCCGTGCGTGCATTCGGTCGGCAAGCCCCTGGCCGCCGGCGAGGCCGACGTGGCGTGGCCCTGCAACCCCACCAAGTACATCGTCCACTTCCCCAAGACCCGCGAAATCTGGAGCTTCGGCTCGGGCTACGGCGGCAACGCGCTGCTGGGCAAGAAATGCTTCGCCCTGCGCATCGCGTCCACCATGGGCCGCGACCAGGGCTGGCTGGCCGAACACATGCTGATCCTGGGCGTGACCTCGCCCAAGGGCCGCAAGTACCACGTCGCCGCCGCGTTCCCGTCGGCCTGCGGCAAGACCAACTTCGCCATGCTGATCCCGCCGCAGGGCATGGACGGCTGGAAGGTCACCACCATCGGCGACGACATCGCCTGGATCAAGCCGGGCGCCGACGGCCGCCTGCACGCCATCAACCCCGAGGCCGGCTATTTCGGCGTGGCCCCGGGCACCAGCGAGCAGACCAACTTCAACGCCATGGCCACGCTCAAGGCCAACGTCATCTTCACCAACGTCGCCCTGACCGATGACGGCGACGTCTGGTGGGAAGGCATGACCGACACGCCGCCCGCGCACCTGATCGACTGGCAGGGCCAGGACTGGACGCCCGCCATCGCGCGCGAAACCGGCCGCAAGGCCGCGCACCCGAACGCGCGCTTCACCGCGCCGGCCGCGCAATGCCCGTCCATCGACCCCGAATGGGAAAACCCGCAAGGCGTGGTCATCGACGCCTTCATCTTTGGCGGCCGCCGCTCCACCACCGTGCCGCTTGTCACCGAAGCCCGCAATTGGGTCGAAGGCGTCTACATGGCCGCCACCATGGGCTCGGAAACCACGGCCGCCG
>JBEBOQ010000174.1:0-7699 GCA_040396375.1 Achromobacter xylosoxidans
CGCCGATCTCGACCAGCCCCAGCTGGATGTCGTCGACCGACAGGGCGCGGTGCACGGCCTGCTCGTGAAAGCGGCGCAGGACGCGCCCGGCCAGCTCCGCCCGTTCGCCTTCGATCGTGACACGGCTGCCGCGGCGCGAGAGCTTCACGCCCATGCCGTCGGCCAGTTGACGCAGGTTTTCGTCCAGCGGGCCGCAGAGATTGGCCAGATGGGTGTTGTCGCCGTCCAGGGTGACGACGGTGGGCATGCTGCGACGGGCGCGGGAGCGGGGAGTGGTCATTCGGCCTCTTGGGGAACGCGGTCCACGTCGGCCACCCGGGCGCGCAGCGAATTGGTGTGCGCTTCGGTGATGATGACGTCGACCATTTGTCCGATGAGCCGCGCGGGCGCGGCGAAATTGACGATGCGGTTGTTCTCGGTGCGGCCCATCAGTTCGTTGGGGTCGCGGCGCGAGGGGCCTTCGACCAGCAGGCGCTGGCGGGTGCCGACCATGTTGCGGGCGATGGTGGCCGCCTGCTCGTTGATCAGCGCCTGCAGGCGTTGCAGGCGGCGCAGCTTCACGTCCTGCGGCATGTCGTCGTGCAGGTCGGCCGCAGGCGTGCCGGGACGGCGCGAGTAGACGAACGAGAACGACGTATCAAAGCCCACGTCCTCGATCAGCTTCATGGTCTTTTCGAAATCTTCCTCGGTTTCGCCGGGAAAGCCCACGATGAAGTCCGACGACAGCGTCAGGTCGGGGCGCGCCGCGCGCAGGCGCCGCACCACCGATTTGAATTCCAGCGTGGTGTAGCCGCGCTTCATGGCCGCCAGCACGCGGTCGCTGCCGGCTTGCACCGGCAGGTGCAGGAACGACACCAGCTTGGGCAGGCGGGCATAGGCGTCCACCATGCGCTGGGTCATTTCCTTGGGGTGCGAGGTCGTGTAGCGGATGCGTTCGATGCCGGGAATCTCGTGCACGTATTCCAGCAGCATGGCGAAATCGGCGATTTCATCGCTGTCGGTCATGCGGCCGCGGTAGGCATTCACGTTCTGGCCCAGCAGCGTGACTTCCTTGACGCCCTGGTCGGCCAGGTCGGCCACTTCGATCAGCACGTCGTCGAAGGGGCGCGAGACTTCTTCGCCGCGCGTATAGGGCACGACGCAGAAGCTACAGTATTTGCTACAGCCTTCCATGATCGAGACGAAGGCGGTTGCGCCGTCGACCCGCGGGGGCGGCATGTTGTCGAACTTCTCGATTTCAGGGAAGCTGATGTCCACCTGCGAGCGGCCTTCCTCGCGGCGCCGCTTGATCAGGTCAGGCAGGCGGTGCAGGGTTTGCGGGCCGAACACCACGTCCACATAGGGCGCGCGCTTGACGATGGCCTCGCCTTCCTGGCTGGCCACACAGCCGCCCACGCCGATCACCAGGTTCGGATTGGTTTTCTTCAGGTGCTGCACGCGGCCCAGGTCGGAAAAGACCTTTTCCTGGGCCTTTTCGCGCACCGAACAGGTGTTGAACAGGATGACGTCGGCGTCTTCCGGGTTGTCGGTCAGTTCCAGCCCTTGGTCGTCGCGCAGCACATCGGCCATCTTGTCCGAGTCGTACTCGTTCATCTGGCAGCCAAAGGTGCGGATGTACAGCTTGCGGGGGGAGCCGATGTCGGCGGGGGACAGGGCGGCGGCGGGGGCGCCGTCGGGCGCCGAGGCGCGCTTGAGGGAAGTTTCTTGCATGATGGTCGCCGTGACGGGTGTAGATCCCGGGGGCATAAGAAGGGAAAGGCGGAATTTTACCCCTTGCTGCAAATTTCCTTCTTGGAATGAAAACCCTGGGCCGTTACGATAGCTGGCCTTCGCCGATTCCTTTTCCGATAATAATTATCTTTACGCTCACGGTCCGATGACGCCGAACCCTCTCATGCCTCCCGTGGCCGCGCCCGTCGCCGACGCCGCGGCCGCCGCGCCGGATGAATTTCGCAACCCGCTGTCCGCTCGCGCCTGGCTGCTGGCGGGCGTGCTGCTGGCGTTGGCCGCCGGCGCTTGCGCACTGTGGGTCGACCTGCCGCTGGCGATCTGGATCCGGCATTCGGTCAGCGACGGCGTCAACCAATCGTTCGAATGGATCGGCGAACTGGGCGAAAGCGGCCGCTACATCGGCGTGGCGCTGGCCTTTTATGTCATTGGCTTGGTCGGCTTGGCGCGCGGCTGGCGCAATCCAGTGCGCATGAGCTACGCCAGCATGGCGCGCGGCAGCCTGTTGATGCTGTCCACCATGGCGGTGGGCGGGCTGGTGGTGCTGGTGCTCAAGCGGTCGGTGGCGCGGGCCCGCCCCGAGCTGTTTTTCGACAAGGGCATCTACGGGCTGGGCGAATCGTTCTCGCGCGCCCAGCAGTTCAATTCATTTCCGTCCAGCCATACCTACGCGGCCTTTGCCGTGGCCGTGGTGCTGGGCATCCTGGCGCCGCGCTGGCGCTGGGCGTTCCTGTCGCTGGGGGGGCTGGTGGCCGTCAGCCGCCTGGTCAACCTGGACCATTACCTGTCCGACGTCATGACCGCCGCCGGCATTGCCATCGCGGTGGGGCACCTGTTGGCCCCGCGCATCCTGTGCAGCCGCTACCAGTGGCCGCTGCGCACGCCCTGGCGCTGGTGGAAAAAGCGCTGAGCCGGCAAGTGGGGGGTAGCGCCAGCCCGATACCGGCCTGACCCTCACCCGCAAAAAAGGCTGCCGTTCTGGCAGCCTTTTTCTTTGCGCGCGGCGGGATTACCCGGCCGTGCTTTTTAAGTGTCGCTTCTTAAGCAAACGCGACGACCACTCGCCGGTTGGTGCGGCTTTTCTTTTCGATCTTGGTCACCGTGATGGGGCCGATCTCGCCGGTGTTGGCCACGTGCGTGCCGCCGCAAGGCTGGCGGTCCACGCCCGGGATCTCGATGATGCGGATGCGTGCGGTGCCGGCCGGCGGCGCCGCGCCCACGGTGCGCACCAGGTCCGGCTGGGCGGCCAGTTCCTCGGGCGTGATGGCGTTCACGGCCACGTCGGTGCGGGCGTTGATCAGCGCGTTCAGGCGGTCGGTCAGGTCGGTCTTGTCGAGCGTGGACTCGGGCAGGTCGAAATCGATGCGCGCCGAATCGGCCGAAATGCTGCAGCCGGTGACGGGCGCCGGCACCAACGAGCCCAGCAAGTGCAGACAGGTATGCAGGCGCATCAGCTTGTGGCGCCGCGTCCAGTCGATGCTGACAGTGACGCGATCGCCCACCTGGGGCACGGCGGCGCCTTCCGCCAGCACGTGCAGGATGCGGCTGCGGTCGTCGGCGTAGACCGTGTCGGCCAGCGTCACCACCTGGCCGTCTGGCAGCGTCAGCGTGCCGCTGTCGCCGGCCTGCCCGCCGCTGCGGGCGTAGCAAACAGTCTGGTCCAGTTCGACGCCTTCGGCGTTGACGGCGGTGACCGTGGCCTCGCAGTGCTGCAGGTAGGGCTCGTCGTCGAAGCGCTTGAGGGTAGGGGTGGTCATGGGGTGTCTCCGGTGTGTCTAGTTTTGTCGGTGCTGGCGGTCGACCGCCAGCACGCTCAATCCGGCCGTGGCGGCGTCAGGCCGTGGGTTCGTTCGTGTTCAGGTCAGGGTTTTCGCGCCCTGGGCCGTGTCGATGGTGGCGGCAAGGCGCGGCGGTCCGTCGGCCTGTTCGACCGCGATCAGATGATCCGCGCCGAGCCACGCCAGTCCTTGGCGCAGCAGCGCCGCGCGCGGATGGGTGCCGGTAAGCGCGAGCAGCGTTAGCGGCTGGCGCGGCAGGCTGACGCCGGGATAGGCCTGCACGTCCCATTGGATCAGGGTGGGCAGAAGGCCGTCGCCGGCGGCTTGTTCGCCTTCGCGCCAGGCCGGCAGGCTGCCGTCGTCCGGCACCGTGAGCCGCCAGCGCAGGTCGCCGCGCGTCATGGGGATGGCCGGTGCGATGCGGTCGGGGTGCCGGGCCTGCCAGTCGGTCAGGTCGTTGGGGGCCTGGATGCGGGCCGCCCAATGCGCCAGGAAGGGGCCTTCGGCCAGGCGTGCGCGCATGGACGGCTGGTCCAGCCCGAACCAGCGCGGCCGCTCGGGCGCGGGCGCGTCGGGGTCGATGGCGATGACTTCCAGGTACACGCCGCCCGCCATGCCCAGCACCCGGTTGTGGGTGCCCATGCGCGGATGCGCCCCGCCGCCCGCCGGCGCGATGCCCAGCAGATCGGCCACGTAGCGCGTGCCGCTGGCCAGGTCTGCGGCGGCAACGACAAGATGATCGAGTACGAGTTTCATGGATGCCTATGGTATCGAATCCCGGCGCATCCGTACCCGTACAGCGGGGCGGGGGAGGTCAGTACAGTAAGAGGGGCAGGGAGAAACCGGCGTGACACGCCGTTTTTGACAGGGCCTGCCCTCGGCCGCTACGGTGATGCCGGTAGCGTCGGATTGCCGTGTTTTTCGGACGCGAATTTCGACATGCTGATCCAAGGAAACCAAGGCGCGCATGAGTCTTTCAAGCGAAATATTCCGCAGCTTGTAATGCCGGATTTGGGAAATCTTGGGCTGAGTCATGCCGGTCAGGGCGGTGACTTCAGCTTGTGTAAGGCCACGCTGATCAATGAGGTCGTTGAGTTTGATGGCCAACTGCGCCCTGGCCGTCAGGTCGGCGGCATCTTCAAGGTCGAGGTCACACAGAACGTTTGAGGTACCGGTCTTGGTTGTCATGAGTGTCTCTTGTGCGGCCCATGGCGGGCCATTACTTGCTTGAGCCGTTTGGTGATCAAGGCAATGTCGGGACATGGCGTAGAGATCCCCGACTTTGATTTCTTCTGAAACGCGTGCAGCACATGCACTGCATCGCCGAACTGCACCAGATAGACCGCGCGGAATGTCTTGAAGTCCTTCTTGGATGAACCTTCCCCGTGCAGGGATCAACGCTTTGGGTGACGGATATGGCCAAGGTATCGCCATCTAGGACCAGACACTATTCGTAGCGACCGCTGACGTCCCCTGCCTGGGCGCCGCCCATAAAAAAACCCGCCGCAATGCGACGGGTTTTCGGGAAAAGGAATGGGCAGATCAGGCGGCTTCGCCTTCCTCGCCTTCCTTCTTGACCGGCTTGATCAGGTCTTCGCGCTTGACGCCCATCCACATGGCCAGCGCGGCGGCGACGAACACCGACGAGTAGATGCCGAACCAGATGCCGATGGTCAGGGCCATGGCGAAGTAGTGCAGGGTGGGGCCGCCGAAGAACAGCATGGCCAGCACCATCATCTGGGTCGAACCGTGGGTGATGATGGTCCGCGAGATGGTCTGCGTGATGGCGCTGTTGATGACTTCCTGCACGTCCGCCTTGCGGTACTTGCGGAAGTTCTCGCGGATCCGGTCCATGATGACCACGGATTCGTTCACGGAGTAGCCCAGCACCGCCAGCACGCCCGCCAGCACCGACAGCGAGAATTCCCACTGGAAGAAGGCGAAGAAGCCCAGGATGATGACCACGTCGTGCAGGTTGGCGATCACGCCGGCCACGGCGAACTTCCATTCGAAGCGGAAGCCCAGGTACACCATGATGCCGATGACCACGACCAGCAGCGCCATCAGGCCGTTGTGCAGCAGTTCCTGGCCCACCTGCGGGCCCACGAACTCGACGCGGCGCAGTTCGACGCCGGAATCGGCGGCCTTGAGCGCGGCCATGACGGTTTCGCTCTGGGTGGCCGAGGTCTGGCCTTCCTGCAGCGGCAGGCGGATCATGACGTCGTGCGAGGTGCCGAAGTTCTGCACCTGGAAGTCGGTGTAGCCCAGCTTGGAGACCACGCCGCGCACGTTTTCAAGCTGCGCCGTCTGGGCGTAGTTGACTTCCATGACCGTGCCGCCGGTGAACTCGATCGACAGGTGAAAGCCGCGCGTGAGGATGAAGAAGACCGCCGCCACGAAGGTGACGAGGCTGATGATGTTCAGCACCAGCGCGTGGCGCATGAACGGGATGGTGCGGTGAATCCGGAAAAATTCCATGTTTTGCCCTGGCTATTCGGCGGCGGGCGGCGTGGCCGCCCGCACGCATGTTCAGTTGGTCTTCGGCTTCCAGACTTCGCCGATGGAGATCGACGTGAGCTTCTTCTTGCGGCCGTACCAGAGGTTGGCCAGCGCGCGCACGCCCACGACGGACGAGAACATCGAGGTCAGGATGCCCAGGCAATGGACCACCGCGAAGCCGCGGATCGGGCCGGAACCGAATGCCAGCAGGGCCAGGCCGACAATCAGCGTGGTGAGGTTGGAGTCGAGAATCGTGCCCCAGGCGCGCTCGAAGCCATGGTGGATGGCCTGTTGCGGCGACGCCCCGTTGCGCAATTCTTCGCGTATCCGCTCGTTGATCAGCACGTTCGAGTCGATCGCCATGCCCAGTGTCAGCGCGATGGCCGCGATGCCCGGCAGCGTCAGCGTGGCCTGCAGCATGGACAGCAGCGCCAGCAGCAGCAGCACGTTCAGGGTCAGGCCGATCGTCGAGAACACGCCGAACAAGTGGTAGTACAGGATGATGAACACGGCGATGGCCAGGAAGCCGTACAGCGTCGAATGGAAGCCCTTCGAGATGTTGTCGGCGCCCAGGCTCGGGCCGATGGTGCGTTCCTCGATGATCGACATCGGCGCGGCCAGCGCGCCGGCGCGCAGCAGCAGCGCGGTGTCGGCGGCTTCCTCGGAGCTCATGCTGCCCGAGATCTGCACCTGGCCGCCGGCGATTTCGCTGCGGATGACCGGGGCCGTGACCACTTCGCCCTTGCCGTTCTCGAACAGCAGGATGGCCATGCGCTTGCCGATGTTGTCGCGGGTGACGTCGCGGAAGATGCGGGCGCCCTTGGAGTCCAGCGTCAGGTGGACGGCGGCCTGCTGGGTCTGCGAATCACGGCCGGGCTGGGCGTCCTGCAGGTTTTCGCCGGTCAGGATGACCTGGCGGCGGACCAGGATGGGGCGGCCGTCGCGGTCGTTGTAGCGTTCGAGGCCGAAGGGCACGCTGCCGCCCTGCAGCGCGGCTTGCGCGGCGGGGGAGTCGTCGACCATGCGGATTTCCAGCGTGGCGGTGCGGCCCAGCAGTTCCTTGGCCTTGGCCACGTCCTGCACGCCGGGCAACTGCACCACGATGCGGTCCGAACCTTGCTGTTGGATGACCGGTTCGGCCACGCCCAGTTCGTTGATACGGTTGTGCAGCGTGTTGATGTTCTGCTTGAGCGCCGAGTCCTGCACGCGGGTGACCGCGGCCGGGTTCAGCGCGCCCAGCAGCAGCAGCTTGCCGTTTTCTTCGCTTTCGGTGAATTCCAGGTCGGGCAGGCGGCTGCGCAGCGTCGAGATGGCGCGGTCGCGGTCCTGCGCGTTGGCGAAGCTGGCGGCCACGCTCATGCCCGAGCGCTCGACGCCGGCCACGTTGACCTTCTGGTCGCGCAGCACCGAGCGCACGTCGGCGGCCAGCGAATCGTAGCGGGCGGTCAGGGCGCCCTGCATGTCCACTTGCAGCAGGAAGTGCACGCCGCCGCGCAGGTCCAGGCCCAGGTACATGGGCTTGGGGCCGAACCAGCCCATCGCGCGCATCCAGGGGGGCGAGGCAGGCAGGAGGTTCAGCGCCACGGTGTAGTGGGGATCGCCTTGGACGGTATTGAGGGATTTGTCGATCAGGTCGCGGGCCTGCAGTTGCAGGTCGGTCGACGTGAAGCGGGCGCGCACGGTGCCGAGCGTGC
>JBEBOQ010000175.1:0-7503 GCA_040396375.1 Achromobacter xylosoxidans
ACAACGGGGCAGTCCGGAGCGAAGGCTCCGGACCGCAATCGTAGCCCCGCCCACCCCACGCCGACCCCGCCAAGCGCGGCTCAAGAACTCAACTCAAGGCAACCGATATTTCTCTTCCCGGTAAACCCAACTCCCCCAGAGTCCATGCGCCAAAGCCTCTTTCACCAACGCATCATCAATCGGCTCAACAGATTCATAAGTCTCATCACGCCCGACGGGCGCCGCCTCATACCGATACTCTCGCGGCGGCTTCGCTGGCTCTAGGACCAACAGTTTGTCGCCGCGCAAATAGCCAAAGTTATCCGCGTACTGCATCAGCGCCCTGTTCGGATCTCGTTGCGTCAAATCCGCGCCCAGCATCGGATTCACGTTATCCAAGCCGATCAATGACAGTAGCGTTGGCGCCATGTCGATCTGGCTCACGATGCGGTCATCCTGGCGCGGTGCAACGCCTGCGCCCAGGATCAGCGCCGGGATCTGGAAGTGGCGCACCGGCACCGGGATCGAGCCGTAGACTCTCGAATCGTGGTCGGCAATGACCAGGAATACCGTGTTGTTCCAGTATGGCGCCTGGCGTGCCTTGTCGAAGAACTGGCCCAGCGCCCAATCTGCATAGCGCACCGTGTTGTCCACGCTGGCCGGCTCGCCTACCGGTTGGATGCGGCCTTCCGGATATTCCCAGGGTGAATGGTTGCTGACCGAGAACGCCAGGGTGAAGACGGGCTTGTCGCCGTCGGCGCGCAGCAGGCGGTCGACCTGGTTGAACATGTCTTCGTCGGACGCGCCCCACGAGCCTTCGAATACCGGGTTTACGAACTTCGGGCGGTCGATGATCTCGTTGAAGCCGTTGCCCAGGAAGAAGGCGCGCATGTTGTCGAAATGGGACTCGCCGCCGTAGACAAAACGAGAGTGGTAGCCGTGCTTGCCCAGCACCTGGGCCAGCGTGAAGAAGCCGGTTTGCGAGCGCGGCAGCTTGACGACGGCGTCGGCGACGCTGGGCAGAAAGCCTGCCGTCACCGCTTCGATGCCGCGCACCGAACGGGTGCCCGTGGCGTAGGCACGGTGGAACATCCAGCCGTCCCGGGCCAGGCGGTCGATGTTGGGGGTCAGGTCCTTGCCGCCCAGGCTGCCGACGTACTGGGCGCCCAGGCTTTCCTGCAGGATGATCACCACGTTCAGCGGCTTGTCGCGGCGCACGGTGGCTTTTTGTTCATGCAGGCTCGGGTAGCGCGGGTCCAGCGGCGGGCCGGACAAGCCGGCTTTTTCACGCACGATGGCGTTCATTTCGTCTACCGGCATCTTGGGGTACATCGCGGCCGACGAGCGTTCGTCGCGCATGCGGTAGGCGGCGTCGAACACGCTGTAGAGCGAATTCAGGGCCAGGGAATTGACCATGGCGTCCGAACTGAAGGCGACCTTGGCCGGGTTGATGGGGCGATGCTCCAGCGTGCCGCGCGCGCCCAGCACCACCAATGCCAGGATCACCACGGACGCGATGGGCCGCTTCCACCAGGCCATGAACGGGTCGCGGGTGCGCACCGGGAACAGTTTTACCGCCAGCCATGCCGCCAGCAGCAGGACCACCACGGCGGCCAGCAGCACGCCCTTGTAGCCCTGCCACAGCATCGAACCGACTTCTTTGGGGTTGAGCAGGTAGATGAAATACAGGCGGTTCGGGCGGGTGTCGTATTCGGCGATGAATTGGGGGGTGGACACTTCCAGCAGCGCATACAGCATCCACCAGATGCGGAACCACCAGGCGGTGACGCGGGCAGCCCAGGGGCGGTGGCCCAGCCAGGGGGAGAACACCGCGGGTATCGCGATCACCATGGACAAGAGGCAAACGTCGATGCGCAGGCCGCCGAACAGCACGGGCCACAGGCCGCCGGCGGCTTCGACGCGGTCCCACATCCACAGCGCCAGGCCCAGCCGACTGAGGGTCAGCAGGACCAGCACAGACACAATGAATCGGAGTGTCAGGCGGCGCATGTGGCGGCCCTCCCCTGGTGGATGAAGCGCCCTTGCGTTGATGCGTCGCTACGATGACCGAGCCAATCCATGCCTTGCCGTCCGGTGAATGAAAACGGCCAAGGTTAACGCGGTTTGAGGGGGGGCAGCCGCCCTGAACGGGCGACGCAAGGCGCGTGACTCAGAATTGGTAAACGTTGTATGACGTCGTATTTCCAGACGTCCTGCCCGCTATTGCACGCGGCGCAGGCGTTCGCGGCTGTTGCTCAGGTGGGTCCGCATGGCGGCGCGGGCGCCTTCGGCGTCCTGGCGCACGATGGCGCTATAGATGTCTTCGTGTTCCAGGTTGACGCGGGCCAGGTAGGCGGGGCGGTCTTCGTGGGCGAATTTGGCGGAGTTGATGCGGGTGCGGGGGATGATGGCCGAGCCCAGGTGTGACATCAGGTCCGCGAAATAGCGATTGTCGGTGGCTTGGGAGATGAGCAGATGGAACTGGAAATCAGGGGTGATGGTGTCGCCGCCCGTGTCCAGCGCGCTTTTGAACGCATCCAGCGCCCGGCGCATGTCGGCAAGCTGGGTGTCGCTACGGCGCACCGCGGCCAGGCCGGCGGCTTCGCTTTCCAGGCAGATGCGCAGTTCCAGCAGGACCAGCACGTCGCGCACGGTGGCGATATCGGCCGGATCCACGCGGAAATCGCCGCCGCCGCTGGGCTCCAGGGCGTAAGTGCCCACGCCGTGGTGGGTTTCGACCAGGCCCGAGGCCTGCAACCGCGACAGGGCTTCGCGGACGACGGTGCGGCTGACGCCGAACTGCCGCATGATCTCGGATTCGGTGGGCAGTTTGTCGCCGGGGCGGATATCGCCGCCGCGGATGCGTTCGGAAATGCTCTCTACCAGGCCCTGGGCCAGGTTTCGGGGACGACGCTGCGGCAAAACAGGGGTATCGACAGGAGCGTTCATCAGGGATTATCCGAAAGCGGTTGCGCGGAGCTTGACTGCAAAAATTCGTGCTTATTATACTTTGGACAGGTTGTACGATAACGTACCAGATACGTCCACTCCACCGCGCCATCCACCGAGCGTTGCGCCATGAGCCCAGTTGTCGACCGCATGCCTGCTTCCCCCCGTTGCCAGCGCTTGTTATTGACCGGCGCGGCCGGCAACCTGGGCCAGGTGTTGCGTCCGCGCCTGAAGGCCTACGCCGACGTGCTGCGGGTGTCAGACCTGGCCGCCATGGCCCCCGCCGGCCCCGGCGAGGAAGTCGTGCCTTGCAACCTGGCCGACGCCGCCGCGGTGTCCGAGCTGGTGCGCGGCGCCGACGCCATTGTGCACCTGGGCGGCGTTTCCGTGGAGCGTTCTTTCGAGGAAATCCTGCCGGCCAATATCCAGGGGGTCTACCACGTCTACGAAGCCGCCCGCGTCCATGGCGTGCGGCGCGTGGTGTTCGCCAGCTCCAACCACGTCATCGGCTTCTATGAACAGGGCGCCCGGCTGGACGCCGACGCGCCGTTGCGCCCCGATGGCTACTACGGCCTGAGCAAGGCCTACGGCGAGAACCTGTCGCGCTTCTACTACGACCGCTACGGCATCGAGACGGTCTGCCTGCGCATCGGCTCGTCGTTTCCCGAGCCCAAGGATCGCCGCATGATGGTCACCTGGCTCAGCTACGACGACCTGACCGACCTCGTGGTGCGATCGCTGTTCACGCCGAACGTCGGTCACCTGATCGCCTATGGCGCCTCGGCCAACCGCGACAGCTGGTGGGACAACCACCGCGCCGCCGCGCTGGGTTTCGCGCCCAAGGATTCCTCCGAAGCCTTTCGCGCGCAGGTCGAGGCGCAAGCGCCCCTGCCCGCCGACGATCCCGCCGGACGCTTCCAGGGCGGCGCCTTCGTCAAGGCCGGCCCCTTCCCCTTTCCCCCGCGCTGATTTCGTCCCCGGCCCATCATGGCGACCCACGCTGAACGCATCGGAACCCTGCTCTGCGGCGTGGGCGAAAGCCCGGTGTGGCGCGCCGCCGACCAGGCGTTCCACTGGACCGACATCCCTGGCCGCGCGCTGTGGCGCTGGACGCCCGCGAGCGGCCGGCTCGATCACTGGACGTTGCCGCAAATGGCCGGCTGCATCGCCCCGCGCGGGGACGGCTGGCTGCTGGCGATGGAGGACGGCCTGTATGAATGCGGGCCGCTGGTGGCCGGCCAGGCCTGCCAGCCGCGGCCGCTGGCCCCGGTGCGTCACGACGCGCCCGGCATGCGCTTCAACGACGGCCGCTGCGACCGCCAGGGCCGCTTCCTGGCCGGCACCATGGTCATGGACATGGGCCTGGCGCGCAACGCCGGCAAGCTCTACCGGCACGGTCCCGGCGAGGCACTGGAGGCCATCGTCGACGACCTGATCGTGCCCAACGGCCTGGCCTTCAGTCCGGACGGCAAGACCATGTACCTGTCCGACTCGCACCCGTCGCGGCAGGTGGTCTGGGCCTTCGACTACGACATCGACGGCGGCCCGCTCCGCAACCGCCGCGTCTTCATCCCGAGACTGCCGACCGGCCGGCCCGATGGCGCCGCGGTCGACGCCGACGGCTGCTACTGGATCTGCGGCAACGAGGCCGGCCGCATCTACCGCTACACGCCGGACGGCCGCCTTGACCGCAGCCTGGAGGTGCCGGCCGCCCGCGTCGCCATGTGCGCGTTCGGCGGCCCCGACCTGGACCTGCTGCTGGTCACTTCGATCCGCCCCGCCGATGCCGCCCCCGATTCCATCGCCGGCGCCGTCTTCATCCTGCGCCCCGGCGCGCGGGGCCTGGAGGAAACCGCAAGCGCCGGTTAGCACCCGACCGTGGCGCCCCAAGCGCCCACGCACGAGTAGTGAGCAGGTCCGTACACATCGAAGAGCTTCGGGGCCGCAACGGCCCTCAACGAAACGCCGTACTCCCAACCGGAGGTAGACATGTTGCGCCCGACCCTGACCCGCGCCATCCTGGCCGCGGCCGCCTTGCTGACGCTGATTCCCGCCACCCATGCCGCCGAGCTGCGCTCCGCGGACATCCATCCCGACGATTACCCCACCGTGCAAGCCGTGCGCCAGTTCGGCGAACTGGTCAAGCAGCGCACCAACGGCCGCATCACCGTCAAGGTGTACGCCGGCGGCGCGCTGGGCAATGAAGACGACTCGATCGAACAAGTGAAGATGGGCGCGCTGGCCATGGCGCGCGTGTCCAGCGCGGCCATGCACAACATCTGCCAGACCACGCGGGTGCCGTCATTGCCCTTCCTGTTCCGTTCCAAAGAGCATCTGCACAAGGTCCTGGACGGCGAGATCGGCGAGCAGATCCTGCGCTCATGCGAGTCCGCCGGCTTCGTCGGCCTGGCCTGGTACGACAGCGGCTCGCGGTCCATGTACACGCGCAACAAGCCGATCAAGACACTGGCCGACGCCAAGGGCCTGAAAATCCGGGTGCAACAGTCCGACCTGTCGGTTGCCATGGTGGAAGCCATGGGCGGCAACGCCACGCCGATGCCGATGGGCGAGGTCTACACCTCGCTCAAGACCGGGCTGGTGGACGCGGCCGAGAACAACTACCCCAGCTACGAAAGCGCGCATCACTACGAGGTCGCCAAGTACTACGCGCTGACCGAGCACACCATGACGCCGGAAATACTGATCTTTTCCAAGCGCCAATGGGACAAGCTGTCGGCCGAGGACCAGAAGGTCCTGCGCGAGGCCGCGCGCGAGTCGGTGCCGTACATGCGCAAGCTGTGGGACGAGCGCGAGCAGAAGTCGCGCGCCGTGGTCGAGAAGGCCGGCTCGCAGATCGTCGAGGTGGACAAGGCCTCGTTCCAGGCGGCGATGAAACCGGTGTACGACCGCTTCGTCACCACGCCCGACATGAAAGACCTGGTCGCCAAGATCCAGGCCGTCCAATAAGGAATCCACATGTTGGCTACCTCCACCAATGACCCGGATGTCGCGGCGGGGGGCCGGGCGCATGCCCTGGCTGCCCCGCTGGACGCCTACACCCGGGGCTGCGCCCGGCTGGCGCGGCTGTGCATGTGGACCAGCGTGTTCGGCCTGGTCTGCCTGATCGTCGCGGTATCGCTGCAGATCTTCGGCCGCCATGTGTTGAACAGCACCCCCACCTGGGCCGAGAGCCTGGCGCTGCTGCTGGTGCTGTACGTCACCATGCTCGGCGCCGCCGTCGGCGTGCGCGATGCCGGCCACATCGGCTTCGAATCGCTGGTCGACGCCTTGCCGGCGGCCGGCCAGCGGCGCCTGAAGATCTTCATCCACCTGCTGGTGCTGCTGTTCGGCGCGCTGATGGCGTGGAACTGCGCCCTGCTGGCCGAATCCGTGTGGGCCTACAAGATTCCCAACCTGGGCATTTCCAACGGCTGGAAGTACGTGCCCGCGGCCCTGTCCGGCGTGCTGATCGCGCTGTTCTCGGTCGAGCACGTCATCGCCCTGTTGCGCAACCAAAAGGTGGTACCGGCATGGCGCTGACCCTACTCTCCTTCACCTTCATGGGCTTCCTGGTGATCGGCGTGCCGGTGGCGTTCGCCATCGGGCTGTCGTCGATCACCGCGATCATGTACGAGGACCTGCCGCTGGCGGTGGCCTTCCAGCAGATGACCTCGGGCATGAATGCGTTTTCGTTCCTGGCCATCCCGTTCTTCATCTTCACCGGCGAGCTGATGCTGTACGGCGGCATCGCCGACCGCATCGTGGCGTTCGCCAAATCGCTGGTGGGCCACGTGCGCGGCGGCCTGGGCATGTCCAACGTGGTGGCCTGCACGCTGTTCGGCGGCGTGTCCGGATCGCCAGTGGCGGACGTGTCGGCGATGGGCTCGGTGATGATCCCGATGATGAAGCGCGAGGGCTACCACGCCGACTACGCCGTCAACGTCACCACCCACGCGGCGCTGGTCGGCGCGCTGATGCCCACCAGCCACAACATCATCATCTACACGCTGGCAGCGGGCGGCAAGGTGTCCATCGCCGCGTTGATCGCCGCGGGCGTGGTGCCTGCGCTGATCCTGACGTTGTGCAACTTGGCGGCCGCCTATTTCGTGGCGCGCAGCCGCGGCTACCCGGCGGGCACCTTCCCCGGCTGGACCATCGTGGGGCGCTCTCTGGTCGCCGCCACCCCGGGCCTGTTCGTGGTGGTGCTGATCATCGCGGGCATCCTGAGCGGCGTCTTCACCGCGACGGAATCGGCTGCGGTGGCGGTGTTGTACGCGTTGGCGCTGACCATCTTCGTCTACCGCTCGCTGACCTGGGACCAGTTCGTGCGGGCGGCCAGCAAGGCCGTCAAGACAACCGGCGTGGTGCTGTTGCTGATCGGCATATCCGCCACGTTCGGCTACCTGATCAGCTTCTATGGCGTGGCCGAGAAGACCGGCGAAATGATGGCGTCCGTGTCCACCAGCCCGTGGGCCATCTTCCTGATGGTCAACGTGATCCTGTTCGTGCTGGGGACCTTTCTGGACATGGCCGCGACCATCCTGATCTGCACCCCGATCTTCCTGCCGATCTGCA
>JBEBOQ010000176.1:0-7490 GCA_040396375.1 Achromobacter xylosoxidans
GGGCGACAGGTAGATGGTGGCGAATTCGCCGCCCTGGAACGGCGCGGCGCGCTCGGTGTCGCCGCCCAGCAGGTCGGCCAGGCCGTAGCTGTGGCCCTTGGCCTGGAAGATACGGCCATGCTCGATCGCGCCCATCTGGCTGATCGCGCCGTCCGCGGGGCACAGCACGCCGCCGGGTTCTTCATCCAGCGGGCGCGCGTCGGGCTTCAAGGCGCGGGTGAAGAAATCGTTGAAGCAATCGTAGGCCAGCGCGTCTTCTTGCTCGGCCTCGCGCATGTCCACGCCATACTTGCGGACAAAGCGCGAGATCATCCAGTTCTTGACCGCGGGTTCTCGACAATCGGAGGCGACTCCGAAGAAACGCGACACCAGGTGATGCGGCGCGAGATACTGGCTGGCAAGGAAGAGTTGGTCTTTGATCGGCATCTAAGAGCGCTAAAAAACGCGTCCCGCGGACAGCGGGACGTGGTTGGAGGTTGTCGCGAGCAGTGCGCGCGTGCAATTCGCGGGATTGTAACGCGTTCAACCGCGAATGGACGCCAGATGAAAGGCTGATCGGGCAGGGGCCACACGGCCCCTTGTCATGCCCGATCCGCGCAGCGCGTCAGGCGCTGGCCTTGGCCGACAGCTTGGTCTTGTAGAGCCATTCCTTGTAGTCGTCCAGATCGCCGTCGAACGGGCTGACGCGGCCATCGGCCACGATGACGAACTGGTCGGTGGTGGCGCGCAGCAGATGGCGATCGTGCGACACCAGCACCAGCGTGCCTTCGAACTGCGCCAGCGCGGTGGTCAGCGCTTCGCGGGTTTCCAGGTCCAGGTGGTTGGTGGGCTCGTCCAGCAGCAGCAGGTTGGGGCGTTGCCAGACAATCAGCGCCAAGGCCAGGCGCGCTTTTTCGCCGCCGGAGAACGGCGCGATCGAGCTGGTGGCCATGTTGCCGTTGAAATTGAAGCTGCCCAGGAAGTTGCGCAATTCCTGTTCGCGCACGGTGGGCGCGAGCTTGGCCATGTGCCACAGCGGCGATTCGTCGTGGCGCAGCATCTCGACCTGGTGCTGGGCAAAGTAGCCGATCGACAGGCCCTTGTTGAACTGCGTGTCGCCGGCCAGCGATATCAGGTCGCCAGCGATGGTCTTGATGAAGGTGGACTTGCCGGCGCCGTTGATGCCGAGCAGGCCGATGCGTTGTCCCGCCTGCAACGAGAAGTTGATACCCGACACGATGATCTTGTCGGACACAGCGCCGCTGTCCTCGTCGGTATTGCGGTAGCCGGCGCTGACCTTGTCCATCGTCAACAACGGATTGGGCGCGCGCAGCGGTTCGCGGAACTCGAACGAGAATTCGGCGGCCGCGCGCAGCGGCGCCATTTCTTCCATGCGGGCCAGCGCCTTGATGCGGCTCTGCGCCTGGCGCGCCTTGCTGGCCTGGGCCTTGAAGCGGTCGATGAAGGATTGCAGGTGCGCGCGCTGGCGCATCTGCTTTTCCATCATGCCCTGCGCCAGTTCCAGTTGAGCCGCGCGCTGGCGCTCGAACGACGAGTAGTTGCCCGAGTAGCGCTTGAGCTTGCGCTCGTCGATGTGGACGATCACGTTGACCACGCCGTCCAGGAAATCGCGATCGTGCGAGATCACGATCAGCGTGCCGGCGTAGCGCTTGAGCCAGTCTTCCAGCCAGATGATGGCGTCCAGGTCCAAGTGGTTGGTGGGCTCGTCCAGCAGCAGCAGGTCGGACGGGCACATCAGCGCTTGCGCCAGGTTCAGGCGCATGCGCCAGCCGCCCGAAAAGCTGGTCAGCGGCAGGTGCATCTGCGCCTGCGTGAAGCCCAGGCCGGTCAGCAGCTGCTCGGCGCGCGAGTGCACCGTATAGGCGTCGGCGTCGGCCAGGGCCGAGTAAATGTCGGCCATGCGCAGGCCGTTCTCGGTGCTTTCGGGTTCCGCTTCCAGCGCGGCCAGTTCGGCCTCCAGCTTGCGCAGGGTCACGTCGCCGTCGATCGCGTATTCGATGGCGGGGCGGTCCAGCGCGGGGGTTTCCTGCGCCACGTAGGCCATGCGCCAACTGGCGGGGTAGTCCAGGTCGCCCTGGTCGGCATGCAGCGTACCGCGCAAAAGACCGAACAGGCTGGACTTGCCGGCGCCGTTGGCGCCGATCAGGCCGATCTTGTCACCGGGGTTCAGCAGCAGGTCGACCTTGTCGAGCAAGGGCTTGACGCCGCGCATGAGTGAAACTTGTTGGAAGCGGATCATGAATCGTGTGGCAGGGGTGGCGCGGCAAGGCGCGCGGCAAGGCTCCCGCCACAGGCTGCGGCGCAAAAAAAGGAACCTAGGAGAGATCGCGCGGGCGGCGCAGGCCGTACTTGCAAGTCAAGCGGCATATGCCTGGCGCGAAAGGCGGACGAGGCTGCGCCTGTCCGATCGTGGCCAGTATTGTAGCTGGCCGCGCGGATAGGCGCTTGGGGCGGGAAACTCAGGCTGCCGCGTCGGCGATGGCCGCAGCCAGCGCGAGCAGCCGTTCGGCCTCTTGTGCGTGCAGGTTTTCCACCAGCGCGCCGTCCACCACGGCCACGCCCTGGCCGGCGGCCTGGGCCGCTTGCCAGGCGTCCAGGCGCTTGCGCGCGCTGGCCAGTTCGGCCTCGGTGGGCGCAAAGGCGGCGTTGGCCGCGGCGATCTGCTTGGGGTGGATCAGGGTCTTGCCGTCAAAGCCCTGGTCGCGGCCCTGGCGGCAGGCGGCCGCCAGGCCGGTGTCGTCGTCCAGGTCCAGGTGTACCCCGTCCAGCACCGCCAGCCCGTGGGCCCTTGCGGCCAGCACTGCCATGGATCGCGCCACCAGCGTCTCGTGGCGTTCCGGCGTGTGGCGGGCGTGCAGGTCCTTGACCAAGTCCGACGTGCCCACCACGATGGCGGCAAGTCGGGCGTGGCCGCCGGCAATGGCGTCCAGCCGCAGAAAGCCCAGCGGCGTTTCCAGCATGGCCCACAGCGGCAGCGTGGCGGGCGCGCCTGCTGCATCCAGGGCCTGCGCCAAGGCGTCCAGTTGCGCGGCCGACTGCACCTTGGGCAGCAACACCGCATCGGCGCCGGCCTGCGCAATCGCGCGTACGTCGTCCAGGCCCCAGGGCGTATCCAGCGCATTGACGCGCACCACGCATTCGCGCTGCCCGTAGCCGCCTGCACGCAGCGCCTCAGCCACTTGTTGGCGTGCCAGCGCCTTGGCGTTGGGCGCCACGGCGTCTTCCAGGTCGAGGATCAGCGTGTCCGCGGGCAGGCTGCGGGCCTTGTCCAGCGCGCGGGCGTTGGCGCCGGGCATGTAAAGGACGGAACGGCGGGGGCGTGCGGCGACAGGCATGGCGATCAGATAATAAGAAGTCAGGGCTTGATGTTGCCGACGATCTGCACCGGCATGGTGCAAACATAACCGACGCCGTACACCGTGCGGATGCCCATGTCGCCGCCGGCCTGGGCGCGCAGCTTGCGGCGCAACCGGTGCATGTGGGCATCCAGCCGATGGGTGTCGTAGGCCTCGGCGCTGGCGCCCAGGGCCTCGACCAGCCGGCCGCGCGACAGCGGCAGTGGCGCGGCCTGGATCAGGGCGCCGATCAGGCGGCTTTCGGTATCGGTGATGTCGACGTGGACGCGTTTGGGCGAGACCAGCACGCGGCGACCCGGATCGAAGCGCCAGGTCTCGGCGGTGGGCGCCTGCGGGTCGGCCGCGGGCACCACGCGCAGGCGCCGCGACAGCGCCACCAGCGTCGCGCCCAGTTCTGCCAGATTGACGGGCTTGGTCAGGTAGTGGTCGGCGCCCAGGCTCAGGCCGGACACCTTGTCTTCGCTGAGCAGGCGCCCGGTGAGCATGATGATGCCCATCGACGGATAGGTGGTCCGCAGATGCGACACGCGCGCCAGGCCGTCGCCGTCCGGCAGCATCGCGTCAAGCACCAGGATGCCGGGCGTGAGGGTCAACAGTAATTGGTCCAGTTCGGATAGCGAGCCGGCGGTAAGGATGGCTTCGCCCAGGCCGAGGTCGTGGATGTATTCGGCAATGGTGTCGCGCCAGTCCCCGTGATCGTCAACGATGATGATGGTCACGGCGCCGGACAATGCAGTACGTAAGGCGCTCCGAGGGCAAACACGCTTTCCGCTCCTTTCATGCAACGGCTTCTTATTGGTGTGGATGGGGTCGCCTGGCGCGCACGCCGGCTGGCGCGCCATCCGGCCTGATCCCCTGGCGTCGCTTCGCGGAGAATATCACTATCGCCGTTGCGGCGGCGCAGCGAATCCGCAGGGTGTCGCGCCGTCTCTCGACATCGCGGACGCGACGGTGTGGTTGGTCAAAAAATGACCAGCCCCTGCGACAGCGTTGCGGCGGCCACCAGGCTTGTGTCCGCGTTGTTTTTATCCACAGAAACTGTGGATAAAAACAACGCGCAAAGTTATGCACCGCAGGGTGTCACCGCGAGGTGCCCCCGCGACGCTTCACGTCGTCGGCGCGCCGGGATCCGACAGGTATTCCACCGGCACGCCCTGCGGCACCTTGCGCACGCGGTCGCGCTCGATGCGGGGCGGGGCGAAGCGGGTCTTGCGGGCGGCCGCATTTTGCAGCAGCACTGACAGCACGGCGCCCTTGTCCTGGATCCATTGGGTTTTGCCGCGCAGCAATTTCAATGCGTTCTCGGCGGTTCCCAATTTGTAGGACATGGAATTGATCTGGACCGAGGTCTTGCCGTTGAAGGCGGCCTCGTCCTGTTCGGTGATCGCCGCAGCGTCCAGGTTGCTGCTTTCGTGGTCGATGCGGTAGACGAACTTGAGGTTGCTGAACGGGTCCAGCACCACGACGAGCTTGTCCGATCCCGAGACGTCGGACAGCATGCCAATGACCAGCGATTCGACCAACTGGTTGCCCCGTTGTTCTTCGGTGTAGATGAAGATGCTGCGGCGGTTGTGCCCGAGCGGCGCGGGCGGGGCGGTGGGAGAACGATCCATACCTGACTTGAAAAGTGCGGGGCGGGCGGTGGAAAAGCTTGCCCCGCTGCACTGCGTTAACGGCGCCAAGTCGAGTGAACTTGAGTGCCGGCCGAAACAAAGAACAAGGGTCGCGGTGGTGGCTACTGACGGCGCAGGCGGGCCTGCAGGCGCGCCTTGGCGGCGGGCCAATCCTCGTCGAGGATGGCGAAATAGACCATGTCGCGGGTGCGTCCGGACTGCGCGATCAGGTGCTTGCGGAACACACCTTCTTCCACGCCGCCGATACGCAGGATGGCCAGCCGCGATTGCGTGTTGGCCGCCTCCGTTTTGAACACGACCCGCATGATACCAATTGTTTCAAAGGCGTGCTGCAATAAAAGCATCTTGGCTTCGGCATTGGCGCCGGACCGCTGGCTGGCGGGCGACAGCCAGGTGGCGCCGATCTCCAGGCGCTTATGCGCCAGTGCGATATCCATATAGCGCGTGGTGCCGATGACCTTGCCGTCACCGCGTCGCACGATGACGAACGGCAGGCACGTGCCCGCGGCTTGCGCGGCCAGCGCACGCTCGACATAGCCGCGCATGTCGTCGGCCGATTCGATCGGCTCGGGCTGCAAGCGCCACAGTTCGGGCGCCAGGCCAACAGCGGCCAGTGCATCGACATGGTGCATGCCCAAGGGCTCCAGGCGCACGATATCGCCTTCGAGGGTGATGGGCTGCAGCGGGGCGAGCGTAGACATGCAAGGAGCTCCTAAGGGCGCGGGGGGCCATCGCGGCCAGCCCGAGGGCGCCGCCAGATTCTACGCTTGGCCGATGTGCTTGCCGAAGCCCGTGCCCCGGCGCAGAATTCGGCGCATGAAAACAGACGTGATTGTCCTGGGCGCCGGCATCATCGGCGTGAGCACGGCGCTGCACCTGCAGGCGCGCGGCCGTTCGGTGACGCTGCTGGACCGGCGCGGGCCGGCCGAAGAGACCAGCTACGGCAACGCCGGCCTGATCGAACGCGCCAGTGTCATTCCCTACGCCTTTCCGCGAGACTGGCGCAGCCTGTTGCGCTATGCCGGCAACCAGACGCCCGACGTCAGCTACCACCCGCGCTTTCTGCCGCGCATCGCACCCTGGCTGCTGCGCTATTGGTGGCATTCGGCGCCGTCGCGGCTGGCCCGCGCGGCCGCGGCCATGCTGCCGTTGATCGAGCGCAGCGTGGCCGAGCACGACGCGCTCAAGGACGCCGCCGGCATAGGCAACCTGTTTCGCCGCAACGGTTGGATCGACGGCATGCGTACCCAGCAAAGCCTGGATCGCGCCGCGGCCGAGGCCGCCGCCTTGGCGCCCTATGGCCTGGACTACCGGGTGCTGGATCGCCAGGGCCTGACTGCGCTGGAGCCGTCGCTGTCGCCGCGCATGGTGGGCGCCATCCATTGGCGCGACCCGGTCAATGTGTCGGACCCAGGCGCCGTGGCGCGTGGCTACGCGGCCCTGTTCCAGCAGCGTGGCGGCATACTGGCGCGCGGCGATGCGCGCAGTCTGGAGAGCACCGCGGGCGGTTGGCGGGTGAAGGGCGTGACCGGGGTCGTCGAGGCGCCCGACGTGGTGGTGGCGCTGGGGCCGTGGTCGCCCGACGTGTTGCGGCCGCTGGGCTACCGCATTCCCATGGCGGTCAAGCGCGGCTACCACCAGCACTTTGCCTTGGAGGACGGCGCGGCGTTGTCGCACCCGGTGGCCGATATCGACAGCGGCTTCGTGATGTCGCCCATGACGCTGGGCCTGCGCTTGACCACGGGCGCGGAATTCGCAGCGCGCGATGCGCCGCCGTCGCCGATTCAGATCGAACGCACGCGCGCGCTGGCGGCGCAGTTGCTGCCGTTGGGCGAGGCGGTGGAGAAAACCCCCTGGATGGGGTGCCGGCCCTGCATGCCTGACATGCGGCCGGTGATCGGCCCGGCGCCGCGGCATCGCGGACTATGGCTGGCGTTCGGTCATGCGCATCACGGCTTCACGCTGGGGCCGGTGACCGGCAAGCTGCTGGCCAGCCTGGTAACGGGGCAGGAGCCGGACATGGACCCGGCGCCGTATGCGTTGAACCGCTAGCAGGATGGCCTGCAGGGTTCACGCGTACTAAGCCGCTTTCCGGCGGGCCCGGAAAGCGGCGTGTCGGGCGCGGATCAGGCGCCGAGCTTTTCGCGGCGCTGGCGCACGGCCAGGGCCAGCGTATCCAGCACGGGCAGCGTCTGGGTCCAACCCAGGCAGGCGTCGGTGATGGATACGCCGTGGCGCAGCGGCTGGCCGGGCTTCAAGTCCTGGCGGCCTTCTTCGAGGTGGCTTTCGATCATCACGCCCGTAATGCGGGTGTCGCCCTGGGCGAGCTGGGCGGCGATGTCGCGGGCCACGTCGATCTGGCGCAGGTGCGATTTGTTGGAGTTGGCGTGCGAGCAGTCGATCATGACCTGTTCGCGCTGACCGGCCGCGCGCAGCACGGCGCAACAGGCGTCGACGCTGGCGGCGTCGTAGTTGGGGCCTTGCTTGCCGCCGCGCAGGA
>JBEBOQ010000177.1:0-7458 GCA_040396375.1 Achromobacter xylosoxidans
GCCATGCTCATGCTCAACAATATGCTGCCTGGTGCAAGTTCATAACACGCCCTAGTACGGTGGTTACCTCAGACTTCGCTGATTCCACTGGGTCTACGGTTCGATATCGGGGACGTGTTGTCGTAACAATCACCGGACATACCAGCCTTTCCGCTCGTACCTTACTGGTGCAACCCAATGGCGAGACTCTGTTGCTGGGGGACGTACAGGTGCAGCTGGGCAATCAGCAATTGAGTGCGCCACGAGCTGTCATACCTGCTAATGCTGTGCCGGGAACGCTGACACTCGAAATGGACGAAGCAGAGATTTCCCCTTCTTGATCTTCTATGGCTCAGCTATACGCCGAATACTGGCGTTACTGCGTGAACCCGCGTGACAGTCGGTGCGCTGGCATTTGTGCACAACGCTGAGAGGTGACTGGGCCCACAACAGCAGCGACTCACGGATTTTTCCCGCCTACGTCTACACGGCCAGACTCGGACGCGTACCCTGATGGCAAGTAACTTCAATCTAACCGCATGGATATCCATGCGCATATGCAATTACTATTCCCTCATTTGAATTGTGTCCACACGGTGCAAGTCGGACGCTTACCCACTATCCAATGAGGCTCGGATCGATAGCTTACCTGTTTACAGATAGGTTATTAGTCGTTTGGGGCTATGTGAGGCCGAGTCTGATTGTTTTTGGCGTGTTCGGACGCGCCTGTGAAACTGCGTGAGCAAACCCGAAGGCCTATCCAATAACGTCCCCAGTTCGCTGTCTATGTCCTCGTTCGCGCCCAGGGCGGAATTCTAATCGATACATGTCAGTCACTTGCATCGTGGCCATGCGCCTTGCCTTTTCAGATATACCCCAAACACGAGGCCCCGTTCAGACCCTATCGCTTGGGTTGCTGCATTACTCGTATAGGCTGTGATAGTGCTAGTAGACCTCCGTCACTGCTCGTTAAACGAAATATCAGGCCTCAAAAACAGAATTTATTGGGGCTTCTTTCAGTGGCCGCTCAACATTCCAGGCCACCCCGCGATACACCGCAAGGTTTCAAAAGCCGAACTCGTCGCATCAAACCGTCAAAGGCTATGCCTTTAGTAGCGTATCCCCTGTCAAATTGCAGCGGTGTCAGACAGAGTTTGTCGAAATCACGAAGAGCCGATTTCGCAACTTCTTCTTTCTCTCCGTTGCGCTCCCCCAACCTCGAAGCGCACTTGCTTCAGGCAAAAAATTCTTTATCGGAGGCACTATCATGACGTTAACTATCACTCCAGTGCACGGGTCTGAGCCGTTAGCAATCTATTCGGTTACAGGCCAATCGCCAACGCCCGTGCAGCTAGACGTCACTACTGCCGAAGGCGGACCAGAGGTGACTAGTGTCACCTGGACTCTTCAGACTGAGGAAGGCGTCGACGTGCAAGACCCTCCCCCCATACCACTTGGGCTTGTTGGCGGTAGGGTAACTGTGCCCATCTTCGCCACAGCCGCAGGCGACCTCACGCTGCAATTGACAGATGTCGCCAACACCACTAGCTCAGGCGCACTTACGATCGCCTCCATGCCCCTAAACTCATTCAGCATAGCTGCGTTAACAGCGACTCCGCGGATCGGCGAACCTATGGCGTACGCCGCTACCATTCGCGATAGTGCGGATGCTCAACCGGCTGGCATAAAGGTAACCTGGAGCAGCGACAGCAGCGATGACACAACACTCATCCCGGCTGAATCAAGAACTGGAGCGACTTCCATCGCCGGTCAAGACGTAACAATGACAACCACGGACGTACTGGCAACCCAGTTGACCACCACCAACCAGCTTACGGTCACAGCGACACTTGGTGAGAACGGCCCCCCGCAGAGTGTCATAACTACACTTGAACAGAGATTGCGAGCCCCATCGTCTCTGCTCCCCCTGCCTAACGGCGATACCATTAATGATACGGTCATCGACGCTATCACGATCAATAATGACGTTGGCGGGTTGCCTTTCCTGATTCCGGAGGTTAAGAATTACAGCGGCAAAAGCATAGTCATACTCCTAGGCAACGGTAGGACGATAGGTGTTGGAGTTTTGGACGCCGTCGGTGAACAGATTTTCCCCAAGGTGGTATCAGCCACCCTCGATGAGTTCAACTTTACGGGTCCAATGCAAATCGTCTACCAGGTCGTCAGCGCAGCAAGTGCGGACCGGACATCCGAATCCTTGGATGTCCAGGTAAAGCGGAAAGAGTTCCCAAATTTGCAATCCGATTCCACACTGCCTCGTCCGCGGGTCTCGACGACTTCTTACACAAAAGTCGACCGCGACAAGGGAACCAATTTGCAAGTAACCATTCCGCTGAGACTTGATCCACTGATCGAGGTCTTTGCCGCAGGCGATATCGTCGCTGTTCAAATTGAGCTGGTCGGCTATACCTCGAACAACGAGGGGCAGGTACTGAGACGCCCGGTGGGAGGAAGCGGTACCAGAACTCTTATCGAAGCCGACGTTTCCACCGCGGCTACTCAATTGACGTTCGACATCGATAGCGCTGAGTTCGACAACATTAATGGCTCTCTGGGATCCGTTTCCTACACTTTAACGCGCACGGATCCAGGTACTGGAAGTTCAACCTCGCGCGTGGCTCCGAGCCAGGCCATCGCCGTCGATACCGTCGACGCATTCAGCGCATCTAGCGTGTTTCATATCAGCCATATCGCATCTTTGATTCGGCAGTTCTAAATTGAAGCGGACCTCGCTGTGCCGGTGGCGTGAGACAAGGTCCGCCAATCCGCTTCGGAAACCGGGTAGAAGGATGACCTTTGGGCACTTGCCCTGAATGCGTGCACCTATAGCACCGGCGGAGTGCAGATCAATGTCGTGAACGATCCTGTGATCAATGTGGTGGCCATTTCCGCCTAAGGACAGTCTTGAATAATACCCTCCATCGACACCACGGGCCTTATCTTCAAAATTGTCCCCGACTGGCGAAAAGTCTCAACCAAATATAGGCTCTCGCAACGCACAAATGCTTGTTATGTTGTTTTCGCCTCACGGATGCGGCTGCCAATTCTCGCAATTCAAGCGGGTATATATAAACGGCAGCAATCCACGCGTGATTCAGGATAAACCGGTGACCATTTTCAGGAGTAGGCGATGTCATAAGCGCCTGAATGTTTCCTTGATGCGCCAGCGCTGATGGTAAAGCACAGCGAAATCGGCGCTAGCACCTATCAGGCTGGTGGCTACGTGAATCACACGCAGCACTACCGCTGTGCGTGGCCGTTGGCAGACGGGCAAATCCAAATGGTGATTCTGGCGTCGGCAACTTAAAGTTCTCCTCAGCAGCTCCGACGCGCAGAAAGATTGGTGCCGGCTTGCCGTACTTGTTATCGATACGGATGCCTTTGTGGCCCCGTCGATCCAGATGCTTGAAGGGTATCTTTCACTTACCAGCGTTGGTGCCATATAGCGCGGCATGCGGCATCTCCACGGGCCGCGCTGGTACAGGCTAAATGGCCTTAGCGTGCTCGATAGCGCGTGTGGAATCAAGCGAGGGCATAGGCAGGCGTGACTTCAATCGACCAGGGCCGCGTGCGGCAAGTATTAGAAGGCATTGGACTGTGCCAGAGCGCTGACGGCACGCGATGGATCGGCCAGATCCACATCGACCGCCCCAACCCCAACCCTCAGCCTACTGAGGTTTACCAGCCCCATGGGCTCAATTTGTGAGGACTGGCGTAGAGGTACCAGCGGCTGCTACACGGCATACACATGTCCCAACGGCAGAGTTTTCTTAGATGTGTCCCGGCGGTATAGGCATGCCCGCCGCGCACTCATTCAGGTCGCTGGCGTTGCTCCCTTACCTTAAACGGCGTATCGGGCTCCCGAAGGTTCTGCCCCATTGATGGAGACGCATGAAAATGAAGCTGACACCACGCATCGTAACTGGTTCATACCCGAGCGTCGCGCTGGCGCTGCTACTTCAATCCAGTGCTGTCTTCGCCCAGCCTTGCCCTGGCGGGGCGACACTCGCTCAAGCGAGCAAACTGACCCAATCGGACGGTCCGGGATTCGATGCAATTGGCGCCGGAAACGGCATCTCCGCCTTTCTCCCCACCGGTCAATGCAATGTCTACTCAGCCACAGCAGGCGGCAATATCCAGGTGACACCCACCGGGCTGGTAGGCAACGTCATTTTTGACAATGGTAGTTTGAACATCGACGGGGGCAAGGTAATTGGCTATGCCGCAGCCGGCGAGTTCTTCAACTTTCCGCCCACCACCACCAGCGGTGTCTTTGGCAAGCAGGGCAACATCAGGGTAAGCGGCGGGGGCTTACTAGGTGCGGCGTTAATTGGTGCCGATTCCAGTCTGACTGTGGGCGGTCCAACCCCAACAGATCGCGCTATGCTGGGATGGGTTTCTACGTCCGGAACCACCCTGATCCAAAACGCGGACATCGACAGCACTTATGCCTTCGACAAGGGAGTTGGGCAGAGGGCCTTGCTTACCGTGCACGCCGGCACAACCACCGTGACGGGATCCACGCTCCAAAGCATCGACGCGCCGGCCATGGCAGGCTTAGTGATCGAGACAGGTGCTGGAACTAGCGGTAATACTGGCGTAGCCCTCGTGGATCCTGTCGTGATGGTTAGCGACACAACCATTAAAAACGTTGGCATCGGCATACTTGCCAATCAAGTAACTGATGTCAATGCTGCTAACCCCGCAACCTCCACCCTGCACATCAACAATAGTCACATTGCCGCTACACAAAGAGCGGCGCTTCAAGTGTTCTCTGTGGCTAGTCTGCAACCATTGGCTAATACGGTGACCGTGAAAGACAGCGAGTTGACCGGTATCTTTGGTATCGATTTTCAGGGTACAAAAAGGAGTATTGTTTTCAATGCCGATAACACCATCATTACGGCGCTGGGCGGTACTGCCACTAGTGGAGTTCGCATCTTCGGCACTGCGGATGCCATCTTCAACAACCACACAATAATTACGGGTGCAACCGACGGCATCGAGTTTCGCCGTCTCGGTTCCCAAGACGCCGCGCCAAACGGAGCTCGATTCATCCTGTCCAACAACTCCTCCGCAACCGGGCAAACCGGCGCCGCGATCTATTTCAATGGCGCCGTCGACGCGCAAGTCCTGGTCGCCTCAGGATCTACGCTGACGGGCGGCAACGGCAACATCGTTCAGTTGGACGCCGGCGATGGCATGGTGGCCACAGACAACGTCAACCTGACCGGCAACGTCGTTGCCCGCACTGGGCAACTAAGCCTGATCCAACAAAATAGCTCCACGATCAACGGTAACGTGCTATCCCGCGCAGGCGCAGCCGTCACGTCGACGATGCAACAGGCGACCATGACGGGCGATCTCAGCGCAAGCGATGTCGGCAGCAAGCTGAACCTCATTATGGGTGCAAACAGCACGCTCACTGGTAGTCTCACTTCCGACACTGGCGGCACGTTGAATGCCTCATTAGGGAGCTCCACCGCGTTGGTCAGCGGTGGCGCCAGTGCAAAAAGCAACGGCGCTACGACCGTCACTCTCGCCAACGGTGCACGGCTATCAAATTCGCACGGAACCGCCTTTGCTGCGGAGAGCGGATCGCAATTGACGGTGAACATCCAGGACGGCGCCCGAGTGCTTGCGTCTAACAACAATCTGGTCACCGTAGATGGCGATGCGCAGGCCAAAGTGAACGTTTCCAGCGCTACCGTCGATACATCGTTGCAAGGAAACATGAAGATACTCGGGGGATCGAACAGCAAGCTGGATATTGATCTGCAAAATCCGGGAAGTAAGGCGCAGCCGTCGATGTTCGGCAACGTCGTCGCCACCTCCATGGCCGTGGGCAAGGGTGCTTATTGGAAATTCGGCGCTGACCCCGTGCAGCGGGTTGGTCATATGCGCATGGACAATGGCACAACCGATTTCGACTCTTCCGGCGGCGCATACAAAACGCTGCTGGCGACAACGCTGTCGCAGGGAGCCGGTTCGTCGACCTTTATCATGCAGACGGACTTTGCCCAAGGCATTGTAAAAACCGATCTGTTGGACGTGAGTGGAATTGTCACGGGCCAGCACACCTTGGCAATTAGTCCTGCCGCCGGCAACGATGGCTTATCATTGGCGCAACTTACCCAAGCCATTACTGTGGTTCACCAGGGAGCCGGCAGTACCGGAACATTCGCACTACAACAGAAAATGCAGGTTGGAGTTGGTGCGTATAACTACAATCTGGAGCAGGTGGGGTCGGATCAATGGCAATTACAACGAAGCAAAGAAGCAGAACCAAACAAAGATCTCTCCCCCGCCGCAAGGGTTTCCCTCAGCTTGGCAAGCACGGCGCCGATGGTCTGGCAGGGTGAAACCGAAATTCTGCGCATTCGCCAGGGTGACCTGCGGCACAACCGGGTGGGCGGCGGAATCTGGGCACGTAGTTTTTCCAACTTGAATCATATTCAGGATACCAAGACCCCAGCATTCGACATGAAGCAATATGGCGTTGCGTTTGGCATCGACAAACGCTTGACAACCGATGGCGGCCCGTTCTATGTGGGCGGCTTCGGCACCTATAGCTACTCAACGGTGGACATCGGCAGCGCCTCGTCTGGCCGGGTCAATAGTTACGGTCTGGGCGCCTACGCCACTTGGATGCTGGACAACGGTTGGTATGTGGACAGCCTACTCAAGGCAAACAGCTTTTCCAACGATATCAGGATCGCCGACGTTGGAAGCACAGCCGCACGCGGCAACTACACAATGCCCGGCATCGGCCTCAGCCTGGAACTCGGCAAAAACATCCCGTTGGCCAATAATGGCTATCTGGAGCCCTATACTCGTCTTGCAGGCTTCGTCGCTAAAAGCGCGAATGACGAATTGACCAGCGGCTTGCGTATCAAAACAGGAACGACCCGCTCCGTGCAGGCGGAATTGGGAATGCTGGCGGGCCAGCAATATGACATCGGCAAAGGGCGGACATTGCAACCTTACATGCGGGCAGCGGTCATCCACGAGTTGATTGCAGACAACAAGGTCACTCTGAATGGCGACCAATTCACGAATGACCTCTCGGGTACCCGCGCCCTGGTAGGGGTGGGCGCCGCAGCTCAGATTCAGGAGAAGCTGCAATTGAACCTCAATATTAACTATACGCAAGGTAAACCGGTGGACGGTTCCTGGGGCTTTTCCCTTGGCGCTCGTTACGTCTGGTAAATGGAGTTATTTGGGAGTCTAGCCAACAGTGGGAAACTGGTCCAGGCGGGCCACTGCGTCGGCCGGTGCCGGCGAGCACCGTGTGACGCTCCAGCTAGGGAAGGTCTGAATAAGTCGATCCGGAAAAATTCAGCACCAATCAAATCAATGAGTTGCAGTAGAGCTTTTGCTGAAATTCGGACTTGTTCAGACCTTCCCTAGAGCGTGTTATGAACTTGACCGGAGAGGGGCTATCGTAGCGGGATGCCA
>JBEBOQ010000178.1:0-7425 GCA_040396375.1 Achromobacter xylosoxidans
CGAGCCTGGCGCCGACGCTGTTCAAGATGGACATCCTGGGCGCGCTGCACACCGGATTCGTGCACGTCATCCTGGTGTTCGTGCTGGTCGAGGTGTTCGACGCCACCGGCACGCTGGTGGGCGTGGCCAAACGCGCCGGCCTGATGCCGGAGGGTCGCCCCAACCGCCTGGGCCGCGCCCTGTTCGCCGACAGCACCGCCATCGTGGCCGGCTCGATGCTGGGCACCAGCAGCACCACCGCCTACGTTGAAAGCGCCTCGGGCGTGCAGGCCGGCGGCCGCACCGGCCTGACCGCGCTGGTGGTGGCCCTGCTGTTCCTGGCCGCGCTGTTCATCTCGCCGCTGGCCGGCGCCGTGCCCGCCTACGCCACCGCGCCCGCCCTGCTCTACGTGGCCGGCCTGATGATGCGCGAACTGATCGACATCGACTGGAACGACGTCTGCGAAGCTACCCCGGCCGCGCTGACCGCGCTGGTCATGCCGTTCACGTACTCCATCGCCAACGGCATCGCCTTCGGTTTCATCAGCTATGTGGTGCTCAAGACCACCACGGGCCGCGTGCGCGACATCCACCCGGCCACCTGGCTGGTGGCGATCCTGTTCGTGATCCGCTACGCGTTCTTCCCGGAATAAGCCGCAGCGCCCATGCGCCAACGGCTGACCGCCGCAGACCCTAACAGGGCTGCGGCGGTTTTTTATGCCCCGCTGACTTCGGTCATCCCGACACCCGATCAAGCAATACCGCCGCCAGATACAGGCCCAGCCCGAACACGGCATGCGTCGCCAGGCTGCGCACGCAGTTCTTCAGTGGGGTCGGCGTACGGGATGCGGCGAATCCCGCGCCCATGGCCGGCTGCATGACGAACAACGGGACCACGACCGTTGCGATGCCCACGGCCAGGGCCGGCAGCAAGGTGGGACCCTGTAGCCATTGACGTCCCTGAATGCCCACCAGCAACGCCGCGAACGCGACGCCCACGGCGTAGTGGATCGCCCACCCCAGCGGCGATTCGCCCGCTATGGGCTCGGCCCTGCCGATGCTGGCGTGGGCGATCCGGCCCCGCCACACGTGGCCCGCCCAACGGCCCACCAATGCGTAGTTGAGCGTGGACATGCCCAAGCCCTTCAGGATCATCGACCACACATCCATGACGACCGTCGCGCCGGCCCCGACCAAAACCACCTGCAACACCTCGTCCATCTCTGCCATGCCTATTCCTTTTGCGTTGATGAAGCCAACGTTTGCGGGCATGATAGAAGTTGAAGTCAACTTCAAGTCAATAGGTCTGTCATGGATATTTCCGAAGTTGCCCGGCGCACCGGCATGCCGGCTTCCACGCTGCGGTTCTACGAAAAAAAGGGCTTGATCGCCTCGACCAGCCAGGCGGGGCAGCGGCGGCGCTTTGCCCCGGACGTGCTCGACCAGTTGGCGCTGATCGCGCTGGGTCAGTCGGGAGGCCTGTCGCTCGACGAAATCCGAGCCATGCTTTCAGCGGATGGCGCGGTGCGGGTGGACAGGCAGGTATTGCTGGCCAAGGCCGACGACATCGACGCGACCATCAAGCGCCTGCGGGCGATGAGCCAGGGGCTGCGCCATGCCGCACAATGCCCGGCCACCAATCATGCGCAGTGCCCGACCTTTCAGCGCTTGCTGAAGGTCGCGGCAAAGGGCCGATTGAAGCCGCGCGCGCCCGGCTAACGCCTCGTCGGGGTGCTCATGCCAGGTGCTTGATAGCGGCGACAGGCCCTAGCCCACGGCGGTCCAGACCGCCAGTTCGTAGCCGTCTGGATCAATGAAATGAAAGCGCCGGCCGCCCGGAAAGCCAAAGGCCTCGCGGCTGATGCATCCGCCCGCCGCCTCGACACGCTGCTGCGCATTGGCCAGATCGTCGGTGTACAGGATCACCAGCGGGCCGCCCGGCCGCACCGGTTCGCCCGTGGTGAAGCCGCCGGTCAGGCGGCCATCGGTGAACTCGGTATAGGTGGGACCGTAGTCGGTGAAGGTCCAGCCGAACGCGTCGCCGTAGAAGCGCTTGCTGCGGGCGATATCGGCCACGTTGAATTCGATGTTGTCGATCTGATGGTTCTTGCCGGCGGCGCTCATGCGGGTCTCCTGCGAAAAAGGAAAGGAATCCGGATGATCCTTGAAACGGCGCGCCGCGTCTTGAACAAAACGGCCACGCATGCGGTCCGCCCGCGCACCTGGCCAAGCGCCGAGTTGCTGGCCTGACGGCGCAGCCAACCCCTACGCAACTAACCGCTCGCCTGCGCCCGCAATTGCGACGGCGTCATGCCGCATAACGCCCGCACTTCGCGGCTAAGGTGCGCCTGATCCGCGTATTGGGCGTCGGCAGCCAGCGCGGCCAGGCCCGCGTGGGGAGCTTGCCGCAGCAGACCGACAAAGCGCTGCAGGCGCAGGATGCGTTCGAGCATCTTGGGTCCATAGCCGAAGTGATCCAGGCTCAGGCGCCGCAAGCTACGTCCGCTCAGGTCCAGCCGCTCGCCGGCACGCCGTCCGCAGGGGTCGGACGCCGCTGCCAAGCCGCGGAACAATTCCGCGGCGCGCACCGACGGCGCCGCATGCGCCTGCGCCTCGTGGGTCAGCGCTTCCTGGAGTGTGTGCATCTGCGCGCCGGGCGTGGCGGCATTCCGCAAGCGTTGCGCGATGCGCCCTGCCCGACGGTCGCCCCACAGATCATCCAGGCCGACTCTGCGGCCCACCAATTCAGACAAGGGCAGGCCCAGCCATCCGCGCGCGGCGCCGGGTTGAAACCGCAGCCCCAGCACCCGCGCGCCGGGTGCCAATTGCGGCCTGGCGGCCACCACGTCCGGGCCGACCACGCACAGCCTGCCCCCTGTCCACAGAATGTCCACGCAGCCATCGGGCAGCACCGCCACGTCGCCGTCCTGCCCCGGTGCCAGCTCGCTGGACCAGGCGCACAGGAAATGCGGAAGCAATGGCGCTGGCGGCGACGCCTCGCGGTAGGTGCCGGTCAGGCCGGCGACTGCGGGCGCGTCGTCCTGGTGTGCTGGGACGGTGCGCGGGTTGCGGCTCATGAGAGGTGTGCTGCCAAGAAGGCATCCTGGACGGTCGGAATGACCACTATACCGGTGCGGCTACCCTGCTCCATCGCCCCCCGCGAACAATCACCGCCATTGACCTCACCTATCAACCCGCCGGCCCTCATGGTTGCTTGGCGCCGCGGTTGAATTCGCCGATACACTCCCCATGTATAGAGGACTACGGAGTCTAATTTTGCGCTTTCACACCCTGCATCTTTCCTGTTCCGCCGAGCGTCGCGCATGAGCGCCCTGGCCCGCATTCCCTTTTCGGTGCTGGACCTGGCCCCGATCGTGCAAGGCCGCGATGCCGCCGACGCTTTCCGCAATAGCGTCGCGGTAGCGCAGCACGTCGAACGGTTGGGCTACAAGCGCTTCTGGCTGGCCGAGCACCACAACATCAACGGCGTGGCCAGCAGCGCCACGGCGGTGCTGATCGGCCACATCGCCGGGCACACCTCGACGCTGCGCGTCGGCTCGGGCGGCGTGATGCTGCCCAACCATGCGCCGCTGATCATCGCCGAGCAGTTCGGCACGCTCGAAACCCTCTACCCCGGCCGCATCGACCTGGGCCTGGGCCGCGCGCCCGGCAGCGACGGCGCCACGCAGCACGCGCTGCGCCGTGGCCCGCGCAGCGGCCTGGAATTTCCGGCGCTGGTCGAGGAATTGCGCGGCTTTCTCGCGCAATCGCGCCCCGGACAGCCGGTGCGCGCGATTCCCGGCGAAGGCCTGGACATCCCGATCTGGCTGCTGGGCTCCAGCGATTTCAGCGCCCGGCTGGCGGCCGAGCTTGGCCTGCCCTTTTCGTTCGCTGGACACTTTTCGCCCGAGGGCATGGCCGCGATGCGGTTGTACCGTCACCTGTTCAAGCCGTCCGAAACGCTGGCCCGTCCCTACGCCATGATCGGCGTGCCGGTGGTGGCCGCCGAGACCGACGAAGCCGCCCGCCGCCAGGCCACCACGCAGCAGCTCAAGTTCCTGTCGCTGGTGCGCGGCAATCGGCTGCAGCTGCAGCCGCCGGTGGACAGCATGGAAGGGCTGTGGAACGAATGGGAGCGCGAGGCCGTGAACCAGCGGCTGGGCGCATCCATCGTGGGCGGCCCGGAAACCGTCAAACGCAGGCTCGAAGCCCTGGTCGCCGAAACCGAAGCCGATGAAGTCATGATCGTCTCCGACTTCTATGACATCGCGGATCGCCTGCGCTCATTCGAGATCGTCGCATCGCTGAAGTGACGCCAACCATTGCGACGCGACGCTTCCCCGCTCTACTATGGACTGCGGGCACCGGCGATACCGCGTCGCCGAATCAGGTCCGGGGCAGGCAACCCCCGGGTCTCTGACACCGACTTTTTTGCGCCGCGCCAGCGGCAAGGACCCCAAAATGAGTATTGTTGAACTCACCAAAGACAGCTTCCAGGAAGCCATTACGCCCGACGGCACCCTGATCGTGGACTTCTGGGCGCCCTGGTGCGGCCCCTGCCGTGGGTTCGCCCCCGTTTTCGAGCAAGCCGCCGCCGAGCACCCCGACGTCACGTTCGCCAAGGTGAACACCGACGTCGAACAGGAGCTGGCCGGCGCGCTGGGCATCCGTTCGATCCCCACGCTGATGGTCTTCCGCGAAAAGGTCCTGCTGTTCTCGCAACCCGGCGCCTTGTCGGGTGGTCAGCTTAACGAGCTGCTCGCCAAGATCAAGGAAGTGGACATGGAAAAGGTCCACCAGGAAATCGCCGCGGCCCAAGATAGCCAGGACGCGTAAACCACAGGGGCCCCTCGGGGCCCTTGTGCTTTTCTAAGCCAACGCTTCCCAGGCCGCCCGGCCGCGCGTGATGTTGGCCGCCGTCATCTCCAGGTCGGCCACCGCCGCGCGCGGCACCGTGAAGCGCAGTGCCACGCCCGCTTCCGTGAAGTCTTCCTGCAGGATCGACGCGCCGGCCTGCGCCAGCCGCGATTTCAGCAGCGGCAGTTCGGCGAAGCCGCAATGGCAAGCAATGGTCGCCAGGTCCACGACTTCGGTGCGCGGACCGTTGCGCAGGCAATTGGCCGCGCAGCCGCCGTAGGCGCGCACCAGGCCGCCGGCGCCCAGCTTGACGCCGCCGAACCAGCGCACCACCAGCACCGCCACCCGGTCCATGCCCTGCCCTTCGATGGCCTGCAGGATCGGCCGCCCGGCCGTGCCGCCGGGCTCGCCATCGTCATTGAAGCGGTATTCCTGCTCGATGCGGTAGGCACAGCAATTGTGGGTGGCTTCGGGATCGCTGTGCGCCGCGAAAAAACGCATCGCCTCGTCCACGGTGGCAACCGGCGAGGCATGCGCGACGAAGCGGCTTTTCTTGATGTCTTCCTGGTGGGAACAGGCGGCGGTCAACGTGTACGTCATAGCCCGGCATTGTAAGTGCAGGCCTATCCGGCACGCCTTACCCGTGGCAGTCGGCCACTTCCTGGTCCAGGTACACGTCGAAGGCCACATCGCGCGCCCATTTGGACGGCAGTGCCTTCCAGGCGCCAGCGCGGGCCCATTCGCGCATGCGCTCGCCCAGCCAGGCCTGCGCCGCCGTGTCGCTCGCGGGGAGCAGCCAGACGCGTTCGTGGCGCGCGCCGTCCGCGGCCACGGTGGCCGAGAACTTCTTCCATTCGGGAAAGCGCATCAACGGTTCCCACACCGCATCGTCGACCAGGCCGATGTCGCAGCTGCCTTCGCGCACAGCCACCAAAGCATCGGACGGCACGCGATAGGTGCGCACGACGGCGCCCCAGCTTTGCGCCAGCGCCTGCGCGCCGACAGCCGCCTCGGCCATGCACACGATGCGCCCGCGCGCGTCGGACGGCTGGCGCATCGCGGTATCGCTGCGGATGACGGCCTTGGGACGCGCGACATAACCCGTAGGCAGCGCCGCGACGCCCGCAGGCAACGGTTGCCCCGCCGGCAGGCTGCGGTCGGCCAGCACCACGTCGACCTCGCCGGCGGCCAGCAGGCGCGCGGCATCGGCGGCCGCCACCTGGCGCAGGCTGAACGGCAGGCCCAGCTCTTGCGCCAACTTGTCCGCCATAGCGGAGTCCAGCCCTTCCGGCGTGCGGATCTTGGCGCCGGCCACGGGCGCGGGCGCCAGATACGGCACCCCCACCACCAGCTCGCCGCGCTGGCGCGCCGCCGCCAGGGCCTCGCCCGGCGCAGGGCCTGCCGTGGCGGCCAGGCCGGCAACCAGGCCAGCGGCCAGGATGGCGAGCGCGAAACGGCGTCTCATCACGGTCCTCACACGTACTGGTAGCGCAGCAGCCGGTGCTTGAGCCTTTCAAGCACGAACTGGTCGATCAGCGCGGCCAGCACCGCGATGACCAGGATGTTGGTCATCACCCCGGTCATGTCGGCGATTTCGCCCGAATACGCCAGCGAACGACCCAGCCCCTTGCCAAAGCCGATCAGCATTTCGGCTGAGATCAGCGCGCGCCAGGCATTGCCGAACGCCAGTTGGGCGCCGGTGATCAGTTCCGGCATGACGGCCGGCAAGTAGACGCGCTTGACCAGCCCCCACGGCGTCGCGCCCATGACACGGGCGGCCGACACATGCACACGCTGCACCGACTCGGTGGCGTTCATCACGCTCAGTGCGGCGGGGAAAAACGCCGACAAGGCCACCACCACGATGATGGGCGTATTGCCAAAGCCCATCACGATCAGGAACAGCGGCACCCAGGCGATCGACGGAATCGATTGCAGGATGACGATGGCGCTGCGCAGCACTTCGCGAAAGAAGAACAGCACCGCCGCCACCAGCCCAAAGCCGATGCCGGCGACCAGCGCCAGGCCGTAGCCCGCGCCCAGCCGGCCCAGCGTGCCCATCAGGCTCTGGTGGAACGACGACTTGCCCAGGTCTTCGACCAGGCGCTGCACCACCGCCGGCACGCCCGGCATCAGGAAATCGGGCAAGGCGAAGGCCGCCAGTTGCCACAGCGCCAGGATGAAGACAACACCCAGCACGCCCGCCAGATGCTTACGGGCGCCGGTGACTCGGGTGGATGCGCTCAAAGCTTGCGAGCCTCTTGCCAGGACAGGTCGACGATGCTGGAGACGTCATACGGCTTGCCGTCGCGCGTCTTCAGCGAACCCTGGGCCTGCAGGATGTCGGCGATTTCCTGCATGCGGCGCGTGTCCTTGTCGGTCAGCTTGGGCGTGAACACCTGGGTGCTGATGGCTTCGGCAATCACCGTCTCGCGCGGCAGCTCGCCGCGGTGCAGCGTCTTGAGCGTGGGTTCGGCGATGAAGTACGAGGCGATCAGCTTGGAGGCCTGCGCCGGTTCCTTCTGCAGCAGCGTGATGGCCTGGTTCTGCGCGTCCAGCGCCTTCCAGACGTCGTCCTTGCGCTTGGCC
>JBEBOQ010000179.1:0-7416 GCA_040396375.1 Achromobacter xylosoxidans
CCGTCGGCCGGCGAAGGCCAGCACTTCAGCATCGAAGCCGAACTTGAATACAACGGCGAACGCCGCATCGTGACGGGCAAGGGCGACGGCGCCATCTCGGCCTTCGTGGCTGCGCTGGACGTGCCGGTGCGCATCATGGACTACCACGAGCATGCCATCGGCACCGGCACCGACACGCGCGCCGCGTCCTACGTGGAACTGCGTGTGGGTGAATCCAGCACCGGCTTCGGCGTGGGCATCGATCGCGACATCGTGACGGCGTCCTTCCAGGCCGTGCTGAGCGCCGTGAACCGCCACATCAATGCCGGCGCCGTCGCCGCCACCGAACAAGAGGCCACCGAGGCCGCGTGATCCGCTACTCGGACGCGGGGGGTGGGCTTACCGCCGCCACCCCCACAGCCCGCCCCTTATCATGAGGCGGGGCCGCACAGAAAAAAGCCCGCCTTTATCCGGCGGGCTTTCTTTTTGCGCAAAACATGAGACACGGAATACGGCGATATCCGCCGCGCAACGTAGCCGCTCAGCCCCGCGGCCACATATCGGACGCGCCAATGTCGGGCTCGCGCGCGGCCAACAGGCGCTCGTGCACCCAGGCGGCAATCGCCAGTGTGCGGTAATCGTCGTAGCGCCGGCCGATCAATTGCAGGCCGACAGGCAGCCCTTGCGGGCCGGTGGCGAAGGGCAGGTTCAGGCACGGCAGGCCGAACAAGGTCCAGGCGCGAGAGAACTGCGGATCGCCCGTGCCCAGGTCGGCGAACGGCGCTTCGCCGCTGGCGCTCGGCGCCAGCAGGATGTCGTACTTGTCGAACCAAAGGTCGACACGTGCACGCGCATCGGCGGCCCGCGCGAGGTTCTTGATGTGCTCTTCGGCGCTGATCTGCGCACCGGCTTCAAGCACCGCCTGGATCTTGGCGCTGAGTTGTCCGGCATGTTCCAGGCGCTCGTAAGCCAGCGACTGGGAGGCCTCGAAGGCCATGACGTCCGAGTGCAGCTGCACCAGCATGCAGTCTTCAGGGGGCAGCGGCACCTCTTCGACGTGGGCGCCCGCGCGCGACAGCGTGGCGGCCGCCTGCGCGAAGGCTTCCTTGGTTTCGGACTGCGCATGGCGCCATTGCAGGCTGCGGTACATACCGATGCGCGGCTTGCCGTCGTAGGCCAGGTTCAGCATGCGCGGGTCGCGCATCAGGACCGATGCGAACAGGGCAATGTCCGGCACCGAGCGGGCGAAGCCGCCCACGGTATCCAGCGATTCGGCCAGGCTTTTCACGCCGGCCCGGGGAATGGCGCCGAAGGTGGGCTTGAAACCGACAATGCCGCAATACGAAGCCGGACGGATGATGGAACCCGCGGTTTGCGAACCCAGCGCGAACGGCACCATGTCGTCGGCCACGGCCGCGGCCGAGCCGCTGGACGAACCGCCGGGCGTATAGGCTTCGTTGCGCGGGTTGCGCGTCGGGCCGGCCTGGTAGGTGGCGAACTCGGTGGTGACCGTCTTGCCGACCACCACGGCACCCGCATGCCGGCACAGCGAAACGGCCGCGGCGTCCAGGCCCGGACGGTGCCGTTCGTAGATGGGGGAGCCGTAGCGCGTGGGCAGGTCGGCGGTGTCGAACAGGTCTTTGACGCCTAGCGGCAGGCCATGTAACGGGCCGCGCAGGGCGCCACGGTCCAGCGTTTCGGCGTGGTCCAGGGCGGCCTGCTTCTGCAGCGCCGTCCAGGCATGAATGGTGTTTTCACGTTGCTCGATGCGCGCAAAGCAGGCGCGAACCAATTGCACCGCAGTTAATTCGCGCCGTTGCAGCTTGCGCGCCGCTTCAAGCGCGCCAAGTCTGTTTAAGGCAGTAGACATGATCCTTTCCTCTATCCCGGTGCCGCGCGATATGCGCGGTACTGACTTCCGCACCCGGTCCCCTTGACCTGGGGTTTGTCCCGATACGGCACGCGGCATGATGCGTGCCCGTCATGACAAACCCAGCCATTGTGCGCGTCGCGTCAATTGGGAAAACCACTGAAAAAACCGTGTTTTCGCAGGGATTTTCGCGCCACGCCGCGCCTTGGCCTTATGTTGTTGCGTTGTTATCAGCATAGCGCAAACGGGTGCAACACAAAGGTCATATTTGTCTTGTAAGATGAAAACGTTTTCAGCAAACCGGCAGCAATGTAGCCATGGCGTCGCGCGCATCGCCCCGCTTTTCCATCATCGAAGTGGCCCGCAAGGCGGGGGTTTCCCCCGCCACGGTTTCGCGCGCGTTCAACCAGCCCGAAATCGTCCATCCGGATACGCTGGCGCACATCCGCGCCATCGCCAAGCGCGCGGGTTTCCGGCCCAATCGCGTCGGCCGCAGCCTGCGTTCCGGCAGCACCCGCACGATCGGATTGATTCTGCCGACGCTGTCCAATCCGGTATTCGCCGAGTGCTTTGAAGGCGCCGAACGGCGCGCCCGCGAGTCCGGCTACAGCGTAATGCTGACCGCCACCGGCTATGACCCGGCGGTGGAATCGGCCGCGGTGCAGGGCCTGATCGACCATCAGGTCGATGGCCTGATCCTGACCGTAGCGGACGCGGCGCGCAGCGCCACGCTGGACGACCTGGACAGCGCGGGCATGCCCTACGTGCTGGTCTACAACGAATCCACTGCCCATCCCTACGCGTCGGTCGACAATCGCGCGGCCGCCATCGATATGGTGTCGCACCTGGCGGCGCTGGGGCACCGCCGCATCGCCATCGTGACCGGTCCGCTGACGGCGTCCGACCGCGCGCGCCGCCGCCTGATGGGCGCGCGCGCCTGCGCCAAGAAACTGGACCTGGAACCCATCCAGCACATCGCGATGACCTCGCACACAGGCAGCGACGCCGAGGCCCTGAAGACGGCTTTGCGGGGCAAGCAGGCGCCCACGGCGCTGTTCTGCTCGAACGACCTGTTGGCCACCGCGGTGATCGCCGACCTGGTGGCGCTGGGCCTGTCGGTGCCGGGCGACATTTCGGTGTGCGGTTTCGATGGCATGCGCTTCGGCGCCTTGCTGACGCCGCCGCTGACCACGGTGGCGCAGCCCAGCGACGGCATCGGCCAGGCCGCCTGCTCGAACCTGCTGGCGCAGATCCACGGCCAGCCGCCGCAATCGAATCGCTTGCCGCACTGCATTGTCGTTGGCGGCACCGCGGCGCCCGTGCGCCGCTGACTTTCCCTTTCAGATTCCTGCAAGAGACATCTCCATGCTCATCGCCCAGATCACCGACCTGCATATGCGCACGCCAGGCGACAAGGCCTACGGCATCATCGACCCCGCCGCTTTCCTCGGACCTGCGGTGCGCGCGCTCAATGCCCTGACGCCGCGGCCCGACTGCGTGCTGATCACCGGCGACCTGACCGATTTGGGCAAGCCACATGAATACCAGGCGCTGCGCGAACAGCTGCAGGCCCTGGAGATTCCGTACTTCCTGCTGCCCGGCAACCACGACGACCGCGCGCAGCTGCGCGCCGCGTTCCCGGACCACGGCTATCTGCAAGGGCAGGGACCGTTCATCCAATACGCCGTCGAAACCTATCCGCTGCGCCTCCTGTCGCTGGACACTGTGGTGCCGCTGAAAAGCCACGGCGAACTATGCGCCGACCGTCTGGGCTGGCTGGCAGCGCGGCTGGCGGAGCAGCCCGGCCGGCCGACGCTGGTGCTGATGCACCACCCGCCGTTCCTGACCGGCATCGAGCACATGGACGCCATCGGGCTGCTGTCGGGCGCCCCGGAACTGGAAGCCATCGTGGCGCGCTATCCCAACGTGGAACGCGTGCTGTGCGGCCACTTGCACCGCACGATCTTCCGCCGCTTCGGCGGCACGATCGCGTCGACCTGTCCAGGCACCGCACACCAGTTGGCGCTGGAGTTGGGACCCCGCCCGACGCTGCAATATGTGATGGAGCCGCCGGGCTACCAGCTGCATTGGTGGCACGACCGCGCGCTGGTTACGCACCACGCCGTGATTGGGGAATACCCCGGCCCTTATCCCTTCGCCTGAGCCGAAATCTCGATTACAAACACAATGCATTGCCATATGTCCGTCATGTTTGCGCTGCACAATGAAAAGGTTTTCATCGCAGGCAACGAGAGACGGATCTAACAATTAGATCTACGAGACAGCATGTCATCCATCGTTCTGGATAACCTCACCAAGCAGTACGGCAACGCGGCGGCGATTCACGGCGTCAGCTTCACGGTGCCGGCAGGCAGCTTCACCGTTCTGCTGGGCCCGTCGGGCTGCGGCAAGTCCACCACGTTGCGCATGATCGCCGGGCTGGACACGCCCACCTCGGGCACCATCCACATCGGTGACCGCGACGTGACGCAACTGCCACCGGCCAAGCGCCGCATCTCCATGGTGTTCCAGTCTTATGCGCTGTTTCCGCACCTGTCGGTACGCGAGAACATCCTGTTCGGCCTGAAGGTCCGCAAGGAACCCGCCCGCGACTTCGACCGCCGCCTGCAACGCGTGGCCGCGCTGTTGGGCCTGGGCCATCTGCTGGACCGCAAGCCGTCGCAATTGTCGGGCGGCCAGCAGCAACGCGTGGCGCTGGGGCGCGCCGTGATTTCCGAAGCGCCCGTCTGCCTGATGGACGAGCCCCTTTCCAATCTGGATGCCCAACTGCGCCACGAGATGCGCCGCGAAATCCGCGCGCTGCAGCAAGACCTGGGCATCACGATGGTGTACGTCACGCATGACCAGACCGAAGCCATGAGCATGGCGGACCAGGTGGTGCTGCTGCGCGGCGGCCAGATCGAGCAACACGATACGCCGGAGGGCCTGTACGCCCGCCCGGCCAGTGAATTCGCGGCGCGCTTTATCGGCACGCCGCCCATGAACCTGATCGGCCTGGCGACCTTGCAAGGGGCCACGGTGATCGCCGGCACGCATGGCCCCGCCATTGCCGGCGCACCCGCCGGCGCCGCCAAACTGGGCGTGCGACCCGAGCACATCCGCATCGACAACGAGGGCATCGCCGCCACCGTGGAAAGCGTGGAGTACTTCGGCGCCGACTCCATCGTGGTGTGCCGGATCGGCGACGCCAGCGGCGTGGCAGTGCGCGTGGGCGGACACCTGCGCGCCCGCGCCGGCGAAGCCCTGCGCTTGTCCTGGCCCGCGGAACAACAGCATTTCTTTGCCGCCGATTCGGCGGTCATCAACACCGTCGGGCGCTGAAGACGCCCAATCCACAGGAAAGGAAACGCAATCATGCGACGCATCGTACTCAAGACCCTGGCCGCCAGCCTTGCCGCCGCCTGCCTGTCGCTGCCCGCGCAGGCGCAGCAAAAGCCCGTCGAAGTGGAGTTCTACTATCCGGTCGCCGTGGGCGGCCCGATCACCAAGATCGTCGATGACATGGTGACGGACTTCGAGAAGGAAAACCCCGGCATCAAGATCAAGCCGATCTACGCCGGCTCGTATCAGGATTCGATCGCCAAGGCGCTGACCGCCCTGAAGGGTGGCACGCCGCCGCAGCTGGCCGTGCTGCTGTCGACCGACATGTTCACGCTGATCGACGAAGACGCCATCGTGCCGATCGACTCGCTGGCCAAGAGCGACGCCGACAAGAAGTGGCTGGGCGGCTTCTACGACGCCTTCATGCAGAACAGCCGCACCGGCGGCCACACCTGGGGCGTGCCGTTCCAGCGCTCGACCATCGTCATGTACTACAACAAGGACCTGTTCAAGGCCGCGGGGCTGGATCCCGAACGCGCGCCGGCGACCTGGGCCGAACTGGTCGACTATGGCAAGAAGCTGACCAAGCAGGATGCTTCTGGCAATACGACGCAATGGGGCATTGAGATTCCGTCGGGCGGCGCGTTCGCCTATTGGCTGTTCCAGGCGCTGACCACTCCGAACGGCGCGATCCTGATGAACGAAGCCGGCAACGAGGTCTACCTGGACAAGCCGGCCGTGGTGGAAGCCGCGCAGTTCTGGCGCGACCTGTCCGCCAAACACAAGATCATGCCGACCGGCACCATCGATTGGGGCACCACGCCCAAGGACTTCCTGGAAAAGAAGGCCGCCATCATCTGGACCACCACCGGCAACCTGACCAACATCCGCAAGAACGCCGACTTCCCGTTCGGCGTGGCGATGATGCCGCAGCAAAAGCGCGGCGGCAGCCCGACCGGCGGCGGCAACTTCTACATCTTCAAGAGCGGCACGCCTGAGCAGCAGCAGGCCGCGCTCAAGTTCGCGCAGTGGGCCACCACGCCCGAGCGCGCCGCCGACTGGAGCATCGCCACCGGCTACGTGGCCGTGACGCCGGCCGCCTGGCAGACCGAGAAGATGAAGAAGTACGCGCAGGATGTGCCGGCCGCCGCCGTGGCGCGCGACCAGTTGCAGGTGAGCGTGGCCGAATTCTCGACCCACGAGAACCAGCGCGTCACCAAGACCCTGAACGACGCCCTGCAGGCGGCGCTGACGGGTTCGAAGACGCCGCAGCAGGCGCTGACCGACGCCCAGCGCGAAGCCGACCGCATACTGCGTTCCTACAAGTAAATCCGCAAGCACGATGAGCCGCTCTTTGAATGCGCTTTATGGCTGGCTGCTGTTGCTGCCAGCCATCGTGCTGCTCGCCGCGTTCACGCATTACCCGGCGCTGGCGACGCTCTGGCACAGCTTCTATTCCACCCCCAAGGGCGCGCGCCCGGCCCGCTTCGTCGGGCTGGACAACTACGCCGTCATGCGCGACGACCCGGTGTTCTGGCAATCGCTCTGGAACAACCTGTGGTTCGCCCTGGGCACCATCCCGACCTCGATCGGCATCGCGCTGGTCATGGCGCTGTGGGTCAATCGCAACCTGCGCGGGCGAGGCTTCCTGCGCATGGCGTACTTCACGCCGACGGTGCTGCCGATGGTGGCGGTGGCCAATATCTGGCTGTTCTTCTACACCCCGCAGTACGGCCTGATCGCGCAGGTGATGCAGCTGTTCGGCTCGCCCGGCCCCAACTGGCTCGGCAACCGCGAAACCGCGCTGCCGGCGCTGATGCTGGTGACGGTGTGGAAGGAATCCGGTTTCTTCATGATCTTCTACCTGGCCGCGTTGCAGACGGTGTCGCCGTCGCTGCGCGAGGCAGCGATGCTGGAAGGGGCCTCGCGCTGGCAGTACTTCCGGCGCGTGCTGTGGCCGCTGCTGATGCCGACCACGCTGTTCGTGCTGATCAATGCGCTGATCAACGCCTTCCGGCTGGTGGACCACGTGGTGGTCATGACCCGCGGCGGGCCCGACAACGCCAGCACGCTGCTGCTGTACTACATCTACCAGGTCGGCTTCAGTTTCTGGGACACCGCCTACGCCGCGACGCTGACCGTCGTGCTGCTGGTGGTGCTGGCGCTGACGGCGCTGATCAAGTTCCGCTGGCTGGACCGCAGGACGCACTATCAATGAAAGACAA
>JBEBOQ010000180.1:0-7296 GCA_040396375.1 Achromobacter xylosoxidans
TCGACGTGCAAGGCATCAGCCACGCCGTCAACTTCGACCTGCCGATGCAGGCCGAGGACTACGTGCACCGTATCGGCCGTACCGGCCGCGCCGGTCGCAACGGCCTGGCGTTCACGCTGGCCACGCACTCCGAGCGCCACAAGGTTCGCCGCATCGAGCACTACATCGGCCAATCGATCACCCCTGAAGTGATCGCCGGTCTGGAACCCAAGCGCACCCCGCGTCCGTCGACCGGCGCTGCGCCGCGCGGCGGCAAGCCTTTCGGCAAGCGTCCTGGCGGCTTCGGCGGCTCGCGCCACGAAGGCGGCGGCTACCAAGGCAACCGTGACGGCGCTCCGCGTGAAGGCCGTTCGTTCGCTGGCCCGCGTGGCGAGTTCAAGCCGCGTGAAGGTGGTTACCAAGGCGCCCGCGACGGCGCCCCGCGTGAAGGCGGCTACCAAGGCAATCGCCCGTTCGGCGACCGCCCGGCCCGCTCGTTTGGCGATCGTCCCAGCTTTGGCGACCGTCCCCAACGCGAAGGCGGCTACCAGGGCAATCGTCCCTTCGGTGACCGTCCCCCGCGTGAAGGCGGCTTCCGTGGCGCCGACCGCGATGCACGCCCCAGCTTCAGCGACCGTCCTGCTTTTGGCGACCGCCCCCAGCGCGATCCGCGTCCGTTCAACGAACGCGCTCCCCGTGAAGGTGGTTTCCGTGGCGCCGACCGTGACGCCCGCCCCAGCTTCAGCGATCGCCCCAGCTTTGGCGACCGTCCGCAGCGCGAAGGCGGCTTCCGCGGCGGCGACCGTCCGGAAGGCGGTTTCCGCGGCAAGCCCACGTTCGACAAGCGCCCCGGCGGCCCCGCCAAGCGCTTTGCCAAGCCGGCCGGCGACCGCCGCGGCTAAGCCTCGAACGGCGCATTGATCGGGCCGGCCACCGGCCCGTCAATCGACCCCAGCAAACCCCGCGCCTGTCGCGGGGTTTGTTTTTTGGGAAAATGCTTTATTCCCGACGACCTGTTCCCCGCCATGCAACGCCCCGCCCCTTCCAATCTGCCCCCGCTCTCTCCCGCCGCCCAGGCGCACAGCGATGCCGCCAGCGCGCACTTGCGCGCCGCCATCGCCGCCGCGTCGGGCTGGCTGCCGTTTGACCACTGGATGGCGGAAGCGTTGTACGCCCCCGGACTGGGCTACTACGCGGCGGGCAACGTCAAGCTGGCGGAACCGGACGCCGATGGCCGCACGCCCGCGGGCGACTTCGTCACCGCGCCGCAGCTGACGCCGCTGTTCGCGCGCACACTGGCGCGGCAGGCCGCCCAGGTGCTGCGCCAGACCGACACGCACACCGTGCTGGAATTCGGCGCCGGCACCGGCGCGCTGGCCGAAGGCGTGCTGCGCGAACTGGACGCGCTGGGGCTGCCGGATACGCAATACCTGATTCTGGAAGTGTCGGCCGACCTGCGGGCGCGCCAGGCCGAACGGCTGGCGCCATTTGGCGCACGGGTGCAGTGGCTGGACGCGCTGCCGCAGCGTTTCCGCGGCTGCGTGCTGGCCAACGAGGTGCTGGATGCGATGCCGGTGTCGCTGTTCAGCTGGAGCGCCGACGGCGCGGTGCTGGAACGCGGCGTGGCGGTCGACGCCGAGCAGGGTTTCGTCTGGGAAGACCGCCCGGCCTCGCCCCGCCTGGCCGCCGCGGTGGCGGCGCGCATGCCGGCGCTGCCCGGCTACGTGTCCGAAATCAATCTGCAGGGCGAAGCCTGGATCGATGCCATGGGCGCCTGGCTGGAGCACGGCGCGGCGCTGCTGGTGGACTATGGCTTTCCGCGCAACGAGTACTACCACCCGCAACGCGCCGGCGGCACGCTGATGTGCCACCTGCGCCACCATGCACACAGCGATCCATTCACGGCCCCCGGCCTGCAGGACATCACGGCGCACGTGGACTTCACCGCCATGGCGGACGCCGCGCTGGCGGCCGGGCTGCAGGTGCTGGGCTATACGTCGCAGGCGCGCTTCCTGATGAACGCGGGCCTGATGGAATTGCTGGCCCAGTTGGACCCCAGCGATGCGCAGGCCTATGCGCAGGTGGTGGCGCCGGTGCAGAAGCTGCTGTCCGAAGCCGAGATGGGCGAACTATTCAAGGTGCTGGCCGTGGGCCGGGGCATGACGGAACCGCTGACCGGCTTTGCCCGCGGCGACCGGCTGGGCAAGCTGTAGCGCCTTGCCTCAGCCAGGGTAAGACGCGGCCCTGTCAGCCCGCCCGCAGGCACTGCAAGCGCGCGTCGCGCACGCTTTGCTTGATGCGCGCCGGATCGCCAGCGCACGCGCGGGCGATGGCGCCGGCATCCACGCCGCGCACCGCGTTCACGCGGGCCCGCCAGGCATCGCGATCCACGGGCCGCAGCACCGCCACGGTATCCAACAAATCGAAAAAGCGGTCGGGCTTGCGCAGCGCGTCGGCGCGTTCCATCAACGCCAGTTGCGCATCGGCAGCGTCGGCATCCGGCGCCTGCGCGGCATCCAGCCCCGCCAGCATCTCGGGCAACAGGCGCGCGTAGTCGTTGCATTCGGCGGGCACGCGCATACGCCGGCCCAGGGCCTCGCGTTCAGGCGACAGCCGGCACAGCAGCGCGTAGCGGCCCGGTAGTGACAGGCCTTGTGCCGCGGCGCGGTCGATATCGGCGCCGGTGGTTTCCGAGCCCAGCAGCTCGGGCATGACCCGCGCCAACGCGCCGGACTGGCGCAGGATGTCCAGCATGCGCGACGGCGCAGCCGCCATCAGGCCGCGAGACAGTTCTTTCCAGACGCGCTCGGCCACCAGAGCGTCGGCCTCGCCAGCCTCGACCATGCGGCGGCACAAGTCCAGCGTTTCGGGCGCCACGCGGAAATCGGCGAAGCGCGCGGCAAAGCGGGCCAGGCGCAGGATGCGCACGGGATCTTCTTCAAAGGCTTCGCCCACGTGGCGGAACACGCGGGCCTGCACGTCGGCCACGCCATCCAGCGGGTCGACCAGTCCGCCGCCCGGCACCTGCGCGATGGCATTGACGGTCAGGTCGCGGCGGCGCAGGTCTTCTTCGAGCGTGACGTCGGCGCCGGTATAAAAGGTAAAGCCCTTGTAGCCGCGGCCCGACTTGCGTTCGGTGCGGGCCAGCGCGTATTCCTCTTTGGTGACCGGGTGCAGGAACACGGGGAAATCACCGCCCACCGGAATGAAGCCGCGCCGGGCCATGTCTTCGGGGGTGGCGCCGACCACCACCCAGTCGTGGTCGCCGGGCGTCAGGCCGAGCAGCGCGTCGCGCACCGCCCCACCCACGATATAGACCTGCAACCCGCGCGTTGCCGCGTCCTGCGTCATGGCAAGTTGGTGGTTTCCGCGCCCAGCGGCACGATGTTGCCCAGGCGCTCTTTCAGGGACTGCGGCTGGCCGGTAAACATGGCTGCGTAGTAGACGGCGTTGGACATCACGTTCTTGACGTAGGTGCGGGTTTCGTTGAACGGGATGGTCTCGGCGAAGATCGCGCCTTCGACCGGATGCGTGAAGGTCGACCGCCAGTTGTGCGGCCGGCGCGGCCCGGCGTTGTAGCCGGCGCTGGCCAGCATCTGCGAGCCGTTCAGGTCGCGCAGCACCATGTTCAGGTAGTTGGTGCCCAGCTCGGTGTTGGTGTCGAAGTCGTTGACGCTGTCGGGCGTGAAGTTGCTCATGCCGATCTTGCCCGCGACCCATTTGGCCGTGGCCGGCATCAGCTGCATCAGGCCGGAGGCGCCGACGTGCGAGCGCGCGTCCATGATGAAGCGCGATTCCTGGCGGATCAGGCCGTAGACCCAGGCGGGGTCGAGCGCGATGGCGTTGGCCTTGGCGGTGACGCGGCCTTCGAACGGCGCGATGAAGCGCTGGCTGAAGTCGAATTCCTTCTCGGTGCGGTCGGACGTATTGACCACGCGGTCGTAGATGTTCTCGGCGCGTGCCAGTTCGGCGGCGGCAAGCAGTTGGCGGTCGCTCATGCCGCGCAACGCGAAGTTCCATTCGGGCACGGCTTCCTGGCGCCAGCCCAGGCGGAACAGCTGCACCGCGCGGCGCAGGCCCGGGTTGGCGCGGGCTTCGGCGATCTCGCTGTCGCTGATGGGCGCCGGGCGCGGCGGCACGGTGATGCGCCGGCCCAGTTCCTCGGCGGCCAGCTGGCCGTAGAAATCGAAGCGGTCGGCGATGGAGGCGTAGGCCGCGTTGGCCTGCTCGCGACGGCCGGTGGCGGCCATGCCGCGCGCCTTCCAGTAGATCCAGGATGGATCCTGCTGTTGTGCTGCAGGCATCTGGTCGATGGACTCGATGACCCACTTCCAGTCGATCTTGGGCTGGCGCAGCGCCGCCCGCACCTTCCAGCCGGCGTTGTATTCCGTCATGCGGATATGGCCGGCCTCGTGGTACCAGTCGTCGGCTCGACTATCCAGGTTGAGCGCGGCGACCAGCGCGTACTGGCCGCGGACCCAGGCCAGGTTCGACTTGGCCATGGACTTGGCCCATTCGCGCCGCAGGTAGGAATCGGCGACGTTGATGTCGGAACGCGCCAAGCGCGCCAGCGCGATGGTGACCAGCTCTTTTTCGTTGCGACCCACGGGCAGGCGGTCTTGCCGCGTCAGCCAGCGCATCGGGTCCTTGATGAGGACGTCGTAAGTCTTTTGGTCGCGCGGTTCGAACATGTACTGCACGAACTTGCGGGCGTCGGTGGTCTTGTTGGCCTCGATGGCGTCGCGCAGTTGGGGTTCGAGTTCGTCCCAGCCCAGGATGCGGTCGGCGACCAGTTGGTCGTACAAGCCCCAGCAGGCGCTGCCCGGCGCGAACGCGGCGATGGCCTGCGCGGCCGTGGCGCGCTGGCCGGTCATGTGCTTGGCGTCCAGGATGGCGCATTCGATCTGGGCGTTGGTGTTTTTGACGGGCGCCAGCTTGCGCACGGTTTCGAAGTCGCCGCTACGCGCTGCGGCCAGCAGCCAGTCGGCGCGCAGCCGGTCGGCCAGGTAGGCGTCGGGATTGCCGCTGATGAACTTTTGCAGATCGGCGTTGGGCCGGCCACCGGCGGGCGGGCTCCAGAGCTGATAGCGCAACAACCAGTATTCGGGGTACATGCCCAGCGGATCGGACTTGGCTTGCGGCACCAGCGCGCCCAGCACCGACCACTGCTTGCGGTTCATGGCTTCGCGCGCGGCCACCACGGCGGCCAGCGCCGGCGTGTCGGCGGTGGGGGGCAGGCCGGCCAGCACGGCCGGCGGCACGGAAATGGCCGGCTGCGGCGCTTGCACCGCAGGCTGGGGCTGCGTATTGACGGCGGCGCTGCGCTGTTGGGCGTCGACCGGCGCACAGGCTGCGGTGAACAGGGCCAACAGCGGCAACCAGCGGCGCAGGCCATTGCGGGCGTCGCTGGACTGCGGGGATTTCCCGGCGGTTTTCTGATACCGTCCGGATTGCGGCGCCTGGGTCATGGGCATGTCGTTGCGCGTGAGCTTCATGCGCCGGCCCTGCCGGCCGATTGCGGGTCCGCGCAATGGTGCGCGCGGCTATTCGCGCAGTTGTTCGCGCAGTTGTTAGCGTTATCGCTGATCCGCATTGTCGCCTTCATTTTTCACCCCTGTTACAGCTACCGCATGACTACGCAAAATACTCCAGAGGATACCGCAGTCCAGCTACGCACGCGATTGCGGAAATTGCGTGCCGAACTGCCCGAAGACCAACGCAGCCGCGGCGGTTTGCTGATGCGTGCACGCCTGTTCACCTGGCTTAACGTGGCCCGCGATGAAGCCGCTCGCGCCGGCCGCCCGGCGCCCGCCACCGTGGCCGCCTTCTGGCCCATGGAAGACGAGCCAGACCTGCGTCCGCTGCTGGAACAATGGACCGACAACGGCGTCACGGTCGCGTTGCCGGTGGTGCGCGAACGCAACGCCCCGCTGGTCTTCCTGCCCTGGACGCCGGACGCCGAGCTGCGCGCCGGCCCCTACGGCATCCAGGAACCGGTGGATGGCGCCGAAGTGCTGCCCGACGTGCTGCTGGTGCCCACGCTGGGCTACACCGAAGCCGGCGACCGCCTGGGCTATGGTGGCGGCTATTACGACCGCACCCTGGCGGCGTTGCGCGACCGCGGCCACGCCTTCACCACCATCGGCGTGGCCTGGAGCTGCGGCGAGCTCGATCCCGACTACCTGCCCGCCGCACACGACTTCCGGCTGGACGCGGTGATCACCCCGGACGGTTGGGTGCCGCATGCGCCACACGAAGAACCGGGCCGGGGCGGCGGCACGCTGCATAGCTACACGCTGCGCTGACGCACCAGTTTTGCCCGAAGGCTTGCACCATTATGGTGCAAGCCTTATGATCGGTCCCTGATATTCACTGCTGCCGCCTGGCGCGGCACCCTGCGGGAATCACCCCGCAGTCCCTCGGCACGGCGTCGTCGCGGCCCATCCGTACGACACGCAGCCACGCAGCAAAGCCGTGCGCCGAATGCGATACCCCGGCCTGAAGGCGCTTTCGCCCCGGCCGCGTCAACCGCCTCTTTCGCGCCCCCGCTGACACCTATCGTTCACCCGGGGGCTAGCCATTCGACGCCCAGGGGAGGATATTCTTCCCACGGCGGCCCCGTTTGTTCGCGCAAAGCTGGCATGCGGGTTGCTTATTCATTCAGACCGGCCACGCATGGCCGGATAACGGCCGCGCCCAAGCCGGCCGTCAGCATCTGCAACGGAGGAGCCATGAAGGACAGACCATCCCGTCCAGCCGCCTATGACGAGATGCGCGACAGCGCAGGCGGCGTACGCTCCCATTACCAGGCCTTCGAGCGCTGGCACGACGAGCAATCCGCGGAAGCCATGGCGGCGCGCCGCCTGGAGGCCGACCTGAGTTTCCGGCGCGTCGGCATCACCTTTTCGGTGGCCGGCGACGCGGCCGGCACCGAACGCCTGATCCCGTTCGACATGATCCCGCGGGTCATTCCCGCCGATGAATGGCGCCGCCTGCAAGCCGGCCTGAAGCAGCGCGTGCGGGCGCTGAACATGTTCATCCACGACATCTACCACGGCCACGACATCGTCCGCGCCGGTGTCGTGCCGGCCGAGCAGGTGTTCCTGAACGCCCAGTACCGCCCTGAAATGCAGGACGTGGACGTCGCCGAAGACATCTACTGCCACATCGCCGGGGTGGACATCGTGCGCGCCGGCGCCGGCGAATTCTATGTGCTGGAAGACAACCTGCGCGTGCCGTCCGGCGTGTCGTACATGCTGGAAAACCGCAAGATGTCGATGCGGCTGATGCCCGACGCGTTCAGCCGCATCAAGGTCG
>JBEBOQ010000181.1:0-7253 GCA_040396375.1 Achromobacter xylosoxidans
CTCGGACATTTTCGGCAATGTCCTTGCGTAACGGATTGGATAATATTCCGCCTATAAGCCGTCAACCCGATTTTTTTGCGCTCGTCGCGCAGTACCGAATATGTCCTCATCCGCCGGCCTGCATACGCCGCGCAGTCCATTTTCAGGGGCTGCGCCGCTAGCTTTGCGCCCGTTGAGCGCCATCGCCGCCAGCGCGGCTGGTGGCGTGCCGGAAGCCCGCATCAAGCGGCTGCTGTCGGATTTGCTGCCGTCGCTGATGGGCCTGCATGCACTGGGTGAAATATGCGGCGATATTTCCCTGGACACGGTTGGCATGGACGAAGGCGCGCGCGCCCATTTGTTGCCCGAATTGGCCGTGCCGCGGTCGCGCCGGGCGGGCGTGACGCCGGCCCCGGGATACGCCCCGTTCGAGCTTTACACCGATTCGGCTGAATGGCCCCGAGGCCCCTGGACGGACGTCTACGCACTATGCGCAGTCATGCACGCCCTGGTCATCGGCCATCGCCCGCCGCCCGCGCCGGAACGCCGGGCCACCGACAGCTATGAGCCCCTGGCCTCGTTGGGCCTGGCTAAATACACTCCCGCTTTTCTCAGTGTGATCGACCGGGGCTTGGCGATGCTGCCCGCCGATCGCCCGCAGACCCTGGCCGAGCTGGCGAGCCTGCTAAGCATATCCGCCTATGCCGAGGCCTCGCCGGTTGCCGAGGACGCCTCGGTAGCCGAAGTCGCCGCTGCGCCCGCGGCGCCCACCGTGGTCGCTGCTGGCAAACCCCCGGCGGTGGGCCGGCCGTTGCTGGCGCTGTTGCTGGTGGTGGCGCTGGTCGGCGCAGGCGTTTACGCCTGGGTTCGCGTCGGGCCCGGTGCGAGCAATTCCCTGATCACCCGATCCGAACTTGTGCAACCCAATCCGCCCGCCGTCCAGCCGGCGCCGACGCCGGCCACTGCCCTGGCGCAACCGCCGCAGCCCGCAGCGGTCCTGCCGCAGGGCGCCGAGCTTGGCGCTGCGGCATCAGGGCCCGCATCCGGACAGGCTGCCGCACCTGGAATGGCGTTGCCTGGCAACCTGGCGCCAGGCCCCAACTCACCTCCGGCCGGAACCCCGTCGGCGGATACCAATCCGTCGGTGCTGGCGGATCCGAGCCAGGCAGGAGCACCGTCCGCACACGACTTGCAGCCGCCCAACGCGGCTACCCAGGAAGACGCACCCAAGCCCAAGCCGGTGCCTGTCCAGGTACGCCTGGATATTCGCCCCTGGGGCGAGGTCTGGATCAACGGCATTGCCCGCGGCATCAGCCCGCCGGTGAAGGAAGTGCGGCTGATTCCCGGCAAATACCAGGTGGTGCTGCGCAATGCCGACCTGCCGCCCTACCGGGCGACGCTGGAAATCAAGGCGGGCAAGCCCGCTGTCATTTCGCACGTCTTCGAATAGCGTGCGCCAGCCCCGAGCCCCGCGTTAAGCGGACGGCGCATCGTCGGGCGCCATCGGCAACTGCAGCGTGAAGGCAGAGCCGACGCCCAGTTCGCTGGTTACCTCGACTTCGCCGCCATGGCGCTGCGCGACGGTGCGCACAAATGCCAGACCCAAGCCGGCTCCGCCCACATCGGTCTTGATGTCGACGCCGACCCGTGAGAACGGTTCGAACAGTCGCACCAGGTCCTGCTGGGCGATGCCTTGCCCCTGATCGCGGATGGTGGCCCGCCAATAACCTGGCGCGGCATCAATGCCGCATTCGATGCGCGTTTGCGCGGGGCTGTATTTGATGGCGTTGTCGATCAGGTTGCACAGTGCCCGCATCAGCAGCGTCTGGTCGCCGCGCACGTAAGCCGCTGGCAACGGTGTGCGCACTTCCAGCTGGATGCCGCGCTTGTGAGCGGAGGCCCAGAATTCGTCGACCCCGTCTTGCAGCAGGCTGCCCAGATCCAGATCGACCGCATGGATGGTCATCGATTCCGCCCGTGTAAGGTGGACGAAGTCATCAACCAGATGCAGCGTGCGGTTGGCCAATGCGGCGATGCGGGTGAGCGTTTCGTCCTTGCCTGAAGGAACGCCACCCTCTTGTGTCATCTCGACCAGCGCCAAGATCGAGCTTTGCGGCGCCCGCATGTCGTGCGAAATGAAGCGCAGGGTTTCTTCGCGTTGGCGTTCCGCCTGGCGGATGCCGGAGATGTCAGTCAGCGTGGCGACTGTACCGGCGAAATTGCCCTCTGCCGTGTGGATCGGGGCGCACTTCAAGATCAGGTCACGACCGGCGCGATCGCGCACTTCCAGGTCCGCGGTCCAGGGTGATTGGTCGGACACCAGGCCCTGGCCGCTCAGCACCTGGGCTACGCGTTGCCGTGTCGAATCATCGCTGATGGTTTTCTCGAGCAGATGCGTGGCGGGATGTCCCACGCGGGGCGGGCGCATGCCCAGGCGCTGGAAGTACATCACGGCGGCCTGGTTGCGAAATTGCATATGGCCTTCCTGGTCGAATACCAGCGTCGCGTCGGGCATGCCGTCCAGGCCGTCGGCCAGGAACCGCCGCAGGTTGCGCACGCGCGCGAGCGCGCGCCGCAATTCACCGACCCGGCTTTCGAGCGATGCGCTGGGGCCGCCGGATTGCGCCCGCGCTTCGTTAAGCACCGGCGGGTATTCGCGCTGCAGCCGGCGCAGTTCGTTGTCCATGTAGCGCAGCGCGGCTTCCTGGCTGCGCCAGCTCCACAGCGGGTAGCACAACGCCACGCCCACCAGCGCGGCGGTGGGCGCGAACCACAGATAGGTGTGGCCCAGCAGCAACAGGCTGACGAGCAGCACCAGGGCGAGCAGGGCGATGTTCACCAACAGCGCCAGGTTGGGCGACAAGCGCCATAGCGCCAGGCACGCCAGCAGCACGGGCAGGGCCGAATACAGCGCGTTCAGCCACGGGGCGGGCGGCTGGAAGGCGATGTCGTCGTTGGCCGCCTGCAGCAAATTGGCGATGATCTCCACGCCCGGCATGCCACTGACCTCGTGGGATACCGGCGTGGTGTACGCGTCGCCCAGGCCGGTGGCCCAAGCGCCCACCAGCACGTATTTGCCGCGCAGCTGCTCCGCTGGCACGTCGCCGCGCAGGACCGATAGATAGGACACGGCGCGGGTATGCGCCGCCGGGCCCGCATACGGAATCAGGATGCTGCCGTCCGCGCGGGCGCGCCGTAGCAGGCGTTGCGCCAGGTCCGCCTGCCCGCCCACGTCCAGCATGGTCAGCGCGAAATGCTGCCAGCGCTGGCCGGCGAAACGCGCCGTCAGGACCGCTGATCGCAGCACGCCATCGGCATCGAGGTTGGCGTTGATGAAGCCGCTGCCGGCTGCCGCCTGGGCCAGGGCGGGGATGGGGGCGCTGATCGACGTGGGATAGATCAGCCGGTCCAGTACCACCGGCAGCACCGTGTGGCCATTGCGCCGGATACTGTCGGCAAGGATGACGTCGTCGCCGGGGTAGGTGGTGTCGGGTTCGGCGAAGATCAGGTCCAGTCCCACCGCGCGCGCGCCTTGCAGCCGGTCCAGCAGCGCCGCATGCACCGCCCGGCGCCAGGGCCAGCGCCCCAGCGCGTCGATGCTGCTGTCGTCGATCGCCACGATTACGATGTCGGGCGAGATATCGCGCCCCGTCAAGGCGACGGCGCGGTCATACAGGATCTGGTCGACGCGCCCCAGTCCATTGAACCAGCCGAGCAACGCCGCCAGCAGCGCCAGCGCCACCGTCAACCACAGGCCTGATCGCGAGGTCCGGTCGATGGGATCGGTGGCGTCTGGCATGGGCCCTAGTACTCGGTCAGGGTCACCAGTCCGCCGGTGCCGGTGGCGACCCCGAGGCCGCTGCTGGTCATGAGCTGGTTCACCCCGGTGAAAGTGGCCATGGCGTCGCGGCCGCCCAGGCCCAGTTCATCGACCGCGCGCACCGTCACGTAGAAGGTGCCCGGACCGGGGGCGCTGAAGCGGATGTCGGCAGTGGGAAAGCGGGTCGAGGACACCAGCTGCGTGCCGTCGGCATCGCGCGCGACGCGCACCAGGTAGCTTCGCGCGCCGGGCACCGGTTCGAATGCGCTGGTCCAGGCGCCGCCGCCGGCACGCACGGGTTGGCCGAGTTGCGGCGCGGCCAGCAACTGCCGCACGCCCGAGACGTTGCCGTCCGCGCCGATGGCTGCGCCATAGCCCTTGGCCACCGACACGGGTTGCGCCGGCGCGGCGCCGGGCGCGTGCGGCTGCAGCCGCACACTGCCTTCCAGCACTTCGCTGTGGACACCATGGCTGCCGCTTTGCACGCGGAAACGCGTGCCGCGCACTCCCGTGACGGCGACCGGCGTGCGCACTTCGAAACGGCCTACACCCTGGCCGGCCGGCGCGACACTCGATTCGACGCTGCCGCGCTCGACATGGATGACTGAATCGGTCAGGTTGGTGCCTTCGAACTGGCGCAGGCGCGTCAATTCGACCGCGCCGTCGGCCGGCAGCGTGAGCTTGGAGCCGTCGGCCAATTCCAGCGTCACGAAACCATTGGGCGCGGTCACGACCTTGCTGCCTTCGCTCACGCTCGCGCCGGGTTTGAGCGACTGTCCGTCGATGTTCGCCTGGCCACTGACATGCACCACGCGCGCGTCGGCGGCGCGTTCGGGGATCATCGACAACGGGATGCGCAGCTCCAGGCCGATGGGCAGGCGCTCGGGCGTGGTGACGCTGTTGAGCGTCTGCAGCGGACTCCAGTTGGCCTGATTGCGCGTGTAGGTGGAAGCGATGTCGATCAGCGTGTCGCCTTGGCGCACGCGATAGATGAAATTGTCTCCCAGCGCGCCAGCGGGCTGGCCATGCGAGGAAGTGGCGAGCAGCAGGCCGGAAAGCAGGGCAAGCAAAGAAAGCGCGCGGCAGCGGCTCATGACTTTCAAATCTCCAGGTAATGCCGCCAGGCGCTAACGCGTGGGGGGCGGGCTATCTTCAGGCGGACTCAGCAACTCCAGCCGGTAGCCGAGCGCGTAGGAAGAACTCAGGCGCACGCCATGTTCCGGGCGCAGCTGGAGCTTTTGCCGGATGTTCGACAGGTGGGTGTCGAGCGTGCGGGAGGTGGCTGGAATCTCGCGATTCCAGACGCATTCGGCCAGCACATCGCGCGACATGAGCCGGCCCAGGTTGCGAAAGAACAGCAACGCGAGCTCGAACTCCTTGGGCGCCAGCGCGACCTGCGCGCCATCGAGCGAGATCGCGCGCGCAGCGGGGTCGACGCGATAGCTGGCGACGTCGAACGGTTCATCGGCGGGCTCGGCGATCTGGCTGCGGCGCAGCAACGCCGCGACGCGGGCCAGCAGTTCCAGCGGCCGCAGCGGCTTGACGATGTAGTCGTCGGCGCCGGCGCGCAGGCCTTCCACCAGGTCGTCCTCGCTGGACCGGTTGGTCAGGAAGATGACGGGAACGCGCGGGCCGATGTTGGCGCGCAACCAGCGCACCACATCGTCGCCGTCGATATCGGGCAGGTGCCAGTCCAGCAGCACCAGGTCAAACGTTTCATTGCGCAAAGCGGCAAGCAGGTCACGGCTTTGCTGATAACTGGTGCAGGTGTATCCGGCGGCAGTCAGGACTTGCTGGATACGTTTCGCCTGGTCCAGGTCGTCTTCCAGCGACGCGATTTTCATCAGACGTGGTCTCGCGAAGGTTGGCTGCGCAAGCGCGCCCTGTGGCGCCCTACTGCAAGAAGAAGAAAGGATTGTGTAATGGAATGATAACTCGCGTCGCGTCACTGTTGGCTACGTTGTGCCAAGAACTGTCAAACATTGCAAACTTGACGAATCTTGACTGGAGTTGTTGCACAACAACGGGTCAAACTGTCCTCAACCTTCCTCCAACCGGCGCGGTCTGCCGGGCAAGGGGAGGCAGAAGGGATGGAAAGAACCTATGAATCAATTGCGCGTACTGATGATGTCGCCGGACGAGGCTGCACGTAACACCGCTGTGTCCGCACTGCTTCAAGCTGGGATTTCGGCCCGTGGCTGCTCGACGTCCCTGGAATTGTTTGGCTTGCTCAGTAACAGCAGCTACGACGCCGTGGTGCTGAACGTGGGCACGTTGGGCGAAGTTGGCTATGCCTTGGTGGCCCGGCTGCACGGCTCGTCGTCGTTGGGAATCGTGGTGATGGGAAGCAATCTGTCCCTGGATACCCGTCTGCGCTGTCTGCAGAGCGGCGCCGACGCATGCCTGCCGCCGCCGCAGGATCCCCGAGAACTCGCCTGCATTCTGCTTGCGCTGGCCCGTCGCCTGCCGGCCGGCCAGGACAATGCGTCGATCGAAGAGCCGGCGCTGGGTCAATGGGAACTGCGCGACCAGGGTTGGACCCTGGCGGCGCCGTCCGGCGCCACGATCTCGCTGTCGGCCAACGAGCGCCTGATCGTGCGGTCGCTGCTGGAAGTGGCGGGCAGGGCGGTCGGGCGCAACGAACTCGGCGATGAGTTGCGGGTGGAAGGCGGGGGCGCGCGTTCCAGCGGCTCGCGCAGCATTGATGTGATCGTGAGCCGCCTGCGCCGCAAGGCCGAGCTGGCGGGGGTGATGTTGCCGATCCGCACGGTATACGGCAGCGGTTACCTGTTCGCCGATCAATAGTCGCCCGCACCGCCTGCCGCGGGGGTAAACTGCCTTTCGGACCGCCGGTTCCCCAGGATCCGGCCCAACTTTCGCGCGCCTGCCGCGGCCATTTCAACCGCCGGCACCGGCGTCGGCATCATTGCTTGCATTGCTGCTCGCATGTTGCCCGCACCGCCGTCCCGCTCTCGCGGTAATTTGGCCCCATTTTTGCCGACCTAGGTCCGACCTGCGCTTAACTCGCCGTCTTTTGCCGGCAACGCGCTTGCGCGTAGCGCTTACAAAACTTTTTGACAGTGCGCCCAGTTCTAAGCTATGCTAAAGGGCTTACTGCTTTATTCGCGCGCAAAGTTTGATACCACCAGTTGGCGTATCAAGGCGCCAGGAAGACAGGTCCGGCTAAACCCAAGCGACGCTTTGCCATGCATCTACATGGCCAGCTGAAACTTGGTGGCCCAAGGCCAAAGGGGTGCGTCACGAGCCCCCGTCAACCAACGCTGCCATTTGACGGTATCAGGTTTGTGCGTTTGTCATGGTTTGTTGGCAAGCCCGCTCTTTTACGTATACGAACGTTTGAGGCGGTTTTGCGCGAACTGCCTTCTCTGAAAGCCCACTGCTTGAGGAGACGAGTACGTAAGTACTTACCAGTGGTACGTAAAAGGGATTTCAA
>JBEBOQ010000182.1:0-7208 GCA_040396375.1 Achromobacter xylosoxidans
TGCGGACCTGGATGCCGCGCTCGGCGAACTCGGCTTCCTGGGCGGCGCGCTCGAGCTCGCGCAGGCGGGTCCGGGCGGCCTCGGCCTGGGCGGCCAGGGTCTCGCCGTCCATTTCGGCGTCGGCGAATTTGGACTGGTGTTCGGCCAGTTCTTCGTCCAGCGTCTCGAAGCGGGCTTCGGCCTCTTCGCGGGTCGCGCGCAGATCTTCCTCGTGGGCCGAGATTTCCTGGAGGTCCTGGCGCAGACGCGAGGCGCGTTCACCGGATTGCTCGGCCTGCTGCTGCAGGCGGGAATGCTCGAGCTGGATGTCGTGCACCCGGCGGGTCACTTCAGCCACGCGTTGGCGTGCCGGCGCGATGGCCTGGCTGACCTGCTGCCAGGCGACTTCGGCGCGGGCGACGGCGGCGCGGGCCTGATCGGTGATCAGTTGCTGGGCCTTGATCTCGCGCTGCAGGTTTTCGATTTCCTGCTGGCGGGCCAACAAGCCAGCCTGTTCGGAATCCGGGGCGTAGAAACGCACGCTGTGCGCATCCACGAGGTGGCCGGCCTTGACCACGCAGGCCGAACCGGCCGGCAGCGAGGCGCGCTGGGCCAGGGCCTGGGTCAGGTCCGTGGCGGTATAGATGCCGCCCAACCACTCGTTGAGCAGCGTGCGCAGGTCGGGATCGGTGATGCGCAGCAGGCTGGCCAGCGACGTCATGCCCGCCGGCGCCGCCGGGGCGGGCGCTGCGGGCGGCAATTGGTAGAAAGCCAGGCGGGCGGGCGGCGCGTCCTCGGAAAATGCGCGGGCCCAATCCAGGTTGCGCACTTCCACCGAGGCCATGCGCTCGCGCAACGCGGCTTCCAGGGCGGTTTCCCAGCCCGGCTCCACGTGCAGCTTCTGCCACAGGCGCGCCAGGCCGGCCAGCTCGTGCTTGGCCAGCCAGGGTTCCAGGGCGCCCTGCTTCTGGACGTCTTCCTGCAGCTTCACCAGCGCGGACAGGCGGGCTTCCAGGCGCGCCAGGTTCTGCGCGTCGGTCTGGGCGGCCGCCTGGGCGCGGCTGCGCTCGGCGTCGGCGTCCGGCACCTTGCCTTCCAAAGTGGCTAGTTCCGCCTGGGCCTCCTCGAGCTGCTCCTCGCCGGCAACGCGGTCGCCGGCCAGTTGCTCCAGGCGCACCGGGTCGGGGCTGTGCAATTCGCGCAGTTCCTGCTGCAGGCGCTCGCGGCGCTGCTCCAGGGCCTGCATCTGGCGGTCGGCATCGCGCTGGGTTTGCGCCACCAAGGCCAGGTTCTGTTCCACGCGGGCCAGGGCGGCGCGCATCTCGTCGCGGCCGGAGGCGGCTTCGCGCACGCGCTGCTCGACCGACGGCAGCGCGGCCTGGGCGTCCTCGGCGGCGGCGCGCGCCTCTTCGGTGCGGGCGGCGCCGGCGGCCAGGTCTTCTTCGGCCTGGGCGATCTGCTCGGCGCAGTGCTCGCGCTGGCTGTTCCATTCGGCGATCTGCTGCTGCAGCTGGTCGCGCCGCGCCTGCAGGCGGTTGCGGGAATCCACCACGTGGCGGATCTCGGCCTCGAGGCGGCTGACCTGGGCGTTGGCCTCGTACAGCGCGCCCTGGGCGGTGTGGACCGCGTCGCTGGCGGCGTAATGGGCCTGGCGCCGGGATTCGAGCGCGGCCTCGCCGGCGCGCAGGCCGGCGATGGCGGCTTCCAGCTCGTTCTGGGCCTGGGCCATTTCCTGGGCTTTCTTGGCGCGCTCTTCGCGCGCGCCGGTTTCCTTCAGGAACCACAGCGCATGCTGTTTCTTTTCGCCGTCTGCCTGCAGTTCGCGGTAGCGCGTGGCGACCTCGGCCTGGGCTTCCAGCTTTTCCAGCTGGCTGTTCAGTTCGCGCAGGATGTCTTCGACGCGGGTCAGGTTCTCGCGCGTGTCGGACAGGCGGTTTTCGGTCTCGCGGCGCCGTTCCTTGTAGCGGGACACGCCGGCCGCCTCTTCCAGGAACACCCGCAATTCTTCCGGGCGCGCCTCGATCAGGCGGTTGATCATGCCCTGGCCGATGATGGCGTAGCCGCGCGCGCCCAGGCCGGTGCCCAGGAAGATGTCGTGGATGTCGCGGCGGCGGACCTGCTGGTTGTTGACGAAGTAGCTGCTGGTGCCGTCGCGCGTCAGCACGCGGCGCACGGCGATTTCGGCGTAGGTGCTCCATTGCCCGGCGGCGCGGCCTTCGCTGTTGTCGAACACCATTTCGACCGAGGCCCGGGCCGCCGGCTTGCGGTTGCCCGAGCCGTTGAAGATGACGTCCTGCATGGACTCGCCGCGCAGTTCCGAGGCCTTGGCCTCGCCCAGCACCCAGCGCACCGCATCGATGATGTTCGATTTGCCGCAGCCATTGGGACCCACCACGCCCACCAGCTGGCTGGGCACGGGAATCACGGTGGGATCGACGAAGGACTTGAAGCCGGCGAGTTTTAGCTGAGTAAGACGCACAGTACGATGACGACGGGGTGGGTTGAACGAAAGGCGTTAACGGACCTGCCGCACACATTGCAAACCGGCCCCTGGAGGGCCGGCTCGCGGATGGGTCGTATGATACCGCAGGCAGTCTGTCCCCAAACGTGAACAACGGTCAAGCCGGGGACTGCCCTCCCCCTTGCCGCGCGCCGCCTGACCTGCCGCAACCCGCGGGCAAACGCTGAATAGCCCTACCTGCGCCACGGGCTATACTCGCTGACACTTTTTCGCAAGACGCATAATTTTCACGCAGACCGACCGGGCTCAGGTCAAAGTACGGGGACATTCTTGAAACGAGGTTTCTATCTGGTCATGGCCGCGCAGGCCTTCTCGTCATTGGCGGACAACGCGCTGTTCATCGCAGCGATCGCCTTGATACAGGAGCTGCACGGCCCGGACTGGTTAGCGCCCTTGATGAAATGGTCCTTCGCGCTGGCGTACGTGGTGCTGGCGGCCTTCGTCGGCGCCCTGGCGGACTCCTTCCCCAAGGGCCGCGTCATGTTCTCGACCAACGCCCTGAAGGTCGCTGGCTGTCTGCTGATGTTCTCCTACGCCAGCATCGGCGTCGCCCCCCAATATCAGACTTACCTGGTTTGCGCGGCCTACGCCGTCGTGGGCATCGGCGCCGCAGCCTATTCCCCGGCCAAGTACGGCATCGTCACCGAGATGCTGCCGCCTTCCATGCTGGTCAAGGGCAACAGCTGGATCGAAGGCCTCACCGTCTTCTCCATCATCCTGGGCACAGTGCTGGGCGGGCTGCTGATCTCCACCACGGTCTCCACCGCGCTGCTGAATCACTCGTTCATCGGCAAGCTGGTGCACACGCCGGCCGAGGCCGCCATCCTGGTCATCGCCTTCGTCTACCTGCTGGCGGCGCTGTGCAATCTGCTGATTCCGCACACCCACGTACGCTACCCGCCCCAGCAAAAAAGCCCGATCAAGCTCATCCGCACGTTCTGGGGCTACGTTCGCGTGCTCTGGAAAGACAAGCTGGGCCAGATCTCCCTGGCTGTCACCACGCTGTTCTGGGGCGCGGGCGCGACTTTGCAACTGATTGTCATCGAATGGGGCCGCAGCCACCTGGGCTATCAGCTGGACAAGGCGTCGATGCTGATGGGCGTGGCCGCCCTGGGCACGGTGGTGGGTTCGATCATGGCCGGCCGCATTCCGCTGCGCCGCGCGCTGGCGGTCCTGCCGGTCGGGGCCGCGATGGGCCTGGTCGTGCTGCTGATGCCGCTGGTCTATTCGCCCTGGAGCGTCTACCTGCTGCTGCTCATCACCGGCGGCCTGGCAGGCTTTTTCGTGGTACCCATGAACGCACTGCTGCAGCACCGCGGCCACGTGCTGCTGTCGGCCGGTCACTCGATCGCCGTACAGAACTTCAACGAGCAGCTCAACATCCTGCTGATGGTCGCCATGTACACGCTGCTGCTGTGGCTGCAACTGCCCATCAACATCATCATCGTGATCTTCGGCACCGTGGTCGCCGTGCTGATGGTGGTCTTCATGCGCTGGAGCAAGCGCAACCTGGCGGCCAATCCCGATCTGCACGACCAGATTGGCCAGGAAGGCCACGGCCACGCCTTGGAATCGACCAAGAACCACTAAGGGCCTCGGGGGCTGGCCGCCTGACCGGTGGCGCCCCTGCCGCCTGCGCTTGCCTTGCCAAGCCAGACGCGCGCCCGGACGGCCTGACCCGATGCCCGGGCCAAGCCTCGCCACCTACATGCGCGACGCCAGCTTCAGATCCTGCCAGGCGCGCGCCTTTTCGGCGGGACTGCGCAGCAAATAGGCCGGGTGGTAGCTCACGATCACCGGGATCTCGCGCCCCTCATCCGTCTTCATCTGATGCACGCGGCCACGCAGGCTGCCGATGGTGGCATCGGTGCCCAGCAGCGCCTGGGCCGCGAACCGGCCCAGCACCAGGATGCGCTCGGGCTTGAGCAGCGCGATCTGGCGCATCAGGTAAGGGCTGCAAGCGGCGATTTCCTCGGGCTTGGGATTACGGTTGCCCGGCGGGCGGCACTTGATGACATTGGCGATGAACACGTCGCGCTCGCGACTCATGCCCACGGCCGACAGCATGGCGTCCAGCAATTGCCCCGAACGGCCCACGAAGGGCTGCCCTTGACGGTCTTCCTGTTCGCCCGGCGCCTCGCCCACCACCAGCCAGCGCGTGGGCTGGCCGCCATGGCCGAACACCGCGTGACGACGGCCCTCGCACAAGCCACAGGCGGTGCAGGCCAGCACCTGCTCGCGCAATTCGTCCAGCGTGGCGTGCTTGACCGACTCGGCCACCGGCACCCGCACCGGTGCGGCGTCCGGCGTCGGGTCTGCCTTGGCCACGGGGCGCGGCGGCGGGCCGGTGCGCACCGCGGGCGCGGGACTTGCGCCACGCCCTCCGGCTGCGGGAGCGGCCGGGGCCGCGACAGACGCGAGTGCCGCGGGCTCGGCGACGCGAACCGGAATGGCTTCGGGCACCTGCACCACAGCAATAGAATCTGTTTTGGAAACAATAACTTGCGGCGTCGACGCAACCGCGACCGGGGCCGCGGCAGGCCGCAGCCACAGGCGTTCCATGCCGATCTCGCGCAGCCACAGGCGTTGCAGCGGATTGACGCGGGGCGCGGCCGAGGCCGGCGAGGCGTTCGGGGCCGTCATGCCACCGCTCCTTGGGGCACGGCCACCGCGTCAAAGCGCTTCTGCATGACCAGCGCATCTTCGCGCCCGCCCTTCTCGGCCGGGTAATAGCCTCGCCGCAGACCGATCTGCAGATAGCCGCGGGCCTTATAGAAATCAACCGCGGAAACGTTGGAAGGACGCACCTCCAGCAGCACGCCTTCCAGGCCGCGCTCGCGCGCCTGCTGCTCGCACCAGTCCAGCAGAACGCTGCCCAGCCCCTGCCTGTGCAGGCTACGGGCCACGGCAATCACCAGCAGGTGGGCCACATCGGGCGCGAACATCAAAATACAAAACCCCGCCACCCGGCCGTCGCGCCGCAGCGTCCAGGCGCCATAGCCTGCCGCCAGCGCGTCCGCAAAATTGCCGCGGGTCCAGGGGAAGGACTGCACGTTGGCCTCAAGCGCCACGACCTCGTCGAGATCGGCGTCGGTCAGCGGCTGCGGGCAGACCGGGGCCAAGGTCGACGGCGCCTTGGGGTTGCCGCCCTCGCCGCGTTGGCGCTCGGCGGTGGTGAACGCCACCTTGTCGCGCACGTACAGCGGCGCAGCCTGTTCCGGCGGCAGGGCCTCGCCCCGCAGCCAGCCCTGGCGCGCCAGGCGCGCCACACTGGCCGCCTCGGGCCGCAATGCCTCGGCCGCGCGGCGCCAAGCGGCGGGCGCGACCATCTCGGCGGCGTAGGCGTCCCAGGCGTCGCCTGCCAGCACCACGCCCAGGGGCCGCCTGGCGCTGCGGGACCACTCTGGCAGGTGGTGTGCCGTCCAGGGCACGACCTCGGCAGCCGCGATCAACAGGGGTGCCTGCAGGGTCTCCCAGGCGGCTTCGCTGCCGGGGGCGCCCGTCTGACGGTAAACCGCCAGGTAGACTTCGTTCATGCGGGCGTCCAGCGCCACCACGATGGCCTCGTCCGGGCCTGCGCTGGCTTGGGCAGCCACGGCCTGATGCGACACGATGGGCAGTACCGGAATCCCCAGCCCCATACCCATGCCCTGGGCGACGCCGCAGGCCACCCGCAGGCCGGTAAAGCCGCCCGGCCCTTGGCCGAACGCCACCGCGTGCAGGGCGCCCGGCGGCAATCCGGCCTGGGCAAGCAGCTCGTTGGCCATGGGCAAAAGGCGTTCCGCGTGCTCCTGGGATCCCTCGTGCTCCCGGACGCTGACCTCCAGCCGCCCGCCTGACGCGCGCAAAAGGGCCACGCCGCAACGCGACGAAGAGGTTTCCAGAGCCAGCAGGTTTAGTTCCATAGGAGCAGATTGTACGAAATACCGTGGCGTTCCCCCGTATGTAAGGGGGATTTCAACCATGGTTCGCAATGTGTAATATCTTGTGAACGCCCACTAGCCGCTGGTTCTTGTCACTGTTACATTTCCGGCCATGAATACGCAAAACACCACCCCCACCCGAAAAATCCTCGTCGTCGACGATGATCCGCGCTTGCGCGATTTGCTGCGTCGGTACTTATCCGAACAGGGATTCAACGTTTTCGTTGCCGAAGACGCCAAAGAGATGGGCAAACTCTGGCAACGCGAGCACTTCGACCTGCTCGTGCTGGATCTGATGCTGCCCGGCGAAGATGGCCTGTCCATCTGTCGCCGGCTGCGCGGTGGGCACGACAACACCCCCATCATCATGCTGACGGCCAAGGCGGAAGAAATCGACCGCATCGTCGGCCTGGAGATGGGCGCGGACGATTACCTGTCCAAGCCGTTCAACCCCCGCGAACTGCTGGCTCGGATCAACGCGATCCTGCGCCGCCGCGGCACCGAGGAACATCCCGGCGCCCCCAGCCAGGAAAACGAATCCATCGCCTTCGGTCCCTACGTGCTCAACCTGTCGACCCGTACGCTCACGCGCAACGGCGAGCAGGTGCCGATCACCACGGGCGAATTCTCGGTACTCAAGGTCTTTGCCCGTCACCCGAAGATTCCGCTGTCCCGCGACAAGCTCATGGAACTGGCGCGCGGCCGCGAATACGAAGCCTTCGACCGCAGTCTCGACGTGCAGATCTCGCGCCTGCGCAAGCTGATCGAACCGAATCCGTCCAAGC
>JBEBOQ010000183.1:0-7103 GCA_040396375.1 Achromobacter xylosoxidans
GCAACCTTGCCAAGGTTGAGGTCGCGAGTTCGAGACTCGTCTCCCGCTCCAAATTTTGATGCGCAGCGCGTTCACACCGCTACGTAGATTGACGAAAGGGCCTGCGGGCCCTTTTTTCATTGCTGCGCCATGCGCAAGCCCCTGCCTTGCCGCGACCACATACCCGTCGCCCCTCCCGCGCTCATTGCTTTCCGCCCAAATGCTCTTGCACCCGAGCTCTTGCACCCGAAGCCGGGACGAGGGCTGACTTTTCAGAGTTTTCCTCATCCCATTGCGAGCCGCTCAGGCTAGCGTCTCGAGCATGCGGACAGACAACGTAGTCGACTTGCTCTGCCAGGTGAAAGCCCGGCCGGCCCTATACCTCAGCAGAAACTCCATATCCTGCCTGAAGGCGTTCCTGGACAGATGGCAGCTCAGACGACCGGATGAAATTGCTCGCAAGACGAAGGCGATGCCTTGAACCGATTTTTCTCGATATTCGATGAAGCGATGGCATCGAAAAAACGGCAGGCCACTCCCGACCCATCAGGCACAATCCCAAAGCCATGAAGCCAGCAAACATACCGTCCACACCGCAGAGCGTATGCGCAGCACGCGGCCTGCCCGACGTTCCGCCCGAAGACATGGTGGCCGTCGCCACCACCACGCTGGGCGCGATGCCGATCTATGGCACCCGCATCACGCTGCCGAAAGACGGCACCATCAGCTGGTTTTTTCACTGCGGCGACTACTCGGACGAGCAAGACTTCTATCAGCCGGTCCACACCGCGCATCTGCCGGAACTGCTGCCGCAAGTCATCAACTACCTGCACCTGCCGCCGGGGGCGAAGTTCATCATTGACGACCAAGGTTATGAAGACGTCTGGATGGATCAATAGGTAGCGATCCGTCGCTGGGCGAAGCGCTATCCCGCACGTCGTCCTAGCGCCGACCGCCGCGCATCAAAATGCAGACCGCGCCAGCGGCGAGCAACGCAAACACAGCCGCGGCCAGGAACGCATTCGAAAATCCCCGGCCGTAGCTGTCATGAGCAAGCCTGATCAGCGTTGCGCTCAGGTCGTGTGGGTACAGCGCGTTGGCGCGCTCGAAGTCGCCGGCGACGACATATTCGGTGAATCCGGCTTCGGGCGAAATACCGGCACGCAGCAAGCCATCCTGAACCGCGGCCCCCACCCCGCTGGCCAATACGGCGCCCAGACTCGCGAATCCCAGCAAGATGCCCGTGAACCTGGCGGTGGTGCTGATACCCGATGCCATGCCCGCACGATGGCGCGGCACGGTACTCATGATCGCCTTTTGGGTTTCGCCATTGAGCAAACCGCCCCCGCTGCCAAGCAGCGCCATGGAGATGACAAGCATGGACACGCTTTGCTGCGTCGCTGCCACCATCATGGCGAAGTTTCCAGCGCCCACGATGACCAGGCCGAGCGAGAGGATCTGATGCGGCAACAGATACTTTGATAGCCGTCGTCCGATCTGCGGCAGCACGAGCATGGCGATCGCAAAGGGCAACATCCCCAGCCCCGCCGCCAGGGCGGTCTGCCCTTTCGCATTCTGCAGGAACAGGGGAAGCAGCGACGCCATGACTTGCGCCGAGGCCGCGTAGGCGAACATGGCAATCACCGCGCCAACAAATGCGGGCGCGGCGAACAACGAAAGGTCGAGCATCGGGTGTTGCCTGCGACGCTCAACAATACTGAAGGCAAGAAATAGCCCAATGCCGGCGCCCAAGCGGACGAGGACTTCCTGGCTCGACCAGCCATAACCCGGGCCGACGATAAGCGCCCAGGTGAAGGCAAACATGCCGGACGCAAAGAGAACGATGCCTGCGAAGTCCAGCGGGCGCGGGGTCGGGTCTTTCGATTCATCGACAATGTTGACCACCGCCAATGCCAAGGCTGCGCAGACAGGCACATTGATGTAGAACGCCCAACGCCACCCCAAGGCTGCGTTGATTCCGCCACCGATCAACGGCGACAGGACCATGGTGAGACCCATGATGCCGCCCCATACCGCCCACGCTCGCGCCCGCGCATTTTCTTCGTGGAAGGCATGGCCGATGATCGCGAGCGCCGGGGCCAACAAGAACGCCGCCCCGACGCCCTGGGCGCCACGCGCGACATACAAGGTCGTGGCGGAGGGCGCCAAGCCGCATGCAAGCGACGCCAGGGCGAACAGGAAAATGCCGATCAGAAAAACCCGCTTTCTTCCATAGCGATCAGCGATCGAGCCGGCAGGCAGGAGCAGCGCAGCGAAGCAGAGCACATAGGTGCTGATCACCCATTCGATTTGAGCGAAAGACGCATTCAGATCACGGGCGATCGTCGGCAAGACGATGCCGACGACATTCGTATCCAACACGGTCATTGCGCACCCCATGGACCCGACCAGAAGGACGGCGGTCCCGCGGTCTATCGACGGTGACGTGACGGTGGTTGAACTCATAAGCGGAACTCTTTTCTGTCTGGAAGATAGGGCAACGACGCGGCTTCGTGACGAGGCATGGCCCGGGTCACAGGAACCTCGCGAGTCCCTGCCTGAAGGGCTTGCAGACATTGAATCACCCTGCAAATGTTCCATTCAATAGAACAAAAACAGATATTTATTAGCTTTAAACTAATTATTGGCTTGACCCATGACGGTCCGCCCGGTTAGCGCGGTCACGACGGCAAAGCCCCTTGCGCAAAGCGCACCCGCCGACCTACAGGAGAGAGGACATGGAACTCAGGCACTTGCGCTACTTCATTGCCGTGGCCGAACAGCTGCATTTCGCCCGAGCGGCTGAAATGCTGGACATCTCGCCGCCCACACTGACGGTGCAGATCAAAGAACTGGAGGCCATGCTTGACGCCAGGCTGTTCAATCGCACGAAGCGGTCGGTGACGCTGACTTCGGCAGGAGAAACATTTCTCAAGGAAAGCCGCGCCGTCATCGAGAGGATGGAGCATGCAATCAACGCAGGCCAAAGAGCCGGACGCGGCGAAATAGGCCGTGTCGAAATTGGATATGTCGGCTCGGCGGCCTTTTCCGGCGTGCTGCAAGCGCATGTCCGGCGTTATCGCTTCGGTGCGCCGGACGTCATGGTCAATGTGAGTGAATTGCCCATGGAAGACATGCCGTCGCTAGTGGAAACGGGCAAGGTGGATATCGCGTTCGTGCGAATGCCCGTCACCTTGCCGCCGTCGTTATCCAGCCATATCGTCAGCAGCGACAACTTTTGCGTGGCGCTGCCGACAGAGCATCCCCTTGCCCGCGGCCACGAACCCATCACCCCAAAGAAACTCGCTGCGGAGACTTTCATCGTTCCGGAGCAGGATCTGGGCCTGCGCGAAGTCGCCCATCGGGGCAAGTTCAACCCCATCATCGGCGCAATTCCCGGCAGCCTGCTTTCCGTGCTGACGCACGTGTCTCTGGGCACCGGCGTCGCTATCGCCCCCAACTTGCTTCAAAGCGTGATTGCGCTGCCGAACGTGGCCTATCGCCATCTCTCCGGGCCACCGATCACCTCGGAAGTTGCTGCGGTATTCCGAGCATACGAACGCGCCCCGCCGTCATGCACCTGATCAAGCAGATGAAAGAGGACGTGCCCAAGGCGCCCTAAATAGCCCTGGGCGCATAACGACGCGAAGCGCAAGGCTGCGTTAAAAGCCCGTGAAATGTTCCGCGATCTGCTCCTGGGCACGCAGCCTTGCCGCATCCAGCGCCTGCCCGCCCATGGCGGTGCCTTCCACTGAAAAGAACGTCAAGCGCTTCAAGCCGATCGTGGCCAAGGCCGCTTTCAGGTAAGGCGTGAGGAAATCCGGTTGCCGCGCATCGGGTCCCGAGAACAAGCCGCCCGATGACGCCGCGACAAACACCGGCCGGTCTGCCAGGACCCCGATCTTGCCTTCACGCGTCACGCTGAAGGTGCTGCGCACCCGGACAACGTGATCGATCCAGACCTTCAAGGCCGACGGCACGGTGTAGTTGTGCATGGGCGTGGCGATGACGACATAGTCGGCATCGGACAAGGACTGGATCAATTGATCGGACTGGCGCAACGAGCCGCGGCCGCTGACCTCGCTGTCCGGGTCGACGGGCGAACCCAGCGCGCAGGCATAGTCCACGTCCACGTGCGGCAGCAGGTTGGCGTCGATTTCGACAAGGTCGCGGCCCCGCACGGGGTCGGCTTGCGCCAGACCGTCAACCACGAATTGAGACAGCCGGTGGCTTTCCGAGCCCGCGCCGCGCGGGCTGCAAATCAATCGCAGGACGCTCATGCCGCTTGCTCTCCCAATACCTTCGAAAAGCGCATGGCGCCGGTCAACAGCCCCTGACGGAAGTAGAAACGCTGCGCCAAGGCATTGGCCAGGCCGGTATCCAGCACGAGCTTGGCGCAACCTGCCTCGCGGGCAATGCCTTCGAGGGCCTGCAGCAGGCTGGCGCCATGGCGCCCACCCCGGCTGCGCTCGGTGGTGACCAGGTCGTCCACGTACATGAAGCGGCCATAGATCAGGTTCTCTTGATAGCGATAGCCGGCCAGGGCGACGGGCTCGCCGCCCTCCCAGACCGCCAGCAGGGCGTAGTTTTCGGTGCGCATGCGGGCGATGCGAGCGGCGAAATCGGCCTCGCCGGCCAAGTGCGGGCGCAACTCCTGCATGACCGGAAACGAGGCGCGTAGCTCCTCGGCAGTTTCGATATGGCGAATGTCCTGATGACTCATGGCTGTCCTGTCTTGATTGGCCTGGCTGTTGCCGCGGCTTGGGCCTGCGGCCGAAACTGCCGAAGCAGACATCATGCTAGTCAGCCCATGCCATAATTTGAAGAACCATAAATTGACCTTTGGACTAGGCCATGACGCGGTCTCCCATTGATAGCCTTGCGCCTTCCACCGCGGCCAGCGACGAACCGCTGTACCGCCAGGTCTATGACCGTTTCCGCGGCGCCATCGCGCAGGGCACGCTGAAGCCGGGCGACCGGATTCCATCGGCGCGCGCGCTGGCCAAGGACCTGGGCGTCGCCCGCGGCACCATCGAGATGGCCTATTCGCTGCTGCACGCCGAAGGCTATGTGCAACCGCGCGGCCAAGCCGGCACTGTGGTGACCCCGGGGCTCCAAGCGCAACCGGCCACCATGCCGCCGCCTGTGCCCGTCAAGACAGACCCGGATACCTGGCGTCAGCCGCCCACCCTGCTGCCGTTCCAGATGGGCCTGCCCGCGCTGGACGCGTTTCCGCGCAAGATCTGGGCACGGCTGGGCGCCCGGCATCTGCGCGCCACGCAGGCGGCCGACCTGTCCTATCCGCCGGCCGACGGGCTGCCCGCGCTGCGGACCGCCATCGCCGCGCACCTGCAGGTGGCGCGCGGCATCCACTGCACACCGGCGCAGGTCTTCATCACATCCGGCTACCGCGAAAGCCTGAACCTGGTGATCCAGGCCCTGCTACAGCCTGGGCAGCAGGTCTGGGTCGAAGATCCCGGCTACCCGCCCACACGAGAACTGCTGACGCATGCCGGCCTGGAATTCGCGCCTGTCGAGGTGGACGCCGAAGGGATCATGGTGTCGCAAGGCATCGCAACGGCGCCGCGGGCAAGCTTGGCTGTGGTGACGCCCGCGCATCAAAGCCCATTGAGCGTGACGCTATCGCTGACCCGGCGCCAGCAGTTGCTGGAATGGGCCGAGCGCAACCAACGCTGGATCGTGGAAGACGATTACGACGGCGAATACCGCTACATCAGCCGCCCGCTGCCGGCGCTGAAAAGCCTGGATCGACACGGCCGCGTGCTCTACGCGGGCACCTTCAGCAAGGTCATGTTCCCCGGTATCCGGCTGGCGTACCTCGTGGTGCCCGAGGCGCAGATCCGACGCTTCGAAGATGTCAACCGGGTGCTTGGCAACGGCATCCCCGGGCTGACCCAGGCGCTGGTCTGCGCTTTCATGACGGAAGGGCATTTCGCGCGGCACATCCAGCGCATGCGGCGGCTGTATTCCGAGCGCCGCGAGGCCACGGCGGCCGGCCTGGCCAAGGTGTTCGGCCCGGACATGCCCATCAATCCACAGCCGGGCGGCATGCACCTGCTGGTCAAGATGAAGGGGCACCATACCGACCGCCCGCTGGCCCGACGCATGATCGAGAACGGGATCTACGCCCACGCACTGTCGCGCTGGTCCACCGCCGCGCCCTGCGGGTCCGGCCTGTTGATGAGCTTCACCAATATCGAATCGCAAGAACGGGCCGAACAACTGGGCCGCCGCATCCTGGCGTTGATGTGAAAAAGCCTGCCCGCATGGGCAGGCTTTTCAGCGGCACTGGCGGACAACCACGCTGCGATGACGTCAGTTCAAGCCTGCCTTGTCCAGCCCAAACGCGGCGTCCGCCGAGCCAGGCTCGGTGCGGAAGGCAACATTCAAGCGGTTCCAGCCGTTGATACCCACCACCAGAAAGGTCAGGTCCGAGATCTCTTCTTCGGACAACTGGCTGCGGACCTGCTCATACACCGCATCGGACACGCCGTGCGGGTGCAGCACGGTCAGGGCCTCGGTCCATTCCAACGCGGCGCGTTCGCGGGCGCTGAACAACTTGGATTCACGCCAGATGGCGATGTGGTGAAGGCGCAGTTCGCGCTCGCCCCCGATCTTGGCCTGCTTGATATGCATGTCCAGGCAGAAGCCGCAGCCGTTGATCTGCGAGGCGCGGATCGTCACCAGGGTATCGAACTCTTTGATGACGGCTTTCTTTTTCAGGGAGGCGCTGAAGTCCAGGTAGTGCTTGGACAGTTCGGCGGACACCTGGAAGTAATTCAAACGCTGGCTCATTTCACTCGTACCTTTCGTCAATGGATTGCGGACGACACCGCGTATCGACATAGTGCAGCGCGGCGGCATGGCGAAAAAGCGCCAAGAAGCGCAATTTGGGCTGGGCCATGATGCGCAAGCGCTGCCACGGCAGGGCCGGTCCATGATGCAGCTCGACCACTTCCATCACGGACAACGCGACGGCGCGCGCGCTGCGTTGACCCTCGTCTGAATTGATGTATACTCTCGCCTCTTCAAAGCAGTACCGCAGTGCCCCGCGCGGGAGTAGCTCAGTTGGTAGAGCGCAACCTTGCCAAGGTTGAGGTCGC
>JBEBOQ010000184.1:0-6953 GCA_040396375.1 Achromobacter xylosoxidans
CGGCCGGGTTGATCTTGGCCAGCGAGATCTCGTTGACCACGGTGTATTCGCTGAACGTGGAGCAGCCCATGTAGTGGTACAGGGGCTTGCCGTCGTAGCTGAAGCGCGACGTGCCGTCGGGCATCACGCCCTTGCCCTGCGTGGCGCGCACTTTCTGGCACAGGTTGGTTTTGCCGGACAGGCAGAACTTGCACTCACGGCACTCGGCCGTGTACAGCGGAATGACGTGATCGCCCGGCTTGAGCGAGGTCACCCCCTCGCCCACTTCGATCACGACGCCGGCGCCTTCATGGCCCAACACGGCGGGAAACAGGCCCTCGGGGTCGTCGCCGCTGAGGGTGAATGCGTCCGTATGACAGACGCCAGTGTGGGTGATCTGCACCAGCACCTCGCCGCGCTGCGGCGGTGCGACGTCGATTTCAACGATTTCCAGCGGCTTGCCGGGTCCGAATGCGACTGCTGCGCGTGATTTCATAGCTTTGCTCCACGGGGTCGGGTGCGTTATTTCAAATAGGAACGGACGATGCGCATGATCTGATCGATTTCCGCTTCGGGTTCGATCGTGGTGGCGCCTGGCCGTCCGCCCTGGGCGGATTGCAGGAAGGTTTCCCGGAGATGGCTTTCGAGCACTTCGGCCATCAGGCCGGTAGCGGCGCCCCGCAGGGCCGCCAGTTGCTGCAGCAACGCGCCGCATTCCGTACCTTCGTTGACGGCGCGTTCCAGCGCCAGCGCCTGGCCCTGGATGCGGCGCAGGCGCGTGGTGACGCGCTTTTTTTCTGCGGGGGAATGGGGCACGGCGGGCTCCGGTATATACAGGGGGGGAGTATACGTAACCGGGGCCGAGACGTCCAGCGGATGGTGCCGTTCGCCAATTGCCCCTGTCTGTACATGTCTAGCACCCCCCTATAATCCGCTTTCATCCAACGGCACGACACAGGATATTCCCGTGGCTTCCTCTTCGCCCCGCCTGCCGGCCCAGGCCACTGCGCCGCCGGCCCCGCTCTACGCGCAACTCAAGCAAATGATTGCCCAGCAGATCCGCAGCGGCGCCTGGCCGGCGCACTACCGCGTACCGTCGGAAAGTGAGCTGGTCCAGGAACTGGGCTATTCCCGCATGACCATCAACCGCGCCTTGCGCGAACTGACGGCCGAAGGCCTGTTGGTGCGCATGCAGGGCGTGGGCACGTTCGTGGCGCAGCCCAAGACGCGTTCGGCGCTGTTCGCGGTGAACAACATTGCCGACGAGATCACGTCCCGGGGTCACCGCCATCACAGCCGCGTGGTGCGCCTGGCGGAAGAGCCCGCCGGGAGCGAGCAGGCCGCAGCGCTGGATATCCGCGAAGGCCAGCCGGTGTTCCATTCGGTCATCGTGCACTTCGAAGACGACACGCCCATTCAGCTGGAAGACCGCTACGTCAACGTGCGGTTGGCGCCCGACTACCTGAAGCAGGACTTCACGCAGCACACGCCCTATGAATACCTGACGCGCGTGGCGCCGCTGACCGAAGGCGAACACGTGGTGGAAGCGATTGTCGCCAAGCCGCGCGAATGCCAGCTGCTGCAGATCGACCGCATCGAGCCCTGCCTATTGATCCGCCGCCGCACCTGGTCGGGCGAGCGCGTGGTGACGCTGGCCCGCCTGATCCACCCCGGCTCGCGCCACCGCCTGGAAGGAAAGTTCTCCACATGAAGCAACCCGATGTGCGCCTGTACCGGGCGCAGGATTACCCCCGCATGCCCTGGCGCAACGGCGGCGGCACGACCCAGGAAGTGGCGTGCAACCCGGGCGGCAGCAGCAGCGCGTTCGAATGGCGCCTGTCTATCGCCGATGTGGCGCAGGACGGTGGCTTTTCATTGTTCAGCGGACTGCAGCGCATCATTACCGTGCTGGAAGGCACAGGCATCGCGATGACGGTCGACGGCCAGGCGCAGGCGCCGCTGGGCCCGCGCCAGGCCTACGCGTTTTCGGGCGACGCGGCGGTGGACTGCCGGCTGCTGAACGGCCCGATCCGCGATTTCAACCTGATCTATTCGCCCGGCCGCTACCATGCGCGCCTGCAATGGGTGACTGGAGCAGAAGATTGGACTTTCCACAGTTCAGCCCGTAGCGTGCTGGTGCTCAATGCGGCCCCGCTGCCGATGTCAGTCAATGTGGCCGGTGCTTGGCATGAGATGCCCTCGCGCTACGACTGTCTGCAGATAGACGCGCCGCGGAGTCTGAATGGCTATCGCTTGCGCGCAGAGGGCGTGCTTGACGCCTGCCTGATCGAACTGACACCGCGCGACGGTTGACGCAGCCGAAATGTCGAGGCCATTTCCCTGGGGGAATCCCTAGGGAATTTTTTTAAAACTCGTATTTGTATATACAACCATAGACGTCCTATTATTCTTCCACACTGCCGTGCGTTCGATTCAATGCGCGGAGTGAATAGAGATGGAGAGCGAGTCATGCAGAATTCGAACAAATATCGCAACGTGGAAATTCGCGCGCCGCACGGCACCAAGCTGACAGCCAAGAGCTGGCTGACCGAGGCGCCGCTACGCATGCTGATGAACAATCTGGATCCCGATGTCGCTGAAAATCCCAAGGAACTCGTGGTCTACGGCGGCATTGGCCGGGCCGCGCGCGATTGGGATTGCTACGACAAGATCGTGCAAGCGCTGACCGAGCTGAACGAGGACGAGACCCTGCTGGTGCAGTCGGGCAAGCCGGTAGGCGTGTTCAAAACCCACGCCAACGCGCCGCGCGTGCTGATCGCCAACTCGAATCTGGTGCCGCATTGGGCGACGTTGGAACACTTCAACGAGCTGGACGCCAAGGGCTTGGCCATGTACGGCCAGATGACCGCCGGCAGCTGGATCTACATCGGCAGCCAGGGCATTGTGCAGGGCACCTACGAAACCTTTGTCGAGGCGGGCCGTCAGCACTACGACGGCAGCCTGATCGGTCGCTGGGTGCTGACCTCCGGCCTGGGCGGCATGGGCGGTGCGCAGCCGCTGGCGGCCACGCTAGCGGGCGCTTGCTCGCTGAACATCGAATGCCAGCAGACCAGTATCGACTTCCGCCTGCGCACCCGCTATGTGGACGAGCAGGCCACCGATCTGGACGACGCGTTGGCGCGTATCGCGAAGTACACCAAGGAAGGCCGCGCCATCTCGGTGGCGCTGTGCGGCAACGCCGCCGATATCCTGCCCGAACTCGTGCGGCGTGGCGTGCGCCCGGACCTGGTCACCGACCAAACCAGCGCCCACGATCCGCTCAATGGCTACCTGCCCGCCGGCTGGACCTGGGCGCAGTATCGTGAACGCGCCAAGCGAGAGCCGGCCGTCGTCATCAAGGCTGCGAAGCAATCGATGGCGGTGCATGTGACCGCCATGCTGGCCTTCCAGAAAATGGGTATTCCCACGTTCGACTACGGCAACAACATCCGCCAAATGGCCAAGGATGAAGGCGTGGCCAACGCTTTCGACTTCCCGGGGTTCGTCCCGGCCTATATCCGGCCCCTGTTCTGCCGCGGCGTGGGGCCGTTCCGCTGGGCCGCCCTTTCAGGCGACCCGCAGGACATCTACAAGACCGATGCCAAGGTCAAGGAACTGATTCCGGACGACGCGCATCTGCATCATTGGCTGAGCATGGCGCGCGAGCGGATCAATTTTCAGGGTTTGCCTGCGCGCATCTGCTGGGTTGGCCTGGGCCAGCGCGCCAAACTCGGCTTGGCGTTCAACGAGATGGTGCGTAGCGGAGAACTGTCGGCGCCGGTGGTGATTGGCCGCGACCACCTGGATTCCGGTTCGGTGGCCAGCCCGCACCGCGAAACTGAATCCATGCGCGATGGCTCCGATGCCGTGTCCGACTGGCCGCTGCTCAACGCCTTGCTGAACACCGCAAGCGGCGCGACGTGGGTGTCGCTGCACCACGGCGGCGGCGTGGGGCTGGGATATTCGCAGCACGCCGGCATGGTGATCGTGTGCGACGGCACCGATGCGGCGGCCGAGCGCATTGCCCGCGTGTTGACCAACGACCCGGCCACGGGCGTGATGCGCCATGCCGATGCCGGCTATGAAATCGCCATCGATTGCGCCCGCGAAAACGGCCTGAACCTGCCCATGGTAAACGCGCAACGCTAAGCTCAGGCTGGCGTCATCTTTTATAAGAATAAGGGCGCCGAGGTCCGGCGCCCGCAAGGAGATTCATGATGGAGCAGGAAAGATCGGTCTCGAACAGGGCGTTGCTGGAGCGGCGCTCGATCGACTACATCCCGGAGACCGAACGCCATGGCAAGCTCTACAGCCAGTTCACGTTGTGGATGGGCGCCAACCTGCAGATTACCGCTATCGTCACAGGCGCCCTGGCCGTGGTGCTGGGCGGTGATGTGTTCTGGTCGCTGATTGGCCTGTTTATCGGCCAGGTGTTCGGCGGCGCGGTCATGGCGCTGCATGCGGCGCAGGGGCCCAAGCTGGGCCTGCCGCAGATGATATCCAGCCGGGTGCAGTTCGGCGTGTATGGCGCGGCGATTCCCATCGTGCTGGTCTGCCTGATGTACCTGGGCTTTACAGCCACCGGCACGGTACTGTCGGGCCAGGCCATCGGCCAATTGCTTGGCGTAAGCGACAGCGCCGGCATCTTGATCTTCGCCGCTGTCATCATGCTGGTGACGGTGTTCGGCTATCGCATGATCCACCTGATGGGGCGGGTGGCCAGCGTGTTGGGGCTGATTGCCTTCGTCTATCTGTTCAGCCGCGTGGTCGCACTGGGGGATGTCGGGCAGTTGCTGCAGATCCGGCATTTCAGCTGGACGTCGTTCCTGCTGGCCGTGTCGTTGGCGGCGTCTTGGCAGATCGCCTACGGCCCATACGTGGCGGACTACTCGCGCTATCTTCCCAGCCGTACGTCATCGTTCAAGACCTTCCTGGCGGTGGGCCTGGGGTCTGTGCTGGGCGCGCAGATCGCGATGGTGCTGGGCGTACTGGCGGCCGCCATGGCGGCCGGCCAGTTCGCCGGCCGCGAGGTCGCGTACATCGTCGGCCTGGGCGGTTCCGGCACGATGGCCGCGTTGCTGTATTTCAGCATCGCGTTCGGCAAGGTGACGATCTCGACGCTGAACTCCTACGGCAGCTTCATGTGCATCGCAACGATCATCAGCGGCTTTCGCGGTCACGTGGAAATCACGCGCCGCCAGCGGCTGTGGTTCGTGGTGCTGATCGTGGGTGCGGCTACGTGCGTGGCGCTGATCGGCCAGCATTCCTTCTTGAATGCTTTCAAGTCGTTCATCCTGTTCCTGTTGGCGTTCTTCACGCCCTGGAGCGCCGTCAACCTGGTGGATTACTACTTCATCAACCGCGAACGCTACGACGTGGCCGCGCTGTCGGATCCGGAGGGTCGCTATGGCCGCTGGAACTGGCCGGGTATTCTGGTGTACGTGTTCGGGGTGCTGGTGCAGATGCCCTTCATCTCGACCAAGCTGTACACCGGCCCGCTGGTCGCGCACCTGGGCGGCGTGGATGTTTCGTGGATCATCGGGCTGCTCGTGCCCGGCATCCTGTATTACCTGTTCGCCCGCCGCGGCCGGCTGCCCGCGCCCGTGGCTTATGCCGTCAGCGGCAGGCACGATATTGCATGACACGGACTATCCGTCCAGGAGAACAATAAATGGATCTGCACCTGAACCCCGGCCACCTGACGCTGGCGCAATTGCGCCAGGTGTACCAACAGCCCGGCCGCCTGACGCTGGATCCGGCCGCCTACGGCCCGATCGATGCCAGCGTGGCCTGCGTCGAGCGCATCATTGCCGAGGGCCGTACGGCCTACGGCATCAATACCGGCTTCGGCTTGCTTGCTTCCACCAAGATCGCACGCGAAGACCTGCAGGCGCTGCAAAGCTCGCTGGTGCTGTCGCATGCGGCGGGCGTGGGCGAGCCGCTGGACGACGCGATGGTGCGGCTGATCATGGTGCTCAAGATCAACAGCCTGGCGCGCGGTCGTTCCGGCATCCGCCGCCAGGTCATCGATAGCCTGATTGCGCTGGTCAACGCCGGGGTCTATCCGCACATCCCGCTCAAGGGTTCGGTGGGTGCATCGGGCGATCTGGCGCCGCTGGCCCACATGTCGCTGCTGCTGTTGGGCGAAAGCCGCGCGCGCTGCCGCGGCGAGTGGCTGCCGGCCAAAGAGGCGCTGGCTTGCGCGGGGCTGGAACCGCTGACGTTGGCTGCCAAGGAAGGCCTGGCGCTGCTCAATGGCACCCAAGTATCCACCGCCTATGCGCTGCGCGGCTTGTTCGAGGCCGAAGACCTGCTGGCGGCCGGCCTGGTCTGCGGCAGCCTCAGCGTCGAAGCCATGTTGGGTTCGCGCGTGCCGTTCGATGCCCGCATCCACGAGGCGCGCGGCCAGGTCGGTCAGATCGACGTGGCCGCCGTCTACCGCGATCTCTTGACCGAAGACAGCGAGGTCGGCCATTCGCACGTGGATTGTGACAAGGTGCAGGACCCCTACTCGCTGCGTTGCCAGCCGCAGGTGATGGGCGCCTGCCTGACGCAGATCCGCCATGTGGCGCAGGTGCTGCAGATCGAGGCCAATGCCGTGTCTGACAACCCGCTGGTGTTCGCCGAACAGGGCGACGTGCTGTCGGGCGGCAACTTCCATGCCGAGCCGGTGGCGCTGGTAGCCGATAACCTGGCCCTGGCGCTGGCCGAGATCGGTGCGTTGTCCGAGCGGCGCATTTCGCTGATGATGGACAAGCACATGTCGCAGCTGCCGCCCTTCCTGGTCAGCAATGGCGGCGTCAATTCGGGCTTCATGATCGCCCAGGTGACCGCGGCCGCGCTGGCCAGCGACAACAAGGCGTTGGCCCACCCCGCCAGCGTCGACAGCCTACCCACGTCGGCCAACCAGGAAGACCACGTGTCGATGGCGCCCAACGCCGGCAAGCGGCTCTGGCCCATGGCCGAGAACGTGC
>JBEBOQ010000185.1:0-6943 GCA_040396375.1 Achromobacter xylosoxidans
ACGCCCGTGAAAACGGCGTGCCTTACCTGGGCATCTGCCTGGGCATGCAACTGGCCGTCATCGAGTTCGCTCGCCACGTGGCCGGCCTGGGCGGCGCCAACAGCACCGAATTCGATCCTTCGGCGCCGCACCCGGTGGTGGCCCTGATCACCGAATGGATGAACCGCGAAGGCAAGGTCGAAAAGCGCGACAACTCGTCCGACCTGGGCGGCACCATGCGCAAGGGCGCGCAGCGCGTGCCGATCAAGCCGGGCACCCGCGCCCAGTCGATCTACGGCGACGAAGTCAACGAACGCCATCGCCACCGCTACGAAGTCAACAACGTCTACGTGCCGCGCCTGGAAGAGGCCGGCATGGTGATCAGCGCGCGCACCCCGACCGAGAACCTGCCGGAAATCATGGAACTGCCCGACCACCCCTGGTTCGTCGGCGTCCAGTTCCACCCGGAGTTCACGTCGACCCCGCGCGACGGCCACCCGCTGTTCTCCAGCTATATCCGCGCCGCCATCGAGCAAAAGGCTCGCCGCGGCCAGGAGGCCTGATGCGCGCCTGCGGTCTCGAGTTCCGCATGCGGATCCTCGGGGCCGCGGGCCGTTGCCTCCACGCCGCCCTATACGGCGGCGCTGCTTTCGGATACAACCAATTAGCATCGGATATGCGTCGCCAGCCGCCTTTGGGCGACACTGGCGGCGTTGTCGTATCCGGCGTCAGATACCAACCAACGCAACTGCCCTGAAGGAACCCCATGAGTGCTTACCTCATCGCCGACGTCACGGTGACCAAGCCCGCGCAATACGAGGATTACAAGCGTCTGTCCACGCTCGCCATGCGCGCGTACGATGCGAAGATCCTGGTGCGTGGCGGCGAATCCAGGCACCTCGAGGGCCGTGAGCCTGGCCGTACCGTCGTCATGGAGTTCCCCTCCATGACCGCGGCCCAGGCTTTCTACGACTCCTGGCAGTACCGCCGCGCCCGCAATGCCCGCGAAGGCGCGGCCGTCATGAATATGTTTATCGTTCAGGGAATGTAAAGTCATGAGTGCAATCGTCGATATCATCGGCCGCGAGATTCTGGATTCGCGCGGCAACCCCACCGTGGAATGCGATGTGCTGCTGGAATCCGGCGCCATGGGCCGCGCGGCCGTGCCGTCGGGCGCTTCCACCGGCGCCCGCGAAGCCATCGAACTGCGCGACGGCGACAAGAGCCGTTATCTGGGCAAGGGCGTGCTGCGCGCCGTCGAGAACCTGAATACGGAAATCTCGGAAGCCTTGATGGGCCTGGACGCCCAGGAACAGACCTTCGTCGATCGCACCTTGATCGAACTGGACGGCACCGAATCCAAGGAGCGCCTGGGCGCCAACGCCATCCTGGCCGCTTCCATGGCCGTGGCCCGCGCCGCCGCCGATGAGTCCGGGCTCTCCCTGTACCGCTATTTCGGCGGCAGCGGCCCCATGAGCATGCCCGTGCCGATGATGAACGTCATCAACGGCGGCGCGCACGCCAACAACACCCTCGACCTGCAGGAACTGATGATCCTGCCGGTGGGCGCGGGCAGCTTCCGCGAGGCCCTGCGCTGGGGCGCCGAAGTCTTCCACATGCTCAAGAAGCTGATCCACGGCCAGGGCATGTCCACCGCGGTGGGCGACGAGGGCGGTTTCGCCCCCAACGTGGCCAGCCACGAAGCCGCGATCCAGCTGATCCTGAAGGCCATCACCGAAGCCGGCTACGAGCCGGGCACGCAGATCGCCCTGGGCCTGGACTGCGCCAGCTCCGAGTTCTACCGCGACGGCAAGTACACCCTGGCCGGCGAAGGCGGCATCTCGCTGTCCTCGCAGGAATTCACCAACCTGCTGGCCACCTGGTGCGACAAGTACCCGATCATCTCGATCGAGGACGGCATGGCCGAAAACGACTGGGAAGGCTGGAAGCTGCTGACCGACCAGCTCGGCAAGAAGGTGCAGCTGGTGGGCGACGACCTGTTCGTCACCAACACCAAGATCCTGCGCGAAGGCATCCAGAAGGGCGTCGCCAACTCGATCCTCATCAAGATCAACCAGATCGGCACCCTGACCGAAACCTTCGCCGCCATCGAAATGGCCAAGCGCGCCGGCTACACCGCCGTCGTGTCGCACCGTTCGGGCGAAACCGAAGATTCCACCATTGCCGATATCGCCGTGGCCACCAATGCCATGCAGATCAAGACCGGCTCGTTGTCGCGTTCGGACCGCATGGCCAAGTACAACCAGCTGCTGCGTATCGAAGAAGAGCTGGCTGAAGTGGCCTCGTACCCCGGTCTGGAAGCCTTCTACAACCTGCGTTAATGTAAGCTGGCTGCGGCGTGCACCGCCGCAGCCTATTTCACGCCACGACTGCTGAGGGTTCCCGCGTATGCGCCTGTTGTTCCTGGTGCTGTTCGTGCTGCTAGGCCTGATCCAATACCCGCTTTGGCTGGGTAAGGGCGGGTGGTTCAAGGTCTGGGACCTGCAACGCCAGGTATCGGCGCAGCGCGAGACCAACGAAGGCCTGCGCGCGCGCAATGCGGCGCTTGAAGCCGAAGTGCGCGACCTGGAAATCGGCTCCGGCGCCATCGAAGAACGCGCCCGCGGTGAATTGGGCATGATGCGCGACGGCGAAGTTTTCGTGCACATCCTGCCGCAAAACACGCAGCCGCCCGCTGGGGGCGCCTCGCTGGCCACCGACGCCGCGACCAAACCCGCCACTGCCACGCGCGCCAGCGCGCCGGCAGCGGCCAAGCCGGCCACAGCCAAGCCCGCAGCGGCCCGGCCTGCTGCGGCGCAACCCGCGGCCGCCAAGCCCGGCAACGCCAAGCCAGCCAACACAAACATCCCCCGTCAGCAATAGCAACAACTCCCCTGTCCGACTACGGCGGGGCGATGTCGCGCCGCTGCACCCATCAGGGGCAGCGCAGGCTGCGGCATGCGCCGTGCACCATGCCGGCCGGATACGGCTTGCCGGCAGACCAGTCTACGGGATGCGACTGCATTTCCATTTCAAGTTCCATGCCGATCGGCGCCAGGCCGCGCGCCCGCGCCGCGGCCGCATAGCTGCCGTCGGCCTCGGCCAACGCCGCCAGCAGCACCCGCAGCGGCGGCAGCAGGGGCTGATACAGGTAGGTCAGGCGCAGCTTTAGCGTGTTGGCGCGGAAGATGCTGCGTTCGTCCGGGAAGGGGCGGCGTGCGTGCTGCAGATCCTGGTAGTTATGGTCGATGGCGCGCAGCCCGCGCGGCGCGGCCGTGTCGAGCCCTGGGCGAGCGTGGTCGCGAAAGGCCCCGGCGTCGGGCAGCAGGATTTCAATGCGCCACGGCGTCGTGCCCATCAGGGCCGCGCGGCGGTCCAGCGCCTGAACCTGCCGGCGGCGGGCGCCGGCCTGCCCCTGGGCATCGGCGTGCAAGGGCACCAGCGCCTGCAGGAACGCTGCGCGGATACGGGCGGGATCACCATGCGAGGTGGCGCCCGCCCGGGCGGCCTCCATCAGGGCCAGGTGGGCGATGTGCCGCACGCCCTGCCAGCGGGCCGCTTCGACGGTCAGCAGGCCCAGCAGCAATACGGCAGCCGCGGCGACGGCGAATTCGATGGCGGCGGCCCCGCTTTGTGGCGGGCGCGGAAGACGCGGACGGGCAAGAAAAAAGGCGGTCATGGCCGGCCAGTGTGGCGCGGGCATGACCGCCTGTCGATTCGTGGATGCCGTGGGGGGGCGTCCGCCTTAATGCACTGTCGGCGGGACGTCGCCGGCGGCGGGCGAGTTGGGGGTGAAGAGGGCGGCGCAGTCGACGGCGTCGAAGGCGTAGGGCTTGCCACAGAAGTCGCAGGACACGTCGACCTGGCCGCGTTCGGCCAGGATGTCGTTCACTTCGTCTTCGCCCAGCGAACGCAGCATGCTGGCCACGCGGTCGCGGGTGCAGGGACAGTGCCAGCGCACCGACTGCGGGTCGAAGGCCACCAGGGTCTCTTCCCAGTACAGGCGGTGGATCAGCGTGTCGATGTCAGTGGCGAGCAGTTCGTCCTGCTGGAGCGTGCTGGCCAGGGCCACCGTGCGGTCCCAGGTCTCGGTAGCGGCCTGTTCGCTCAGGATGGGCGCATCCGAACCGCCGTGATAGGGCAGGCGCTGGATGAGCATGCCGGCGGCGTGCTCGGCGTCGGCGGCCAGCCACAAGCGGGTATCCAATTGTTCGGACGCCTTCATGTAGTGCTGCAGCGCTTCGGCCACGGTGTCGCCTTCCAGGGGCACGATGCCTTGGTAGGTCTGCTGGCCCGGCACCTTGCGCTGGGGGTCCAGCACCACGATGAAGCGGCCGTTGCCGCCGGGGTTCAGCAGGCTCTGCATGTTGCCTTCGGCCGGCACTTCGTGGCCTTCACGGACCTTGACGGTGGCGCGCAGGCTGAGGTCGGAACGGCATTCCACGACCAGCAGGGCGATCGGGCCGTCGCCCTGGATCTGCAGCACCAGCGAGCCGTCGAACTTGATATTCGCGGCCAGCAGGGTGGAGGCCGCCACCAGTTCGCCCAGGAGGTGGGTGATGGCGGGCGGGTAGTCGTGGTTGGCCTGGACGGCCTTCCAGGTATCCGTGAGGCGCACCGCTTGGACGCGGACGCTGCGGTCTTCGAGGAGGTATTTCTTGAGCTGATCGGTCATGGGGGAATGTTAGCCGATCGGACGGCCGATTCCCCCTGCCGGCGACAGGGGTGTAGGCCCTTGCCGGGGCGTTCCCGGCGGCAATGTCAGGCCAGCCGCTTCAAGGCCGTCTTGTAGTGTTGGCCGCGCGCCACGTAGTGGGCGGTGTTCTTGTGCAGATTGGCGATTTCCTCGTCGGACAGCTCGCGCACGATCTTGCCGATGCCGATGACCAGGGAATTGTCCGGAATCACCCGGTCTTCGGGGATGATGGCGCCCGCGCCGATCAGGCAATTGCGGCCGATCACGGCATTGTTCAGCACGATCGCCTGCATGCCCACCAGCGCGCCTTCGTGGATGGTGCAGCCGTGCAGCATGGCCTGGTGGCCCACGGTGACGTTGGGGCCGATGGTCATGGGACAGCCGGTATCCACGTGCAGCACGCTGCCTTCCTGGATATTGGTGCCCTGGCGGATCAGGATGGCGTCGTTGTCGCCCCGGATCGAGACGTGCGACCAGATGCTGACGCCGGCTTCCAGCGTGACGTTGCCGATGATGTCGGCGCTGTCGGCCACGTAGGCGGCGGGATCGATGCGGGGAATGAGGTCGTCGAGCTGGTAAATGGGCATGCCCTGTCTCCGGATGCGGCGGGTCCCTGGCGGACCCGCCCGCGTCATTGGGGCCTGGACGCCCGCGCGCGTTCTTCTTCGCGCTGGCGCAGGATGCGACGCTGGATTTTACCGGTGGTGGTCATGGGCAATTCTTCGACGAACTCGATTTCCTTGGGGTACTCGTAGGGCGCCAGGCGCTCGCGCACGTGTTCCTGCAGGTTTTCGACGATATCGTTGCGGTCGCGCTGGGCGAATTCCGGGGTCAGCACCACGTAGGCCTTGACCACGGCGCCGCGCTCGGCGTCCGGCTTGGGCACCACGGCAGCGTTGGCCACGGCCGGGTGGCCGATCAGGCAGCTTTCGATTTCACCGGGACCAATGCGGTAGCCCGACGACTTGAACACGTCGTCGGCCCGGCCCGCGTACCAGAGGTAGCCGTCGGCATCCACTCGGGCCAGGTCGCCCGTCAGGCACCAGTCGCCCTTGAATTTGGCCTGGGTGGCCGCGTCGTTGCGCCAGTAGCCCAGGAACATGACGGGGTCGGGGTAGCCGTGGATGTCGTTGCGGTTCACCGCGATCTCACCGGTTTCGCCGGCGGCCACGGGCTGGCCCGCGTCGTCCAGCACGGCGACGCGGTGGCCCGGGTAGGGGCGGCCCATGCTGCCGGGCTTGGCCGGCCAGCGTTTTTGGCTATTGCCCACCACGTAGTTCATTTCGGTCTGGCCGAACATCTCGTTGGGCGTCACGCCCAAGGCCGACCGGCACCATTCGAACACGGTGTCGCCGACGCTTTCGCCCGCGCTCATGATGGAGCGCAGGGCCAATTGGTAGTGATTGCGCGGCTCCGGCACCGTTTTCATCATCATCTTCAGCGCGGTCGGGAAGAGGAAGGTGTTGGTGACCTGGTAGCGCTCCATCAGCTCGAAGGCGCGTTCGACCGAGAAACGGCCGCGCGTGCCGACGATGGGGTGGCCGAAATACAGCGTGGGCAGCAACGAGTCCATCATGCCGCCGGTCCAGGCCCAGTCGGCGGGCGACCAGAACACGTCGGCGGGTCGGGGAAACCAGTCTTGTGAGGCCACGAAGCCGGGCAGGTTGCCGATCAGTGCGCTGTGCGGCAGCAGGGCGCCCTTGGGCGCGCCGGTGGTGCCGGAGGTATAGAGCAGGATGGCCGGATCCGACGAGCGCGTCGGCACCGGCTTGAATTCACTGGGTTGGCGCGCCAGCAGGCTGCGCCAGGGCAGCACGCGCTCGTCGGCGAAGCCGATGCCGATGATCTGTTGCAGGTTGGGGCAGTTGTCGCTGACGGCCAGCAGGTTGGCGCTGGAGGCGTGGTCGACGATGGCGACGCGGGTCTCCGAATCGCACAGGCGGCTTTGCAGGGCTTCGGGACCGAACAGGGCCGACAACGGCAACACCACCGCGCCCACGCTGTAGATCGCCATGTGCGCGACCACGGTCTCAGGGCGTTGTCCCAAAACCACACCGACGCGGTCGCCGCGGCCCACGCCCATCTTCACCAGGCCATTGGCCAGCTGATTGGCGGCCTCGGCCAGCCGCGCATAGGTCCAGACCTCGCGGTTGCCGGCTTCATCTTCGTAGTAGATGGCGATGCGCCGCGCATCCGGACTACTGGATGCCCAGCGGTGGCAGCACGCTTCCGCAATGTTGAACTGGGTGGGAACCAGCCAGCGGAATG
>JBEBOQ010000186.1:0-6942 GCA_040396375.1 Achromobacter xylosoxidans
TCTACCTGGTCACGTCCCTGGAAGCCATCGGCGACGTCACCGCCACCAGCAAGGTGTCCAAGCAGCCCGTCGAAGGCCCGCTGTGGATGCAACGCATCAAGGGCGGCGTGCTGGTCAACGGCGCCAACTCGCTGCTGGCCGGTGTGTTCAACACCTTCCCCAGCTCGGTGTTCGCGCAGAACAACGGCGTGATCCAGCTGACCGGCATCGCCAGCCGCCACGTCGGCGTGTGGATCGCCGGCATGCTGATCCTGCTGGGCCTGTTTCCGTCGGTGGCCGGCGTGCTGCAGGCCGTGCCCGAACCCGTCCTGGGCGGTGCCGCCATGGTCATGTTCGGCGCCGTGGCCGCGTCGGGCATCAACATCCTGGCCGGCATCCACCTGGACCGCCGCGCGCTGCTGATCATCGCGGTGTCCCTGGCGCTGGGCCTGGGCGTGTCGCAAGTGCCGGAAATCCTGTCGCACCTGCCGCATGCGGTCAAAAGCGTGCTGGAGTCTGGCGTGGCGACGGGCGGCATCTGCGCGCTGGTCATGAACTGGTTCTTGCCTGAGAAAAAGTAGGCCTAGGCGACACAGTCCAGAGCGCGGGCTGGCCCTTGCTACAACATAGGCCAGCCCGCCACCTGACAATTTTTCGCAGACCGCATATAATCGCGGTCTTCGCTTCTCCCGCAGCCGTCATCAAGTCACGACAAGAAGTACGACAGGACGAGCTCGCGACCCCCTTGCCCGGGTGGTGAAATTGGTAGACGCAGGGGACTCAAAATCCCCCGCCGCAAGGCGTGCCGGTTCGATTCCGGCCCCGGGCACCACCTGCATTTTTCAGAATTTTCCACCAAAGAGAAAATATCGGAAAATCAAAGGGATACGCCCAAAGCACTGGATATCCATATAGCCACGATTTGCCGCTCAACGGCAACATTTGTACACTGGACTCCCCATTTTTTACGCACGGGATTCCCCATGGCTTCAATCACTCCACACAAGAACGGATGGCGGGCGCAGGTCTACGTATCAGGCGTGCGTGACTCAAAGGTTCTAAGAACGCAGCGCGAAGCGAAAGCATGGGCCGCAGCCAGGGAAATCGAGCTACAGCAAGAAAAGGGGGCCGCCCCTGCGGACCTGCATACCGTTCGCCAAATGCTTGAGCGTTACGCCGACGAGGTTTCCGTGGGAAAACAGGGCGCACGACACGAAGGGCTGCGCATCCAGGCGTTCCTTCGAGACTTCCCGGACCTGGCCGACAAAACGCTGTCTCAATTCGCAACGCCGGATCTGGCGGCTTGGCGTGACACCAGACTGAAGGGCTTTACGGCGCCGGATGGGCGGCAGGTCCGATCGGTATCTGCCGCATCGGTGCTGCGCGACATCAACTGGTTACGCAACGCCTTTTCCGTAGCTCGCAGGGAGTGGCACTGGCTATCGCACAACCCATTCGAGGGTTTACGCGCGCTAGCCGAGCCCCCTCCACGCGCACGCCGAGTCAACCCGCGCGAGGTAAAGCTACTCTGCCGCAACCTCGGCTACCGCTCCGGCCAAGCGCCTGCCAGTAAAAGCCAGGAGGTCGCCCTCGCCTTCTTGATCGGGTTGCGCACGGCGATGCGTGCCGGAGAAATCCTAAGCCTGGGCAAACAGTCTCTGGACCTAAAGCGGCGGGTTGCCGTCGTCAACCATAAGATGCAGTACCTGACCGGCCGCCCGCGAGAAATCCCGCTGCCCCGGCATGCCATACGTTTGCTAAGACCGATAGCCGACCGGGACCAGTGCTTTTCCGTCTCTTCCGCGACACTGGATGCGCTATTTCGCAAGGCCCGAGACAGACTTCTCATCGAAGACCTGCACTTTCATGACTCCCGAGCAGAGGCGCTTACACGCCTATCGCGCAAGGTTGATGTCATGACATTGGCGAGAATCAGCGGGCACAAGGATCTCCGTGTGCTCCAGAACGTCTACTACCGTGAGTCGCCAGAAGACATTGCAGCAAGGCTGTAGCGGCCCAAAGCACTGGACAAAACAACAGTTCTTTATGCTACATTCCGGCCGTTAACCCAACGCCCGGAGAATGCCATGTCCAGCCAAGAAGGTGCCCCCACCAAGAACGCCGCCCCCATCGAGAAGTACGTCGTCATCCCTTACATTCGCGGGGCAAAGGGCAAGGGCCTTGTAGCTGCGGAGATCCGCCCGGCCAGCTCGGAAGTGAGCGCCATCCGGATCGCCACCTCCATGTCCGAGCGGTTCGTCGGCGTCGCCGCATTCGCAGTCACGGTGGATAAGGAGACCGGCGACATGCTGGAACCCAGGTTGCTGGTGCAGAAGGGCGATGTGCCGCCGATGGACCAATAACTAATATCGGCTTTTCCAGCGTTGTCGCACCAGCGATGCGTCCCCTATCATCAGGATGCCTGGACACTCCGTCCAGGCGCCCCTGTCTCTATGCACCATGTAGATTCCCCCCTTCGCTTCGGTCAAGGGGGATTTTTTTGCACACAATTTGACGTCACTGACGTACGGCTTGCCGCTCAGCCTGCCTCAGCAACTCCTCTGCCTTTTCGCGATCACTGCCTTGCAGCAACCAGCTCAGCGCCCGTTCCCGTGTGAGCGGATAGGCCTGGGCGGGAGGCAACGCCAATGCCGCCTGCCATGCCTCGTCAGCACTGGCGTACACCTGTACCCTGGTTTCTGTCTCTAGGGAGAAGGTTCCGACGTAGTAGTACATGAGCTGGCTCCTGTAGGAGCTCGGCATCCTACTTTTTCAAATTGGCCCGAAAATAGCGCTTTACAATGTTTGACGTGCAGGGTCCGCGGTAGTTCCGCGGTCCATGCTATCGTGCCGTCGCTGCCTCTGCACTTGTCCTGCCTGGGGCGGCACTGCGCCTCAGCTCCCTCACGGGTTGGGGCGTTTTTATATCCAGGACTGGCGTCAGTACTATCAGAGCTCCAAACACGCTCCGCTCCCTCTACGCTGTCTCGTCGCCTACCGCGATAGCGTTCTCTACATCAGCCCCTAAGAACAGCGCACGCTCCGCTGCACGGCGCTTACGTAGCCCCTTAAGGGACTGCCCCCCGGCCTTATCCCACCTTGGAAACTGATCCGCGGCACCGGCGATATCCCCAGAATTGAAAAGCCGTAACAGCGTGGAGGAAGTGAGGGCCCCTATGCCCACGTTGTATGCAAAGCAGACCATCGCGTCAAACTGCGACTGAGAAGACTCACGTTTAAGCACAGCCAGCACCCCCGGTACGAAATCCCTGCTCAGCCGACCATTCAATCGCTCATCCGCCTCTGCCTGCGTAATCGTCATGCCCTCATGGACATTTTCAGTATCTCCGTACCCTATTGTCCAAACGCCCACTGAATCCTGGTAGGCCGTCAATCTCAAGCCTTCGTAATGTTCCAACAACTCCCTGCCATCTGGGCCAACATTGTTTACTAAATCAGAGTTAGGCATACCTTTCCTCAGAATTTCTAGTTCCGCCATTTTTCATAGCACGTTCGTTATTTATCGCACTCCTTTCTCTTTCATCTTTGAAAGAGCTCCATTTTTTTTTGATTCCGTATGCCTCGTGAGAGACGTAGCCTTCAATGCGCCCATTCACACCCCGCTCGTCTGCCATTCCTTGATCCACCTCTGACAAGCTTCCGCGTACCCCTCTCCCAAAGAACAAAACAATCCGACAGCCGCACGCCGCGCTTTCACCGCTTCGCTGTCAGCACTCCATACGCCCGCTCACACGCCAGCCCCGCTACTCGGGCACGGTCAGCCTCTGCCGCGTAGACTTGCGCCATTCCGTCAGCCTCTCCAAGCAGCTCGGCGAGCAAGCCGATGGGGTCGGTGATTGTCGGGCCTGGCTGGGCAGCGTTGGAATGGCTGGCGGTCGCACGGTGACGGCGGGCGAACTCGGCGGCTTGGTCGCGCAGGCGCTCATCAGCGGCAGCACGCTCAGCAGCCACCACACGCGCCAGATTCTGGTCAGCTTCATTCGTCACCTCGTTGATTGCTTGATAGCGGCGCTCGGATTCGGCGCGCGCCTCGCCCTGGGCCTGGGCCAGCGCCTGGCCGGACACGGCCCGCTCGTCGCTCCAGCTCTTCTCGATCTGAGCGATTTGGGCGTCCGCACGCCAGCCCTGGACGGTCCAGCCCAGCACGACGCCGACTAACGCCATCACCGCATAGCCCTTCCAGCCCCCCAATAGCCCAAACGCTCGGGAAATCCCTAGTTCCATATCACCCTCGCCACTCGTATGTTTGTTGCAGGCCCACCCACCAGCCTGCATAGGGCTGGTTACCGCAACGGCTGGGCTAGAAGCCCCCAACGGATGGACACGTTGGGGGCTTCGCCGTGTCTTTGCCACCACTTACTGCGCCACCTCGGCCGCGGCCTGGGCATACAGCGCGTCCCACGTCTGCCGATGCGGCTTGCCAGGACGCCAGGTGCGCTTGTACAGATCCCAGGCGGCGTACGTGCCCCCAATGGCCGGCAATTGGCCTGGATCGGTCCACAGCAGCAGGCGCGCGAACGCCGCCGCCAGTACATCGTCCGTCTCCAGCGCCGGATGAACAGCCGCGGCAATAGGCTCAACGCCCCGAGACGCGCAGATCTGGTAGGCATGCTCCCGGCTGGCCGGGTGGGTCAGAACACCGCGCACACCCCCACCGCGTTCGAATTGCCACAGCCCGCGAGCAGGCCCGTCGGCCAGTTGCCGGCGATACAGGAACCGGCTTTCCTGCAGGCCGATCGCCAGCAGCATCACGCGCGCGGCCGGCGTGTCCATTTTGGCGGGCAGCAGCGCCAGCGCGGGTTCGATACCTGTCTTGATCATGTCGGAGAGGTTCATTGTTTCGGTGTCCTGATGTGTTTGGCCGTCACCGCGGCCACGTAGAAGGCAGCCGAAGCTGCAAGGGCGGCGTCGCCGGCGCTTGCCCAGCCGGCAACGAAGATCCGGCAAGCTGCACCGGTCGCGGTCAGGCAGACGGCTGCCAAGCCGACGCGCTCCAGCGTCGTGTCATTGATCGACTTAGAGAACACCGCCAGCACAGCGCCGCCGGCGACCACAAGCCAGCAGACAAAGGCCATGACGGCCCACAAGGTGATGTAGATCTTGGTATCCATGTCAGGCCCCTTTACCGCGTACGCGATCGAGAACTGCTTGCCACAGCGCGCCGATAGGCGCTTCCTGCACGGCCTGCCACATACGCGACATGATCGCCATGCCCAGGAAGCCGCAGAGGAAGCCCGACAGACCCTCGGGGATACCGAGGAACTGCGCCAGCCACGGAGACCCGTAGTAGGCCAACACGGCCCCGGTGGCCGCCATGCTGGCCTTGGCCGTACGGGATCCTTGCAGGAACCGCATGGACACCATTGCGCCGATAACGCCGGCCAGCTTTGCCGCGAGGGCGTCGAAATCTTGGAAGTTCAATCGCGTCCCCTATAGACGAAAGAAAGCCCGCCGAAGCGGGATAGGTACAACAAGGAAAATCGAATTGAGTTACAACTGGCGGCTTTGCCCAATGAAACCCTGGTCACGCCGTCAGCCTCGCCGAAAGCCCGCCCCCACCCTCGCCGAAGCGCTGACGCGCTATCTGGCCGAGGTTTCGGCCACAAAAAAGGGGCACACGGCCGAACAGTCGATCGCCCGCATCTGGCGGGCGACCCGACTGGCAATCAGACCGGTCGACAGGATTCGCAGCTCCGACTTAACCGAGCTGCGCGACGAATGGCTAAAAGACCGGGCGCCGGCCACGGTCGTGCGGCGTATGGCGTTCCTGTCGCACGTCTATACGGTGATCCGCAAAGACTGGGGTTTCGACCAGTTGGCCAACCCCGTCCAGCTTGTGCGACGGCCGGCGGTTGATGACGCGCGCGATCGCCGCTTGTTCGACCGGATTACCCTGCGCGGCGTGTCCGATGACGACTGCCCACGCAAGGAGCTGGAATGGATCATCCGCGCAACTAGGTCGACGGAACTGCCGACGATCCTAACCGTGGCAATGGAAACCGGCATGCGCCGGTCCGAGGTCGTCGGAATCCTGCGCGAACACTTGGACCTCATGCACGGCGTGGTGCATCTACCGCACACCAAAAACGGCCGGGCGCGCGACGTGCCGCTGACGCCTCGGGCGCGCGAAGCCCTCCGGCGTTGGGTCACGGGCAAGCCCATGCGCGGCCGCATCTTCACAATGCAGCCCGGCTCGGTCACGCGGGCCTTTATCCGGGCACGCCGACGCGCCCGCCTACGCTACGAGGCTATGTGCCGTGACTATGGTCGCAGGCCGAACGCTGCCTATTTCCGCGACCTGCGGTTTCATGATCTACGGCACGAAGGCACATCGCAACTCGCCTCGGTGTTTCAGATCCACGAGCTGGCCAAGGTCAACGGCAACGTGGACACCCGCATGCTGCTGCGCTACTACCACCCACACGGCCGCGAACTGGCGCAAAAACTTGCCCGCAGTCCCCTGGGCCGGCGCCAGCTGGAGGAAATGCGCCGCGAGCGCGAGATCCAGTTGGAGGCCCTGCCCCTCGCCGCATGACTCTTAGCCCTCCGCGCCGGGGTCTATGGCGGGCCGCGGCGGCTCCACTTGAGTCAGCCAGGCCGGCAAGGACCCCCAGCCCGGATAGCTGACTTTGCCGCCAGCGCCGTCATGCTCGGCGCCGATCGAGTACGGCGCCCCCGTCTCCACCACCCACAGCGGCGTGGTGCGATAGTCCGCGACCATGACCCAAGCATCGCCAACACGCCGCGGCCATTCTCCTGCAGGCGGTGCCGGCGGCGCGTCCTCGAACGCACCATATGGAATATTGAAGGCGCCAGGCGTCAGCGCCAGCTCGTTAGCGACGGTTTCGTACAAAAACAGGCCGTCGTCATTAGCCTGGAAAACGGTCTTCTGCATATAGATTTCTCCAAAATGTAATTTGCACTGCAAATGCGGAACGCCTC
>JBEBOQ010000187.1:0-6941 GCA_040396375.1 Achromobacter xylosoxidans
TGCCGCCCAGCACCGTGAATTCCTTGAGCGGATCGCGCAGCGTCTTGAAGTGGCGTCCGAGTTTTCGGCCGTCGAATTCCACCGGGTCCAGCGAGCGTCCGCCCATCGCGGCGCCGGGCCGATCGGGGTAGTAGTCGGGCGATGCGGTGCGTGCGGCCACCTGCAGGAAACCGCGTTCGACCAGATCGCCCATCATGCGCGGGCCGGCTTCCAGGTAGGCCCGCTTCATCTCGTCAGAGGCGCCGGCGCCGACCGTTTCCTGCAAATACGTCCAGACCTTGTCGAAGCTGTCGGGGTGGCCGGCGGCGTCGGTCTGCGCGTTCAGCGGTATCCAGAGCGCGCCGCCCGAGATGGCGGTCGAGCCGCCGATGCGGTCGGTCTTTTCGACCAGCAGCACTTCCAGGCCTTCGACGCTGGCGGTCAGCGCGGCAGCCATGCCGCCCGCGCCCGAGCCGACGATCAGCGCGTCGACTTCCTTGTCCCACTTGATACTGTCCATGCTGCCTATGCTCCCGACCCGCCCAGCGATTTGCCGCCGTCCACAAAGATGACCTGGCCCGTGATGAAGTCCATGTGCGGCGCGGCCAGGAAGGACACGGCATTGGCGATGTCTTGCGGCTGGCCGGCGCGTCCCGTGCGCTGCAGGGCCAACTGGGCCGCCAGGCGCTCGGCGCTCAGGTTGCGCAGCAGCGGCGTGTCGATCAGGCCGGGCGCGATGGCGTTGACCAGGATGCCGCGCGGCGCCAGCTCCATGGCCGCGGCCCGCGTGTAGCCCACCAGCGCGGCTTTCGAGGCCACGTAGTGCGGATGATTCTTGGCGCCCAGGTAGGCGCGCGACGCGATGTTGACGATCTTGGCGCCGGGGGCCATGTCGCGCGCGGCTTCCTGCGTCAGCGTGGCCACGGCCAAGAGGTTCACGTCGAACATGCGGCGGTAGTCCGCGCTGGCGACGTCGAAGAATTTGCGTTCGTCGAACAGGCCCGCGTTGTTGACCAGTGCGGCCAGTGGCGCCAGGTCACGCACCAATTGCCGGGTGGCGCTTTCGTCGGTCAGGTCCACGACCCGATAGTCCACGTCCAGGCCCTGCGCTTGCAGCGCGCCGGTTTCGCGGGCGGCCAGATCGCCGTTGCGGTCGGCCATGACGACGCGAAAGCCGTCCCGCGCCAGGCGTTCGACGATCGCCAGGCCCATGCCGCTGGCCCCGCCGGTGACCAGCGCGGTGCCTGATGTGTTGTGTGCTTGCATGTCGATTCCTATACGGCCAGGTAGCCGCCGTCCACGGGCAGCACCACGCCGTTCACGTAGCTGGCCATGTCGGACGCCAGGAACAGCACGGGGCCGACGATTTCATCGGCGCGCCCGGCCCGCGCCATCGGGGCGCGCTGCATGTACCAATCGGTGCCGTGGGCCTGCGAACGCTGGCCGGCCGTCATTTCCGTTTCCATCAGCCCGGGCGCCACCGCGTTCACGCGCACGCCGTGCGGCGCCAGGTCGCGCGCCAGCACTTCGGTGAACGAGCGCACGCCGCCCTTGGACACCACGTAGCCCGCCGTCGAGATGCCGCAACCGTAGGCGACGATGGAGCACAGGTTGACGATGGCGCCGCGCGTGGCCTTGAGCTGTTCGACAAAGGCATGCGTGACGTTGAAGGTGCCTTGCAGGTTCACGCTCATCACGCGGTCCCAGATCTGCGGGGTCTGCGGATCGTCGAACGGCGCGCGCGCCGAGATGCCGGCGTTGTTGACCAGCACGTCGATGGCGCCGTGGCGCGCTTCGCATTCGGCGGCGAAGGCGCGTACCGCCTCGGCGTCGGTCACGTCCAGCGCGGCGTCGATGGCGCGGCCGCCGGCGGCCGCGATGGCCTGGGCGCTGGCGCGGGCCAGGGCGGGATCGAGGTCGGCCACGATCACGGTGGCGCCTTCGCGCGCGAAGCCCTGCGCGATGGTGGCGCCCAGGCCGCGCCCGGCGCCGGTGACGAGGACCCGCTTGTCTTGCATCATCAGAGTCATGGTTCGCTCCTAGCCGCCCAGGTAGGCGCGCTGCACGCCTTCGTCGCTGGCCAGCGCGGCCGATGCGCCTTCCAGCGCGATCTCGCCGTTTTCCAGGATGTAGGCATAGCTGGACACCGACAGCGCCAGCTTCACGTTCTGTTCCACCAGCAGGATGGTGATGCCCTGTTCGCGGTTCAGGCGCAGCACGATGTCGAATATCTGTTCCACCACCAGCGGCGACAGGCCCATGGACGGTTCGTCCAGCAGGATCATGCGCGGGCGCGCCATCATGGCGCGGCCGGTGGCCAGCATCTGCTGTTCGCCGCCCGACAGCGTGGCGGCCTTCTGCTCGAAGCGCTCGCGCAGCCGCGGGAAGGTATCGCAGACCATGTCCAGGTCGGCCTTGACCGCCTGGCGGTCCTGGCGCAGGTAGGCGCCCATCTCCAGGTTCTCGCGCACGCTCATTTCGCGGAAGATCTCGCGGCCCTCCGGCACCTGCACGATGCCGCGGCTGACGATGGCGTCGGCCGGCTGGCGATGGATGGCCTCGCCCGCAAAGCGCACGCTGCCCGCGGTGGGCGTCACCAGCCGCGAGATCACGTTGAGCGTGGTGGACTTGCCGGCGCCGTTGGCGCCCAGCAGCGCGACGATGGCGCCCTGCGGCACTTTCAGCGACACGTCCTGCAGGGCGCGGATATTGCCGTAGGCGGCGCTGACCGATTCGACTTCAAGCAGGTTCTCAGCCACCGGCGGCTCCCTTGCCCAGATAGGCTTCGATGACGCGGGGGTTGCTGCGCACCTCCGCGGGCGTGCCTTCGGCGATCTTCTCGCCGAACGACATGACGGTGATGCGATCCGAGATCGACATCACCAGCTGCATCACGTGCTCGACCAGCAGCACCGTGATGCCGTCGCGTTCGCACAGCTCGGTGAGGATGCGGTCGAGCGTCTCGATTTCGCGATTGCGCAGGCCGGCGGCGGGCTCGTCCAGCAACAGTAGCTTGGGCGAGATGGCCAGCGCGCGCGCCAGTTCCAGCATCTTCTGGCGGCCGAAGTCCAGGCTGCACGCGGGCGTGTCGAGGAAGTCGGCCAGGCCGACGCGTTCGAGCAGGTGTTCGACGCGTTCGCGCGCCTCGGCGGTGGCCGGGCGCAGCAGGCGCGCGGCCGTGCTGGCGCCGTGCGCATAGGTGCCCAGCAGCGCGTTCTCGCGCACGCTCAGTGCGCTGAACAGCTCCAGGTTCTGGAAGGTGCGGGCCACGCCCAGCGCCGCCATTTCGTGCGGCTTCTTTTTCGTGACGTCGATGCCGTCGAAGACGATGCGGCCCTGCGTCGGCCGGTAGTAGCGCGAGACGCAATTGAAGGTGGTGGACTTGCCGGCGCCGTTGGGGCCGATCAACGCGTGGATGCGGCCGCGTTCGACCTGCATCGACAGGCCGTTGATGGCGGTCAGGCCGCCGAACTTCACCGTCAGGCCCTGGACGTCGAGGTAGGGTTGGGCGCTCATGCGGCGCTCCTTTGCGTGGGTTTGGCGGTCGCGCCCTGCGCGTCCCGGCGCGCGGGCAGCGGGGCGGCCGGCGGCGGCGCGTGGCGGCGCGCCTCGCGGCTGGCGAACAGGCCCTTGGGCGCGAACATCATGAAGCCCATCAGGATCACGCCGTAGATGATTTCCTGGAACGACAGCGCCTGGCGCAGCAGCTCCGAGATCAGGCCGAAGCCGATGGCGCCGGCGATGGCGCCGCGCACCGAGCCGATGCCGCCCACCACCACCATGGTGAGGATCAGGATGGTGGTCTGGAAGCCCAGGCTTTCCGGGTGGATGAACGAGGCGAAGGTGGTGTACATGCCGCCGGCAATGCCTGCGTACGCCGCCGACAGCGTGAAGGCGGTGCGCTTGATGGCGTTGACGTTTACGCCCATGGCCTGCGCCGCCACATCGCTTTCCCGCACGGCGCGAAAGGCCGATCCCAATTGCGAGCGCGACAGCGCGACGGTGGCCCACAGCAGCAGCGCGGCGATCGCCACGACAAAGGGATAGGCCTTGATGTCGGATACCAGCTCATAGCCGAACAGCGTGGCGGGCGAAATCCGGAAGCCGTTCGAGCCATTGGTGACCGACTGCCAGTTCAGGAACACCCACTGCATTGCCTCGCCGAACGCAAAGGTGGACAGCGCCAGGTAGATGTCGCGCATGCGCAGCGCCAGCGCACCGATGACGTAGCCCAGCAGGGCCGCCAGCAGGCCGCCCGCGACGATGGACACGAAGAAGGGCGGGTGCCACAGGTTGTTGATGAGGCCGGCGGTATAGATGCCCACCCCGTAGAAGGCGGCGTGCGACAGCGCGAATTGCCCCGTTTCGCCGATGACCAGGTGCAGGCCCAGCGCCAGCACCACGAACACCATCAGCAGGTTCACGACATAGATGACATAGCCGCTGGCCACGAAGGGCAGGGCCACGAGGACCACGGTCATCAGCGCCAGCAGCGCGGGATCGATCTTGGATTTCATACTTTCTTCACCTGCAGTTTGCCGCCCAAGAGGCCTTGCGGACGCAGCAGCAGCACCACCATGATGGCGACGAAGGGCGCCACCACGATGGCGTTGGTCGAAATGAACAGGCCCACCAGGTTCTCGGCCACGCCGATCACGAAGCCGCCGACCACCGCCCCGGGCAGGCTGGTGATGCCGCCGACGATGGCGGCCGCGTAGGCCAGGATGGCGATGTGGCCGATGTCCGGCGTGATCAGGATCTTGGGCGTGATGAGCAGCGCGGCCACGGCCGAGATCAGCCCGGACAGCGCCCACACCATCATGCGGATGCGCGTCAGGTTCACGCCCACCAGGCGCGCGGCCTTGGGGTTCATGCCGACGGCGCGCATGGCCTTGCCCACGCGGGTGTAGGTGAACATCACGTACAGCAGCAGCATCACGCCCACGGCCACGGCGAAGATCACCAGGTCCAGCTGTGTCAGCACGGCATCGCCGATGAGGATGGCGTCGGTGGGGGCCAGCGGCGGCAGCGAGCGCGGCGTGTCGCCCAGCCCGGTCTGGCGCACCAGCCCTTTAAGGGCGTAGGCCAGGCCCAGCGTGGCGATCACCATCTGCACGCCCACGCCCCTGGAGGCGATGACGCGCTCCATGACGACGCGCTGGAACAGGCCGGAGACCACGGCCACCACGGCCAGCGTCACTGGAATGACCGCCAGGTAGGGCCAGCCCATCACCAGGGTCAGAAACAGGGCGACGTAGCCCCCGACCATGAAGATCTCGCCCTGGGCGAAGTTGGGCACGTCGGTGGTCTTGAAAATGATGACGACGGCGACCGCCAGCAGCGCGTACACGCTGCCCGTCACCAGTCCCGACAGCACCCCCTGCTGCAGGAACAGCCAGATATCGGCAAAGCTCATGATGTTCTCCGGCAGCCCGCGCGCTGCTGCGCCAGCGCGCGGGCCAGACCCGTCGCGGGCCGCTGGTTTACTTCTGGTACTGCCAGACGCTCTTGAAGGCGCCGGGCACGAGCGACATGTTGGTGCCGTCGAACTTGATGTAGATGGCCGATTCCTGCGCGGCGCGGTCGTTCGGGCCGAATTCGATCGGGCCGGCCATGACGCCAGAGTCGAACTTCATTGTCTCCAGCGCCGCCAGCACCTTTTCACGGGTGGGTTGCGGACCGGCGGCCTTGAGCGCGTTGACCACCGCCATGGCGGGCGGCAGGCCATAGGGCATGTAGGTCTGCGGATGGCCGGGCTTGGCGGCCAGGTCCGGGTAGGCCTGCTTGTACATGTCATAGACCCAGGTCAGCTTGGGGCCGCCCGGCATGTCGGCCAGGACTTCCTGGATGTAGACGTTCTTGAAGGCGTCCTTGTTGCCGACGTTCTCCACCAGTTGCTTCAGGTCGGCGGTGCCGTTCACGGCCAGCACGATGGGCTTGTTCCAGCCCAGTTCCTGCGCCTTCTTGATGATGAGCGCGGCGGGGCGGGCGTAGGTGGTCAAGAGCAGCACGTCCGGATTGGCCGCGCGGATCTTGAGCATCGGCGCGGTGACGTCGGTGATGTTGGGATTGACCGATTGCACCTGCAGGCCCAGGCCGTCCAGCTGCTTGGCCTGGGCCTGCGCGGCTTCCAGGTTCCAGCCGCCGTAGGCATCGTCGTGGTTGATGTAGCCGATCTTCTTGGCCTTGAGATGCTCGGCGGCGAACTGCACCATCGAGCCGCCCACGGCGTGCTGCGAGATCGAGAACGCGCCGTAGATGTACTTGGACGGCGGATACAGCGCGCCGTCGCCCGAGGCGTTGAGCATGACCAGCGGCACCTTCTCGCGCTCGACGTATTCGCGCGCGGCCACCACGGCGGCCGAGCACGAGCCGCCGTTCAGCAGGAACACCTTGTCCTGCTCCGTCAGCTTCTTGACCGCCGCCACCAGGTCGTTGGCGTTGCAGCGGTCGTCCTCGATCACCAGCTCGATCTGGCGGCCGTTGATGCCGCCTTCCTTGTTGACCTTGGCGTACCACATCTTGGCGGCGTTCAGCACGTCAAAGCCATAGGCCATGCCGCTGCCCGACAGAGGGGCGAACAGGCCGATCTTGATGGTCTTGTCGGTGATGCCCGGTTCTTGCTGGGCCTGGGCCGAGGCGCCCAGCGCCAATGCGCACAGCGCGGCGGCCGCGTAGCGGCGGGGGTGAATCATGGTGTGTCTCCCGTTTTATGAGTGCGCGCCTTTATGAATGGCGCGTTGCTGCGTAGGCGGCCAGGCCGCCGGATGAGGTTCACTGCATGCGGTAGCCGCCGTTCACGTCAATGACGCTGCCGGTGATGTAGCCCGCCTCTTCCGAGGCCAGGAAGCGCACGGCGGCGGCCACGTCGTCGACGGTGCCGATGCGGCCCAGCGGAATCGCTTGTGCCGCGGCGGCCAGGGCGCCGCTGCTGGTGACGGTGCTGCGCAGCATGTCGGTGT
>JBEBOQ010000188.1:0-6840 GCA_040396375.1 Achromobacter xylosoxidans
CTCAGGCCTTAGGGGCTTAGCTTCCGACCATCCAACTTCTGGGGGTCAGTTCACGAGGCGCCTTTTGTTTTTCACGAACGTCGCAGGAAAGCGCCGCATCCCGCCTGGGCGGGTAGCCCCCTTGGGGGGCAGCAAGCACGCGAAGCGTGCGCAGCGTGGGGGGCCCCCTTCTACGCGTTTTATCGGCCAGCCACCATCTGGCCTTGGGCCATGTCGATGTAGCTGCGCGCGCCTACGTAACGTTTGGACCAGTACGGATTCTTCATTTCGTCCACGCGTACCTTGGCGCCGCGGCGCGGGGCGTGCACGAACTGGTTCTGGCCGATGTAGATGCCTACATGCGAGGTCGTGCCGCGGCCGCGGGTGGCAAAGAACACCAGGTCGCCGGGCTTGAGCTGTTGCTTGTTCGGGACCGTGTCGCCCTGGGTGCGCTGCTGGCGAGCGGTGCGGGGCAGTTCCAGGCCGGCGATTTCGCGGTAGACATACAGGACCAGGCCGCTGCAGTCGAAGCCTTCGGCGTCGTCGCCGCCCCAACTGTAGGGCGTGCCGATGGCCGCCAGGCCGGCTTGCACGACGCGTTCACGCAACGTGGGCACGGTGGGCTCTTGCGCCAGGCGCAGGCCGGACAAGGACGCGCGAGCGGCGTCGGCGGAGGGGAGGGACGCCTGGGCGGCGCCGGGTAACCAGGAGAACGTCAGGGCCAGCAAGGGCGCTGACAGGAAGGCGGGAATGCGGAACGAGGCAAATCGTGCTTTTCGCGTAGGCGGCGTCATTACGTCACTTCAGAAATCGGAGTGGGGGCGGCGTGGCTTGGCTCGGGGAGAGTCAGGCCGGCGGAAAGGGGCAGGGGGGGCTTTAGCCCCACTGACTGCCACGGTATTGTAATGGAATAAAGTTTCATTACATTTGTAGTGCAATGCAGCATTCTGCCGCCCCGCCCGTTACTTTGCCCGGTGGGGAAGAAGTAACGGGCGGGGCGCCAGTGGCCACGAGAGACGGTCCGATGACCGCTACCGCAGCGCAACCGAAAACCTTCGCAAAGTCAGGCCGACGGCGGGAAGCGAAGCCGGGCCCGGCCGGTGCGCAATCAGAAGCTTCCCCGCAGCCCGACCATCACGGCTCGGCCGCCCTCCGGGGCGACGTCGCGCAGGACTGACGTGGCGTAGCGGATGGTCTGGTTGGTCAGGTTGATGCCGCGCACGTAGGCCTGCCATTGCACCGCAGCCACCTTGAAGCGGTAACCGGCATTGGCGTCCAGGCTGTAGTAGCCGGGCGTGGCGGTGTCGTTGTCGGGGCGGCTGTGCTGGGCGAACGCCTTGGACACGCTGACGCCGGCGCTGTAGGCGCCATAGCCGTAGTCCAGCGCGACGCGCAGGCGCAGCGGCGGGATGCGCGGCAGCGAGCGGCCGGTGTCGATGTTGCGCGCCACCGTGTAGTCGCCTGACAGGCCCAGATCCAGCTTGTGGCCGTCCAGTTGCAGCACGCGGGTGCTGCTTTCCGCTTCCAGGCCGTACAGGCGGGCGGCGACGCCCTGGTAGCGGGCTTCGGGCAGCGCGCCGTCGTCACCCGCCGCGACCACGTCGCCGTCGTCATTGCGATAGCGGCCGGTGTTCATTTCAGCCAGGTAGTTGGAGAAGCGGCTGTAGAACACCCCGATGCTGGCCTTGTCGGCGTCCTTCTTGTAGCGCAGCGACAGGTCGCCGGACCAGGCGCGTTCCTTGCCCAGGCCCTGGTCGCCCACCAGGTATTGCCCGGTGGCCTCGTGCGGGCCGTTGGCGTACAGCTCATAGAAGGTAGGGGCGCGTTCGGTGTAGGCGGTGTTGGCGGCCACCGACCAGACGCTGCTCAGCTTGTAGATGCCGCCCAGCGAGAAACTGCCGGCGGTGAAGCTGCTGCGGCTGGCGCCGTCGAAGCGTTCATTGCCGCCGCCCGAGGGGCTCAGGCGGGTATGGTCGGCGCGGGCGCCGGCGCTCAGGGTCAGGCGGTCGTTCAGCTTCCATTCCTCGAGCGCGAACACGGCGGCCGAGTCGGTGTCGGTGGTGGGGACCAAAGCTTCGTCGCCCAGCGCCGAGAAGCGCGTCTGGCCCAGTTGCAGTCCGACCACGCCGTGCAGCGGCCCGATGTCGGCGTGGCGCGCCTCGATGCGGGCTTCGTAGCCACGGTTCTTGAAGATGGTGCCGGTTTCGCCGTCTTCGATTTCCTTGTGCTGGTAGTCGGTGTAGGCGAAGTTCAGCTTGACGCTGGTGAACAGGCCGTCCAGGTCGCGCAGTTCGCTGGCGAAGCCGAAGCGCTCCTGGTGCATCTTGATGCGCACGTCCGGCTCGGCGACTGAACCGTAGTCGGAGTCGTAGCCGCTGTACGACAGGCCGGCATAGCCGCGGTCGCCCGTCCAGGACATGCCGAGCGCGCCGCCGCTGGCCTGGCCGTCGCTGTTGGGCAGCGTGCCTTGGGGTTGGTCGCGGTCGGGGCCGTCGATGGCGCGTTGTTGGGCGGTGCGGGCATAGCCTGGAATGCGCAGGTCGCCGGTTTTGCGGCTGAAGGCGTCGGCATGGATGGCGAAGGTGCCGTCGCCGCCTTCCACTTGCACGGCGCCGTTGCGGTCGTTGTTGGCGCCGCCGTAGCTGCCGGCCACGTCGCCGTGGATGCCGTCGATGGGCTCGGTCGGGATGCGGTTGTCGATGGTGTTGACCACGCCGCCGATGGCGCTGCCGCCGTAGAGCAGGGCGGCCGGACCGCGCAGGATTTCAACGCGGTTGGTGGATAGCGGGTCTTGCGGCACGGCGTGGTCGAACGACAGCGACGAGGCATCCAGCGAGCCCACGCCGTTATTCAACAGGCGGATGCGGTCGCCGTCCAGGCCGCGGATGATGGGCCGGCCCACCATGGGGCCATAGGTGGTGGTGGATACGCCGGGCAGGCCGTTGAGCGTTTCGCCCAGGTTCGAGCCGCGGCGCAGGTCCAGGTCGTTGCCTTGCACCACGGTGCTGGGCGAGGCGAGAGCTTCGCTGCCCAGCGGATTGGCGGTAATGACAACGGGCGACAGCGTGGTGGTGTCGGCGGCCTGCGCGCGGGCGGCTTGGGGCAGGGCAAGCAGGCAGGCGAGGGCGAGCGGGGACAGGGCAAAGGCGCGCAGGGGCGGACGCGCCCCGGCCAGGGAAGAAGCAAAAGACATGGTGGCAATCCTGGGTGCCGGCCGGGAGTGTGCGGCGGCGGGGGTTGAAATCGGGCGTGAAGGATTTCAAGCCGCCGCAGGCGGGGCGCGGGATTGGAACCAACTGCCGGCGGCCACCGTGGCGCCGCCTGGCGTGGCGGGGGGCGGGGCGATGCGGGGCGGGGTGCCGGCGATGAATGGGAAGGACGCCGGCAGCGTGGCGTCCAGCAAGTCCCAGATATGGCACAGGTCGCAGTGGCCGAGCTTGTCGGCGGTGTGGGCGTCGTCTGGAAGCGGCGTGGGCGCCGTGGACAAGTCAGCCGCGGGATCAGCCCCGCGACGGGAGGCAGGACCAGGCGCCGGAGCATGCGCGGCGCGGGAGGCGGATACGCTGTCCTGGGTCGAGGCCGGCCCGGTGTCCAGGTGCGTGAGCAGATGGCGCAGGCCGCCCAGCGGCGCCAACAGCAGGCAGGCGCACAGCCAGGACAGCACCGCCCATCGGGCAAGGTGCTGGGTACTGCCTGGACGGAGGCCGGGTGCCGACGGCATGGAAGCGGGGGCGGAGCGGAAAAAAACGGAATGATATATTGTTTCTATTGCGCTGGCGATGGCGGCGTGCCGGGACGCGCCAGGACAGGCGCGCGAATATGACACTTCATCAGGCCCTGTGCTCGGGCATAATCGTCGGCATCGGCCTGTTCCGGCTTGATTGCCGAGAGCGGCCGCTTAAAACAAGATAGATAAGAAAGCGGAGTAAAGCTCAATGATGAACGCAGTACACCCCCTGTCCTCCATGAACCGGCCCGAGGCGCTTCCTTTCGAGCCCTACCATGATGCGGTAGCGGCGGTTGACCGGCTGGTGGAAATCTACGCGCGCAACACGGCTTTTCTGCGGGCGGCGTTCCGCGAAGTCCTGAAGGGCCCCGGCAACGGCCGCGAACGGGCCCGCGCGTACTACCCGGCCATCCGCATCCTGGTGGAAACCTACGATCCCATCGATACCCGCCTGTCGTACGGCCACGTGGCCGAGCCCGGCATCTACCAGACCACCGTCACCCAGCCGGCCCTGTTTCGCGACTACCTGATCGAGCAAGTCGGCCAATTGCTGCAGAACCACCGCGTGGCGGTGGAGGTGGGCGAATCCGATTCCCCGATCCCGCTGCATTTCGCCTTCCCGGAAGGCGCCTACGTCGAGGGCGAGCACCTTGAGGCCCTCAAGCGCCCCTTGCGCGACCTGTTCGACGTGCCCGACCTGGCCGTGACCGACGACGCCATCGTCAATGGTTCGTGGCGCGGCAAGGAAGGCGAGCCCAAGCCGCTGGCGCCCTTTACGGCGCAGCGGGTGGACTACTCGCTGCACCGCCTGCAGCACTACACGGCCACGGCACCGGCGCATTTCCAGAACTTCGTGCTGTTCACCAATTACCAGTTCTACGTCGACGAATTCTGCGCCCGCGCGCGGGCCCTGATGGCCAGCGGCAATGAAGACTACGACATGCTGGTCGAGCCGGGTAACCGCATCACCCGTCGCGGAGAGTCCGCGCCGGCCGACGAAGGCCAGGGGCAGCGGTTGCCGCAGATGCCGGCCTACCACCTGGTGCGCGGGGACCATTCCGGCATCACCCTGGTCAATATCGGCGTGGGGCCGTCCAACGCCAAGACCATTACCGACCACATCGCCGTGCTGCGTCCGCACGCGTGGCTGATGCTGGGCCACTGCGCCGGCCTGCGCGACTCGCAGCGGCTGGGCGACTACGTGCTGGCCCACGGCTACGTGCGCGAAGACCATGTGCTGGATGCCGACCTGCCCACCTGGGTGCCGGTGCCGGCGCTGGCCGAGGTGCAGGTGGCGCTGGAACAGGCGGTGGAAGAAGTGGCGGGGCTGTCCGGCTGGGACCTCAAGCGCATCATGCGCACCGGCACGGTGGCCACCATCGACAACCGCAACTGGGAACTGCGCGACCATGTTGAACTGGTCGAACGCTTCGCGCAGTCGCGCGCGATTGCGCTGGACATGGAATCGGCCACCATCGCGGCCAACGGTTTTCGCTTCCGGGTGCCCTATGGCACGCTCTTGTGCGTGTCCGACAAGCCGCTGCACGGCGAACTGAAGCTGCCGGGCATGGCCAGCGTTTTCTATCGCCGCCAGGTCAACCAGCACCTGGAGATCGGCATCCGGGCGCTGGAGCGCCTGCGCGACATGCCGCCCGAGCGGCTGCATTCGCGCAAGCTGCGCACCTTCATGGAGACGGCGTTCCAATAGGTCCCCAGGGGCTCCTTGCGGGCGTTCTCCAGGCGCTTCCCGAGTGCAATGCAAGCGCTCGGGAAGCGCTTTGCCTTTCCAGGGCGGGGTTGGTCCTGTTTTCCTGGCGATTTCGACGACCGGGGGCAGTTGCGCTATGCTCCGCCGTTGCCGGGAAAACCCCTGGCTCCCGCGGCTGGGCTGGCGGGGCATTTTCGCTCTGAAGGAACACGACTTTGGCATTATCGGAACACGATCAGCACCGCGGCAGCGGTAAGGCGGGCGCACCAGCGCCGACCGAACTGCGCCGCGCCCTGTCCGCGCGCCACCTGACGATGATCGCCGTGGGTGGATCCATCGGGACCGGCCTGTTCGTGGCCTCCGGCGCCACCATCGCCCAGGCGGGCCCCGGCGGCGCGCTGCTGGGCTATGTGCTGATTGGCGTGATGGTCTATTTCCTGATGACCAGCCTGGGCGAGCTGGCCGCCAGCATGCCGGTGTCCGGGTCGTTCTCGACCTATGGCGCGCGCTACGTGGAAGATGGCTTCGGCTTCGCGCTGGGCTGGAACTACTGGTACAACTGGGCCGTCACGGTAGCGGTGGATCTGGTGGCCGCCCAACTGGTGATGGCGTACTGGTTTCCGGACGTACCCGGGGTGTACTGGAGCGCGCTGTTCCTGGCGATCACCTTCGGCCTGAACGCCATGTCGGCGCGCGGCTTCGGCGAGGCCGAATTCTGGTTTGCGCTGATCAAGGTGGTGGCGGTGCTGGCTTTCGTGGCCATGGGCGTGATGATGCTGCTGGGCATCATCCGCGGCGGCGAAAGCGGCGGCGTGGCCAACTGGACGGTGGGCGACGCGCCCTTTGCCGGCGGCTTCGCGGCGCTGATCGGCGTGGCCATGGTGGTGGGCTTTTCGTTCCAGGGCACCGAACTGATCGGCATCGCCGCCGGCGAATCCAAAGACCCGGCCAAGAACCTGCCGCGCGCCGTGCGCCAGGTGTTCTGGCGCATCCTGCTGTTCTACGTGGCGGCGATCCTGGTGATCGGCCTGCTGATTCCCTATACCGACCCGCAGCTGTTGCGCAACGAAGTCACCGACATCAGCGTCAGCCCGTTTGCCCTGATCTTCGAGCGCGCCGGCCTATTGGCCGCGGCGTCGATCATGAACGCGGTGGTCTTGACGTCGGTGCTGTCAGCCGGCAATTCCGGCATGTACGCGGCCACGCGCATGCTCTACAGCCTGGCGCGCGACGGCAAGGCGCCGGCCGTGTTCGGCCGCGTCTCCCGCACCGGGGTGCCGCTTTGGGCCCTGGTGGCCACCACGGTGGTCGCGGCGCTGTGCTTTTTCAGCTTTATCTTCAGCCCCAAGGCCGTGTACATCTGGCTGCTCAATACCTCGGGCATGACCGGCTTCATCGCCTGGCTGGGCATCGCCATCAGCCACTA
>JBEBOQ010000189.1:0-6749 GCA_040396375.1 Achromobacter xylosoxidans
GCAGCACGCTCAGGCTGGATTCCTGGATCTGGTTGGTCAGCCAGCGCCGCAGGTATATCTGGCCGTAGACGGGCCAACGACCGCCGCTCAGTCGCGGCAACAGCGCCCAGCGCAGCATGGCCGAGACCAGCACGGTCAGGAACAGCAGCAAGGCGCTGGCAGGCAAGGCCAGCAGCAAGTAGGCCAGGAATGCATTGGGCCACCAGACGCGCGAGCCCATCAGGTCCAGCCAGCGCGCGTCGATCCAGTCAATCAGCACGAAGCTGGGGAACACCGGCATGAAGAACAGCGCGGCGATCAGCGTGCCGCCGCCCGCGTAGGCCAGCATGTCCAGCCGCGCCCAGCGGCCTTCGCGCACGGGCCGCGGGGGCAACTCGGGGGGGCGTGCTTGCGGATCATGCCGCGCAGGCGCCCCGGTCCAGATCTGGCCGGCGGGAATGCGCGAACCGGTCGGCAGGGACGACAGCCCCTCCAGGCGGGCGCCCTCTTCCAGCGACACGCCGCCCTGCACCACCGCGTACGAACCGATATAGGCGTTGTCGGCCAGGGTGATGGGGGCCACTTCCCAGTGCGCGCCGCGGACCTCGAAGTTCTCCAGGTTCACCGCCGCGCCGATGCTGGCCCCGTCGCCGACCGTCAGCAGATCAGGCGCGCGAACGGAAATGCGGCTGATGGCGGTATCGCGGCCAATGCGCGCGCCCAGCGCCCGCAGGTACCAGGCTTGCAGCGGCGACCCCGCCAAGAGATGCGCGGGCGGAATGTCCAGGACGCGGTCGACCAGCCACCAGCGGTAGAAGGTCCAGCCGTACAACGGATAGCGGCCCGGCTTGAGCCGGCCCAGGATGCCCCACTTGCACACCACCGCCACGACGAAGCTGAGCAGGTTGCAGGCCAGATAGCTGGCGATCGACAGGGCCACCGCGCCCCAGACCGAGTCGCCCTCATCGCCGGTGAAGTAGTGGTAGGTGAAGAACGGCGTCAGCCAGATCAGCATGCGCACGCCGATCAACAGCGGCAGCACCGCCAATTGCGCCAGGCCGCAAGCCCAGCGGCGCCATTCCGGCGCCCGCTCCAGCACGTCATCGGGGCCGGCCGACGGCGCGGTTTGGGCCGCGACGTCCGATTCAACGGCCAGCGCGTCCAGCCGCGCCGCCAACGTGCCCAGCACGGAATGCTGGTACAGCTCGTGCATGGTCAGCGCGGAAAACTGCGGATGCTTGCGCAGCGAAGACACCAGCCGCGCCGCCAGCAGCGAATGGCCGCCCAGGTCACGGAAGAAATCGCTGGCCAGGCGCAGCGGCTGACCCGGGAACAACGGCCGCAGCGCCTCGAACAGGGCATGCTCGCCGGCCGAGACCGGCGTGTCGTCTTCGCCGCTGGGTTCGGACGCAGTGGCCAGTTCCCGCGCCTTCAGCGCCTTGCGGTCGATCTTGCCCGAGGTCAGCCGCGGTACGTCGGCCACCAGCTCGAAGCGGGCGGGAATCATATAAGCGGGCAGCTCGGTGGCCAACGCCGCGCGCAGCGCATGCGGGTCCAGCCGCACGTCGCCTTCGGGCGTCAGAAACGCCACCAGTTGGTCGATACCCGCCAGGTCGCGCAGCACCACGGCCGCGGTGCCCACGCCATCCTGGCGGTACAAGGCCGCCTCGATCTCGCCAAGTTCGACGCGAAAGCCGCGCACCTTGACCTGGTCGTCGCTGCGCCCCAGGCATTGGATCTGGCCGCTTTCGTCGATGCGCGCCAGGTCGCCGCTGCGGTACATACGGGTGTCGTGTTCGCCCGTGGGCCGCGGGTTGGCCAGGAATTTCTCGGCCGTCAGTTCCGGGCGCCCCAGATAGCCGCCCGCCACGCCCGGGCCGGTGATACAGAGCTCGCCGGTCTGCCCCTGCGGCAGCACCGCGCCATCCTCGCCGCGGATCAGCATGCCATAGTTGGGCAGCGGCGTACCGATAGTGACCGGCTTGCCGGGCAGTAGTTCGGCCAGGCTGGCCGACACGGTGGTCTCGGTGGGTCCGTAGGTGTTGAACAGCCGGCGGCCCGGCGTGGCCCAGCGCTGCACCAGGAATTCCGGGCACACCTCGCCGCCCAAGTTGACGATACGCAGGCCCGGCACGTCGCGGCCGAACAGCGCCAGCAGCGTCGGCACCGCATGCAACACCGTCACGCCCTCGCGCACCAGCGCCTCGGGCAGCCCTTCGGGATCGGTAGTCAGCATCTTGGGAGCCACCCACAAGGTGGCGCCCACCAGGTAGCTGATCCAGATTTCCTCGAACGACATATCGAAGGCGACCGAAAAGCCCTGATAGACCTTGTCGCCCAGGCGCACGCCCAGCACCTCGTTTTCGCTGCGCAGAAAATGGCAGATGCTGGCCTGGCTGATGGGCACGCCCTTGGGCTTGCCGGTGGACCCCGACGTGTAGATGACGTAGGCCGGATGCTCGGGCAGCAGCCCTTGACGCCGGCGCAGCGGCCCCTCAACCAGCTCCGACAGTTGCCAGGTGGTCCAGGTGATCATGCCGTCCAACCGGACGTCGCCCCCGGCGATCAGGCCGTGGGCGCCGGCGTCCTGCAGGCAGACCAGCATGCGGTCGGTCGGCGTGTCGGATTCGAACGGCAGCCAGGCGGCGCCGGATTTGGCGATGGCCGCCTGCATCACCAGCAGGTCGTCGCCGCGCGGCAGGCACAGGCCGACGATATCGCCGGGCCGCACGCCCGCTTCGATCAGATGATGCGCGGCCAGGTCGGCGCGGCGCCCCAGCGCCTCGTAAGTCAGTGATTGATCCAGCCAATGAATGGCGACAGCAGCGGGATGCCGCAGGATCGTGGCTTCCAGAATATCGGGCAGCGTTTCCGCGATAAGCAGATCCGGCCGATAAGGGCCTTGGAGAATCATAGGTACGGCAACAATCCGGTGAAAAGGATTTTTGCTTATTGACCCACAAGGCGCGATTTCGTTCAAGCGCCGGCCCAAAAAAAGCCCCCGTTTTGTGCACGGGATGCACAAAGCGGGGGCTCCGGGCTGCCGGACCCGGCGTTCAAGCGTAGGTCCGGCGGGCCGCTCAGGCCACGGCCTGAGCGGCTACCGCGACGTTTTAAGTAGCGTTGCGCAGCGCGCGAGCGGCTTGCACCATGCCGATCAGGGCGGCTTCGGTTTCAGGCCAGGCGCGCGTCTTCAGGCCACAGTCCGGGTTGACCCACAGGCGTTCCTTGGGCAGGCGGGCGGCGGCTTTTTCCATCAGGCCGACCATCCAGTCCACTTCGGGCACGTTGGGCGAGTGGATGTCGTAGACGCCCGGGCCGATGTCGTTCGGATAGCGGAAATCTTCGAACGCCTTGAGCAGTTCCATGTTGGAGCGCGACGTTTCAATCGTGATCACATCGGCGTCCATGGCCGCGATGGATTCGATGATGTCGTTGAACTCCGAATAGCACATGTGGGTGTGGATCTGCGTCTCTTCGCGCACGCCGGCGGTCGACAGGCGGAAGCAATCCACCGCCCAATCCAGGTATGCCTGCCAGTCGGCGCGGCGCAGCGGCAGGCCTTCACGGATGGCCGGCTCATCGATCTGGATGACACTGATGCCGGCGGTTTCCAGGTCCACAACTTCGTCGCGCAAGGCCAGCGCCAGTTGGCGGCAGGTCTGTTCACGCGGCTGGTCGTCACGCACGAACGACCACTGCAGGATGGTCACCGGGCCAGTCAGCATGCCCTTGACCGGCTTGTCGGTCAGCGACTGCGCGTACGAGGACCAGCCCACCGTCATTGGCGCGGGCCGGGCCACATCGCCGAAAATGATCGGCGGCTTGACGCAACGCGAACCGTAGCTTTGCACCCAGCCATTCTTGGTGAAAGCGAAGCCGGCCAGCAGTTCGCCGAAGTATTCCACCATGTCGTTGCGCTCGGGTTCGCCGTGCACCAGGACGTCCAGGCCAACCTTCTCCTGGAAGCGGATCACTTCCTCGATTTCCTTGCGGATGGCCGTCTCGTAGGCCGAGTCCGTCAGCGCGCCCGATTTCCAGTCGCGGCGCAGCGCGCGGATTTCAGCCGTCTGCGGGAATGAGCCGATGGTCGTGGTCGGGTATGCGGGCAGGCCCAGTTCTGCTTGCTGGCGTGCGATGCGGCCGGCGAACGGGGCGCGGTCGCGCGACACGCTGGCCGAGGCGGCCATGCGGGTAGCGACCACCGGGTTATGGATGCGGCGCGACGAGCGACGGGCGGCCAGGGCGGCGCGCTGCTTGATCAGGCCGTCCTGCACCGAGGGCTCGGTGGCGCTGTCCAGCGCGCGGCCCAGCAGGCTCAGTTCTTCCAATTTTTGCGCGGCGAACGACAGCCAGCTCTTGAGTTCGCCGTCCAGTTCGGTTTCATTGGCCAGATCCACCGGCACATGCAGCAGCGAGCACGAGGGGGCCAGCCACAGGCGGTCGCCCAGTTCTTGCTTGACCGGCGCCAGCGTGGCGATCGCGACGTCCAGGTCGGTGCGCCAGATGTTGCGGCCATTGATCACGCCGGCAGACAGCACTTGATCAGCGCCCAGGCCCGCAACCACGTCGGCCAGTTGCTCCGGCGCGCGGACCAGGTCCACATGCAGGCCAGCCACCGGCAAACCCAGTGTTGTTTGCAAGTTGTCCTTCAGACCGTCGAAGTAGGTGGCGATCAGCAGTTTGACCGGGCTGGACGACAGTGCGGCATACACCTGCTTGAAGGCGTCGCGCCAGCGTTGCGGCAGATCCAGCGCCAGGATGGGCTCGTCGATCTGCACCCATTCCACACCCAGCTTGGCGACGCGAGCCAGCACCTCTTCGTACACCGGCACCAGGTTGGCCAGCAGCTGCAGCTTGGCCGGATCGGCCGCGCCTGCGGCAAAAGCGTCGCCCTTGCCCTGGAACAGCCACGTCAGCGGACCCGGGATCACCGGCTTGACGGCGTGGCCCAGCGCCTGGGCTTCCTGGATCTGTTCGAACAGCGATTCGCGGGCGATGCGGAACGTCTGGCCCGGCACCAGTTCCGGCACGATGTAGTGGTAGTTGGTGTCGAACCACTTGGTCATTTCGCAGGCAGCGGCGGGCTTGCCCGACGGCGCACGGCCACGGCCCATGCGGAACAGCGTGTCCAGTGAAACCGGCTCATTGTCCTTTTGGCCGAAACGCGCGGGCACGGCGCCCAGCAGCGTGGTCCACTCCAGGATCTGGTCGTACCAGGCGAAATCGCCCACGGGCACGAACTTCAAACCAGCGGCGGCTTGCAGCTTCCAGTGCCGGGCGCGCAGGTCGCGGCCGGTCTGCTCCAGCGCCTCGCCGGTCTGCTTGCCAGCCCAATAGGCCTCGACAGCACGTTTCAGTTCGCGCTGGGCGCCAATGCGCGGGAACCCCAAATTATGAATAGTCGTCATGGCGATACCGTCGATAGACAAATTCTTCTCAAGTTCCAGCCATTCTGAAGCCAAATCAAAATGAATCAAAATCAATGTCTACATTCATAAGATGAGGGAATCTCATACAATATAAGTTCATTCCCAACCCCGGGGTTGGGCGCCTTTGCCGTCCGCCAGGCCGGTCCGCCACGCCATCCTCATTGCCCCCATGCTGGAAATCCGCCACCTTGAAACGCTGACCGCCATCCGTGAAGGCGGCAGCCTGCAGGAAGCCGCCGAGCGTCTGCACCTGACCCAGTCGGCCCTGTCGCATCAATTACGCGACCTGGAAACCCGCCTGGGCACCCCGCTCCTGAATCGCCGCACCCGGCCGGCGCGCCTGACCACCGCAGGGCTGCGCGTACTGGCGCTGGCCGACGAGGTGCTACCCCGCATGCGCGCCACCGAACGCGAACTGCAACGGCTCGCCGCCGGCCGCACCGGGCGCCTGCACCTGGCGATCGACTGCCATTCCTGCTTTCAGTGGTTGATGCCGGCGTTGGATGCGTTTCGTGCGCAGTGGCCGGACGTGGCGCTGGATCTGACGGCGGCGTTTTCGTTCGCCCCACTGCCCGCCCTGGTGCGCGGCGACCTGGACCTGGTCATCACATCCGACCCGCAGCCCCTGGAGGCGGTGGAATACCTGCCGTTGTTCAAGTACGAGCTGGTGTTGGCGGTGTCGGAATCGAACCCGCTGGCCGGCAGCAAATTTGTCATGCCCGACCAGTTGGCCGACCAGACCCTCATCACATACCCGGTGGACAAGCAGCGCCTGGACATCTTCACGGCCTTCCTGGACCCCGCCGACGTCGAGCCGGCCGCTGTCCGCAAAGCGGAGCTCACGCCCATCATCGCGCAACTGGTAGCCAGCAACCGCGGCGTGGCCGCCCTGCCCAACTGGGCATTGACCGAATACATGCACCAGGGGTGGCTGCGCCAGTGCCGCCTGGGTCCACAAGGCGTGTGGCGCACGCTGTACGCCACGGTGCGCAGCGAGGACACCGACGCGTCGTACATTGATGAATTCCTGACCTTGACCCGCGACGTCTGCTTCAAGACGCTCAGCGGCATCAAGTCGGCGAAATAGCGCGGCGCGGCAAGCCGCGGGACAGCACACCCGGGCTGCGGTCATCCCCGCTGGATGCGCCGCAAGGCGCGAGGGCTATTCGTCGTCGCCGTCGCCCAGGATGCGGCGAATGACGTCGTGCGCGAAACCCCGGCTGGCCAGAAAGCGCGCTTGCTTGGCATAGACGGCGCGGTCTTCGGGCTTGGCGTCAAAGCGCTTTTTCCAGACTTCCAGCGCGCGGTCGTATTCGGTGGCGCGCAGTTGCTCGCGCA
>JBEBOQ010000190.1:0-6742 GCA_040396375.1 Achromobacter xylosoxidans
TCGATCATGCGCTTGGCGCCGCCGCCGCCTTCTTCGGCGGGCTGGAAGATCACATAGACCGTGCCGGCGAAGTCGCGGTGCTGCGACAGGTAGCGCGCGCCGGCCAGCAGCATGGCCGTGTGGCCGTCGTGGCCGCAGGCGTGCATCTTGCCGTCGTGCTTGCTGGCGTGGTCGAAGGTGTTGGCTTCCTGCATGGGCAGGGCGTCCATGTCGGCGCGCAAGCCCACCGCGCGATCGCCGGGCTGGTTGCCGCGGATGATGCCGACCACGCCAGTGCCGCCTAGGCCACGGTGGATTTCGATACCCCATTCTTCAAGCTTGGCGGCCACCACGTCCGCGGTGCGGAATTCTTCGAACGCCAATTCGGGATGCGCATGGATGTCGCGTCGGATCTGGGAGATATCGTTGTGCCAGGCGACGATGGGTTCGAGTAGTTTCATGGGAGGAGTCAGGCGAAATTTGGGAACGCAACAAGGTTATCATCAATCAAAAACCAATTTAATGGAGACAAACACCATGAACCGTCCGTGGCTTGCCCATTACCCGCAAGGGGTTCCCGCCGATATTTCCACCGACGGCTACACGTCGCTGACCGACTTGCTGGACCGGGCCTGCAAGCAGTACGCGGATCGCGTCGCCTGCACCGCCATGGGCAGCGACATCACCTTTGCGCAATTGGATGCGCATGCCCGCGCGTTCGCTGGCTGGCTGCAGAGCCTGGCGCTGCCCAAGGGTTCGCGGGTCGCGTTGATGATGCCCAACGTGCCGGCCTACCTGGTCGCCATGCTGGGCACGCTGCGGGCAGGCCATGCGGTGGTCAACGTCAACCCGCTGTACACCCCCGACGAGCTGCAGCGCCAGTTGCTGGACAGCGGCGCGTCTGTCATCGTCATTCTCGAGAATTTTGCGCATACGCTGCAGAACGTGGCCGACCGTGGCCAGCTCAAGCACGTCGTCGTGACCGGCCCCGGCGACCTGCTGGGCGGGCTGAAGGCGCCGCTGGTCAACCTGGCGGCTCGCTATATCAAGAAGCTGGTGCCTGCCTGGCATATCGATGGCGCGCAGATGCTGCCCAAGGTGCTGAGCCAGGGCGCGGCCTTGCCGTTCGCCGCGCCGGTCATTTCGATGGACGACCTGGCGGTGCTGCAATACACCGGCGGCACCACCGGCGTGCCCAAGGGGGCGATGCTGTCGCACCGCAACTTGACGGCCAACGTGATGCAGATGGACGTCGTGGCGGCGCCCGCGTTGCACGATATGGCGGGACGCCAGATGACCGTCTTGAGCGCATTGCCGCTCTATCACGTGTTCGCCATGACGGTGGCCGGCCTTTATGGCCTGTACGCGGGCATGCGCAACGTGCTGGTCATCAATCCGCGCGACCAGCCTTCACTGATCGCCGCCTGGCGCAAGAACCCCATCACCGTGTTTCCTGGCGTCAATACGCTGTTTAACGCGCTGGTGCACAACGACGATTTCGCCAAGCTGGATTTTTCGGGCTTGCGGCTGGCCCTGGGCGGCGGCATGGCGGTGCAGCAGGTGGTGGCCGAACGCTGGTTGAAAATCACCGGGCGTCCACTGATCGAAGGCTACGGTTTGTCCGAAACCTCGCCCGTGGCCACCGCCAATCCGACCAACGCCACGTCGTACTCTGGCTCCATCGGCCTGCCGTTGCCGTCCACCTATGTCGCGATTCTGGACGATGCGGGCAACGAGGTGCCGCTGGGCGAACGCGGCGAGGTCGCCATCCGCGGGCCGCAGGTCATGGTGGGCTACTGGCAAAAGCCGGAGGAAACCCGCAACGCCATGACCGCCGACGGATTTTTCCGTACCGGCGACATCGGCATCATGGATGACAAGGGCTACACCCGCATCGTCGACCGCAAGAAAGACATGATCACGGTGTCGGGCTTCAAGGTGTACCCGAACGAGGTCGAAGCCGCGGTGGCGCAGATGCCGGGCGTGCTGGAATGCGCAGCCATCGGCGTGCCGGACGAGCATTCAGGCGAGGCCGTGAAGGTATTCGTGGTGAAGAAAGATCCGGCGCTGACCGAAGCCGAGGTGCAGGCGTGGTGCAAGGACAAGCTGACCGGCTACAAACGGCCTCGCTTCGTGGAATTCCGCAACGAGCTGCCCAAGAGCAATGTCGGCAAGATCCTGCGCCGCGAACTGCGTCCCGATACCGAAGCGGCCGCCAAGGCGGCGGCGCCGCAGGGCGAAACGGCTTGATGTAGCCGAGCGTGCGGACGGCCGGGCGTCAGCCCGGCTGGTCCAGGTGGGGGGCGATCATGTCGTGCAGGGCGCGCTCGATATCCGGGTTGCCCGCCACCACCCGCCCGCCGATGGGCCAGGAGTCCGTGCGGTGCATGTCGCTGCACGCGCCACCGGCTTCGCGCACGATCAGCGTGCCGGCGGCCACATCCCACGGGGCCAGCCCCATTTCCCAATAGCCGTCGTAGCGGCCGCAGGCGGTCCAGGCCAGGTCCAGCGCGGCGGCGCCCATGCGCCGCACGCCACGGGCGCGGTTGATGGCGTCGTGCAGCATCGGCATGTATTGGCTGGCGAAAGAGAAATCGCGGAACGGGAAGCCGGTGGCCAGCACCGAATCTTCCAGTGTGCGCGTGCGCGAGCACTTGATGCGGCGGCCGTTGAGCCATGCGCCCAGGCCGTACACGGCGGTAAAGAGTTCTTCGCGGCAGGGGTCGTAGACCACGCCGACCACAGGCGTGTCGACGGCCAGGCGTTCGTCGGCCGAGATGGCGGCGCCGGCGTGCGCGATCAGGGCGATCGAGACCGCGTAGTGGGGAATGTCGTGCAGGAAGTTGGTGGTACCGTCCAGCGGGTCGATGTACCAGGTGGCGGCGCCTTTGGCCTGGCCGCCGGTTTCTTCGGCGACGATGCCGAACTTGGGCGTGCGGGCCTGTAGCTCCTGGATAATGACGGCCTCGGCTTCGCGGTCAGCCTGGGACACGAGATCGTTGCGCGCCTTGCGGTCGATCACGAGGTCCGCGCGGTGATGCGCGTAGGATTGCAGGATGGCGGCACCGGCATGCGCCGCTGTGACCGCGGCGTCGATCGCGGCGCACAGGTCAATGGGCGAAGCCAGCGAGCGGGGCTGATCATAGGTTTCCATGAATCGAGTGTAAGCCCAGGTATGCGTCAAATCCGTGGCTGTGGTCGTAAAACGGGCCGGGTCCGTGGCGTCCATCCAACGCAGGCCGCCGCGCCGTCCGATAATCCGTTTTTTCCGATATTCGTCCGATTCCGCTGATTGCCATGTCCTCGTCCTATAAGCCCCTGATCCCCGCCGCTGCCGAATTGGATGCGCAAGGCCGGCTTTACAGTCCGGCGTATGGCGACCTGTACCACTCACCGTCCGGCGCGCTTGGGCAGGCCGAACACGTGTTTCTGCACGGCAACGGCTTGCCGGAACGCTGGCGCGGCCGCAATGCGTTCACGGTGTGCGAGACGGGGTTCGGCCTGGGGCTGAACTTCCTGGCGCTGTGGCGCGCCTGGCGCGATGATCCGCAGCGTTCGCGAACCCTGCATGTGGTGTCGCTGGAGGCGCATCCGTTCGGGCGCGCCGACTTGGCGGCACTGCTGGCGCGATACGCGCCCGAGCTGTTGGGGCCACTGGCCGGGCAGTTGGCGGCGCAATGGCCGCCGCTGCTGCCGGGGCTGCATCGGCTGGAGTTCGACGGCGGCGCGGTGACGCTGACCCTGGGTTTCGGTGACGCGCAGGCGCTGGCGCCGCGGCTGTCGGCCCGGGTGGACGCTTACTTTCTGGACGGCTTTGCCCCACAGCGCAATCCGCAAATGTGGCAGACGCCGCTGCTCAAGGCCCTGGCGCGGTTGGCCGCGCCGGGTGCCACGATGGCCACCTGGGCCTGCACCGGCGAACTGCGGCAGGCCCTGCAAGAGGCGGGGTTCGAGGCGCACCGGGCGCCGGGCTACGGCGGCAAGTGGCATATGACGGTCGGGACGGCAGCGGCACCGGGCGCGGCCGCTGCGGCGCCTGCCGTCGCCGATGACGCGCGGCATGCCGTGGTGGTCGGGGCAGGGCTGGCGGGCGCCGGCATCGCGCAGTCCCTGGCGTTGAGAGGGTGGCGCGTCACCGTACTGGACGCCGGGCTGGCGCAAGGCGCGGCGGCCCACGCGGGCCATATCGCGGCGGCGCTGACACCCGTGTTGGCGCGCGACGACAACGCCCGTGCACGTTTGTCGCGCGCGGGCAGCGGACGGGCGCAGGCGCGCTGGACGGCGCTATCCGAGGGGGCGGCGCCCACGATCTGCGGGACGGTGCAGTTGGAGCGCGACGCGGGCCGGGCGGCGGCGCTGGCCGGCACCTTGGACACACTGGCGTTCCCGCGTGACTGGGTGCGCGAAGTGAGCCGGGACGAGGCCAGCGCCCTCGCTGGCTTGCCGCTGGCGCGGGGTGGCGTGTTTTTCGGGCAGGGCATGCTGGTGCACCCGGATCGGTTGATTCCAGCGCTGCTGTCGACGCCGGGTGTACGGGTTGTGCCGGGCAGGGTGGAGCGGGTAGTGGCCGAAGCCGCCGGTTGGCGTGTGTTGGACGCCGTCGGCGCGGAGCTGGCGCGGGCCGATACCGTGGTGCTGGCCAATGCCTTTGGCGCGCGGGGCGTGCTGGACGCCAGCGGCCTGTTGGAACCGCTGCCGCGCATGGCGCAGATGCACGCGTTGGCCGGCGAAGTCACGTTGGTGCCGGCCACGGCCCTGGATGGCGGTCCGCGCTGCGTGGTCGGCGGCGAAGGCTATCTACTGCCGGACACCGGCGCGGGCTGCGTCGTCGGCAGCACCTATGTGCATGGCGCCACCGAGGCGAGCATTGGCGCCGAGGGCCAGCGGGTCACGCTGGAGAAGGCGGCCGGCTTGCTGGGTGGGGCATTTCCGGCGTTCGAGGCCCTGGCGCCGGGCAGCTTGCCGGGCTGGGCAGGGTGGCGCGCCGTGTTGCCGGGGCGTCTGCCGGCAGTGGGCGAACTGCCCCATGCGCCCGGCCTGTGGCTGGCGGCTGGCTATGCGTCGCGGGGCCTGTCGTGGTCGGCGTTGATGGGGGATCTGATCGCGGCGCGCCTTTGCGGCGAACCGTCACCGCTTGAAAGCGACTTGGCCCAACTTATTTTTCCACGCTGAAAAAAACTTCAGGCGTCTGCGGGCTGCGGCGCCGGGTGGCGTAGAATTGCAGGAAATGCCAGGATTTGGCGCCAAATAGCCCGCTTTGGGCGCAAAGTTGGCGTTCCGGCGGCGCACCGGCGGTTGGCCGGAAGGGCGTTGGCGGGGGGCTTTGTGACCCCTTTTTTGGATGATATCGCCATCCAAACGAGGGACCGAGTTTATTTCAAAGCTCAAATCCGTCAAAATAGCGTCTTTTGATGGTTTTTGGCTTAAGCCGGGGGATGCTCTGTGCCGCCCAAGTTCGACTTTGCCCATACTACCCAGCTCGAAAACATCGAGCTGCTGACGTCCCGCCCCAGTCGCATCGATTTCGACGCGGGCGATGGGTTGCACCTGGTAGTCGAGGCGCATGCGCCTGGTGTGTTTCGCCTGCGCTGCGGCGAGGCGAACCACCTTACCGATGACAAGCCCGGCGCGCGTGCGCGCGCCGTGGCTGAGATGCTGCTCGCGCGCCAAGAGGCCGTGAGCGAGGCCACCGTTGCGCCCCGCGAGGGCGGGGACGGTTGGCGCATCACCCAGGGCGATGTCGCCCTGGAAATCCAATCCAACCCTGTGCGGATTGCGTTGTATCGCAATGACGCCCGGGTGTTCGAGTCCGAGGTTTCCGCGCATACGCCCGCATTTGGGCATAACGCGCTGGACCAGGCCGACGACGCCGTCTGGACAGCGGGCTTCACCCTGCTGCCGGATGAGCGCATCTACGGCCTGGGCGAAACGCCGGGCGACCTGAACCGTCGTGACGAATCCGTCGTGTCCGACGACCCCGAGCATCGCGCCTTGCCGCTGGCATGGAGTCCGCGCGGCTGGGGGGTGTACGTCAACACGATGCGCCGGGTCGAGCACTCGGTGGGCGTGGCGCCGGCCGGATCAGCCTACGTCGTCAACGTCGACGACGTCGTGCTGGACGTGTTCCTGTTTGCCGGCGAGCCCGCCGAAATCCTGAACCAATACACCGCATTGACCGGCCGCGCCGGCCAGCCGGTGCTGTGGGCGATGGGCGCGTGGCTGCAGCAGGCCAGCGGCGAAATGCCGACGCAAACCGTGGCGTTGGTGGCGCGCATGCGCGAAAACCAGATCCCGGTGGACGCCGTGACGCTGGCGCAGCCAGCTGCCTGGGGCTTCCAGTCCGACAAGGCCGTATTCGAATGGGATGCCCAGCGCTTCCCGGATGCCAAGCAGATGCTGGCGCTGTTCCACAAGCACAACGTGCACGTGGCCGCCTCGGGCTTCCCGGGCGTGATCAAGACCAGCCCGCTGTTCGAGGAACTCGAAGACCGCGGCTGGCTGTTGGCCAAGGACGACGGCTCGGCGCAGGTGTTCGACGGTAACGCCGCCACCGCGGGCCAGCCTTACGGCCTGCTCGATCTGACCTATCGCGACATCTACAACCAGTGGGTGGAGCGTCATCGCCAACTGATCGAAGACGGCCTGGACGCGCCTGCGTGCGATGCCCAGATCTCGATTCCCGACGGCGTGAACGCCCGCAATGGCGAAACCGGCCCGGCGCTGCGCAGCATGTATCCGCTGCTGGTGCGCCGCGCGCTGTTCG
>JBEBOQ010000191.1:0-6731 GCA_040396375.1 Achromobacter xylosoxidans
GCACCACTTCGTCGCGGGTGCGGGTGTTGCCGCCGATCTGGATGCGGCGCACGTACACGCGGCGGCTCGGATCGACGTAGAACGTCAGGTCGGCCTCGTGCTTGGCGCGGTCGAGCTGCGGATTCGGGTTGACGTTGGCGAACGCGTAGCCCAGTTCACCCAGGTAGTCGGTGATGGCCTTGGCCGAGTCGTTGGCCTTGGCGGCCGAGAACGTCTCGTCGGGCTTGACCTTGACCAGGGCGTTGATTTCCTTGTCCAGGCCGATCAGGTTGCCCGCCAGCTTGACGCTGCGAACCTTGTAGGGCTCGCCTTCATGCACGGTAATCGTGATGCGGATGTCTTTGCGGTCCGGCGAAATCGTGACCTGGGGCGGCTCGACCGAGAATTCCAGGTAGCCGCGGTCCAGGTAGAACGAGCGCAGGCGTTCGAGGTCGCCCTCGAGCTTTTCGCGCGAGTACTTGTCGGTATCGGTGTACCAGGTCAGCCAACCCGGCGTGGTCAGCTTGAATTCGTCGAGCAGGTCGCTTTCGGAGAAGGCCTTGTTGCCGACGAAGCGGATTTCCTGGATACGGGCGACCGAGCCTTCGAACACGTCGAAGCTCACGCCGACGCGGTTACGCGGCAGCGGCGTCACGGTCGAGGTCACTTCAACGCCGTACTTGCCCTTGGACAGGTACTGCTGCTTGAGTTCGTATTCGGCGCGTTCAAGCATCGAGCGGTCGAAGATACGGCCCTCGGCGAAACCCACCTGCCCCAGCGACTTGGTGATGGCCTTGGAATCGAACTCGCGCATGCCGTTGAAATTCACGGAGGCGATTGTCGGACGTTCCTGGACCACCACGACCACGACGTTATTGTCGGTCTGGATCTGCACGTCGGTGAAGAAACCCGTGCCATACAGGCGGCGGATCGCCTCGGTGGCTTCTTCTTCAGTGAATTTCTCGCCCACCTTGACGGGGAGATAACCGAAGACGGTGCCGGCGTCGGTTCGTTGAATACCCTCTACGCGGATATCCCGCACGACAAAAGGGTCGAAGGCGTGGGCCATGCCTGGAAGCAGCAATGCGGCGATCAGACTCGGCAATATGCCCGGCAGTACACCCTTTTTGTGATGAAACATCCGGCGAAAAGACATCCTTGAGTATCCTCGGTCGTGCAAATGGCGGGGGATTTTATGCTAATTGGCGCTTAAGTAAACAGGCGCGTGAAATCATTGAACAGCGCAAGCCCCATCAGGCTTGCCAATAAACCAATGCCTGCGCGCTGTCCGATATCGATCCATCGTGCGGGCGGAGGACTGCCCCGCACAATTTCGACGAGATAGTACAGCAGATGGCCACCATCCAGCATAGGAATGGGAAGCAAATTTAGTACACCCAGGCTGATACTGATCAACGCGATATAGGCGATGTACGCAACAATGCCGATCCGGGCGGTCTGGCCGGCGTAATCGGCGATGGTGACGGGGCCGCTGACATTGCGCCAGGAAACGTCGCCCGTGACCATGCGGCCCATCATGCGCAGCGAAAACAGCGCCGTGTCCCAAGTACGGACCGCGCCGCGCCACACGCTGTCGAATACGCCATAGCGCACCGTCACCATGGGCACGTCGCCACCCAGCTGGACGCCCAGGCGGCCGATGACCTGGCCATTGACCGTCTCAGCGCGCGGGGTGACGTTGAGGGTGATATTGGCGCCGTCGCGCGCCAGCGTCAGGGCCAGCGTCTTGCCGGCGCTGTCCTGGATCTGCTTGACCAGCGCGCCGGTGTCCGGGGTGGGCTGGCCGTCGACCGCCAGGATCAGGTCGCCTTGGCGCAGGCCGGCCGCCTGCCCTTCGCCGCCGTCGTTGACGACGCGCACAGCGGGTTTGGGTTGGGCCAGGCGGATGCCGGCGGCCGCGAGCGGATCGCCGCCGGCCGGGTCCATGGCGTTGGCGGGCAGGGTCAGTTCGCGTTGCTGCGAGCCGCCGCCGGCGGTGCCGACTTCGACTTGCGTACGGCCGCCCGTGGCCATCAGGTCCATCAGGCGCCAGCGGGCGTCAGACCACGAGGCCACTTCCTGGCCGTCGATGGCCAGGATGCGGTCGCCTGCGGCCAGCCCCGCGCGCGCGGCCGGGGTGTCGGCCGCGGGCTGCGCAATGACGGCAACCGGTTCCTCGGTGCCCGCCATGTTCAGGCCGGCGTAGAGGAAGACCGCGAGAATGAGGTTGAAGATGGGGCCGGCGGCCACGATGGCGATGCGCTTGCCGACGGGCTTGTTGTTGAACGCGCCGGCGGCTTCCGACGGGCTGGCGCCGGCCGGGGCTTCGTCCTGCATTTTGACGTAACCGCCCAAAGGCAAGGCGGACACGGCCCATTCGGTGCCGTGCTTGTCGGTGCGGCGCAAGATGACCTTGCCGAACCCGACCGAAAACCGCAGCACTTTGACGCCGCACAGTCGGGCCACCCAGTAGTGCCCCAACTCATGAAAAATGATCAGGGAGCCAAGCGCGACGGCAAAGGCCAGCAGGGTGAAAAGCATCGAGGTCAGAAAATCCAGGGATCAGGGATTGCTGCGTGCAGGCAGCGCGGACGCGGAACCACCCGCAATAAACCGCCGCGCCATGCCCAGGCTCACGTTACGCCAGACCAAGATCGCCGGCGTATGCGCGCGCGGCGGCGTCCAGCGCCAGCACATCATCAAGACTGTTGAGCGTAACAGATGATTGCCCCCCCTGCCACTCCAGGGTGGCCTCGATTACCCGAGGGATCCAGGTATAGGCCAGGCGACCGGTCAGGAAGGCGTCAACGGCCACCTCATTGGCGGCATTCAGGGCGATGCAGGCCGCCTGCCCCGCCCGCAGCGCGGCAAACGACAGCGCCAGGCACGGGAAACGCGCCAAGTCCGGTTTTTCGAAGTCCAACCGACCCAGGCGGGTCAGGTCCAGGGCGCCCACGCCGCTGTCCAGCCGCTCGGGAAAGCCCAAGCCGTAGGCGATCGGCGTACGCATGTCGGGCTGGCCCAATTGCGCCAGGACCGAACCATCGTCGTATTCCACCATCGAGTGCACCACGCTTTGCGGATGCACCACGACCTCGATGCGATCGGCGGGCATGGCAAACAGCCAGTGCGCCTCGATCACTTCCAGGCCCTTGTTGAGCATGGTGGCCGAATCGACCGAAATCTTGCGGCCCATGCTCCAGTTGGGGTGGGCGCAGGCTTGCTCCGGCGTGACCTCGTGCAGGTCGTCCAGGTCGCGGCCACGGAACGGGCCGCCGGACGCGGTGAGCAAAAGGCGACGCACACCGGGCGCGGGCGCCTCGGGCGCCCCGGCCCGGCCACCGTGCGGCATGCATTGAAAAATAGCATTGTGTTCGCTGTCGATAGGCAGCAATTCAGCGCCATTGTCGCGAATAGCCTGCATGAACAGGGAACCGGCGGCGACCAACGCTTCTTTGTTGGCCAGCAACACGCGCTTGCCCTTGCGGGCCGCCGCCAGGGCGGCGGGCAAGCCCGCGGCGCCCACGATGGCAGCCATGACCGAATCGCACTGCGGGTCTGCTGCCGTGTCCGCCAGCGCTTGGGCGCCAACGCGGATTTCCGGCATGGCCTGGCCCGCGGGCCAGGCAGCGACGAACTGCTTGCGAGCCTGATCGTCCGGCACCACCACCACGGCGGCGCGGCTGGCCAGCGCCTGTTCGGCCAGCCGCTGCATGCGGCTATAGGCGGACAAGGCATAAACCGCCAAGCGCTCGGGGTGGCGGGCGATCACATCCAGCGTGCTTTCGCCGACCGAGCCGGTCGAACCCAACACAACGACGCGTTGAAAAGCCGTCAAAACAAGACTCCAGACAAAAGTAGCGCGAACGGGGCCACGGGCAGGATCGCGTCGATGCGATCATAGACGCCGCCATGGCCGGGCAGGAGCGTGCTGGAATCCTTGCGGCCCGCGCGGCGCTTGAGCAGCGACTCGAACAGGTCTCCCACAATGGACAACACGCCCAGCAGCGCGGCGATGGGCAGCGCCAGCCAGAAGGTCCAACGGACCACCAGGGCATGGCCGAAGGTGCCGTCCCACAAGCTGGACAAGCCGATCCAGATGACCGCGCCCAGCACACCGGCCACGGCGCCCGCAATGGTTTTACCCGGGCTGACCCGCGGGGCCAGTTTACGCTTGCCGAACGCGCGGCCGGCAAAATAAGCGGCGATATCAGCCACCCACACCAGCGCCAGCAGCGACACCACGAAGCCGGCGCCATGCACCATGAACATCTGCGCCAGCACGGCCCAGGCGGCAAACGCGGCCGGCACGGAAAACACGGACCAGCCCAGACTGGCCGGCGGCGCATCGGCGCGCCCACGGACGACCGCTGCGGTAGCGCCCAACAGCCAGATCGCGGCGACGGCAGGCGTTACATAACGCAGTATCCAGTCGGGGTCGGCCACGCCGGCACGGTTGCCCGCCAGCCACGCCGACGTCAAGGCCAGCATGGCAGCGAACAGCAGCACGGGAATGCCGACGGCAATCAGGGGCGAAGGCGGTTGCGGCAGCGTCAGGCGCAGCCACTCCCAATTGGCGCAGGCCGCGGCCAGCGCAAGCAGCGCCACGAACCACCAGGGATTTGCGCTGATCATCGCAGCGGCCAGAACGGCGAGCAGGATGACGGCGGTAACGATACGCTGGCCCAACATATGACGGTCTCCTCGGGGTCGACTCTGGGCTGCCGTGCTCGGGGCGCGGCGACCGGACAGCCTATTTTTCGCCGTTGTCGGCGAGCTGGGCGCTGGTGCGGCCAAAACGGCGCTCGCGCGTCTTGTACCAGTCGAACGCTTCACGCAATTCGTCGGCGCCGAAGTCCGGCCAGAAGCGGTCCGTGAAGTAGAACTCCGCGTACGCCATCTGCCAGATCAGGAAATTCGAGATGCGCTGCTCGCCGCCGGTACGGATGAACAGGTCGGGCTCGGGCGCCCAGGCCATGGAAAGGTGGCGCGCCAAGCGCTCTTCGTTGACCAGCTGGGGCTGCGTGGCCAGGCCAGGTTCGGCTGCCAGCATGGCGCGGGTGGCCTGCAGGATATCCCAGCGGCCGCCGTAGTTGGCCGCCACCGTCAGGTGCAATCGATCGTTATGGGCGGTACGGGCTTGCGCAGCGAAGATCAGGTCCTGCAGCCGGGGTTCGAACGCGGACAGATCGCCAATGACATGCAGGCGCACGCCCTGCTCTTCCAGTTTGCCGACTTCGCGCTCCAGCGCCTGCACGAACAGGCGCATCAACAGGGACACTTCTTCGGCGGGACGGCGCCAGTTCTCGGAGCTGAAGGCGAACAGGGTCAGGTAGCGCACGCCGGCCCGGCCGCAGGCCTCGACCACGCGGCGCACCGCCTGCACTCCCTTGGCGTGCCCTGCCGTACGCGGCAGCAACCGACGCGTCGCCCATCGGCCGTTGCCATCCATGATGATGGCTACGTGCTCGGGGATGTCGCGGGTATCGGGAACCGCCTGGGTAGAACTGGTTGCCATGGATTTGGGGGTGGGTAATACGGGGAAAAAACCTGCGCCGTCCATTCACCGCTGCGTAGGCGCGCTGCGAGGCGACGAATAGGACGGCGCGAAGGCAAGAATCCTGGCTGCGGGGCGGCGGGCGGCCACCCCGGAAGCTGCAAGGATTATACGGTCATGATTTCCGCTTCTTTCTGGACGACCATCTTGTCGATGTCGACCACATTGCGGTCCGTCAGCTTCTGGATGTCGTCCTGGGAGCGACGCTCGTCGTCCTCGGAGATTTCCTTGTCCTTGACCAGCTTCTTCAAGGCGTCGTTGGCCTCGCGGCGCAGGTTGCGCACAGCGATCTTGGCGTCTTCGCCTTCGCTGCGCACGACCTTGGTCAGGTCGCGGCGGCGCTCTTCGGTCAGGGCGGGCATCGGCACGCGGATGGTGTCGCCCATCGAGATGGGGTTCAGGCCCAGGTCCGATTCGCGAATGGCCTTTTCGATCGGGCCGGCCATTTGCTTCTCGTAAGGCTGCACGCTGATGGTGCGGGCGTCCACGAGGTTCACGTTGCCGACCTGGCTGATCGGCACGGGCGAACCGTAGTACTCGACCTGCACGTGGTCCAGGATGCCGGTGTGGGCGCGGCCCGTGCGGATCTTGGCCAGGTTGGTCTTGAGCGTGTCAAGCGACTTGGCCATCCTGGCTTCGGCGGATTTGCGGATTTCTGCGACGCTCATGGATTTTCCTTTTCTTTAAACGTGTACCAACGTGCCTTCGTCTTCGCCGCTGACGACGCGCTTGAGCGCGCCCGACTTATTGATCGAAAACACCTTGATCGGCAGCTTCTGGTCGCGGCACAGCGCGAACGCGGTGGCGTCCATGACTTCCAGACGGCGGACAATCGCTTCGTCGAAGCTGATGCGCGAGTAGCGCGTGGCGGTGGGATCCTTGTTGGGATCCGCGCTGTAGATGCCGTCGACCTTGGTGGCCTTCAGCACGATCTCCGCCCCGATTTCCGCGCCGCGCAGCGCAGCGGCGGTATCCGTGGTGAAGAAGGGATTGCCGGTGCCTGCCGCGAAGATGACGACCTTGCCCTCTTCGAGGTAGCGCAGCGCCTTCGGGCGGATGTACGGCTCGACGACCTGATCGATATTCAGGGCCGATTGCACGCGGGTGTCGACACCCTTGTGCTTGAGCGCGTCTTGCAGCGCAAGCGCGTTCATGATGGTGGCCATCATGCCCATGTAGTCGGCGGTTGCGCGGT
>JBEBOQ010000192.1:0-6672 GCA_040396375.1 Achromobacter xylosoxidans
AGCGACCAACCGATTCAATACCGATACGACATCCTCTGCGCGCAAACGCTGCCCCGTAAGCTCCCCCTTCAGGTAGGCACCAACCGGTAGAATTTCGGAGCCTCCCTGAGTTGGAGATTCCCTTGAAGAAAAGCAGATTTACCGAGAGTCAGATCGTTGCTGTGCTGAAGGAAGGCGAAGCCGGCATGCCCGTTGCCGAGCTGTGCCGTAAACATGGCATCAGCAACGCCACGTATTACCTTTGGAAGAGCAAGTTCTCCGGCGTTCAAGTTTCCGAGTTGCAGAGGCTGCGCGAACTGGAAGCTGAAAACGCCAAGCTCAAACGCATGTTTGCGGACTTGGCGCTGGAGAATGCAGCGATCAAGGATGTCTTGAATCGAAAATCCTGACGCAGTCGGCCAGGCGCGAAGTGGTGGGACAGCTGGTGCAAGCCAAGCTCTCAATCACGCGCGCTTGTCAGATTGCCGGCCTATCGCGGGCGGCGTACTACAAGAAGCCAATGCCGGCATCTGAGCGGGATGCCCAAGTCATTGATGCTCTCAATGCCATTGTGACCCGGCACGGGCGTTGGGGATTCTGGAAGTGTTTCACCCGGCTGCGGCTCGACGGTCGCGGTTGGAACAAAAAGCGCGTTCATCGGGTGTACTGCGACATGGGTCTGAATTTGCCTCGGCGCTGCAAAAAGCGGCTTCCCGACCGACCGAGACAGCCGCTGGATCTGGCCACAGAGCCTAATCGTTGCTGGGCGCTCGACTTCATGCATGACGCGCTCTACTGCGGCCGACGGTTTCGCACTCTGAACGTGATCGACGAGGCGAACCGGGAGTGCTTGGCCATCGAGGTAGGCGTGTCCATCCCTTCGGCACGCCTGGTTCGAGTCTTGAGCCGATTGATCGACTGTTATGGGCCGCCTGACGCAATACGGCTGGATAACGGTCCGGAGATGATCTCAGAGGCGTTCACCCAATGGGCTAGCGCAAAGGGCATCGCGATCCGCTATATCCAGCCGGGCAAGCCAAATCAGAACGCCTTCATTGAGCGCTTCAATCGAACTTATCGAACCGAGGTACTCGACGCGCACCTGTTCGCCAACCTTGAGCAGGTCCAAGCGATTACCGATCAATGGCTGGTCGATGACAACCAGTACCGCCCCCACGAATCGCTGGGTGGCCTCCCGCCGGTGCAATTCATGCCCCGGCTAACCCTTGCTCCGATCGTCTATCAACCGATGTCTACTTGACAGGGGTGCTTACGGTTGCACTCTGCGCTGGGGTATCTGGCACTGACCACCTATGAAGCTAGTCGGCCGTGAACGCAACCGATCCAGGGATGGTCTGAATAAGTAGATTCAGAAAAACTCGGCATCAATCAAATCAATGGGTTGCAGTAGGGATTTTGCTGAAATGTTGTACGTATTCAGGCCATCCCTGGGGGGCCACCAAAACTTGACCACCACAAAAGGCCAGACTCCAATCAGCCTTCCAGGCCGTTGACAGCCCTATTGCCCTTCACCGCAGGGCGTAAACGTCAGCAACCCTGAAGCCGGGTCGATTCGTACCCCAACGCCGTGAAACGAAGCGCCGGAAAATTTCAAAATTCGAATGTGAATTGCACGGAAATCAAAATTCCAATGCAAAAAACAATAGACGGCTAGCTACTTAAACTCCTACATTGAAAATATGGCGGTACAAATCCTTCAATGAGAAGGTCACTTTCAATCTAGTCTCTGGCATAGCGGAGTTCTATGAAACTTCCAACGACCGCTAAGGGAGGCCTGAATAAGTCGATTCGAAAAAATTCAACACCAATCAAATCAATGAGTTGCAGTAGAATTTTTGCTGAAATACGGACTTATTCAGACCTTCCCTAACTCAGAATAATATTATGGCAAAGAAGGCCAAGGAGCTGTCATCGTTAGTGAGCAGCTATTAACGACGCTTGCGCTATATATTGCAGCTACTATCGCAGCATTGGCAGAGCTTTCTCCATATTTCGATAATCCCGAGACCGCAAGTCTAATTTCCAATACTTATTGCAATGGCACGAATTTAATCTGCGGGTAATTCATTTATATTTTTCTTGGGCAATTGAAAAATTATCCTATTTTCAGATAATTTAAATGTATTAATTAATAATTTACTTTTTAAAAGCGTTTCGAAAAAAAAGCTTGAAGGAAGGGGCGCCGACAAATTCCCAATAGGGAGGGACGGGAGGGCGTATTCACAGCTCTGTTATCGTGCATTTCGATGTGCGAATAGAGAAAATTCGAAATCCAATTTCCACTCCGGGAAAGGGCACCATGCAATATCCTGCGAACAAAGATGAAGAACTGTTTACTCCCCCAAGGCACATTCTAGATTCGATCAATCCTAAACGTCTGGAACTGATTATACTGCCAACGGAGAAATGCAATTTTCGTTGCACCTATTGCTACGAAGACTTTGAGATTGGAAGAATGAAGCCTGATGTGGTGAATGGTATAAAAGCGTTAATTACAAAACGGGCTGCGGATTTGAGAGTTTTGGAATTGTCCTGGTTTGGTGGAGAACCCCTGCTAGCAACAAAAGAGATATTCGATATATGCAATCATGCAAATATGCAGGCCAAATTGAATCCTGATATGCGAGTTATCTCCGGGATGACTACCAACGGAGCGCTGTTGACGCCCGGCTTGGCAGCGAGGCTGGACGAGGCCGGAGTAAAGCAATATCAAATTTCTCTAGACGGGCCGCGTGATTTGCACAATACGACCAGAATAGATATCAAAGGCCGTGGTACGTACGACACAATATGGGAAAACCTGGTTTCCCTGTCTAAAACCAGCATTAAATTTCGCATATCGCTACGAGTTCATTATCAATTTTCAACCTGGGAAGATGTACTTCCGTTGGTGGATTCAATTAAAGATAACTTCGGTGGTGACGCCAGATTTAATACTTTTTTTAAACCCATTGTAGCGCTTGGTGGCAAGAACGATGCGGCGATCGTAAGGCTGTCGCAGTCTCAGAAGCGTGAGATTCAGCGAACCTTGCAGCAACGGCTGTCTGGGCAGCAGGAAATGGCTGAAGCGGCTCAATCGGAGTCCAGCTCGGAAAGAACGGGCGGGGAGGTATGTTATGCAGCCCAGGCCAATTCATTGGTTATTCGAGCGAATGGTGCCATAAATAAATGCACCGTTGCACTAAGCGATGACCGGAATGAAATTGGAAGAATAAACCAAGATGGCACACTGACTATCGATCGTGAAAAAATGACGCCTTGGTTACGTGGGATAGAAACACAGAAGGCATTCGAGTTGAGCTGTCCCTATGCCAGTCATATGAGTCAGTGGCCGAGGACTCCAAGCGCCAGTATGCGCATGATTCCTATTGCAGTCGCTTAAAAAATCATGGGGTCGGTACGGTAGGAAGATAAGTAATTATTTTCTTACTAAATTATTTTTTTAGGGAAGATAACATGTCTAAAGACGTGGTGATCAGATATCCGGGGTTCGAGTACGTCGGAAGAATGGCAGCGGATGAAAAAGGTATGGTGATCATCGACAGCCCCGCATTCGTAGAGCTGCTTTTGGGAGAATTCAAGACTCGCTCCAAATTCGAATCTGAAAATTTCGCTCGACTACGGGTGAAGGATTTCCAGTTGGATAAGGATGGTAAAGTTATTTTCCTTAACCCAGACATTGCAAACATGTTGTCCAGGCCGCCAGAAATTAGGTCGGACTTGATGTCCAGCGACAAAAATCAAAGCTGCGCCTCTATTCACAATATGACGTGCGCCGGAAAAAATACATACTGCAGTTGATAAATTAGAAGTACATCTTTTTGGTGCTGTCTTTCGTAGCAGAGTGGCAGATATGCAGGCTGCGGCCTGCTACATTCTGCGGCTAACCATATGTAGGCGATAGCTTTGTGGTGTCTCGATTCTACCGATCATTTGCTAGATCGATAGCGTTCTGTCTGATTAATATAGATAGGGAAGCGATGAAGAAGATAAATGGTGTTTATATTGAGAGCACAGAGAGGATAAATGATAAAGTAGCAATTCGCAGCGTGGCGCTCATGCGAGAACTCATCAGAAATCCGAACTTAGTATTAAGAGCGATATCTGAAGAAAAATACGCGCTATCTATTGACAACGTTCACATCGACTCTTTGGGTCGCATCGTGATTTTAGATGCGGGATTCGCCAACTTGCTGGAGCGCTCAGCGCCACAGGAATGGGGAGTTTTCGTAAATGATCCGTTCTTATATACGAATTCCTCTTGTCTGAGTCTGGAAAATACGCATTGCAGTGGGCTTTCCAACGATAATTGTAATATAAAAAATGAGCATTGTAGTTAGATTTTTTATCATAGCCTGATACGGTATGGGTACCGGGTGTGGTTCCTACTCTGTCGAGAAGATAGGTTATTAAAGAACTATGGGCAACTCTAAGGAAGGTCTGAACAAGTCCGAATTTCAGCAAAAGCTCTACTGCAACTCATTGATTTGATTGGTGCTGAATTTTTCCGAATCGACTTATTCAGACCTCCCTAAGGCCGTTGATGCCGGAGTTTGTCCCGTCGCCCAAGGGGCCGGGGACGTTCGGTAGATGTTTGGGCCGCGCTCAATGCAGTCCTCTTTGTCTCGCATAAGGGAGTTGCGCGGGAAGATCTGCCGCAAGCGCTGGGATTTGGCAGCGTTAAGATTTGCTGGCGCCGCTTGAGCCATTGGCAAATGTCCGGTGTCTGGGATCGGCGTTAACGTTCGGTTCTTACCGTGTAGACGTCTCCTCGGCGCTTGGGTGTTTCATTCAAAACCCGCCACCCGGCAACGATCTGTCAGACTGGGTTTTGGAGATTTATAAAGAATGCGGATCCTGCGCGACGTTATCGAGGTGTTCTCAAATAATCTGAGCCCATTCTCAGTAATATGAACCTTGGTGTGCCGATATTTTCAGCGAATGTAATCCCGCGAGCATTGACGTTGTCGCAGTCCTGTAGCGAATGTTATCGAGCCGCTGTACCTACTAAAACCTGAGTTTGGTAGGGGGGTTTGTCGAGGAGGGAGCCTCTCAAAACGTCGTCTCCAGGTTGTTTGAACGGCCTGGGTGGATGAAACCGACCAGGCCTGGACCCCGCACAACCAGTGTTCATCGTTGGGGATGCTGCAGCCGTGTACGGGCGCTGGGTAGCAGTCCAGCCAGAATGGGTGTGACAATAGGTACCTATGACAGGCTTGCCCGGCGCCACCGTCATCGATGAGTACCCCCATTCTCCGAGATCTGGTCGAAGTCAAACGCGAGCAAGTATCGCCTGCGCAGGCATGCGTCTGCACCCCGGTTTCTGGATTCCGGGCCAGCACCTCAGAACTCAGCTTTCGGCAGACGCCGACGCGGTATCGGCATCAGGGTATCCGCAGCGCTCGCGGCGGCCGCCACTGGCCAAGATTGAGGGCATGGCGTTGAGCAGCGCCGAGCATTGTGCTTTCGCCCGGGCCCGGTCACACCGGACGGCGACAGGCTGACGTGTGCGGCCCCCTCTGCTTATCCAGCACAGTTTCTGCGGCGCCATGTCACGAATTTGTTGCCCGGCTACATCGTCCCGCTGGAGTCGGGCCAAGTAACCGCTGTTCGCCGGACATTGGCCGACGTGCGCCGCGTGCTTGACGGCTATACAGCGGTGGTTGCATACGTGCAGCATAGGTTTCGGCGAGAAAACCAAATAAACTATGACTACCTTTATGTTGTTATCTGTGGTGTCGCACTCGAAAATTCCATGGAGATAGAGATGGGAAATACTCCGAAAGATCAAAAGCTCAGCAGTACTGTGACGGACGAGAAAACGGCTATTCCTAGTCCTAGGGATGAGGCAGCCATTCTATCGATTCTTGCTTCCGTCTTTGTGGGTCAGGATGGCCGCATACATATCGTCGATTCTAACTTGGCATCTCACATAGAGCTATTGTTGCAATCGCAGAGCACGTTGAATAGTGTCTTCGCAGTGGGGGCTTCAGACGCAGAAATAGGGGTAAATATGGAATGCGTCACTCCAGATTACAATGGCCCATTCTTTAATGTATCCATAAACTATTCTTGTCAGGGGGGTAATTTCGACGGCTGGGCGACAAATTATTCATGTGCTGGTAGTTATTTTGGCCCAATTACCAACCTTACCAACATTGCCGTAACGGTTAAGGAAATGGCTATTTCTAGTCCGAGCTTGATTGCGGATGGTGCCATCACTCCATCAATTCTTGCGTCAGTCCACGTGGATCAGGATGGCCGCATACATATCGCTGATTCGAGATTGGCGCGTCATTTAGGCGTGTTGTCGCAATCTCGGAGTACATTGAGTGGCGGCTTGGAAATGGGGGCTTCAGACACAGAAGTAAGTACAAGTAATGAATTCACCGAATCAAGTTCTGGGGTCAGCACCAATTATTCATGTCAAGGAGGGAGATACGAGGGTGCCTCGACCAATCATTCATGTGAGGGTACTTATCGGAATGGCAGTGCCAACGCAAGTTGCGATCACAACGCGTTCTGTGCCCCTCCTACACCAAACGGGGGTGTCGTATGATTCCTGTCGCCGGTGAGCCGCTTGGGTTTCTTGGACAGCGTCAATGTTAGTTATCGGGCTGTCTGATCCGCTTGGGTTTCTTGGACAGCGTCGATGTTAGTGATCGGGCTGTC
>JBEBOQ010000193.1:0-6601 GCA_040396375.1 Achromobacter xylosoxidans
CGCCGCCGGCGTCCTTGCCGTCGTCCTGCAGCTTGGCGCCGCAGGCCAGCAGCAGGTGCTTGTTGGCGTCCAGGTATTCCAGGTGCGCGGCGCGATGCTGCTGGCGCACGGCCTGGTGGTCGGGCTTGTCGAAGGTTTCGATGATGTAGGGCATGGGCGGCTCCGATCAGATGGCCGAGGGATGGCGCGCCAGCGCCGTCACCTGGATGTCCATGTACGGGAACAGCGGCAGCGACGACAGCAGCGCGTGCAGTTCGTCGTTGTCCTGCACGTCGAAGATGCTGACGTTGGCGTAGCGGCCGACGACGCGCCACAGGCTCTTCCACTTGCCGTCGCGCTGCAGTTGCTGCGCCAGGGCCTTTTCGTCGGCCTTGAGTTTGTCGGCGCGCTCGGCGGGCATGTCGACGGGCAGGTTGACTTGCATTTGAACCATGAACAGCATTGTCTCTCTCCTGGAATGCGGCGCCGGCTTGGGCCGGCCCGCAGGCATCATTGAACGGATAGGGTAGGCAAAAGCGCTTGAACCCAGGCGCCTTCGCTAAACAGTTATTGCGAGAACTTCAACGGCAGGCCGGTCAGGCGCAGCAGTTCATCGGCGGTGACGTCGCCGAACATGTCGATCACCGTCACGCCGTCGGCGCGGATGTCGAACACGGCCACGTCGGTGTACACGCGCGACACGCAGCGCACGCCGGTCAGCGGATAGGTGCAGGCGTCGACCAGCTTGCTCTGGCCTTCGCGGGTCTGCAGTTCCATCATGACGAAGACGTCCTTGGCGCCGATGGCCAGGTCCATCGCGCCGCCCACGGCGGGGATGGCGTCGGGCGCGCCGGTGTGCCAGTTGGCCAGGTCGCCGTGCTGCGACACCTGGAAGGCGCCCAGCACGCAGATGTCCAGGTGGCCGCCGCGCATCATCGCGAACGAATCGGCGTGATGGAAGAACGAGCAGCCCGGCAGTTCGGTGACCGGCTGCTTGCCGGCGTTGATCAGGTCGTAGTCTTCTTCGCCCTTGGCCGGCGCGGGGCCCATGCCCAGCATGCCGTTCTCGGTGTGCAGGATGACTTCGCGGTCGGCCGGCAGGTGGTTGGCCACCAGCGTGGGCAGGCCGATGCCGAGGTTGACGTAGGCGCCTTCAGGGATGTCCTGCGCGACGCGGGCGGCGATCTGGTCGCGGGTCAGTTTGGTGCTCATTGCTGCTCCTTGGCGGCCGGGGTGGCGGCGATCTGCACGACGCGCTTCACGAAGATGCCGGGGGTCACGACGGTTTCGGGGTCCAGCTCGCCCAGTTCGACGACTTCGCGCACCTGCGCCACGGCCACGCGCGCGGCGCTGGCCATGATGGGGCCGAAGTTGCGGGCGGTCTTGCGGTACACCAGGTTGCCCCAGCGGTCGCCGCGCTCGGCCTTGATGAGCGCGTAGTCGGCGTGCAGCGGATATTCCAGCACGTATTGGCGGCCGTTGATCTCGCGGGTTTCCTTGCCGTCGGCCAGCGGGGTGCCGTAGCCGGTGGGCGAGAAGAACGCGCCGATGCCGGCGCCGGCGGCGCGGATGCGCTCGGCCAGGTTGCCCTGGGGCACCAGTTCGAGTTCGATCTTGCCGCTGCGGTACAGGCCGTCGAAGATCTGCGAGTCCACCTGGCGCGGGAACGAGCAGATGATCTTGCGCACGCGGTTGGCGCCCAGCAGGGCGGCCAGGCCGGTGGTGCCGTTGCCGGCGTTGTTGTTGATGATGACCAGGTCCTTGGCGCCTTGCTCGAGCAGGGCGTCGATCAGTTCCATGGGCTGGCCGGCGGTGCCGAAGCCGCCGATCATGACGGTGGCGCCGTCGGGTACGTCCGCCAGGGCGGCCGCCGCGCTTGCAACAAGCTTAGAAATCATGGTGTTTGCTCATAGGTGGCGTGTCATAATTTGTTCTTAATTAGAACTTTCGTTCTTCTGAAGAACATCGTTTCATGGGGATGGTCGACCGTCAAGGCAAGCCGGCGCGGCGCGATCCTCCCCGTCCAGGGTTGCCGCCAGCGGCAACGTTTTTTCTCGCGGTAGACGGATGGCCGAGCAAGCAACCCAGCAACCCAGCGACAGCTACGTTCAATCTTTTGCGCGCGGCCTGTCCGTGATCCGGGCGTTTGGCCCCGATCGTTCCCAGATGACGCTGTCCGAGGTCGCGGCCGTGACCGGCCTGACCCGCGCCGGCGCGCGCCGCATCCTGCTGACGCTGGAGCACCTGGGCTACGTCACGGTCGAGGACCGCAAGTTCGCGCTGACCCCGCGCATCCTCGAACTGGGCTACGCCTACCTGTCGGGCACGCCGTTGTGGAACCTGGCGCTGCCCTACATGGAAGAAGTGGCCGAGCAGACGCGCGAGTCGTGCTCGGTGTCGGTGCTGGAAGGCGCCGACATCGTCTACATCCTGCGTCTGTCGACGCACAAGGTCATGACCATCAACCTGGCGGTGGGCAGCCGCCTGCCGGCCTGGGTGACGTCGATGGGCCGCGTGCTGCTGGCGGGCCTGCCCGCGGCCGAACTGGACCGGGTGCTGGCCATGAGCCAGATCCAGGCCTATACCAAGGACACCGTGACCGACATCGGCGCGCTCAAGGCCATCCTGGCCGGCGTGCGCGCCGACGGCTACGCCTGCGTGGCGCAGGAACTGGAACCGGGCCTGCAATCCGTCGCGGTGCCGATCGTCGACCGCAGCGGCCGCGTGATCGCCGCGATGAACGTCAGCGGCCATGCCAACCGCTTCTCGCGCGAGGAAATGCTGGCGACCTTCCTGCCGCCGCTGCGCCACGCCGCCGACCAGATCAACCACGCGCTGCTGCGCCGCTAGGCGGCGCGGGCGGGCGGAGTCGGGCAGGCGGGCGGACATGGCGGCCGGCCTCAGATCGGGGCGACGCCCAGCGTCGTGCCGCCGCAGACATACAGCATCTGGCCGGTGACGAAGCCGTTGTCCGGCGACAGGAAGAACATCGCGGCGCGCGCCACGTCTTCCGGCGTGCCCAGGCGCTTGACCACGATGCTGTTGATGATGCGTTCGGTCTGCGGGGCGCCGGCGGGATTGCTCTTGGTGAACAGGTCGGTGGCGATGGGGCCGGGGCCGATGGCGTTGACGGTGATGCCGTCGCCGCCCAGTTCCATGGCCAGCGTGCGGGTCAGGCCGACCAGGCCGGCCTTGGTGGCCGAATAGACCACGCGGTCCGGCTTGCCCAGCGCGGCGCGCGACGACATGTTGACGATGCGGCCAAAGCCGGCTTCGCGCATGGCGGGCAGCGCGGCCTGCACCAGGATCAGCGCGGTGCGCAGATGCAGGTTCACCACATAGTCCAGGTCGGCCAGGGTGGCCGTGTCGGCGGTGCCCGGGCGCGTCGCGCCGGCGTTGTTCACCAGCCCGACGATGTTGTAGGCCGCGGTCACTTCGGCGGCGACCGCCTTGGTGCGCGCTTCGTCGGTCAGGTCGGCCTGGTACGACACCAGTCCAGCCGGCGGATTCTCGGGCAGCTTGTAGTCGATATTGACCACCTGGTGTCCCGCGTCCAGCAGCATGCGGATGATGGCGGCGCCGATCCCGGCGCTGCCGCCGGTCACGAGATATGCGGTAGGTTTGCTCATATCGGTTTCCAGTTCCAGTCTTCAAGTGGCGAGGCTCGCAAGAACCCCACCGTTCAATCTTCCACTACCCCAGCGGGGACACCGCCAGATCCGGCTTTGCCGGTCTGCAGGTGTCGCCCCCTGGGGGGCGCGCGTAAGCGCGTACGGGGGGTCCCATCAGTGCGTCAAGTAGCCCCAGGCCAGGACTGCGGTGATGTGGATCACGCCGACCCACAGCATCATGATGACCGTGTAGCCCATTACGTCGCGCAGCTTCAGCTTGGACAGCGCCAGCGCCGGCAGGATCCAGAAGGGCTGCACCAGGTCGTTCCAGGCGTTGCCCAGCATGACGGCCATGGTGGTCTGGTTCAGCGCGCTGCCGATTTCCTTGGCGGCGTCGATCATGAACGGACCCTGGATGACCCAGTGGCCGCCGGCCGACGGTGCGAAGAAGTTGATGACAAACGAGCTGATCAGGCCCCAGAACGGCAGCGATTCGGGCGTGGCCACGTCGACGAACACTTGCGAGATCGTGGTGACCAGGCCGGAGGCGGCCATGATGGCCATGATGCCGGCGTAGAAGGGGTACTGCAGGATGATCCCGGAGATCGTCTTGATGCCTTCGGTCAGCTTCGCCACGTAGGCGGCCGGCGTGCCCAGCAGGATGATGCCCAGGAACAGGATGATGAAGTTGATCAGGTTCAGGTCCAGCGAACCGCCGTCCATGAAGTGGAACGTCACGTAGGCGATGCCGAGCGCGCCGATCAGCAGGCTCAGGATGCGGCTGTTGTTCAGCTTCGAGGCCAGGGTGCCCTTTTCCAGCAGATCTTCGGCGGCGCTGGCGGTAGCGGTGTCGCGGTCGATGGCCGGGTCCACTTCAACGATCTTCTCGCCCTTTTTCGGGTGCAGCCAGGCGTTGAGCAGCGGCAGCGTCACGATGATGACCAGGCTGGTGATCAGCATGGGCACCGAGAAAATGGTTTCCGACAGCGGGATGGTGCCCATCTGCTTGGCGGTGGGGTGGTTGGGCGTGGCTACCAGCACGGGGATGCTGGCCGACAGGCCCAGGCCGTACATGGTGAAGCCGCTGTAGGCGGCGGCGATGATCAGCGGGTAGTGCACGCCCTTGACCTTCAGCGCCAGCTTCTTGGCGACGATGCCGCCGATGACCAGGCCGAAGCCCCAGTTCAGGTAGCTGCCGATGCCGCCGACCAGCGTGGCCACGATGATGGCGGTGTGCGGCTTGTGCACGTGGCTGACGATGCGGTTGAGCAGGCGGTCGGTGAGCGGCGCGGTGGCCAGCACGTAGCCCATGGCCAGGATCACGGCCATCTGGGTGGTGAACGCCAGCAGGCTCCAGAAGCCCTTGCCCCAGGCGCGGGTCACGTCGCCGATGCCCTGGCCTTCGATGCCCATGGCCAGCAGCACGGTGAGCAAGGTCAGCGCGATCGCGAAAACGAAAGGATCGGGCAGATACTTGCGCATCAGCTCCGTAAAAAAAGATGCCAATTTATTCATGATGCCTCCAACGAACTCCGGTAAGGCGTATTGCTCTGGTGTCTTGCGCCGCCGCGCGCCGGGTAGTGGCGCGGGACGGGTGGGACGATCGGTTTCTTTGTGTGGGTGGGCTCGTGGCCCGGTGGCGCGTCTGGCGGGTTGCCGCGCGCCTTATGTAATGGGTATTCGGTATTGCGTTGTGGCAGGTGTCAGGAGCCGTCGGCCTTCTTGCCCAGCCAAGCCGCCAGTTCGCCCAGGGCGGCGCTTTTCTCGCGCAGCACCTGTTCGCGGCGCTCGGGGCTCCAGGTGTAGAAGCCCTGGCCGCTCTTGGCGCCGAGCTGCCCTTGTTCGACTTTGCTTTTGAGCAGGTCGGACGGCTCGGTGCGGTTTTCCAGGTCTTGGTAGAGGTAGCTCGCGATGGCGTAGTGAACGTCGATGCCGTTCATGTCGCGCTGTTCAAGCGGGCCGGACAGGGCCAGGCGGATGCCCAGGCTCCATTTGACGACTTCGTCGATGTCTTCGGCGCTGGCCACGCCCTTTTCCAGCAGCGAGATGGCTTCGCGGGCCAAGGCGTGCTGGATGCGGTTGGCGATGAAGCCGGGGATGTCCTGGCGCACCAGCACGGGCCGCTTGCCGCCGAAGCGCAAGGTGGCCATGACGCGGGCGACGGTGTCTTCGGAGGTTTCGTCGTTGCGCACGACTTCAACCAGCGGAATGACGTCGGCGGGCGTGAAGAAGTGGGTGCCGACGAAGCGGTCGCGGCGGGTCACGGCGCTGGCGATGGCGTTGATGGACAGGCCCGACGTGTTGGTGGCGAAGATGGCCTGGGGCGGACACAGGGCGTCGAGCTTGGCGAAGAGGCCACGCTTGAGTTCCAGGTTTTCCGGCACGGCTTCGATGATGAGGTCGCTGCCGGCGGCGGCTTGCAGGTCGGCTTCCATGCGGATGCGCTGCAGGGTCTCTTGGACCTGGCCGGGGGCGTAGACGTTGAGTTGGCGCTCGATGGTCTGGCGGGCGCGTTCGAGGGCGCCTTCCATCGGGTCAATCAGGACGATGTGCAGTCCCTTCGAGGCGAAGAGGGCGGCGATGCCGCTGCCCATGGCGCCGGCGCCGATGACGGCGAGATGCTTGAGGGGAGTATCCATGAGGTTCGCTTGGGCCTTACGGGGCTGGCGCTGCGGGGGCACAGGCGGGAACCAGGGACTTGCTGCTGTCTCTTCCGTCGGTGTCTTTCCGTGCGTCTGGCCAGAAAAATCGTTTTGTTCTATATGCGAACTTTTGTGCGTATATAGAATTTCTGGTGGGAATAGTACTAAAAGTTGTGGGGGGTGGACAAATGGGGGATTTTGGATGTTCGGCTGGTGGACGGTTGTAGCTTGGGGGGTAGTGGCTGGCGGGGCTGTGGGTCGGGGGCGGGTGAGGTTCTTTTGGCGCCTGGGGAGTCGGGGGTGCGGGGGGCGCGGGGCTACGATTGCGGTCCGGGGCCTTCGCTCCGGACTGGCCTCGGCGGCCCCCCC
>JBEBOQ010000194.1:0-6545 GCA_040396375.1 Achromobacter xylosoxidans
ACGATCCGCGCATGCCGACCATTTTCGGCCTGCGCCGCCGCGGCTACACGCCGGCTTCGATCCGCCTGTTCTGCGACCGCACGGCCGTGTCGAAGTCGGATTCGCGTATCGACTACAGCCTGTTGGAGCAGGCGGTGCGCGACGACCTGGACCCGATCGCGGCGCGTTCGGTGGCGGTGCTGGACCCGATCAAACTGGTGATCACCAATTACCCGGAAGGCCAGAGCGAGCTGTGCACGGCGCCGCGCAATCCGCACGACCCGGAAGCGGGCGTGCGTGAATTCCCGTTGTCGCGCGAGCTGTGGATCGAACGCGACGATTTCCGCGAGGAAGCGCCCAAGAAGTATTTCCGCCTGTTCCCGGGCAACATGGTTCGCCTGAAGTACGGCTACGTGGTGCGCTGCACGGGCTTTACCAAGAATGAGGCGGGCGAGGTGGTTGAGGTGCAGGCCGAGTACCTGCCGGAAACCAGGAGCGGCACGCCGGGTGCGGACAGCGTGAAGGTGAAGGGCAATATCACCTGGGTGAGCGTGGCGCATGCGGTGCCGGCGCAGATCCATCTGTATGACCGGTTGTTTGCGGATGCGCGGCCGGATGGGGGGGACAAGGATTTTCTCGCTTGTCTGAATCCGAATTCCAAGCAGACGGTGACGGCTTGGTTGGAGCCGGGGACTGTCGCGGCGCCTGGGGCTACGTGGCAGTTTGAGCGGCTGGGGTATTTCACGGCGGATTTGAAGGAGTCTTCCGTGGAAAAGCCGGTGTTGAATCGGGTGGTTACGTTGCGGGATTCTTGGGGGCAGGTTTGATCGCTGCCTGAGATCTTCTTTTTAAGGAAGGCGCCTCTTTATGGGGCGCTTTTTTTATGGGTCGGCCGTCTTGCTGGGGAGTCGCGGCGTGCGACGGGCGCGGCCTGGGGGGTTCGGTTTGGCTTGGGGTGTTTGTTCTTCGTAGGTCGCCCCTCGCGCAGGGTGTCTGGGGGGCGGGCGCCCACGATTGCGGTCCGGCGCGCGGGCGCCGGACTGCCCCTTCGTCATCTTCGTTGTCGCCTTCGGCGCCTGCCTTCAGATTCCCTCGGGCGCATCGAGGTTGCCCGCCCCCCAGACACCCTGCGCGAGGGGCTACGGGTTGCGAGGTTTGAAACGCTGCTAGGCCGGGGTGAGGGGTGAGAGGTTTGCGTTGCCCGTCCCGGACGGCCGCGCGGGCGGCCTACCGGGACTTACGCGGTTTCGTGCGGCGTGACGCAGACGCTGCGCGCTGGCGGGGAGTGTGCGTTGGCGTCAATTGCGGAGGATGGCGTGGGCAGGGCGCTAGCGCGTAGCGGTGGCGCCCTGCTTGCTCGCGTTGCGCGGGCGCCCTGCCTGATGGGTCCTCCCCTGCCCATTCAGTCCATCCATTCGTACCCGCTCAATCCATCTTGATATTTGCCGCCTTGACTACGTCGGCCCATTTGGCGGTTTCGGATTTCATGTAGGCGTCGAAGTCGGCGGGGGTGCCGCCCAGGGGTTGGCTGCCCTCGGCTTCCAGGCGTTTGATCAGGTCGGGTTCTTTCAGGACGGCCTGCACTCGGGCGTTGAGTTGGGTGACCATGTCGGGGGGCATGCCGGCCGGGCCGACCAGGCCGGTCCAGGCGGAGGCTTCGAAGCCGGGGTAGCCGGATTCGGCTACGGTGGGGACGTCGGGCAAGGCGGCCAGGCGGGCGCTGGAGGTGACGGCCAGGGCGCGCAGTTTGTTGGCGGCGAGCAGGGGGAAGGCGGTTTGGGGGGTTATGAAGTAGAGGTCGGTCTGGCCGCCCACCAGGTCGGTGACGGCGGGGCCGGCGCCTTTGTAGGGGACGTGCAGGAATTCGATGTCGGCGCGGCGCGCGAGCATGACGCCGGACATGTGGCCGATGGTGCCGTTGCCGGCAGAGGCCAGGCGCAAGGACGCGGCGGGTTTCTTTTTTGCGTCGGCGACCAGGTCGGCCAGGGTCTTGTAGGGCGAATCGGCGCGGACGACCAGGACCACGGGCTGGGCGGCGATCAGCCCGACCAGCGTGAAGTCCTTTTTGGGGTCGAAGGGCATCTTCGGGTAGAGCGCGGGGTTGATCGCCAGGTTGGCGGCCTGGCCCATGCCAACGGTGTAGCCGTCAGGCTGGGCGCGAGCCACGTAGTCCATGCCGATGTTGCCGGTGGCGCCGGGCTTGTTCTGCACCACCAGGCTCCAGCCAGTGGCCACGCCCAGGCGCTCGGCGAGCAGGCGGCTGACGACGTCGGTGCCGCCGCCCGGGGGCATGGGCACGACCAGGTTGATGGGCCGTTCGGGGTAGGCGGCGGTGGCCGGCGCGGCAGCCGCCAGGGTGGCAACGGCTGCAACGGCCGTGGCGAGGCAGCGCGAAAGAAGGCGCGGGAAGGGGTTCATGCGGTTGTCTCCAGAGGTATTCATGGTTGCGCCCGGGGCGGACGCGGTCAGTTCACAGGCCCTACGACGCCTGCTTCGGTCAGGGCCGCGATCTGCGTCGCGCTCAGCCCCAAGGTTTCCAGCAACTGGGCGCCCTGCGCGCCCAGGGCCGGGGGATCGGTACGCACGCCGGGGCGGCGGCCACCCAGGGTGATGGGCAGCAGCGGCACTTTGGCGTGTACGCCCTGCCCGCCGCTGCCCGCACCGCTGCCCGCACCGTCTTGCGGCAAGGTGATGTCGGCCAGGCCGCCGGTGGCGGCCAGGTGCGGGTCGTCGAACAGGTCTTGCGGCTTGGCGATCGGGGCGTAGGGCAGGCCCTGGGCCTCGAAGCGGGAGGCGATGTCGGGGGCGGGCAGCCCCGCCATGCGTTCACGCAGCATCGGCATGAGCCACGAGCGGGCCTCGACGCGGTCGTTGTTGCCCGCCAGGCGTGCATCGGCCGCCAGGTCGGCAAAGCCGAACGCCTGGCAGAACAGCTTCCATTGGGTGTCGGACACCACCGCCAGGAATATCTGCTCGCCGTCCTTGACGGTGAAGACGTCGTACACCGCCCAGGCCGAGATGCGGCTGGGCATGGGGGCGGCGGGCTTGCCGGTTACCGCGTACTGCATCATGTGGTGGCCAACCAGGAAGACGTTGTTCTCGAACAGTGCGCTTTGCACTTCCTGGCCACGGCCGGTGCGTGCCCGCTCCAGCAATGCGGCCATGGCGCCCATGGCGCCGAACATGCCGCCCATGATGTCGTTGACCGCAGCGCCAGCGCGCAGGGGGCGGCCTTCGGGGCCGGTCATGTAGGCCAGGCCGCCCATCATCTGCACCACTTCGTCGAGCGCGGTGCGGTGCTGGTAGGGACCGGGCAAAAAGCCCTTGTGCGAGACGTAGATCAGGCGCTCATTCAGCTTGGACAGCGTGGCGTAATCCAACCCCAGGCGAGCCATGGTGCCGGCCTTGAAGTTCTCGCTGACGATGTCGGCGCTGGCGATCAGCTTGAGCACCAGCTCGATGCCGCGCGGGTCCTGCAGGTTGACCGGCAGGCTTTTCTTATTGCGGTTGAACATGGCGAAAAAGCCCGCGCCCGAGCCCTTCAGGCGGCGCGTATTGTCGCCCTGCACCGGTTCGATCTTGATCACCTCGGCGCCCAGGTCGGCCAGCATCATGCCGCAGGTGGGGCCCATGACCATGTGGGTGAATTCGACCACGCGGATGCCGGCCAGTGGCAGGGGCGCTTCGCCCGCTTGCGCGGTGGCGTCGTGCAGTTGCGGATTCATACGGCCTCCCGGGCGTAGATAAAGCCTTTGGGCAGGCCGGCGTCCGGCACGTGGCCGTAGAGCGGTTCGCCGGGCAGGCCGTCGCGTAGCGCGGCGCGCGCGGCCAGCAGACCGTCGATGTCGATACCGGTATCCAGGCCCATCGATTCGAGCAGGAACACCAGGTCTTCGGTGACGATGTTGCCGGTGGCGCCGGGCGCGTAGGGACAGCCACCCAGGCCGCCCTGGCTGGCGTCGAAGGTGTCGACGTCCGCTTCCAGCGCGGCCACCACATTGGCCAGGCCCTGGCCACGGGTGTTGTGAAAGTGCGCGCCGCCGGCGCGTTCGCCCAGCTCGGCGCGCAGGGCCTTGAACAGGCGTTTGACCTGGGCGGGGTTGGCGTAGCCGGTGGTGTCGGACAGCCCCACTTCGTCCACACCCAGTTGCGCCATGGCGACGGCCAGGCGCAGCGTGTCCGCTTGCGGCACCTGGCCGGCCAGCGTGCAGCCAAAGGCGGTGGACAGGCCGGCTTCCAGTTTCACGGCGGGAAATTCGGCGTTGCGCAGCGCCACCACGGCCTGCACTTCGTCGCGCATCTGGGCGTGCGTCTTGCGCACGTTGGCCAGGGAATGGGCCTCGCTGACCGACACCGGCAACGTGACCTTGACGGCCCCCGCCTCGAACGCGGCGCGGGCGCCGCGCAAGTTGGGGGCCAAGGCGGCGACGGCCAGCCCGGGCAGACGACGGGCGCCCGCCACCACCTCGGCCGCGTCGGCCATTTGCGGCAGCAGCTTGGGCGGCACGAACGAGCAGACTTCGATCTCGCGCAGGCCGGCCGCAGCCAGCGCGGCGATCCACCGCAGCTTGGCGGGTGTGGACATGACGGCGGCGATGCTCTGCAACCCATCCCGGGGGCCGACCTCGCTGACTAGAATCTGGGGCATTGACTTTCTCCTTAGCGTTCTATAAGATAGAACTACGTTCTATAAATTATTCCCCATCCGGATTCCGGGTGTCAACCCTGCCTGCCCGAAAGGCCGCCTTGCCATGCCCAGAAAAGCCAGCCAGCCCTCTCTTGCCGACCAGCACGCGGCGCCCGGCGGCGCCGCTGCGGTGGACCGCGCCCTGTCGGTGCTGTCTGCCTTTCGCGCGGGCGACCGGGCCCTGACCCTGGCCGAACTGGCCGAACGCACCCAGCTCTACAAGAGCACCGTGCTGCGCCTGTTGGCCTCGCTGGAACACGGCCGGCTGGTGCAGCGCACCGCCGACGGCCTCTACGCCCTGGGGGCGGAAATCGCACGGCTGCACTTTGTGTACGCCGCGTCGTTCTCGCTGGAGACCGTGGTCATGCCGGTGCTGCAGGAATTGGCCCGCGCCACCCGTGAAAGCGCCGCGTTCCACGTGCGCCAGGGCGAGCATCGCCTGTGCCTGTACCGAGTGGATTCGCCGCAACCGGTGCGCGACCACATCAAGGCCGGCGACCTGCTGCCCCTGGACCGGGGCGCGGGCGGACGCGTGCTGACGGCTTTCTCGGGCGCGCCGGGCGAGCCCTATGAATCCATCCGCCAACACGGCGTGGTGGTGCTGGAAGGCGACCGCATGCCCGAGCTGTCGGGCATCTCGGCCCCGGTCTTCAATGAAGCGGGCGAATTGGCCGGCGCGGTCACGCTGACCATGCCCACCCCCCGGCTGCAGCGTGGTCATGCGGCGCTGGTGGTGGCCGCCGCCGGGGACGTGACCAGTAAATTGGGCGGTTTTTACCCTTGGCCGATCGATTGAACTGCGCCTGCGCGGGTTATCATCCCCGACATTCCGCAGCCGGTTGCACACGCCCCTTTCAGGCGTCCAGAACCGCCAGCCCCACTCAAGATGAACACTGAATCCCTAGCCCTGGACTTCAAGAGCGCCACCCTGTATGCCATCCGGGTGGTCCTGCACAGTGCCGATCCCGAACGCCTGAACGCCGCGCTGGCCAAGCGCATGGCGGACGCGGGCAGCTTCTTCGAGAACGAGCCCGTGGTGATCGACGCCAGCCGTGTCGAGGAAACCATCGACTGGCCCGCCCTGGTCGCGGCCTTGCGCGGGCACAACCTGCCCCCCATCGGCATCGTGGCCGAGGGCGCCAACCTGGCCGCGGCCCGCGCCGCCGGCCTGACGCCGGTGGAGCTGTCCACCCCCGCGGCCCGGCCGGCGCAGGTCATCGATACGGCGCCGCCCAACGATGTCGCCACGCCGGTGCCGTCGGTGCCGGCCGCCGCCGTCGAGATCGCAGCCGCCCCCACGCCCACTGAGGCGCCCGCCGACAAGGCCACGGAGCCGGTCGTCGGCAAGTCCGCGGCCGAGCCGCTGCCCGAACGCGCCGCCAGCAGCACCACGTCCGCACCCAGCCCGACGCCGGCCGCGCCGCACTCGTCGTCGGCCCTGGTCATCACCAAACCGCTGCGTTCCGGCCAGCGCGTCTACGCGCGCCACACCGACCTGGTCGTGATCGGCATGGTCAGCCAGGGCGCCGAAGTCATCGCCGACGGCAACGTGCACGTGTACGGGCCGTTGCGTGGCAAGGCCATGGCCGGTGCGCGCGGCGACACGTCCGCCCGCATTTTCACCACCCACCTGGATGCGGAGCTGCTTGCCGTGGCCGGCGTGTACCGTGTGGTGGAAGACAAGCTCGACAAGTCGCTGCAGAACCAGCCCGCGCTGGTGCGGCTGGATGGCGACACGCTACGCATCGAGGCACTAAAAGCCTAGGATGGGGCCCCACGCCGCGCCCTGCGGGCTCGCGGCAACCAGGAACGCGGTACCCGGTCTCAACACATTCTGTAAGAAGCCTTACACGGGCTTTTTGCTTTACGATAACGCGAT
>JBEBOQ010000195.1:0-6500 GCA_040396375.1 Achromobacter xylosoxidans
TGATCTTGCCGGCCTGGATCTGGCCGCGCAGCGCGGCAAAGCTCAGCCAGGTCATATTCGCCTGGCCGCCCACCACCGCCTGAATGGCCGGTCCGCCGCCGCCGTAAGGCACATGCAGCAGCTCCACCTTCGACAGGCGCTTGAGTTCTTCGGGCGCCAAGTGGTTCAGCGAACCTACCCCGGTGGACGCGTAATTGAATTTGTTGGCGGGCTGCTTGGCGGCGGCGGCCAGAAAGTCCTTCAGGTTGTCGCCCGGCACGCCGGGGTTGGCGCCCAGCACCAACGGAAAGCGCACGGTCTGGGTAATGGCGACGAAGTCCTTGAACGTGTCGTAGGGCAGCTTGGGCTTCACCGCGGGATTGATGCCGTGGTTGTCGAAGCTGACCAGCAGCGTGCTGCCATCGGGTTCGGCGCGCGCCACGAACGCGGTCGCGATCTGGCTGGCAGCGCCCGGGCGGTTTTCCACCACCACCGCGCGACCGCCCAGTTCCTGAGACAGGCGTGGCTGCAGAATGCGAGCCAGGATATCGGTGCTGCCGCCCGGCGGGTACGGCACCACCAGAACCAGCGGCTTTTCGTCCGCCCGAGCGGGCGCGGCCGCCAGGCCGCCTCCCAGCGCGGCCAGCGCGCAAACGGCCGCCAAGGCGCGCCGGATCGATGTGTGAGTCATGTTTTTTCCCCTGCTGTTGTGGTGTTGGCCGGCGCTGCCGAGGCGGGTTCGGCCTGGTCCCGCATGTAAATCGTGGAAAAACCGGTGCGTATGACGTCCGTGATCTGATCCAGCCGGCGGCCAATGTGGCTGCCCATCATGTCCGGCAAGGCAGCGACATCGCGTCGCTCCAGCGCCTGGACGATGCGCATGTGCTCGCCCTGTGTATGGCTGCGGCGGCCCTGCTGCATGTCGATCCAGCGCACGAAATGGATGCGTGCGTTCACGCTTTCCAGCGCCCGTACGAATTCCTCGTTGCGCGACAGCCGCGCCAGCGTCAGGTGAAACGCCTCGTCCAATTCCAGCAGGCGGGTCGCGTCGCTGTCTTCGGGCACGTCGCGCGAGCGTTCAACGAAAGCCCGCAGGCCAGCCAATTCTTCGTCGGAGGCGCGTTCGCAGGCCGCGCGGACAATGCCGGCTTCCAGCACCGCCCGGTATTCATACAGGCTGTGGATCTGCTTGGCATCCAGCAAACGGGCAATGAAGCCGCGGTTCACCGACCGGGTCAGGAAGCCTTCCACCATCAGTTGGTTCAGCACTTCGCGCAGCGGCGTGCGGCTCACGTTCAGACGCCGGGCCAGCTCCACTTCATTGATGCGTTCGCCCGGCTTGAACTCAAAGCTCACCGCCATCGCCTTGACGGCGTTGTACAGCTCGGCCTGTCCGGCCGAGGTGCGGGCTGTGGGTCGGGTTTGGGTCATACGGATAGGGGGCCGCCAGGGCGCTCCAAGCAGGGATGAAGTGCATACTAAAGTGCATACACTTTGCTCCACAACTCGGGTTTGCCCGGAAAGCGCGCAGGAACAATCCGCCCCTTTTTATGGAGCAGCCGGCCGGAAACGAGGGGAAAGCAAATGCGCGGCAAGCTGCCGCGCGGGGAAATCACACGCCAGTATCGAGCGTGTAATGAGCGCCGTCGCGGTTTTCCAGCGTCAGCGTGGACAGCACCGGCACCACCGCTTGCGCGTCTTCTTGGACGTGGATGCGCAGGTTGGCCAGCGGCACGTCCCAGCCACCCTGGGCGGCTTCAGCCTTGACGCCGGCCACCAGGGCCAGTCGTTCGGCCACCTGGCGCGCCTGGGCGGCGCGTGCGTCGATACGCATCAGGCTGCGGGCCCCGTTGGGGTGCGCCATCAACTCAGGCGACCAGACGCACTCGGGCGTCAAATGGCGGCAGAAATACATGCGGATACCGGGCAGCGGCTGCTCGGCGAAACGCACGGTATGGAAGCGGGCCTGCACTTCCTGGCCGTCCAGCATGGCCGGACGGGTCAGCTCCTGCATGGGATTGACCGCGAAACCGGCGGCGAGCAGGCGCTCGCGTGTGGCCTCGGCGTCATAGGTGCGAAACACCAGCGCTTCAAGCCCGAAGGGGGAATCGGCAATTTCCTTGCGGGCGGGGGGTGCGCCGGGCGGCCAGCCCAGCAATTCGACGTAAGTGCCTTCAAGCACGATAAGACGGTTGCACGACCCCAGGTTGTGCACCGCCTTGTCGCTCAGATGAAAACCCTGGCGCTCGAAGTGAGGCGCCAGCGCATCCAGCCGGTCACGCACCATGACCACGGCATGGTCGAATTCGGTGTTGCCGACGGAATGCAGCATGGCGTCTATCCGGTCAGACCAGCTTGCCGTGGCACTGCTTGTACTTCTTGCCACTGCCGCACGGGCACGGATCGTTACGGCCCACCTTGGGCAGCGCGTTGCGCACCGGCTGCTCGCCCTCTTCCGTGGGCGCCTGGGCCAAGGCCTCGTCGTAGTCGGAATGGTGATACTGCACGTTCTGCACATGCGGTTGGGCGGCTTCGGCTTCGGCCTGCTCGACTTGCTCGGACGACTGCACCCGCACCGTCATCAGCACGCGCACCACGTCGTCGCGGATGCGGTCCAGCATGCCGGAGAACAGCTCGAAGGCCTCGCGCTTGTATTCCTGCTTCGGGTTCTTCTGGGCGTAGCCGCGCAGATGGATACCCTGGCGCAGGTAATCCAGCGCCGACAGATGCTCGCGCCAGTGCGTGTCGATCGCCTGCAGCATGATCGAACGCTCGAACTGCGACCACGATTCCGCGCCCACCTGCTCAACCTTGGCCTGGTAGATGTCGCGCGCCGCCGCGACCACGCGTTCGCGCAGGTCTTCGTCGGTCAGGGAGGCTTCTTTTTCAAGCATCTCGACCAGCGGCAGACGGATCTGCCAGTCGGCTTCCAGCGCCTTTTGCAGCGCCGGGATGTCCCACTGCTCTTCCACCGATTCCGGCGGCACGTAGGTGTTGAACAGGTCGACCACCGCGGCGTCGCGCAGGTTTTCCACCGTCGCACCGACGCTGGCGGCTTCCAGCACGTCGTTGCGCTGCGAGTACAGCACCTTGCGCTGGTCGTTGGCGACGTCGTCGTATTCCAGCAATTGCTTGCGGATGTCGAAGTTGCGGCCTTCCACCTTGCGCTGCGCGGTCTCGATCGAACGCGTGACCATGCCGGCCTCGATCGGTTCGCCTTCGGGCAGTTTCAGGCGTTCCATGATGGCGCGCACGCGGTCACCCGCGAAGATGCGCATCAGCGAGTCTTCCAGCGACAGGTAGAAACGGGACGAGCCCGGATCGCCCTGGCGACCGGCGCGGCCGCGCAGCTGGTTGTCGATACGGCGCGATTCGTGGCGTTCGGTGCCGATGATGCGCAGGCCGCCGGCGGCCTTGACCTGCTCGTTCAGCGGCTTCCATTCGGCGCGCACCTTTTCGATGCGCGCGTCCTTCTCGGCTTCGGACAGCGATTCGTCGGCGCGGATCAGGTCGACCTGCTTGTCGACGCTGCCGCCCAGCACGATGTCGGTGCCGCGGCCCGCCATGTTGGTGGCGATGGTGATGTGGCCAGGCTTGCCGGCTTCGGCGACGATCTCGGCTTCGCGGGCATGCTGCTTGGCGTTCAGCACTTCGTGCGGCAGTTTGGCCTTTTTCAGCAGGCCCGACAGCAGCTCGGAGTTTTCGATGCTGGTGGTACCCACCAGCACCGGCTGACCGCGCTCGTGGCAGTCGCGAATGTCTTCGAGGATGGCGTTGTACTTTTCCGGATCGGTCTTGAAGACCTGATCGTTTTGATCCTTGCGGATCATGGGCTTGTTGGTCGGGATGATGACCGTTTCGAGCCCGTAGATTTCCTGGAATTCGTACGCTTCCGTGTCGGCCGTGCCGGTCATGCCGGACAGCTTTTCGTACATGCGGAAGTAGTTCTGGAACGTGATCGACGCCAGCGTCTGGTTCTCGTGCTGGATCTTCACGCCTTCCTTGGCCTCGACCGCCTGGTGCAGGCCGTCGGACCAGCGGCGGCCCACCATCAGGCGGCCCGTGAATTCGTCGACGATGATGACTTCGCCGTCCTGCACCACGTACTGCTGGTCGCGGAAGAACAGCGTGTTGGCGCGCAGCGCCACCATCAGGTGGTGCATCAGCGCGATGTGGCGCGGGTCGTACAGCGATTCGCCTTCGGGCAGGATGCCCAGGCGCGCCAGGATGCCTTCGGCGTTCTCGTGCCCGGCTTCGGACAGGTAGACCTGCTGGCTCTTTTCGTCGACCCAGTAGTCGCCTTCGGGTTCCGGCTCCTGCGGCTTGGGCTCGTGAGCCATGCGCTTGAGCAGGGGCGGCACCGCGTTCATGCGGACATAGAGTTCGGTATGGTCTTCGGCTTGACCGGAGATGATCAGCGGCGTGCGGGCCTCGTCGATCAGGATCGAGTCCACTTCGTCGACGATGGCATAGAACAGGCCACGCTGGCGACGGTCTTCAACACGGTATTCCATGTTGTCGCGCAGGTAGTCGAAGCCGAATTCGTTGTTGGTGCCGTAGGTGATGTCGGCCTGGTAGGCCGCCTTCTTTTCCTCGTTGGGCTGCTGCGGCACGACCACGCCGGTGCTCAAGCCCAGGAAGTGGTACAGGCGCCCCATCCATTCGGCGTCGCGGCGGGCCAGGTAGTCGTTCACCGTGACCACGTGCACGCCCTTGCCCGCGATCGCGTTCAGGTAGACCGGCAGCGTCGCCATCAGCGTCTTGCCTTCACCGGTGCGCATTTCGGCGATCTTGCCGCTGTGCAGGGCAATGCCGCCCAGCAGCTGCGCATCGAAGTGGCGCATGCCGAACACCCGCTTGCCCGCCTCGCGCACGACGGCGAAGGCTTCGGGCAGCAGGTCGTCGAGCGACGTGCCCTGGGCATGACGGGAGCGGAACTCCTCGGTCTTGGCCGCCAGCTCCGCATCGGAGAGCGCGGAGATCTTGGGCTCCAGCCCATTGATCTGGGTTACCAGCTTGCGATACTGCTTAAGCAGCCGGTCGTTGCGGCTGCCTATGAGTTTTTTGAGCAGAGAAACCATGCGTATGTCGGCCGCACGAGCCCCGCCGCGCCCGCGATGGGCAGAGGGCGGCGTCGCCCGTGACTTGATGTTATTGGTTGAGCGGGGGTCCGCTGGGAAACGAACCAGTTTAACGCACCTGGAGCGCAATAGCCTGGACCTATGGCCAGGGTAGCACTGCCGGGCCGGTTTGACCGGCGCGGGCGGCCCAGGTTCACTGGGCAGCGTGAGCCACGGTGGAAGGCGGGGCGGTTTGCTGGGGGCCAAGGAACAGGCGCGGATCCAACGGTTGCCCAGCCAGGCGGACTTCAAAGTGCAGATGGGGGCCGGTGGAACGGCCGGAGCTACCCACTCGGGCGACTTGCTGGCCGCGCTCGACCAGTTGGCCTTGCTTCACCATCAGTGAGGACGCATGGGCATAGCGGGTAATCAGGCCATCGCCGTGATCGATTTCTACCATATTGCCGTAACCCGGCTGGAATTTGGATTCCAGCACGACGCCGCCCGAGGCCGCCAGGATGGGCGTGCCCGGCGGGGCGGCGAAATCCAGGCCTTCGTGCATGGCGGTGCGGCCGGTCACCGGATTGCGGCGCCAACCATAGGAAGAACTGAGATAGGGATAATCGGTAATCGGCATGGCGGTCGGCATGCGCGCCTGGTCTGCCGAACGCTTGGTCAGCGCCGCATCCAGCAGCTTCAGGTTGTCCGTCTGTTGGGCCAGCCTGGCCTGGATCTCGTCAAGCTGCCGGCCCAGGGCCTCGGCCGAGGCCGCGCTGGGAGGCGGGTGGTCCGTGAACAGATCATCCATGACCTGGGTGGCTTCGGGCTGGGTCAGCGCCTCGGGCTGCGCCACGGCCAGTTGCTTGGCCAGCTCGGGATCGGTGTAGGCCACGCCAGCCACCTTGGCCACGCGCTGGCCCAATCCGTCGATGCTTACCAGCTTGGCCTGCAGCGCCCCGACCTTGGCAGCCAGCAGATTCATGTTTCCGCGCAGGAAATCGGCGTCTCGCCCCGGCTGGCCCGCCAGCGGCCAGCCCACGGTATGTACGGCCGGCAGGATCGGAGTAAGGTATCGTTGTAACGCGGCGCCAAAGATGGCGGCCGTGATCAAGGCGCCCCCCAGAATCAGCGCAAGGCGTGCGCCGCCGAGGGTGAAATGCCCGTCCTGCCCGTCGCGGGCGTGCATAATCACGATTTTCAAGGTTTGCTTCCTAATTCTTAGAGCCGGGATGAATAGACCCACTTCATACCGTCAACGTTCCAGTTCCAGCCGGCGGAAAGAAAATACCGCCCTGGGATGGCTGGGTCATGACATGCGGGGCGCCGGCGTACTGGCGACCGCCCGCAAGCACTTGCAAATCCAATATGCGGTGGCGGCGATTCTGCCCGCCCCGTTGGGCTCCGTGTGCCAGGTAGGCAAGCTGGAAAACCAGCGCCTTCAACTGGTGGTGCCCAGTGCCG
>JBEBOQ010000196.1:0-6494 GCA_040396375.1 Achromobacter xylosoxidans
CGAGGATGACAACGGGGCAGTCCGGAGCGAAGGCTCCGGACCGCAATCGTAGCCCTGCCCACCCCACGCCGACCCCGCCAAGCGCGGCTTAAAAACCAAACCGCGAGCACCCAACGATCACCCCCGAGCTCTCAACCATTCTTCAAGATCGTCTGCCGGCAACGGCGGCGAAAACAAGAACCCTTGTCCTGCCGCGCACCCCTGCTCAATCAAGAACCGTCGCTGCTCCTCATTCTCGATCCCCTCGGCAACAACCGGCAAACTGAGACTCTCGCCAATTCGAATCACAGCGCTCGTCAACGCCCGAGCCGCATCATCGTTCTCGAGTCCTTGAACGAAACTGCGATCCAGCTTCAGCTCGTCGACGATCAGGCGCCGCAAGTGACCCAGGCTTGAATAACCGGTGCCGAAATCGTCCATGGACAGGCGCACGCCCAGGCGATGTAGTTCCGCGATGGTGCGTAGCGTGCCTGCCGTGGCATCCAGCACCACGCCTTCGGTGATTTCCAGCATCAGATCCGATGCCGCCAACCCGAACTCGGCTAGCGTTGCCGCGATCATGCGGGGCAGGTTCAGGTTGTGGAAATTCGTGGCCGACAGGTTTACGGATACCGAAGGTACGCGCAGGCCGTTGTGGCGCCAGATGGAGAGTTGCGAACACGCTTCTCGTACTGCCCAGTCGCCCAGGTCGCCGATCAGGCCGCATTCTTCGGCCAGGGGCACGAAGCGCGCCGGGGAGATGTCGCCCAGGGTCGGGTGGCGCCAGCGGGCCAGCGCTTCCACGCCGTACAGGCTGCCGTTCTTCAGGCCCACTTGCGGCTGGTAGTGCAGTCGCAAGGCGCGGCCTTCCAGGGCGTCGCGTAGCGCGGCTTCCAGGGCCAGGCGCTCTTGGGCCTGGCGGTTCATTTCCGCGCTGAAGAACGAGATGCGGTTGCGGCCGGCGGTCTTGGCCTGGTACATGGCCATGTCCGCGTGGCGCAACAGCGTATCCATGTCGCGGCCGTTTTCCGGGAACACGCTGATGCCGATGCTGACCGATGGGTTCAGCGTGATGCCGCCCACCACGAAGGGTTGCGCCAAGGCGACCAGGATGTGTTCGGCGGCGGCGGTCAGGCGGCCGTGTTCGAAATCGGGCATCAGCATCACGAACTCGTCGCCCGACAGGCGGCCGACGATGTCGGTGGCGCGAGCCAACCGGCGCAGGCGCTGGGCCACGTCGCGCAGCAGGGCGTCGCCGATGGGGTGGCCCAGGGTGTCGTTGACCTGCTTGAAGCGGTCCAGGTCCAGGAACAGCACCGCCACGCGCTTGCGTTCGGGTTCAGCGCGGGCGATGGCTTGCTCGGCCTGGGCCAGCAGCAGGTTGCGATTGGGCAGGCCGGTCAGCTCGTCGTAGAACGCCAGTTGGCGGATGCGGGCGCGGGCTTCTTCGCGTTCCAGGGCCAGCGCGCACAGGTAGACGCAGACGTCGACCAGGCGGTGATGGAAATCGTCCGGCAGGCGGCGTTCGCGGAAATAGAAGCCGAAGGTGCCGATCACGCGGCCGTCGCTGGATTTGATGGGCGAGGACCAGCAGGCCTTGATGTCTTCCGGCAGCGGCAGGTGGCGGTAGTTGTCCCACAGCGGGTCGGTGCCGATGTCGGGCACGATCACCGGGCGGCCCAGGAAGGCGGCGGTGCCGCAGGCGCCGGACTGGGGGCCGATGGCCTCGCCGTCCAGGGCATCGGCGTAGGCCGCCGGCAGGCTGGGCGCGGCCAGGGGCCGCAGCTTGCCGGTCTCGTCCACGCGCAGCACGGTGGCGGCGACCTCGGGCGCCAGGCGCTCGACCTCGCGGCAGACCATGTTCATCACTTCCACCACCGAGGCCTCGTTGACCATCGCCTGCAGCACGCGGCGCTGCAGCACCTCGTGCACCTTGGTGGGGGTGATGTCGGTCAGCACGTCAACGATGTTGACCAGCGAGCCGCGCTCGTCGAACACCGAGTTGGCCATGACCGACACCCATAGCGGCTTGCCGCCGCGGTCGTAGACCAGCACGTCCTTGTGATAGCCCTCGCGGCAGGCGATGCGGCGGTCCAGTTCTTCGCGGGTGCCGCCATCGGGACGACCGCCTGCCAGCAGTTCGCCCAGTTCCTGGTTCAGCGCGTCGCCGCGGCCAAAACCCAGCATGCGCTGGAAGCCGTCGTTGACGTAGACGATGCGGCCGTCGCGGCCGGACACCGCCACGGCGTTGCCGGTTTCGTTGATGCCCAGCAGCAGCAGGCGGATTTCTTCCTGGCGCTCGGCGTCGGCGATGGATTTGCGCGAGATGACCGAAATGCGGCGGACTTCGCCAGACTCATCCCGCATGGGCAGGTAGGTGGCTTCGATCCAGAGCGACCCGCCGTCTTGCTTGCGGTAGCGGCAGGTGCCCGAAAAGAAGTCGCCTCGGCGTAACCGGGCCCAGATGTTTTCAGCGCTGGCGATGCCTTTGCCATCGTCCATGCTGTCGCACAGCAGGTCGTGGCGCAGCGCGGCGATGTCGCCCTGAGCGTAGCCCACGGCAACCAGGAAATTTTCATTTGCGTTCAGGAGGGAGCCGGCGGCGTCGAAATCGAACAGCAGCAGCGCTCGGTCCATCGACGCCAGGTAGTTGTCCACCTGCCACGCGGCGCCCTCGGGGGCCACGCTAGAACCGCCTGGATGAGAATCAAGCATAAGGGGCTCCATACCGGAAGACAGCGGTTCCGGGTTCATCAGCGCCGGGGGAATCCAAGCGCGACGCGATCACGTCCGTCCTGCTTGGCCAGGTACAGCGCCTGGTCCGCCCGGCTGAGCGTTTCTGAAAAGGATTCACCGAGCTGGTGGTACGCCATGCCAATGCTGACGGTCAGGCGCAGCACACCGGCGCCCACGTCGATGGCCAGGCCGCGCACCGCGCTCACCAACCGGTCCATGACGCCCTGCGCCGTTTCCGGCGGCGTCGCGGGCAGCAGCACCAGGAATTCCTCGCCGCCCCAGCGACCGCACAGGTCATATTCGCGCAGGCTGTTGCGCATCACGCCGGCCAGTTCGACCAGGGCGCGATCGCCAATCTCGTGACCGTAGCGGTCGTTGACGGACTTGAAATGGTCCACGTCCAGCATGGCGACCACGAAGGCCTGGCCGCCGCGGGCGGCGCGCTGGACCTCCTGCTTGATCATTTCCATCAGGGCGCGCCGGTTCAGCAGGCCCGTCAGGGGATCGCGGCTGGAGGTCTCTTCCAGCGCGGCGTTCAGGTCGCGCATCATGCTCTGGTAGTGGTCGGAGATGCGCGCGATGCGCGTCAGCCGCCGCAACTGCCGGTCGAATTGTTCGCACAGGCCGATTTCGCGCTGGTGCGCCATGGTTTGATAGGCGTCGGACAGGTGGGTGACGCGCTCGATCCGCGCCATCTGTTCGGCCGTATGCCGCCACAGGTCTTGCAGCGCCTCGCGCAGGGGATGCCCGGCGTAGGCCGGATCCTCCAGCAGGCGGCCGATGCGTTCATCCAGCTCGGCGTTGCCGGGCTTCATTGGCGACCGACAACCGAGAATGGGAAGGTGCAGTCTTCCTTGAATTCCTCGGCCAGCTCGCCCACGCGCTCGTTGCGCATGTCGTAGTACCAGGTCACGCTGACGCTGCGGCCCTTGCCGTGGGCGGCTTCCAGCACATCGAAAATGTCCATGACCGACTTGATGCTGCTGGTGTTCAGGTACAGCAGTTCAAGCTCCAGGTTCAGCGGCGCGGTGCCGCCCTGCAGGTAGGTTTCCACCCACTCGATGACGGGACCGAACAGCTCGAAGGAATTCTCGGGGTAGGAATCGCCGCGCATCGCCAGCACGCCGGCAGCAAAGTCGGCGGTGATGGCGGGCGTGGACTGGGTCCCGGGAATGTTCAGGTCTTTCATCAATAACTCCGAAAAGGGTCTATGGCTCGCGGGCGCGGTCAGATCACGACGCTCAGGCTGAAGAAGGCCCGGCCCTCGCCCGCCGCGGGCGTCAGGCTGGCTTCCAGCGGCGCGCCGGCGCGGCGGGCGATATCGATCAGGCCCAGCCCCGCGCCCGAGGCCACGCCGGGCGTGCGCGGCTTGTGCAGCTGGGCCTTGTATTCGGCCTTCAGGGCGGCCTTGTCCAGCGCGGCCAGCTGCTGGATGCGGGCCACCAGATGGCGGCCGTCTTCGGCCTTGACGCGGTTGCCGGCCGACACCACGTAGCGGCTTTCGTCGCGGCGGCCGATCACCACGGTGGCGGCAGCGTCCGCGTCACCGTTCTGCGCGGCGTACTGGCGGATGTTCTGGATCATTTCGATATAGACCGAAAAGACGTCCATGGCTTCCGCCGGGCGCGCATGTTCCGCATTCAGGTAATTCTTGAGCGCGTTGCCGATTTCTTCGATCAGGCTGCGGGAGATCGGCCCGTTAAAGCAGAGCAGGGTCCGGTTCTGGTTGAACCGTTCACCCAGCGCGTAGAGATCGGAGGCATTCATAGGGGTTACCACCCTGATAACGTTTATTCGAAACGGAAAGACAGCAGGGTGATGTCGTCACGCTGGGGACGGCCACCCTGGTATTGCGCCAGCGCCTGCGAAAACGCGGCCGCCTGTTCGGTTAACGGCTGCTGCGCGTGTCTCTTGAGCATTTCCGCGAAACGCGTGTTGCCGAAACCAAATCCATGCTCGCCACCGGCCTGGTCCAGGAACCCGTCGGTAGCCAGGTAATACGTCCAACCCGATTGCAGTTGGATGTCGATGTTTTCATACACGCCCACTCGCTTGTCACCCAGCGCGCGCTTGGCGCCCGGGATTTCGCGCAGGGTCTCGCCATCACTGGCGTACAGGCTGATCTTCGCGCCCGCGTAGCGCAGGCGTCCTGCTTGGCGGTCAATATATACCAGCCCCGCATCGGTATTGGTTGCCAGCGCGCGAGGCAATTGCGCATCCGCAAGCATCGCGCGGATGGCGCCGTCGGTGCGCGTGAGCACGCCCGCGGGATCGCTGGGACCGACCTCGGTGATGGCCAGATCGATCGCCGCGCGCGCCAGCATCGTCATCAATGCGCCCGGTACGCCGTGGCCCGCGCAGTCCATGATGCCCAAGAGGCAGTTGGCGCCATCGGAACGGAATACATAGAAGTCGCCGCCCACCACGTCGCGCGGCTTCCACAGCACGAAGTGGTGCGCGCCCAGCGATTGCGTCAGTTGGCGGTCGGGCAGGATGGCGCGCTGGATCAGGCTGGCGTAATCGATGGAGTCGCCGATCTTCTTGTGCGCGGCCGCCATGGCGCGGTTGGCGTCTTCCAGTTCGGACGTGCGTTCGCGCACCTTGCTTTCCAATTCGGCGGTGTGCTGGCGGACCTTGTCGGCCATGACGCCGAACGCGCGGCTGAGGTCGCCGATTTCGTCCTGGCCCCCCGGGGGCAGACGCACGTCGTAGCTGCCATCGGCAATGGCGCGGGCGGATTGCTGGAGGCGGCGCAAGGGCCGCAGCATCAGCCGCTCGATGGCGAAGCCAAAGCACAGCAGCATGGCGGCGAACAGCAGCACTAGGCCGATCGCGGCCGGCCACAACCAGCCGGTGTCCAGCACGCGCGCCGCGCCCAGGTCCACCACTGTCAGCACGTGCCAGTGCAGTTCGGGCATATAGGCCACCGACACCAGCTGGCGCGTGCCGTCCATGACGACCCAGGCGGTCTGCACCGATTGCGGATCGGCCTGCGCGGCGTGCATGGCCGCGCGCAATTCTTCGCGGCCCGGACCTTCTTGAAGCAGGCTGAACACCCGGCCGCTGTCGGCAGAGCCGCCGCCCGCGCCCGAGTTGTAGGCGATCAGCTTGGGGTTCATGTGCGCCTGGATGGCGCCGTCTTCGTCGACGATGATCGGGGTGACGCCGGGCTGGCCGCTATTGACGAATTCGCGCAGGAAGCCGCCCACGTCCAGGCCGGCGCCCGTCAGGCCGACAACCTTGTCGCCGTCGCGCACCTGCACGTTGATCCAGACCTTGGTGGTCTTGAGCTTCAGGTCCGGGTTGACGTTGATGTTGTACTTGGCCGGCGACTTCAGCGTGGCGTAGAACCAGCCATCGTCCGCCGCGCTCGGACTGAGCGTGTAGCGCGGCGTCTCGGAGAGCGGCTGATCGTCGTTGAAGTAATAGTGGCCGGACGCGGCGCTGGCGATGAAATAGGCACGCCCCAGCAAGTCGCGCCGATAGCCGTCCGCCTCTCGAAAGAACAGCTCGCGTGCGGCCGGATCGTCTTCGTTACGCAACCAGCGGCGCGTGACTTCGCTGTCGGCCAGCCGCAAGGACAAGGCCAGTTCGCGGGACACGGGCGCCAGGATGCGCTGGCGGTTCAACTGCGTGAAGTTGTCGGCGAAGGCGCGCCCGAAATGGTCCCTGACCCCATCCAGCACCAGCCAACCGATGACGGCGGCGGGCGCTAATGCGACCACGCACGCCAGCAACAGCGCCATCAATGATTTTTTGCGCAAACCCCATTTCGCCAT
>JBEBOQ010000197.1:0-6319 GCA_040396375.1 Achromobacter xylosoxidans
TTCGGCCTGGGTGCTGTACAACATGAACGTCAACATGGGCCACGCCATGTAAGACGCGCAAGCCGGCAACGGCTTGCAAGACCCGTCACCCGCTGACGACAAGACAGGCGCCGCAAGGCGCCTGTTTTTTTTAGGGCGCCGCCAAGGCGCCTTGTCATTGGGCCCGGCCGCGCAGGAACAGTCACGGCGCTCACGGCACGCGTGGCCTTTATTTGGCATACTCGCGCCACCGCTAATCCGCCCGAGGTTCCCCATGCAAGCCATCGTCGCCGCGTTGACATCCCTCGTGTTCGTCGTGCTGGCCGTGTGGCACATCTACTGGGCCCTCGGCGGGCGTGTGGCCCATCTGGCGGCGCTGCCCATCAAGGACGGCAAACCGCTGTTCCGGCCGTCGGCCGCCGGCACGTTCGTCGTCGGCGCGGCCCTGATCGGCTTCGGCTGGCTCACCGCCGCCAACGCCGGCCTGGTCGCCGCCCCCGCCGCCCGCTGGCTGCCGTGGACGGGCCTGGCCGTGGCGCTGGCCCTGCTGGGCCGCGCCATCGGCGACTTCCGCTATGTCGGATTCTTCAAACGCCTGGGCGACAATCCCTTCGCCCGCCTGGACACCCGGGTCTACTCGCCGCTGTGCCTGCTGCTGTCGGCTGGCGTGGCGCTGTCGAGCTGGCCGGGCGGCGGCGCGGTCTAAGGCCGCGCCCCGAGGCCCGAGCCATCCCGGCGCTACCCGCCGGGCGTCTTCACCGTCAGCGTCACGCCGGCGCGTTGCGCCAGTTCCGTGGCGCTCATGCCACCGTAGGCCTGCACCCGAGTGCCTTGCCGCAGGTCGCAAGCCGGCGCGTTGGCCGCGCCATCCAGCACCTGCTTGAGCGCCCGCGCGCCCGAGGGCGACAGCGGCCCGTTGTTGGCCAATTGCCAGGCCAACATGTCCGCCACCGCCATGCCGCAGCGCGCCGGCGTGGCATACAAGGGCGCGTCGTGCTCCAGCAGCATCCGCGCCTTGGTGTCGTTCCCGGCCTGCAACATGATCACCAGGGGTAGCGCGCCAACGTTCTCCACACCGTGAATCCGCATATTACTGTCGCTACGGTCAGACGGGTCCGCGCCGGCTTCCAGCCACGCCTTGTACAGATCGTCGGGCAACCACGGCAGCGACAGCGGCGCGATCTGGTTGTTGGCGGTCCCCGTCGGGTTGCCGACATAGGCCACCGGCGCGCCCGCGGCCAGCAGGCGTTCGGCGGTGGCGCGCAAGCGGGCGCGCTGGCCGTCCCATTCGGCACTGTTCTGGTTCACATCGGCACGCAACTCGACCTCGTTCCACTGCCGCAACAAGCTGGACAGCGGCCCCGGCGTCATGGGCGCCCGTGGCTTGCCGGCGGCGGCTTGGGCCAGTTGATCGATCAATTCGGGCGACAGTTGACGCGCGGCAACGCCCAGAGCTTCGTCCAGGCCGGCGCGTACCGGACCTTCTTTGGGGCCGTAGCCGCCCGCCGCCGGATCCGCGCCGTGCGCCAGCGCGAACGCCACGCGCTCGGACGGCGCATAGGCGGACTGCGGCTTCAGGTCCGGGACGGAAGCTTCGCGCAGGGCCTCCAGCAGCGGGGACTCCCACATTGCCTGGCTGCCGTAGTACATGCGGATATAAGCGGCGTTGATGTCGGCGCCCTTGGCCAGCAGCTTTTCGGCGAACCAGAACTTGGCCGGGCTGCCCATGGCCGCGTGCAGTACCGTGCGGCCGTTCTTTTCACGGCCATTGGGGTTCGCTCCCTTGGCCAGCAGGTAGTCCAGCGTGTCCTTGTCTTCGGCGTAATACGACACGCGTCGCATCAGCAGCGGCGTGCCGTTGGAATCGGGCGCCTCAAGCGACACGCCGGCCGTCACCAGCACGTCGGCCAGCGCATAGCGCTCGGCCAGCGGACGGGTATCGCGCCCGTCCGGCAAGGCGCTGGACAAGAGCGGCGCGCCGCGGCTGGGGCCGTCGACCTTGGCGCCCGCCGCAAGCAACGCACGCACCATCTCGATCTGCTTGGCCGACGTCGCCGCGCTCAGCGCCGATACACCATTCTCGTTGACGCCGTCGGGATCCTGCCCACGCGCCAGTTCCGCGCGCACGGCGTCCAGGTCGTGCGCCCGGATCGCCTGGAAAATCGCCAGGCGGGGCCGGCAGGCGGTGGCGTCCAGCGTCTGGCTGCCCAGCGCGGCGCGGATGCGTTCGGCCACCTTCTCCGGAATCGGCTCGTTGGCCGCGAGGCGGCGCGAGCAATACAAGCGGTAGTCTTCCTGCGCCAGCGCATTGAAGTAGTCACGCTGCTCGCGTCGCTGGTCGCGCAGCTTGATGCGCGCATCAGCGCGGTTCAGGTAGGCCGGCGTGCGCGCCGGGTCGCGCCGCAGCACCTCGCCCAGCACCGCGTCGGCCTCGGCCGGGTTGCCCGCTTCGGCCAGCCAGAAACCGTAGTCGTTCAACGCGGCCAACTGCTCCGGATTTTTGCCGTCCGGATCGATCTCGCGGTAATCCTGCTCCATCACGAAGCGGCGCAGGTCCGCCAACGCTCTACCGAATTCGGCGGTCTTGGTGCGCGGAATGGCGAGCACCACCTGGTGCAGCGTGCGGAACGTGGCGGCCGCATCGACCGGCGCGCGGTATTCGAAACGGACATCGGCGGGGAACGCCTTCAGGCGGCTGGGATATGCCACCAGCGCGGGCTTGAGCGTGGCCAGCGCTTGTTCGCGGCGCGCGTCGTCCCAGGGCCGGTCCGCCGTCGCCACGACACGGGCGGCGTCGGCATGCACCGTCACCACCGCGCCGGACGCATCCACCAGGAAGCCGTTGGCCTGGGTGTCGTCGGCGTCGTTGTAGGTATAGGCCACCCAATAAAACGTTTGCCCGTCGCGCGGCGCCGAGACGCTGACGTTCTCCTGGCGCGACACGTTCCATTGCACCGGTTCAATCACCAGCGGCCGCGACCGGAACACCAGTTCCATCTGCGCGCCGGCCTGCCCCGAACGCACGTAGCGATACAGGTACAGCCGGTTGTCCATCTGCCCGACCAGCAGCGCGTCCTTGGCGTTCTCCGTGCCCCAGACGCGGCGTTCGGGCTCGCGCAGCGGATAGCGGGATAGGCGCATCGCGTCGACCACGGCGCCGATGTCGTAGGCGGCGGCCGGCGGCGCCATCAACGGCAACGCGGCCATCATGGCCAGCGCCAGCAGCGAGCGGGAGAGGCGGCGGGAAAACGCGGAGATAGGTCGAAGCATCCAGGTAGGCCAGGAAGTGGAAGGCGCAGCGATGATACCGCCCCGGCCGGGTAAGTCCCGATGCCGCTTGACGGCCGACAACGCAAAGCTGCCACGCATCCGTTATATATTGCGGCTTATATCGAATTCATTAACGCTTTAATCAATTTACCGAACCCCGCGAGCCCCCGATGCACGCCGTCCTGACCACCTCCCTCCCCGATACCGACGCGCTGGCCTGTGCCTTGCTGCGCCATGCGCCGCCCGGCCATCCCGATGCGGGTTTTTTCGCCACTGTCATCGCCAAGAGCCTGGCGCTGGGCGACCTGGGCCGCACCGGCCTTGCCCCCGACGAACTGGACCACGCCTTGGCACGGCTGTTCCCGGACGCACTGGGCAACCTGGACCCGGCGCTGAATGCGTTGCATACCCGGTACGCTGACTACGCCCTGCGCGGCCTGGGTGATCCGCAGCCCGGTTTCACACTGCTGCTGCGCGTGCTGCTGGACGCCTACAGCGCGCCGCAGTCCGTCATCACCCCGCTGGTCACCAGCGTGCTGGTGCATGCCTGCCTGCGGCCCGACCACTTGTGGCGCGACCTGGGCCTGATGGGCCGCGAAGACGTCACCGCGCTCTTGACCCGCCATTACCCCGGCCTGGTGGCGCGCAACACGCGCAACCTGCGCTGGAAGAAATTCCTGGCCTATTCCGCCTGTGAGCACGCTGGCCTGCCCGCCGCTGCGGCCCCGGGCTGTGCGACCTGCGAGGACCATGACTTCTGCTACGGCGAAGCCGGGGCCGATTGAACCGGGCCGGGCGCCGCCTCAATAACGGTAGGTCGCGCCCACCCCCATCCCCACGCTACGCCCCGGCGCCGGTTCGTAATACCGGCCGTTGCTCTCGTTGACAATGACCGAGCCGGCATAGCGCTGGTCGAACAGGTTGTCGACCCGCGCGTAGGCGCTCAACTCCCAGGCGCCGATCTTCTTGATGTACCCCGCGGATAACGCAGCCACGGCGTAGCCGGGCGCCGCCGCGTCGTTGGCGTCGTCCGCGTACAACTGGCTCACGTAGCGGCCTTCGATGGCGGCCTGCCAGCCTTGCGGCGGCGCCCAGCCCAGCGAGGCGAACGCCGATTGCCGCGCGATGCCCGGGATCCGGTTGCCGGCGCGGATGCCGCCGCCGGCGTCGTCCCGGTAGCGCGCATCCAGCCAGGTGTAGGCCAGTTGCGCGCGCCACTGGCCGGCAAAGCGCGTCGACCAGCCCAGCTCCAGGCCGTCGCGACGCGTGCGGCCCGCGTTGCGAAAGGTTGTCCGTCCGCCACTGCTGCCGGCCGAGACGATCTCGTCGTCGGTCGACACGTGGAACACGGCGGCGGTCAGCAGGCTATCGCCCAACCGCGTCTTCAGACCGGCTTCGAGATTCGTGCTGAGCGACGGCGCCAGCCCGAAGTTCAGCCCCGGCAGACCACCGGGCCGATACGAGATTTCGTTGAGCGTCGGCGTCTCGAAGCCGCGTCCGTACGACGCGTACAAGCGGGTCTGCGCGTCGGGCTCGTAGCCGATGGCGGCCACCGGCAAGGCGCGGCGGTAACGTGCGCTGCCGCTGTCGTCGCCGTTGCCCGGCACGATGTAATGGTCGCGCGAATCGAAATCCACCGTGCTGTAGCGCAGGCCCGCATCCAGCGTCCATCGCGGCGCCACGCGCCACGAAGCCTGCACATAGGGATCGGCGTTGTAGACCGTATTGGTCTCGTCGCGCCGCAAAGCCCCTTGTACGCCCAGTTGCTGGCTCGCGCCCGCGCCGGTGAAATTCTGGTAGCCCCGGCGGTTCTCGCGCATCGTGTCGTACGCAAAGCCGCCGACCAGCGTCAGGGGCCGTCCCGCCATGGCCAGCTCGGACGTCCAGCGCACGTCCGCGCCGCCATAGCGACGCGTCAGGTCGATGACGCCGCCCGCCTGCGTCGGCGCAACCTGTACCGCGGGCGGAATCGCCTGGAACTGGGTGGTGTCGCGCTGACCGTAATACAGCATCACGCGCAGCGTATTGGCGCCGTCGACATGACGCTCGTAGACCAAGCCGCCCTGGCTCTGGCGCACCGTCTTGCGGGTGTCGTATTGCGACGCCAGATCGGCGCTGCGCGGGTCGTCCTGGAACTGCGCGTAGGTCAACCCCAAGGGGTCTTGCGCCGTCAGGTCCACGCTATTGGCCACGATCGTCAGGCGGCTGGCGTCATCCAGTTGCACGCCCAGCTTGGCGTTGCCCAGGTTCTTGCGCGCCGCGCTGCGGTCGCGGTAGCCGTCCGTGGTCATGCGCGACAGGTCCAGCACGTAATCCACCGCGCCGTCCGCGCCCGACGCCTTGGCGCCGTAGCGCCAGGTGCCGAAACTGCCCGCCCAACCCGACGCCGACACCGATGGCGGCGCAGCGCCATCTTCGGTATAGGCCAGGATCACCCCTCCCGACGAGTTGCCGTACAGCGCTGAAAACGGCCCGCGCAAGATTTCCACGCGGTCCAGCGAACCGATGTCGATATTCGACGTCTGCCCCTGCCCGTCCGGCATCGTGGCCGGAATGCCGTCCACATACAGGCGCACCCCACGCACCCCGAAGGTCGAACGCGCCCCGAAACCGCGGCTGGAAATCTGCAGGTCTTGCGCATAGTTCTGGCGGTTCTGGATCTGCAGCCCCGGCACCCCGCCCAACCCTTCCGACAGGTTGATGCCGGGTTGGCCGCGCCGCATCGCGCTGCCTTCGACCACGTCCACCGACGCCGGAGTATCCAACACGGACACGCCCAGGCGGGTACCCGTCACCACCACCGGCGCCGTCTCGGGCACCTGCGACTGCGCCATCGCCGCCATCGCCGGCGCCATGCCGAGCAGGCTGTGCAGAATCGGGCGGGCCAGCGGGCCGCAGCGGCGGGGTTGCTCGGTCAATCAGGACTCCTTGGGGGACGGGCACGGGGAATAGGTTCTAATACCGGCATGGAAAATTCGCAAGACATCGAACGCCGGCTGCTGGACCTGGAGGTCAAGGCCAGTTTCGCCGACGACCTGCTGGAACAGCTGAACCAGATCATCGTGCGCCA
>JBEBOQ010000198.1:0-6212 GCA_040396375.1 Achromobacter xylosoxidans
TGGCCTGTTCGATTTTGCGGGCCTTGGCGCGCACGCTGCGCGGCAGCCAATCCTGCCCGCGCAGTTCGTCGAGCATGGCGCCACGGATGCGCGTGGTGGCATAGGTCTCGAACTGGGCGTCGGCGGTTTCCTGGTAGCGCCGTACGGCGTCCAGAAGGCCGATCATGCCGGCCTGGATCAAGTCGTCGAGTTCGACGCTGGCCGGCAGCCGGGCGAGCAATTGCAGGGCCAGCTTCCGCACTAGCGGGGCATATTCGACCAAGCTGTCATCTGCGTGGGGCATTGCGGGAGTGTCAGGCGGTGTCCATCGTGACGCATTGTCGGTTGTTGTCAATTTGCGACATTGTCGACAAACGCGCGGCTACGCTAAAGCTAGCAAGATTCTGTGATCGGCAAGGTGTCATTGTCGGCAAAAGCGGCTATTTCATTCCTTAAAGTACGCAACGTTTTGAATGCTTATTTGGCAAATTGACGTAGATTTGTCAGGGATTTCTATGTCAAGGTGTATCTAAACGGCCAAGTTGCGCAATATCAACAAACATTTGTCATATAAGTCATAGAAAATGACATGACCTGTGGTAAATTTTACTTAAATTGCGAACAAATGATACATTTCGCATTAAAACAGGATGCAGCGGGCAGGGTGCAACAGATGTTGCCAAATGCTTTTGGTTATCAAGCCCCTTCGGTGGGATAGGGAATAGGGAGTCGGGCGTGCAACAAGTCGAAAATTCTTTGCTGGCAGATATTCGCGAAGTGAATCTGTCTTATCTATTACTCGCACAGCGCATGCTGCGCGATGACTATGCTGCATCGATGTTCCGCTTGGGTTTCAGCAACGAAGTTGCCGATATCCTGATGCGTCTTTCTCCGGCTCAGCTGGTGAAGCTGGCCAGCTCCAGTTCGCTCCTGTGCCGTTTCCGTTTCGACGACTACAGCCTGCTGTCCGCACTGACGCACGATGTGCTGGGTGGCGCGCTGCAGCAAGCGCACGCGACGATTCTGCTGGCCAAGCAACCTGTTGAAGAACTGGCCTGACGGCCTGTCGATTTCCACTCGGACACGTGTAATGGCCACCAAGAGCGTTTCGCAGGAAGCGGATGACATCCTGCTAGCCAGCTCCATGATCACCCTGGGCGCGCGGCTGCAGGTGCTGGAGGCGGAAACCAGCCTCAGCCATGACCGCCTGGCCCGTCTCTACCGCGAAATCCGCGGCTGCTCGCCACCGAAGGGCATGCTGCCTTTTTCGGTCGACTGGTTCATGACCTGGTTGCCGAACATTCATTCGTCGTTGTTCTACAACGTGTATTCGTTCCTGAACGCGCGTACCAGCAGCAAGGGTATCCGCGCCATCATCGACGCCTACCGCTTGTATCTCGAGAACGCCGGCGTCGACAACGCCGAATCGGCCGAGCCGGTGCTCAGTTTCACCCGCGCCTGGATGCTGGTGCGATTTTTCGACAGCGGCATGCTGCAACTTTCCGCCTGCCGCCAGTGCGGCGGGCATTTCATCGCGCATGCGCATGATCCCCAGTCGGATTTCGTGTGCGCGATCTGCCGTCCGCCACCCCGGGCCGGCAAGACCCGCGCCGCCGCCAAGGCGCGCGCGGGCAGCCGGTCCGTGCCAGCCGTAGACGCCGCCCGTTCCTGAGCGGCGCGTCCAAATACATCAAAAGCCCTGGAAAACTCCCCGTAACCCGCCTTTTTGGGTCGGGGGGAACAGGGGATCATTGACGCCGGTTTTAGACTTCGTTGGCAGGGGCCTGATGTGTTGATTGTTATCGGTTTTCTCGTGGTGATCGTGTCGGTCGTCGGCAGCTTCATAGCGCTGGGCGGCCACTTGGGCGCGCTTTACCAGCCGTTCGAGCTCACGCTGATCTTTGGCGCCGCCTTCGGCGCCTTCCTGGCCAGCAACAGCAAGAAGTCGCTGATGCTCGTCAAGAGTGCGCTGCCCGACATGCTGAAAAGCTCGCGCTACGGCAAGGACGTCTACATGGAGCTGATGGCGCTCCTGTACGTGCTGCTGAACAAGGCGCGGCGCGAAGGCCTGATGGCCATCGAATCGCATATCGAGGATCCGGCCTCCAGCCCGATCTTCAGTGAATACCCTCGTATCGCCAAAGACGCCAAGCTCATGGAGTTCATTACGGACTACCTGCGCATCATGATCAGCGGCAACATGAGCTCGTTCGAGATCGAGACGCTGATGGACGAGGAAATCGAGACCTACCGCCATGAGCGCGAAGTCCCTGCGAACGCACTCAAGCAGATGGCCGACGGCCTGCCGGCCTTCGGCATCGTGGCCGCGGTGCTGGGCGTGATCAAGGCGCTGGCCGCCGTGGACCAGCCGCCCGCGATTCTCGGCGACCTGATCTCCAAGGCCATGGTCGGCACCTTCCTGGGCATCCTGCTGGCCTACGGCTTCGTCGGCCCGCTGGCCTCGCGCATCGAGCGCCGCACCGACGAGGCCATGAAGGTGCTGGAATGCATCAAGACCACGCTGCTGGCCAGCATGAACGGCTATCCGCCCCAGCTGGCGGTGGAATTCGGCCGCAAGGTGCTGTACTCGTCGGTGCGTCCGACTTTCGGTGAGCTGGAAGAACACGTCCGGCAGACCAAGTCCACCGCCAAGGCCTGACGGAGCGGGCCATGAGCACGGTAAACAACCACCGTGTGGTGATCCGCCGCAAGAAGGTCCACGGCGGCGGGCACCACGGCGGCAGCTGGAAGATCGCCTACGCCGACTTCATCACGGCGATGATGGCGTTCTTCCTGGTGATGTGGCTGATCAGCATCGTGCCGCGCGAGGAACTGAAGGGCATTGCCGAGTACTTCCGCATGCCCCTGCGCGTGGCGCTGACCGGCGGCCCCAGCAGTTCGGCCGAGACCAGCGCGGTTCCCGGCGGCGGACGCGACCCCCTGCGCAACGACGGCGACGAGCGCCGCGCCCAGGGCAACCGGGTCGAGGCCCAGCCCAAGGGCGACGCCGAGCGGCGCGACCAGCATCGGCTGGAAAACCTCAAGAAGCGGCTGGAAAACGTCATCGAGAACAGCCCGGTGCTGAAAAGCTTCCGGCCCCAATTGCTGATCGACATGACCACCGAAGGCCTGCGGATCCAGATCATCGACAACCAGAACCGCCCCATGTTCGCCACCGGCCGCGCCGAAGTGCAGCCGTACATGCGCGACATCCTGCGGGAATTGGGGCCGGTTCTGAACGAGCTGCCCAACAAGGTCAGCATCTCGGGCCACACCGACGCGTCGCAGTATGCGCGCGGCGAACGCGCCTACAGCAACTGGGAACTCTCGGCCGATCGTGCCAATGCCTCGCGCCAGGAACTGGTGGCCGGCGGCATGAACGAAAGCAAGGTCATGCGCATCCAGGGCCTGTCATCGAGCATGAGCCTGGTTAAAGATGATCCGTATGCGGCCGTTAATAGACGTATCAGCCTAGTGGTGCTCAATCAGGGTACCCAGCGGCGCATCGAAAACGAGAACGCCGCGGCAGCGGACGTCAGCGCGAAGGATGCCCGCGAGGTTGGAACGGCCGTGGAGGCGGTGCAAGCCGCCGCCCAGGCCACGACGGCAACCAAGCAAGGCGAAACGGCGACGACGCCGCCAGCCGAAGGGGCTCGATAGCAATGGCGGCAACGATTCTGGTGGCGGACGACTCGGCAACGATGCGGATGATCGTCCAGGCGACGCTGACGGGTGCGGGATGGAAGGTGCTGACCGCCGGCAACGGCCAGGAAGCGCTGGAGATGGCCAAAAGCCATCCGGTGGACCTGGTGGTCAGCGACTGGAACATGCCCGTCATGGGTGGCCTGGAACTGATCCAGGGTTTGCGCGAACAGGACCAGTACCTGGACGTGCCGGTCCTGGTGCTGACCACCGAAGACGATGTGGATAGCAAGATGGCCGCTCGGGATCTGGGCGTTTGTGGCTGGCTTTCCAAGCCAGTCGACCCCGATGTGCTGGTGGAATTGGCGTCCGAATTGCTCGACGAGCAGTCCGGCGCGTAAGCAAGTTCATTTATGAAGGCGTACGGGTCATGAGTTCTGGTTTGGACCTCAGTCAGTTTTACGAGACCTTTTTCGACGAGGCGGACGAGCTGCTCGCGCAAATGGAGCAGCTTCTGCTCGAGCTCGACGTGGGCGCGCCCGACATCGAACAGCTCAATGCCATCTTCCGCGCGGCGCACTCCATCAAGGGCGGCGCGGCGACGTTCGGCTGTTTCAACCAGCTGGCGGGCACCACCCACCTGCTTGAAAACCTGCTGGATGCGATCCGTCGCGGCGAAATGGCGCTGCGCACGGACATGATTGATATTTTCTTGGAAACGAAAGACGTGCTCAAAAGCCAACTGGATGCCTACCGGGCCTCCGAAGAGCCCGATGAAGCCGTGTTTGAGCGTATCTGCGCGGTATTGAGGCAGCTCGCCCTGGAGCATAAGGATCCCGCCGCCGAGCCGGCCCCGGTCCAGGCGCCCGCGCCGGCCCCCGCGCCGGTGCAGGCCGCGCCCGAACCTGTGGTTCAGGCCGCCCCGGCCGCGGACGCCGCCGGCCTGCCGCTGCGCGTGTGTATTACGAAGGTGTCCGACAAGGACGCCGAGTCGCTGCTCGAAGAAATGGGCAATCTGGGCCAGGTCAAGGCCAGCGAACGCGCCAACGGCGTGCTGACCGTGTGGGTGGACAGCACCTGCACGCCGGACGACATCGAAGCGGTGTGCTGCTTCATCGTCGACGCGGATCAATTGAATATCGCCCGCGAAGCCGCGCCCGCCGCTGCGGCGCCGGCCACGCCTGAGCCGGTGGTGGCAGCGCCCGTGGCCGCCGCACCGGAAGTCGCCCCTGTCGCGGCGCCGGCCATGGCCGAATCCGCTGCGGCGGCTGAGGCCATCTCGCAGGCGGCACGCACCAGCCGCGCCGCGGCGCCGGCCCATGCCGACAAGGAATCCACGTCGATCCGCGTGGGCGTTGAAAAAGTCGACCAGGTGATCAACCTGGTGGGCGAACTGGTCATCACCCAAGCCATGCTGGCGCAAACCGCGTCCACGCTGGACCCGGTGCTGCACGACCGCCTGCTCAACGGCATGGAGCAGCTCGAGCGCAACGCGCGCGACCTGCAAGAAGCCGTCATGTCCATCCGCATGATGCCGATGGACTACGTGTTCAGCCGCTTCCCCCGCCTGGTGCGCGATATCGCCGGCAAGATGGGCAAGCAGATCGAACTGCAGACCTACGGTCGCGCCACCGAACTGGACAAGAGCCTGATCGAACGCATCATCGATCCGCTGACCCACCTGGTGCGCAACAGCCTGGACCACGGTATTGAAACGCCTGAAAAGCGCGTTGCCGCGGGCAAGGACCCGGTTGGCCAGCTGGTGCTGTCCGCCCAGCACAACGGCGGCAACATCGTGATCGAAGTGAGCGACGACGGCGCCGGCCTGAACCGCGAGAAGATCTTGAAGAAGGCCATGGCCCAAGGGCTGCCGGTCAACGAGAATTCGCCGGACGATGAAATCTGGCAGCTGATTTTCGCGCCGGGCTTCTCCACCGCCGAAAAGGTCACCGACATTTCCGGCCGCGGCGTCGGCATGGACGTGGTGCGCCGGAACATCCAGGACATGGGTGGCCACGTGCAGTTGTCGTGCGAGCCGGGCAACGGCACCACCACGCGCATCGTGCTGCCGCTGACGCTGGCGATCCTGGACGGCATGTCGGTGCGGGTGGGCGAAGAGACCTTCATCCTGCCGCTGAACCATGTGACCGAATCGCTGCAGCCGACCAACGACCAGATCTATTCCGTGGCCGGCAACGAGCGCGTGATGCACGTGCGCGGCGAATACCTGCCGCTGGTGGAAATGCACCGTGTGTTCTCGGTGGGCGCGGCGCAGACCGATCCGACCCAGGCCATCGCGGTCATCATGCAGGCCGAAGACCGCCGTTTCGCGTTGCTGGTGGATCACCTGATCGGCCAGCACCAGGTGGTGGTCAAGAACCTCGAATCCAATTACCGCAAGGTCCCCGGCATCTCCGCCGCCACCATCCTGGGTGATGGCAGCGTGGCGCTGATTGTCGACGTATTTGCGCTTGCGCGCGCCAACCGTGAACGTTGGTCGCAGCCCGAAGCCATTCTGAATTGATGGAGAAATAGTCCCATGGCAGCCAAACCGCAAGCGCAAGCCGCGCGCAATGAAGATGTCGGCAACG
>JBEBOQ010000199.1:0-6033 GCA_040396375.1 Achromobacter xylosoxidans
CGGACAACGGCACCGAGCTGTCGCGCATGGGCCTGATCGTGCGCGACCAGCTCAACGCCCGCCACCGCATCCAGCATCCGACCGAAGCGCACATCAACAATCTGAACTTCATCACCTTCTGGCACCAGCCGACCATCGAGGGCGCGTTCTACAAGAACGTGCACGTGTTCAGCGCCGGCCAGCTGGACCGCTCGCCCGGCGGCACCGGCACCAGCGCGATGATGGCCATGTTCGAGGCGCGCGGCAAGATGGGCCTGAACCAGCCGATCAAGTCTGAAGGCCTGCTGGGCAGCGGCACGTTCGAAGGCTGCCTGCTGGGCGAGGTGACCCTGAACGGCACCCGCGCGGTGCGCCCCACGGTCAAGGGCACGGCCAGCATTCTGGGCACGGCGCGCTGGGTCATCGACAAGAATGATCCGGTGGGCGCGGGGTTTTTGATTCGCTGAGGTGACGCGGAGCGGCGGCCTGCGCTTGCGGGCTGTCGCCGCATAGATAGGACGGAATGAAGGGGTTCGAAGCCTTGTGGCACCACGACGCGACACTCCCTCCGCCCTATGTTCCCCGGGATATCCACCCAACCGTGCGCGGCTGACTCTGGCAAGTCGAGGCCGTCCGCGAACAGGTATGTCGACAGTGTTGTGCACGCATGCCTGGATCTGGTGAACTTTCCCTACGGAGCAGCGCAGCGCAATGTCGCGTCTCCCGGCCTGCAATTTCTGCATCACCCGAAGCGCTGCACCATCGCCTACGAGGTGAACGATGACGCATCCCTGGTCATCGTGGGCGTTTGCTATGGCGGGCGTGACTACAGTCACCTGCTCCCGGAGCCTCCTGCGCAATGGGATACCCCGTTATCAGACGCTTGCGGCAATCCCTGCCCCGGGCTTAGGATGGAGCCACGGCCATACCGCTCGCCGCGCGCAGGCGCCCGGCATGGGCCGGTGATTGAACCTTGCCAGCGATTCGGGAGCACATCGTGAAGAAAGTTGCTGAGATTCTCAGGGAAAAGGCCAACCCGGCCGTCGTGACGGTCACGCCGGACTCGTCGGTGTACGACGCCATCAAGACCATGGCCGAACGCGGCATTGGCGCGGTAGTGGTAGTGAACGGCACCGAGGTGCTGGGCATGCTGACCGAGCGCGACTACGCCCGCAAGATCGTGCTGCAAGACCGTTCGTCGCGCACCACGAAAGTGCGCGACATCATGACCGATTCGGTTTTCTATGTTCGCCCGGAAGACACCCGCGAACACTGTATGGCGCTGATGACCGAACGGCATTTCCGCCACCTGCCGGTCATCGACGACCAAAAGCTGGTCGGCCTGGTGTCCATCGGCGATCTGGTCAAAGACGTCATGAGCGAACAGAAATTCATCATCACCGAACTCGAACGCTATATCTCCGGCGAACGCGGCTGACCATCCGCGTGGCACGGGCGGTAGGCGCTGCAGCCGCAGAGGCTAGCCGCCAGCCAAGAGCCTGGCAGCGGGCACGACCAGGCCCAGCCCGGCTGCCACCAACAGCACGAACACCATCCGCTTGATGGTTTTCATCGATCCGGCGGTGCCGTAGCGGCGCGCCGCCCAGGTCACGCCGATCACCACCGGAAAGGCTTGCAGGCTGAGCCAGAACGAATTTGCCATGAACGCGCCCTGCCCGGTCACCAGCGCCAGGCGCACCACCGCATTCAAGGAAAACAGCACCAGCAAGCTGTTGCGGATAGACGCCAGCGGCAAGGGCTGGCGGTACAGGTGATAAACCATGGGCGGGCCGGCGCTGGAAAACAACCCGCCCAGCACGCCCGACACGCCGCCGAAAAATAAGAACGATGCGCGCGACGACAGGCGCTCCAGGGGCTGCGTGCGCGCCACCAGCAATACGGCGCAGGCCATGATGGTGACGCCCAGCAGCAACTGCAACAGCACCGCCATGGACCCGCTGATCCACGCCAGCGCCGCCACCCCCACGGCCACCCCAACCAGGCTGCTGGCCAGGGCCGGCGCCATCAGCCGCCAATTCACTTGCGGCTTGGCACGGGCCAGCGTGACGGCCGCATTGACCAGCGACAACACACTGACCACATTGGCCACCTCGGACACGGACGCCAGCTGGAACACCCCGGACAAGCCCAGCAGCACCAGGCCGAAGGCGAAACCCGTCATGGTCTGGGCGTAGGTGGCCAGCGCCACGCAGGCGAGGAACAACACGTGTTGGAAGATGCTCATGCTTCGGGCGGAGCCTGACCTGCCTCGGCTCGGCCCGGCCGCAGAGGGCGGCCAAGAGCGGAACGACTGGGAACGGCGTATTCAAGAAGGGGGTTGGACGCGGGCGATGATAGCACCGGGGCGGTGGGGCCTGGCTGCGTTGCCCGAGACCCAGATTGGGACCTCGGCTCAGGCCGCGACTTGGTACCCGATTGAGGCTTCGCTTGCCCCCCGCCCACACATCTTGTCATAACTGGATGCGTTCATGCACCCTGTCCCCGGCTACCCCCCGCTATCCTTCCCGCCCTGTAAGCCACGCTCTGCCGGGTCTTGCCGCGCCATCCCGGCGCCGCGCCGAACCCGGCGCGTTTTTCGCCAAGCATGACGCCCAAACAGACCACGATCAATACGGTGACACTGACTTGCTCCACTTGCGGCAGCGCGCAGTTCATCAAGCTGGATACCAACGAGTACCAGTGCAGCCACTGCCAGGCCGTGACCCTGGTCGAGGACAACGTCGCCCAGCGCCTGGAGAAGATCCTGCGCGGCATCCAGCAGCCAGCGCAACCCAAGCTGCCGCCGATTGCCATCGTGGCAATCGTGCTGACGGTGCTGGCGATCCTGTTGCCGCTGACCACGTCGCTCTTCATGAGTGGCTCGTCAAGCCGAGCCCCCTACCGCCCGCCGGTCATCCCCCCTATCGACGCGTCGCTGGTCAAGCTGACCGACAAGCAGGAGATGCGCGTGCGCAACCGCAACCAGCTGGTGATGGTGATGCGCAACGAGACGGGCGAGAAAATCGACAGCCCACGCGTCACCGCCACGTTCTACCAGGGCGAACTGACGCTGTCGTCGGCGACCGGGTCGCCATTGGCGCGCACCCTGCTGCCTGGCGAATACACCCCAGTGGTGATTACGCTGCCGGACACGTCCTATACCCGCTACACCCTGGAGCCGAGCGTGCCGTCGCGCAGCCGCAGCACCGCGCGGGAGATCGCCGCCGACAAGGTGCAACTGGTGCGCAGCGACGGCGCCTACCGCTTGGTCGGCCTGTTGCGCAACCAGGGTTCTACCGCCGCCAACAGCACCCAGATCACCGTGATGCTGTACGGCGAAGACGGCAAGCTGATCGGCACGGGCAACGGCTACGGGTCGGCCAACTCGCTCGCCCCCGGCGCGGTAACTTCATTCGACGTGTCCTGCGACATGCTGTCCGAAGGCAAGGTCGGCTCTTACGATTACATGGTGCAAAGTGAAAGCTAGCCGCCCTGAACCCAAACGCCTGTCGCTGCCCGCCAAGGCCGCACTCGTGCTGGTCATCCTGGCCGCCGGCGGTTACGCGCTGGCCAAGTACAACGGCCTGCTGCCGTGGGAGAAGGCAAAGGCCACGACCACCACGCAAGCCGCGATGGCCACCACGACACCCGCCCCGGCGCCCGAACCCCCGCCCAGCCGCATCGTGCGGGTCAGCCCCGCCAATGCGCGCGTCATCGACCACGTGCGCCTGACCACGGCCGAACTGCTGGACCCGGATTTCGCGCTGTTCGACCCGTCGACGCTGACGCTGTCGCCGCCGCGCCGCCTGCTGGACGAAATCGAGCGCCCGCTGCTGCTGGCCGAAGTCGTCAACCGCAGCGACGGCTACATTGCCCTGTCGCCTGGCATGACGCTGTCGGTGTTCGATGGTTCGCGCCCGCTGCGGCTGCGTCAGGAATGGTCGCTGCCGACCATGCTGTATCCCGGCGAGCGCATCCCCGTGCGCCTGCAAGGCGAGGATTTCGAGCGCTACAGCGAGGTCAAGACCGATTGGCAGCCCGCCAAGCGCGCCGCGCTGCCCGGCGCGCGCCCCAAGCTGGACATCACCGTCGACAACACCGAGGCGGCCGTCGGCACCGGGACGCTGAATTTCACCTACCGCTTCCGCTACAAGTACGTGGTGGTGCATGGCCGGGTGCGCAACGACGACAAGACCGAGGTCGATAACGTCAAGGTATGGGTCAGCCTGTACGACGCGCAGGACAAGCTGTCGGGCGCCCAATATTCGGAACTGCGGCTGCCCAAGCTCAAGCCGGGCGAAAGCGCGCCGTTCAAGGTGGACGTCAAGCAATACGGCGGCAACTTCGCCCGCGTGGCCGTGGTGTACGACGCCAAGGCCAACTAGAGTACTGCCCCGTAGAGGCGTCCGCATTGCGTGCGGGCGTATCTGCGAGGGCAGTACACGGGCGCCGGACCGACCCGCGCCATCTGGCCACGCGGCCGGCCCCAATCGGTCCCCATTTATGCCATTGCTCCCGCCGGCCCAGCCCGGCGGGCTTGCCGTTGGCGCCCGCAGGCAAGCCCTCGAGAACGCGGATTCCCCCCGGGCCGTGGCCTTCTCGCAACGGCTATCGACTCAAGTCTTATATAAGATATAAGACATTTGCTTGCGCCCCCTCTTCCTTCTACAATTCCGGCCGTAAACCCTTCTTCCAACCCGACTTTAAGCAGGCCTCACATGCTGGATACTTACCGCCAACACGTTGCCGAACGCGCGGCTCTGGGGATTCCCCCGCTGCCCCTGACGGCCAAACAAACCGCTGAACTGATCGAACTGCTGAAGAACCCGCCCGCCGGCGAAGAGCAGAATCTGGTCGAACTGCTGACCTACCGTGTTCCGGCCGGTGTGGACGATGCCGCCAAGGTCAAGGCTTCGTATCTGGCTGCCGTGGCCCTGGGCTCGGAAGCTTGTGCCCTGATCAGCCGCGCCAAGGCGACCGAACTGCTCGGCACGATGCTGGGCGGCTACAACATTGGCCCGCTGGTCCAACTGCTTGACGATGCGGAAATCGGCACCATCGCCGCCGATGCGCTGAAGAAGACCCTGTTGATGTTCGACGCCTTCCACGACGTGAAGGAAAAGGCCGACAAGGGCAACGCCAACGCCAAGTCGGTCATGCAAAGCTGGGCCGACGCCGAATGGTTCACCAGCCGTCCGGAACTGCCGCAAAGCCTGACCATCACGGTCTTCAAGGTGCCCGGCGAAACCAACACCGACGACCTGTCGCCGGCCCCGGACGCCACCACCCGCCCCGACATCCCGATGCACGCCCTGGCGATGCTGAAGAACAAGCGCGACGGCGCCGCGTTCGAACCGGAAGAAGACGGCAAGCGCGGGCCGGTCAAGTTCATCGAATCGCTGAAGGAAAAGGGTCACCTGGTCGCCTACGTGGGCGACGTGGTCGGCACCGGCTCCTCGCGCAAGTCGGCCACCAACTCGGTGCTGTGGTTCACCGGCGAAGACATCCCCTTCGTGCCGAACAAGCGCTTCGGCGGCGTGTGCCTGGGCAACAAGATCGCCCCGATCTTCTACAACACCATGGAAGACGCCGGCGCCCTGCCGATCGAACTCGACGTTTCCAAGATGGAAATGGGCGACGTGGTCGAGCTGCGCCCCTATGAAGGCAAGGCCATCAAGAACGGCGAAGTCATCGCCGAATTCGAAGTGAAGTCCGACGTGCTGTTCGACGAAGTGCGCGCCGGCGGCCGCATTCCGCTGATCATCGGCCGCGGCCTGACCTCCAAGGCGCGCGAAGCGCTGGGCCTGGCGCCGTCGACGCTGTTCCGCCTGCCCAAGGACCCGGTCGACACGGGCAAGGGTTTCACGCTGGCCCAGAAGATGGTCGGCCGCGCCTGCGGCCTGCCGGAAGGCCGCGGCATCCGTCCGGGCACCTACTGCGAACCGAAGATGACCTCGGTCGGCAGCCAGGACACCACCGGCCCGATGACCCGCGACGAACTGAAGGACCTGGCCTGCCTGGGCTTCTCGGCCGACCTGGTGATGCAGTCGTTCT
>JBEBOQ010000200.1:0-6014 GCA_040396375.1 Achromobacter xylosoxidans
CGTGCTTGTCCTCGTCGTACTTCAGCGCCACGGCGTAGTGGGTCGGGTTGGTCACGACCACGTCGGCGCTGGGCACTTCGGACATCATCCGGCGGCGCGCGGCTTGGCGCTGCTGCTGGCGGATACGGGCCTTGGTGTGGGGGTCGCCCTCGCTTTCCTTGTGTTCCTGGCGCACGTCTTCCTTGGACATGCGCAGCTTTTTCAGGTGGCTCCAGATCTGCCACGGCACGTCCAGCATCACAATCACCAGCAGCGACGCCACGATGAAGGCGCAGCACATCGCCACCAGGCTCAGGGCCTTGGTCAGGGCGGCCGTCGGCGCCACGTGCATCAGCCCCAGCATGTCGTCGTGATAGCGCCAGATGATCCACACCGCCACGCCGCCCACCAGCAGGGCCTTGGCCAGCGCCTTGATCAGTTCCACCACGGTCTGCGCCGAGAACATCCGCTTGAGCCCGGCGAACAGGCTCAGCTTGGAGAAATTAGGCGACAGCGGCTTGCCCGAGATGACGATCCCGCCCAGCAGCACGCTGGACAACACGGCAATCACCGCCAGCAACCCGAAAATCGGCAAGACGACCATCAAGGCGTGGCCAAAACCGTTGACCGCCAGCTCGACCATCACCCCGGGATCGGCCACCACGCGCTGGTCGAACCCCAGACCGTTGCGCAGCACCCCGCTCAGCCCCTGATACAGCGACCCGCCGCCCATCCAGATGGCCCCGACACCGGCGGCCAGCATCATGAACGTGCCCAATTCCCGGGAACGCGCAATCTGCCCCTCCTCGCGCGCCTTTTCCAGGCGCCTGGGAGAGGCGGCTTCGGTTTTCTCGAGGTCGCTTTCTTCGGCCATGCTCTGCGGTGTCGTTGCGGCTCGCGGATTTTCGGATTACGAGCTGCCCGCCGAGATTCTAGGAGGCCTGGGCCTTTGGCGATAAGCCAAGAAACGGGGGGAAAGCGGCGCTATTCCCGGCTGCGGCCGCCCAGGCCGGCGGGGGCCGGGCGACGGCGGCCATCCTCGCGCGGCCCCTGCCCCGCTCCCTGCCGCCGCCCGCTTGGGCTCAGCCCGCCGTCGCGAGCGGACGCCGGTGGGGGTCGACGGCCTCCAGGGCGGCCTGGAAGCGCACATAATCCAGCCCGATCCGCACCGCGCCCCAGTGTTCGCCGTCCAGGTACAGGGGCACGGAAATGTCGTTGACGATCTCGCCCGTGTCCCGCGAGTAGGTCTGAAACAGCAGGGTTTCGGTATTGGCGGCCAGGCGGGCCCCTACCGGGTCATCGAAAATCCGCTTGTGGCGCACCCGGAGAATGTCCTGGGCCGGATCGCCGCTGGGCAGGTGCGAATAGCGGCTGTTATGGGCCGGCGCGTAGCCGCGCTTATCCACCAGCAGCGCATAGCTGCCCCCGGGCACCGCCTCCAGCACGCTGTCGAGCAAACGCGTCAGCGCCTCGTCGATGCCTCGGTCGTAGGCCGTGTGGTAGCGCGGTGGCTCGCTGCCCGAAATGCGTTGGTAGTGGCGGTCAAACACGTCCAGGCCGCGCTCGCCGGCATGCGTCAGCAGCCGGACTGCCGCCAAACGGAACGCGTCCAGCGTCTCGGACAGCAGGTCGAACGCGGTATTGCCGGTCCGCATGTCGGACAGCACCTCCTGCACGCTCTCGGTCTGGCGCCGGATGCGGTCGATCTCGGCCGACATGCTGGCCACCCGCTCGCGCACGTCGGCGCTCAGCGCCGCGATCCGGCCGACGTCCTGGCTCATGCCGTGGTTGGTCGCGTCGACCTCGCCGATAGCCTGCACCACCTCGCCCACCTGGCGATTCATGGCGCCGAAATCGCGCACGAAATGCTGGAAATCCTGGCAGGTCTTGTCCAGCACCGCACCCGAGGCGTCCACGTCTTCGCGCAGTGTGCCGGTCTGGCGCTGGGTCGAATCCACCAGTTCCAGCATTTCACCCGTATGGCGGCCGATGTCGCTGGTAGCCGCGTTGACCCGCTCGGCCAAGCGGCCGACCTCGCTGGCCACCACGGCGAAACCGCGGCCGGCGTCGCCGGCCCGGGCCGCCTCGACCCCGGCGTTCAGCGCCAGCAACTGGGTCTGCAACGCGATGTCCTTGATGAGCTTGCTGATATCGCCCACCGATCGCGCGCGGCCGGTCAACTGCGTCACCACCTCGGTAAACGCAGCCATCTCGCGCGTCATGCGGTCGACTCGTTCCTTGACCTCGGATAGCTCCGCGAGCGCCTGTTCGGCCGCTTGCAGGTTCTGCCCGGACACCTGCGCAATCTCGCGCGCATGGGTCGAGGTGGACGCCGACAGCGCCGCGATCTGCGCGCCACTGGCGGCCAGGGCCTCGGCCGCGCGGGCCTGCTCTTGCGCCAACAATGCGCAACGGCCGGCCTGGAATTGGGTCCGGGCGGTGTTCAGGGCGATTTCGATGCTGGATTGCCGCACCGTCATGATGCGGCCGCGGATGCCGGCCAGGAACCGGTACAGCGGCCAGGCGGCCGGGCTGAGGGACAGTGCGCGGTCGGACAGCGTGGCGCGGCCACGATTGAGCCGACGCAACAAACCCCAGATGCCTCCGAATGCGAATACGGATCTGGCCAAGATGCACCTCCTTGTGCGGCCCGGATCACCTTCTATGGGCATCCGTTGCCTGGGCGCGGCTGGCGCGCCTTGTCTCCTACTGCTGGGCCCCGATTCTTATGGTTGTGCAGTCTACGCGATGCATGCGGCTTCGCACCCTTAGGGAATACGACCATGCCCGCCAAAGGAAAACGGCGGCTGGGACATGCCCCAGCCGCCGCTTGCGCCCGGTCAGAAACCCAGGCTGGCCAGCAGGTCGTCGACCTGATCCTGGCTGGTGACCACGTCGGTCTTGCCTTGCGGGCTGACCTGCGGTCCGTTGAGCAGGCTGTTGGCCTCGTCGCGGCGCTCTTGCGGCACGTTGTCCAGCAACACCTGCAGCAGTTCGCGTTCGATCGCGCCGACCACGTCCATCATGCGCATGATGACCTGGCCCGTCAGGTCCTGGAAATCCTGCGCCATGATGATTTCCATCAACTTGGACTGGGTTTGCTGCGTCTGCTTGGGCACGTCCTGCAGGAAAGCGCGCGTATCCTTGACCAGTTCGCGGGCCTCGGGCAGTTCCTGCGGTTGGTCATACCATTGCTGCCAGCGGGCATCCAGCGCCTGGGCCGAGCGCGACATGCCGTCCTGGATCGGGCCGGCCGCTTCGGTCGCATTCAGTACGCGGTTGGCGGCCTGCTCGGTCATTTGCGCCACGTAGCGCAAACGGTCGCGGGCGTCGGGGATGGCGTTGGCCGCGTCCTTGATCGCCTGGTCCAGGCCGAGCTCTCGCATGCTGTCGCGCAGCATGCGGGTCAGCGAGGCGATGCGGTGGATCAGATCCGGGGATTCGGCTGGGTCAACATTCTGCGTCGTGCTCATTCGCGCACCTCAGCCAGCAATTTTCTCGAAGATCTTGACCAGCTTCTCTTCCAGCGTTGCCGCCGTGAAAGGCTTGACCACGTAACCGTTGGCGCCGGCCTGAGCCGCCGCCACGATGTTTTCCTTCTTGGCTTCGGCCGTCACCATCAGCACCGGCAGCGAAGCCAGGTTGGCATCGGCGCGGATCTGCTTGAGCATTTCCAGGCCGTCCAGATTGGGCATGTTCCAGTCGGACACGACGAACTGGAAGCCGCCGTTGCGCAGCTTTTCCAGGCCGATGGCGCCGTCTTCGGCCTCATCCACGTTCTCGAAACCCAGCTCTTTGAGCAGGTTGCGGATGATCCGCCGCATGGTGGGGAAGTCATCCACCACCAGAATCTTGATGCCCTTGTCTACCATCTTCTACTCCAAAAGAAATGTGCTTGAGACCGATCGAGGTGACGTCCGCGTCAAACGCGGTGCCCCCGGTCGCCCAGGCGAGTCAGAATGCGCTCACTCATCGCCGACAGCGGCACCACTTCGTCAGCCGCGCCTATCGCGATAGCCTCCCGGGGCATGCCGAAGACCACGCAACTGGCTTCATCCTGGGCAATGGTATGGGCGCCGGCGCGGTGCATGGCTAACATGCCGGCCGCTCCGTCCTTGCCCATCCCGGTCAGGATGACGCCGATGGCGTTCTTGCCCGCTGCCACGGCGGCGGAATTAAACAGTACGTCCACCGACGGGCGGTGGCGGTTAACGGGTTCGCTGGCATCCAGCTCGATCACGTAGTTGGCGCCGCTGCGGCCCAGGCGCATGTGCGTATCGCCGCCCGGCGCCAGGTACACGTGGCCAGGCAGCACACGTTCGCCGTGCACGGCCTCGCGCACCGTCACTGCGCACAGCGCGTCCAGGCGCTGCGCGAACGACCGGGTGAAGCCGGCGGGCATGTGCTGCGTGATCAGGATGGCCGGGCTGTCCGGCGGCAAGGGCTGCAGCACCTCGCGGATGGCTTCCGTGCCGCCCGTGGAGGCGCCCACGATAACCAGCTTTTCCGAGCTGGACAGGGGCCGGCGCAGCATCGGCGACGGCGCCGCCGGGGCCGTGTGCGGGCTGGGCGCGCGCAGCTTGGCGCGCGACGCGGCGCGAATCTTGTCGGCGATGAGCTCGGTGTATTCCAGCAGCCCGTCGCGGATGCCCAGCTTGGGCTTGGTGACAAAGTCGATGGCGCCCAGTTCCAGCGCGCGCAGCGTGATTTCGCCGCCGCGTTCGGTCAAGGACGACACCATCACCACCGGCATCGGCCGCAGGCGCATCAGCTTTTCCAGGAAATCCAACCCGTCCATGCGGGGCATTTCCACATCCAGCGTCAAGACGTCAGGGTTGTGCTTCTTGATGAGCTCGCGCGCCACCAGCGGATCAGGCGCGGTCGCAACCACTTCCATGTCCGGCTGGCTATTGATGATCTCCGTCATCAGTCCGCGCACCAGCGCGGAGTCGTCCACACATAAAACTCTTATTTTCTGCATTGTTTTGCCGCCTCAGTCTGACGTAGTCCCTACGCTCGACCTGCGCATTCGTAGACTGTCTGCCCGCGCAGACGGAAATCCCGGCTGATATAGGTGAAGTTCTCGGAATGGCCCGCAAACAACAGGCCACCCGGCTTGAGCAGCGGCACGAACCGCTCAAGAATCTTCGCCTGGGTCGGTTTATCGAAGTAAATCATCACGTTGCGGCAGAAGATCACGTCGAACTTCTCGCTGATCGGCCAGGAAGGCGCCAGCAGGTTCAACGTTTCGTACCGCACCATGTCCGCGATCTCGGGACGCACCCGGACCTGCCCGGCATTGGCGCCACGGCCTTTCAGGAAAAAGCGCTTGAGTCGGCTGTCTTCCATCTTGGCCACGCGTTCGGCCGGATAGACCGCCGTGCGCGCCCGGTTCAGCACGTTGGTGTCGATATCGGTCGCCAGCACGGTGCTGCCGCTGGCCCGGGGGCCCAGTGCTTCGGCCAGCGTGATGGCGATGGAATACGGCTCCTCGCCGGTCGACGCCGCACAGCACCACACCGACACCGGGCCGCCGCGCTTTTGCGCGAAGTCCGACAGGATCGGGAAATGGTGCGATTCGCGGAAGAACGCCGTCAGGTTGGTCGTCAAGGCATTGACGAAGTCTTCCCACTCGGCCGCGTCGGGCTCATTTTCAAGCTGGTCCAGATAACTGCCGAAGTCCTGCCGGCCCAGCGCCCGCAGGCGTCGCGCCAGCCGGCTGTAGACCATTTCGCGTTTGTGCGTGCCCAGCGAAATGCCGGCGCGCGCGTGGATCATCTTGCGGACGCGGGTAAAGTCCGCATCCCGGAAATCGAATTGGCGGTCCACCGAAATGGACGGCGCCGTGTTTGCCGCTGTTGCCACCACTACCCTCAGTGTCCAAGGGCAAGCGCGTCAGGCGCTTGCAACCGCGAGTCGTCCCCAGGGGCCGGACGGCCCGAGGACAGCCGGTGCGCCGGCACTTCAATGACTTCACCCACATTGATCTTGAACACTGCCACCGCCTCGGCCAGGCGCTGGGCCTGCTCCTGCAG
>JBEBOQ010000201.1:0-6009 GCA_040396375.1 Achromobacter xylosoxidans
ACGCCACCAGCGCCACGAGGCGCCGAGCATTTGGTTCTGGATGGAAACGTTCATTTGTTCAGGTAAGGATTCGGGAAGTGATCCGAGCTTTCAGGCCGTGGTTTTCGCGGCGTTCTGGTTTTGATTCCAGAGCGCCACCCACTGGGCGGCGTTCACAAGCGTGTCCACTATACCATCGACATCCAGCTCGCGCACGTCACGGCCTTCGTTGTAGCCGTAAGGCACCACCAGCACCTGCGTGCCGGCGCTGCGGCCCGCCTGGGCGTCGTTGATGGAATCGCCGATGGTGACGGCTTCGTCCACGGTGACGCCCAGCAGTTCGCAGGCGTGCAGCACCTGGTCCGGGTCCGGCTTGCGGCGCGGGCAGGTGTCGCCGCACACGACGGCGTCGAAAAAGCCCGCCAGGCCCGTGCGCTGCAAGAGCGGCAGGGTGAATTCGGTGGGCTTGTTGGTCACGACCGCCAGTTTCAGGCCCTGGTCGCGCATGTGCTTCAAGCCTTCGATGACGCCCGGGTAGACCCGGGCGCGTTCGCCGTTGACCAGGTGGTAGTGGCGGTAGAAGGCCTCGCGCGCCCGGGCGAAGTCCTCGGGCGACGGGTCGGCGGCGTCCAGGCTGCCGGCCAGGCTGCGGCGCACCAGGTTGTCCACCCCCTTGCCGACGAAGGTGGCCACGACATCCTCGCGCAGCGCGATCATGCCGAGTTCCACGCGCATGGCGTTGGCCGCGAAGGCCAGGTCGGGGATGGAGTCGAGCAGGGTGCCGTCCAGGTCCAGCAGCGCGGCGCGAAAGGGAGTCATGGCGGGTATTCCTCAGACGGCGGTGGTTTCGCCGATGGCGATCTGCTCGCGCATGGACTTGATGATGCCGGGGTAGTCGGGCTTGCCGAAGATGGCCGAGCCGGCCACGAAGGTGTCGGCGCCGGCGCGGCGGATTTCGGCGATGTTGTCGATCTTCACGCCGCCGTCCACCTGCAGCACGATTTCGTGGCCGCCGGCCTGGGTCCAGGCGTCGATGCGGGCGCGGGCCTCGCGCAGCTTGGCCAGCGCGCCCGGGATGAAGCTCTGGCCGCCGAAGCCGGGATTGACCGACATGATCAGCACCAGGTCGACCTTGTCCATGACGTGGTCCAGGTACGACAGGGGCGTGGCGGGGTTGAACACCAGGCCGGCCTTACAGCCGTTCTCGCGGATCAGCGACAGGGTGCGGTCGACGTGGCGGCTGGCTTCGGGGTGGAAGCTGATGTAGTTGGCGCCGGCCTTGGCGAACATCGGCACCAGGGCGTCCACCGGCTCCACCATCAGGTGCACGTCGATCGGCACGGAAACATGGGGACGGATCGCCGCGCAGACCATCGGGCCGATGGTCAGGTTGGGCACGTAGTGGTTGTCCATCACATCGAAATGGATCCAGTCGGCGCCGGCGGCGACGACGTCACGCACTTCCTCGCCCAGGCGGGCGAAGTCGGCGGACAGGATGCTGGGGGTGATGCGGGTGGTGGTAGACATGGCGTTCGGGGTGGGTGAAGGCATAATGTGCCATTATTGCAGCTTGCTCGTGCCACACAGGAAAGGACTGTGAAACCCTACGACCTGAGCGTCTCTGTCACTCCGCGCTTCGTGCCTGAACAGTCCGATCCCGGCGAACAGCAATACGTGTTCGCCTATACCGTGCGCATCACCAATACCGGGGAGCATCCGGCCCAGGTGATCAGCCGCCACTGGATTATCACCGATGGCAACCAGCGCGTGCAGGAAGTGCGCGGGCTGGGCGTCGTTGGGCAGCAACCGCTGCTGGCGCCGGGCGAGACCTTCGAATACACCAGCGGCTGTCCCCTGCCCACGCCGGTGGGCACGATGCGCGGCACCTACCACTGCGTCGGCGAGAACGGCATTCCGTTCGAAGTGCCGATCTCCGAATTCGTCCTGGCCATGCCGCGTACCCTGCATTGACCGGGGCGCGGCCACACGTTGTACGGTTTTCCATCTGCTCATGAAGCGCATTCTTAGTCTGTCCGTGCTGTCCGTTCTGTTGGCGGCATGCAGCACCACCTCCGAGGTCCCCCCCGAATCCGGCCAGCCGGCCACGTCCGGCCCGCGGTCCACTTCCGTTGACGGCCCCCTGGTGGTGCCGGCGCTGTCGTCCCTGCCCGATACCCCGCCGCGCGCCCTGGCGGGCAAGTTCAAGGCGGCCACCTGGGCAGAAATGCCGGGCTGGACCAGCGACGACCTGACCCAGTTCTGGCCCCTGTTCCTGCGTAACTGCAAGGGGCTGATGCGCCCGACCAGCGGCAACCTGGCCGCGCCGGCCCGTGCCGCGCCGCGCGCCTGGCAGCCGGTCTGCGCCGCCGCGGCCGACCCGGCCCGCGCGCCCGCCGCCACCGATATCGAGGGCGTGCGCCGTTTCCTGCAGACCTATCTGCAGCCCTGGCGCCTGAACGCCGCCGACGGCAAGCCGGCGGCCAACACCGTCACGGGCTACTACGAGCCCCTGGTGCGCGGCTCGCGTCGCCAGGGCGGCAATTACCAATGGCCGCTGTACGCCGTGCCCGCCGACCTGCTGACGATCGACCTGGGGTCGGTCTACCCCGACCTGGCCGGCAAGCGCGTGCGCGGCAAGCTGGAAGGCAAGCGGGTCGTGCCATACGACACCCGCGCCGCGATCGAGGCCTCGGGCCGCCGCCCGCCGGTGGTGGTCTGGGTGGACGATCCCGTCGACAACTTCTTCTTGCAGGTGCAGGGCTCGGGCCGGGTGCAACTGACCGACGGCCCCGACACCGGCAAGACCATCCGCGTGGCCTACGCCGACCACAATGGCCAGCCCTACGTATCCATCGGCCGTTGGCTGGCGGATCGCGGCGAGCTGTCGGCCGATCAGGCGTCGATGCAAAACATCCGCGCCTGGGCGCAGCGCAATCCCAAGCGCGTGCCTGAAATGCTCAACGCCAACCCGGCCGTGGTGTTCTTCCGCGAAGAACCCGTGATCGACCCCGAACTGGGCCCCAAGGGCGCCTATGGCGTCAATCTGGCGCCCAAGCGCGCCATCGCCGTGGACGCCGGTTTCGTGCCGTTGGGCACGCCGGTATTCCTGGCCACCACGTTCCCGGCGTCCGACCGGCCGTTGCAGCGGCTGGTGTTCGCCCAGGACACGGGCACGGCCATCCGCGGCGCGGCGCGCGCCGACTTCTACTGGGGCTACGGCGAAGACGCCGGCCAGCAGGCCGGCCGCATGAAGCAGCGCGGCCAGATGTGGCTGTTGTGGCCCAAGCAAGCCGGGGAGCCTAGCGCAAGATGACCCACCAGATCGTCGTTTGCGGGGCCGGCATCGTAGGCCTGTCCACCGCCCTGGCATTGGCCCGCCGCAGCCAGCGCGTGGCCCTGCTGGCGCCGCGCACGACCGTGCCGCCGGCCGATCCCAACCATTACCATGCGCGCGTCTACGCCATTTCGCCCGCCAGCCAGCGTTTCCTGGCCGAGCTGGGCGTCTGGGACGCGATGCCGTCCGCCCGGCTCACGCCTGTGCAAGCCATGGAGATCCACGGCGACGCCGACGGCCTGGTGCACCTGAACGCCTGGCAGGCGGCCTTGCCGCAACTGGCCTGGATCGTCGAATCCGGCGAAATCGAGCGGGTCCTGATCCAGGCGGTGCGCATGTTCGGCATCCCCTGGCTCGAAGATCGCTGCATCGGCTACCAGGCAGGCACGGTGGAAACCGAGAGCGGCGCCCGCATCCAGGCCGAACTGTTCGTGGGCGCTGACGGCGCCGCGTCGCCGCTGCGCACCGCCGCCGGCCTCAAGCACGACGCCGTGTCCTACAACGACACCGGCCTGGTCGTGAACCTGGACGCCGAACTGGCCCACCAAGGCACCGCTTTCCAGTGGTTTCGCGAAGACGGCGTGCTGGCGCTCTTGCCGCTGCCCGACACCGCCGACGGTCCGCAGGTGTCCATGGTCTGGTCCATGCGCAGCGAGCGCGCCGCCGAATTGCTGGCGCTGCCGGCCGACGAGCAGGCCGCCCGGCTTGAATCCCTGCTGGAACACGCTTCGCAAGGCCGCCTGGGGCGCCTGAAGGTGCGCAGCAAGCTGCACGGCTTTCCCTTGACGCTGGAACGCGCCCAGATGGTCGCGCCCGGCATCGCGCTGGCGGGCGACGCCGCGCACCGGCTGCATCCGCTGGCCGGCCAGGGCCTGAACCTGGGCCTGGGCGATGTCGAGGCGCTGGCCCGTACCGTGGCCGGGCGCGAGCCCTACCGCCAGGCCGGCGACCTGCGGGTGCTGCACCGCTACCAGCGGGCGCGCGCCGAGCCGGTGCTGGCCCTGCGGCTGGCAACCGACGGCCTGCACAAGCTGTTCGGCTCACACGCCACGCCGCTGGTCTGGCTGCGCAACGCCGGCATGCATTGGGTCGAGCGGGCCCCGCTGATCAAGCGGCGGCTGATCGCCGGCGCGTCGACGAATTAGGGTGGGGCGGGCAGGCCCCTTCGGGGGTCTTGCACGCCAGGGGCCATCCTGGATCTGTCCGCTGCGGAACCCTCCCGGGTTCGGACCGGTCTGATTCAGATGGACCGCGGCGCCAGGCCTACGCGTTGCCTGCCGCCGCCCGTCACCCGGGATCGGTTACGCTTTCGGCCTACGTACGCGATACGTCACGATAATTACAGGAGTCCCCATGAATTTCCGTTTTCCCGCCGCGCTGGCCGCCTGCTTCATGGCCGCGGGCCTGGGTTTGTCCGCAGGCGCGCAGGCGCAGGCGCCGGCCAAGGGCGACAAGTCCATTTCCACCAGCACGGTGGGGCAGCCGGCCAAGGGCGACAAGAGCTATTCCACCACCCAGGTGGCGCCGGCGGACCCTGTGGCGGACGCCGTCAAAGACCGCTTCAAGCAACGCTTCACGGGCATGGACGTGACGGCGGTGCGCCGCACGCCCTATGGCCTGTTCGAAGTGCAACTGGGCATGGACCTGATCTACACGGACGAAAAAGTCACCTGGGTCATGGAAGGTCCGTTGATCGACGCGATGACCCGCCGCGATGTCACCCGCGAGGCGCAGGAAAAGCTGGGCACCATTCCGTTTGACCAGTTGCCGCTGGACCTGGCCATCAAGCAGGTCAAGGGCGACGGCTCGCGCAAGGTCGCGATTTTCGAAGACCCCAACTGCGGCTATTGCAAGCAGCTGCGCAAGACCATGGAAAGCGTGGACAACATCACCGTCTATACCTTCCTGTATCCCATCCTGTCGCCGGACTCGAACGTCAAGGTGCGCGATGTCTGGTGCTCGAAGGACCCGGGCAAGGCCTGGGACGACTGGATGCTGCGCGGCCAGAAGCCGGCCACCGCCAATTGCAGCGTGCCCGAGGACAAGTTGCTGGCGCTGGGCAAGCAACTGATGGTGCGCGGCACGCCCACGATGTTCTTCGCCGACGGCTCGCGCACCAGCGGCGCGTTGCCGCTGGACCAACTCAAGGCACGACTGAACTGACCGGCGCGGGTCGCGCCGGCCGGGCGGCTGGCGCAGCGAGCGCCACGCCACCCGGAGACTAACTTGAAAATCGCAATACTCGACGATTACCACGACGTCGCCAAGCGCTACGCGGACTGGGGATCCCTCGGCGGCGACGCCGAAGTGCGGATCTTCAACAACTTCATTCCCGACGAGCAGGTCGAGGCCACGCTCGCACCCTTCGAGGTGATCGTGGCCATGCGCGAACGCACGCCGTTCCCCGCCGGCCGCATCCGCGCGCTGCCGAACCTGCGCCTGCTGGTCACCACCGGCATGCGCAACAACGCCATCGACATGCAGGCCTGCGCCGCGCAGGGCATCGTGGTCAGCGGCGCGCCCGGCAGCGCCGACGCCAACACCGCCACCGCCGAACTGGCCTGGGCCCACATCCTGGGGCTGTTCAAGCACCTGCCCGCCGAAGACGCCGCCATGCGTCGGGGCATGTGGCAGACCGGCATGCCCGAGCCCCTGGCCGGCAAGCGGCTGGGCGTGCTGGGACTGGGCAAGCTGGG
>JBEBOQ010000202.1:0-5977 GCA_040396375.1 Achromobacter xylosoxidans
GGCGCGTATTGCGCGTCCGCCGCCTGGATCAGCGCGCGCGCCGCCTTGGCCGGGTCGCCCATGGCAGCTTGGCCCGCACCCACCTGACCCGCTTCGGGATGGCTGATCTCTGATTGGCCCGTCTCTGCCCGCAGGGCGCCGGGATAAACCAGCGACACCCGCACCCCATGCGGCGCGGCCTCGGCCGCCAGCGCCTCGCTCAGGCCGCTGACCGCGAACTTGGTGGCGCTGTAGGCGCCCCAGCCGGCGCTGCCTCCGTCAAAACCCAGGATCGACGAGATATTGAACACGTGGCCAGCGCGCTGCGCCCGCAGGCGCGGCATCACCGCGCGCACCACGTTCAGCACACCGAAGACATTGATATCGAAATTGCCGCGCAGCTCCGCGTCCGACAAGGTTTCCAGCGCGCCCGCCAAGCCGTAGCCAGCGTGATTGACCACCACGTCGATGCGGCCAAAGCCGGCGATCACGGCATCGACCGCGCGGCGCACGCTGCGCTCGTCGGCCAGGTCCACCGCCAGGGGCAGGAAGCGGCCGTCGAGCTTGGCGCCCACCGCGTCCAGCAAGGCGTCAACGTCCCGGGAAGTGGCCGCCACCTTGTGGCCCTGATCGAGCAGCATCCTGACAAGCGCCAGGCCCAGGCCGCTGGATGCGCCCGTCACAAACCAGATTTTTTCGGTGTTCATGCGATCTCCCTCTACTTGCGGCGGCCGGCAACACGCCGGCAGCCCGCCTCGCGTCGATGGATTCACATGGAATCCATCGACCCTGAGCGTGAGAGGGATATTAAGAATCGCGCAGGCAAGCGTACAGGCTCGTTCTTGCGTGAAACCTGCCTATTTCTACAGGCTTGCCGAAATCGCCCCGCTGGCCGCTCGGCGCAGGGGCGCCCGGCGCTGGAACGCCCGCAGCGGCGGCGGTTGGGCGCGTGGATCAGCCCAGCGCGCTGCGGTAGTGCTCGCTATCAAAACGCGGCGCGGTGTCGGCCGGCGGGGCCTCGGCCACGGTGGCGGGCGCGGGCGCCGCCAAGGCGTCTACGCCAAAAAGGGAGAGTTCAGCGGTGACCAATGCAAGCAGGAAATTCGCCATGGTGATTCCTTTGATTCATATGCCAGAACCGGCGGCGGTTGCGCCGGTCTTATATAAGACATAGGCATCATCTTGCTGAGCGCCGTGCGGCGCGTCCATTTGGTTTACTCAATCGCGCCGATTGAAACAACGTAAGCCCGCCGGATCAACGCGCGAACCTACGACGCTGTCCGGTCTGCCGTACGGCCGCGACCAGCGCCTGCACCGCCGGTTCAGCGGAACGCAAGAAAGCGAAAAAGCGCGCGTTGGGCAACGCCGGCATGCCGTCCTCGCGCGTCAGCGCGCGCAGGCCCTGCCTGAGCTGGCTGCGAGCCACGGGCGCCACGGCAAAGCCCGCCTGTGCCGCCGCCAGGCAGCCGGCCATGCTCGCGCTTTCAAAGGCGGGCAGCCAGGCCCGCCGTGCGCGGCCCAGTGCGCCGATGGCGGCTTCGCGATAGACGCAAGGTTCCGGAAACACCGCCAGCGGCACTTGCGGCCCCGGCTTCCAGGCCTTGTCTTCGCCCCAGGCCCACACCAGTTCCTCCTCCCATAGCAGTTCGCCGTCGTCCTGCACCCGGGCGCATTGCTTGCCGAACACCACGTCCAGCTTGCCGCGCGCCTGTTGCCGCAGCAGGTCCGCCGTAACGCCGACCTTCAGTTCGATGGACGCTTCGGGATGCCCCCGGTGAAACGCCTGCAGCACTTCGGCCAGCCAGGCGCCAGCAAAGTCTTCCGACGAGCCGATGCGTAACCGCCCCTTCAGGCGCGCGCCGCTCAAGCGGGCGCGGGCCTCGCGCTCGAGGTCGACGATGTTGCGGGCATAGGCGTAGAGCGTTTCACCCGCGGCCGTCAGCTCGAAGCTGCGGGTGGTGCGTTCCAGCAGGACGGCGCCGGCCACCATTTCCAGTCGCTTGATGTGGCCGCTGACCGCCGATGGCGTCAACGCCAGGGCATCCGCCGCCAACGCGAAGCCGCCGTTGTCCACGACCTCCAGGAACGTGCGCAAGAGCGTCAGGTCCAGCACGGCGCCGGTGGGTTCGGCAAGGGTGTCCATGGGTGAGTGTCCGCAATACATGATTTGTTGATAATAACTGCGGATTATTCACCAATCATGACCATGCGTGCCGCTATCGTGACAGCTCCGAACCCGCCAGGACACAACCCCATGCGCCCCTACGCCACGATCCGCACCCCGCGACTGGACATCGCCTACCTGGAATGGAACGCCGCCAGCGAGCGCACCGCTGTGCTGCTGCACGGCTGGCCGGACAGCCCCGAATGCTGGCGCACCGTGGCGCAGCGCTTGGCGGACGACGGCTATCGCGTACTGTGCCCGGCGCTGCGCGGCTTTGGCCCCACGCGCTTTCTGGATGCCAACACCCCGCGTAGCGGCGAATTGGCCGCGCTGGGTCGAGACCTGCTGGACTTTATCGCCGCACTGGGGCTGACACGGCCACTGCTGGTGGGCCACGACTGGGGTGCACGCGCCGCCGCCAACGCCTGCGGCCTGCGACCGGGCGTGGCCTCGCACCTGGCGCTGCTGTCGGTGGGCTACGGCACCAACGACCCGACGCAAACGCTACCGCTGCCCCAGGCGCGCAACTACTGGTACCACTGGTTCATGGCCACGCCGCGCGGCGCCGCCGCCGTGCGTGGAGACGCGCGGGCGTTCACTCGCTATATGTGGGACACCTGGTCGCCCCCCGGCTGGTACACCGAGGCGGCGTTCGCCGAGGCCGCGCGCGCCTTCGACAACCCCGACTGGGCCGCCGTGGTGCTGCATTCCTACCGCCACCGCTGGGGCTTCGAGCCAGGCGACCCCGCCTACGAGGCCGACAGCGCCCTGTTGTCGCCCGCGCCGGTACTGGCCGTGCCCACCCTGGTACTGCACGGCAGCGCCGACACCTGCAACCTGCCGGCCACGTCCGATGGCCGGGCGCACTATTTCAGCGGCGGCTACGAGCGCCGGGTGCTGGATGGCGTGGGCCATTTCCCGCAGCGCGAAGCGCCGCAGGCCGTGGCCGATGCCATCCTGAAATTCTGCGCCGCCCGGCAGGAAAACGGGGAATGACGGATAATCCCGGATGTTTCCCGCCGCATTGCCGGCGGTTTTTTCTCGGGCGCCTCTGCCCGACAGCATTCGGAGTCAGCTATGTATCGCGGCATTGAGGCGATTGAACACTTCATGGAATCGGTCGGCCTGACCTGGCGCCCCGGTACCACCCAAGGCGCCGACCTGCGCGTCAGCTACCGCATCGGCAACACCCGCCCGCTGGGCATTGATTGCACGCTGGTGGAATTCCATTGCGACGCCAAGCGCCCCAAAGTCTGGGTTCCCGAGTTCTCGCGCACCAGCTTTCACCAGTGGTTCGAGGTGCCCTACCAGGATTTCGAATACACCCCTGGCGGCTCGATGCTGAAGATCAAGGCCGCCGCTCGCGGCAACGCGCCGCCCTACAGCGTGGGCATCAAGCCGCTGGCCTGAACCCGGCCGCGCTGGGCGGCCTTGCGCCGCGCCCCCGGGCGCCGCGGGATAGCGCGGCACCCAGCTGCGGCTACAGCGCCTTGTACATGATGGTGGTGCCGTCCACCCGGGACGGATCCCGCGCGTCGCGGCTGAACCCGGGTATCACCCCGACCGTCACATAACCCAGCGAGCGATACAACGGCTCGGCGCTGTCGCCCGTGCGGGTGTCCAGCGTGATGAGGCTGCGGCCGTACTCCACGGCCAGCGCTTCCGCCTGCTGCATCAAGCGCCGCGCGATGCCGTGGCGCCGAAAGTCCGGATGCACCAGCAGCTTGCGGATCTCGGCGCGGTGCGGCTGGTTGGGCGGCGTATCGCAATCCAGTTGTACCGAACCGGCCACGCGGCCGTCTTGAAGCGCCACCAGCAACGCCACGTTGCCGGCCGCCAGCGGCGGCAGCACCTTGTTGCGCCAGAAAGCCTGCGCGTCTTCCAACGAATAGGGCAGCACGAAACTGACGCTGGCGCCGTCCTGTACGCAAGCGTGCAGCAGCGCGGTCAACCCGGGCAGCAGGTCGCGGGCCTGGTCCGCGGTCGGTTGGGTGAATTCAAGCGTGGCGAGGGACATGTCGGGGTCTCAAACAATGAACAACAGGTAACGGGCGCCGCATTGCGGCGGGGTATCAAAGGCGCTGGCGCCTTGGAGCTGGTAACGCAGGCAGTCGCCGGGCAGCAGCGAATAGGACTGACCGTCGACGGTGATGGCCAGCTCGCCTTCCAGCATCACCAGGTGATGCTCCAGGCCGGCGCGCGGCGACTGGTCGTAGCGAATATGCGAATCGGCGGCCAGCTCGCAGGCCAGCACCTCGCCAGCCAGCTTTTGCGACGGCGGCGACACGGAACGGCGCTTGAAACCGGTACTGTCGTCGACCCACAGCGCTTGCGCCGCGGCGGGCAGAAGCGGCGCGAAATCGTCTTCGACCATCAGCATCAAGCGCGACATCGTCAGGCCGTAGGCGCCGCAAAGCTTGCCCAACGCGCTGGCGGTGGGGCTGACCTCGGCGTTTTCCAGCCGTGACAGCGTGGCGCGGCTGACCCCGGCGCGGCCGGCCAGTTCGTCCAGCGACCAGCCGCGCGACAGGCGCAGCGCCTTCAGGCGGCCGGCCAGGCGGTGGTCCAGGTCGGTATCAGGGAGGGTGGAGACCGGTGTTGATGAATTTTCCATATATGGGAATTTCTCCCAAATACGGAAATTCGTCAAGACCCCATCTTCGCCTGTCCGCCAGGCCTGTCGACAATTCGGCACAATACGGCGTATGCACACAGCCCGATTTGTCTCCCTGACCGTCCTCTGCCTAGGCATCCTGACGGGCTGCAGCCTGCCGCCCCTGGACCACCGCAACGCCTCGCAGGCGCTGACGCCGGACGCCTCGCGCGATACGCCGCTGGGCCGCGCCATCGCGCCGCTGGCCGCGCAGCACCCCGGCAAGTCGGGCATCCATCCGCTGGCCGACGCCTACGACGCCTTCGCCGCCCGCATCATGCTGGCGCGCGCCGCCGAACGCAGCCTGGATGTGCAGTACTACATCTGGCACGACGACATGACGGGCACCATGCTGCTCGAAGCCCTGCACGCGGCGGCCGACCGTGGCGTGCGCGTGCGGCTGCTGCTGGACGACAATGGCACGGCCGGCCTGGACAAGGTGCTGGCGGCGCTGGACGCGCACCCCAATATCGAGGTGCGGCTGTACAACCCGTTCGTCGTGCGCTGGCCCAAGTTCATCGGCTACCTGACCGACTTTCGCCGCCTGAACCGGCGCATGCACAACAAGTCCTTCACCGCCGACAACCAGGCCACCATCGTCGGCGGCCGCAATGTCGGCGACGAATATTTCGGCGCGGCCAACGGCGTGTTGTTCACCGACCTGGACGTACTGGCCATCGGCGCCGTCGTCAATGATGTGTCGATGGATTTCGACCGCTACTGGGCCAGCGAGTCGGCCTACCCGGTGGACCGGCTATTGAAACCCGCCGGCCCCGACGAACTGGCCGCGCTGGAACGCTCGGCCAGCGCGGTCGAAAAATCGCCCGAGGCCGCCGCCTATGCCCAGGCGATGCGCAAGCTGCCCTTTATCCAGCAACTGCTGCGCGGCGACCTGGCGCTGGAATGGGCCGACACCCGCATGGTCAGCGACGACCCGCGCAAGACACTGGGCACCGCCCCCCCCGAAGCCATGCTGCCGCATCAGTTGCACGATATCGTCGGCGCGCCCAAGGTGGACCTGGAACTGGTGTCGCCCTATTTCGTGCCCACGGCCAGCGGCACCGACGCCTTCGTGAAACTGGCGCAAAGCGGCGTCAAGGTGCGCGTGCTGACCAATGCGCTGGAAGCCACCGACGTGGCCGTGGTGCATTCCGGCTACGCCTCGCGCCGCCGCGACCTGC
>JBEBOQ010000203.1:0-5727 GCA_040396375.1 Achromobacter xylosoxidans
TCAAGAACACCAGCGTGGCGATGGCCATCGGCGTGATGGAGCTGACCTACCAGGCACGCGAGATCGAAAACGAGACCTACCGCACCTTTGCCACGTTCGGCGCGGCCACCCTTATGTACCTGCTGGGATCTTTCCTGATCATGCTGATCGGATCGCGCATCTATGCCCGCTACCGCTTGAACCGGGGAGGCCACGGTGCTTGATCTCTTGTCGCAATACTGGCCCACGCTGCTGGTCGGCCAATACCCCAACGGTCCGTTGGGCGGCCTGGCGCTGACGCTGATCCTGGCGGCCTGCGGCCTGGCGTTGTCGTTGCCCTTGGCGCTGGCCATCGCGCTGGCGCGGGTCAGCCCTTTCGGGTGGCTGCGCGTGGCCAGCAAGACGCTGGTCAATGTGGTGCGGGGCATGCCGCTGTTGATGCTGATCTTCTGGGCCTATTTCGTGGTGCCCAAGCTGACCGGGCAGGTGATCAGCGGCTTCTGGACCCTGATCGCCGCGCTGGTGGTGTACGAAAGCGCTTATTTGTCGGAAGTGATCCGCTCGGGCATCGAGGCGGTGCCGCGTGGCCAGATCGAGGCCTCGCGCTCGCTGGGCGTGGGCTACTGGACGACGATGCGCCGCGTGGTGCTGCCGCAGGCGCTGTTCAACGTGCTGCCCAGCCTGACCAGCCAGTTCGTGTCGACGGTGAAGGAGACCTCGTTGGGGTATGTGATCAGCGTGAACGAACTGACGTTCGCGGCCAACCAGGTCAACAACCTGGTGCTGACGCAGCCGCTGCAGGTGTTCGGCATCCTGGCCATTATCTACTTCGTGGTGTGCTTCAGCCTGAGCCGTGGCCTGTCCTGGCTGGACCTGCGCATCCGCCGCCAACGTGCCATGGCCTGAGCCGGCGTTTAACGGAATTTCATCATGATCAAGCTTGAGAAAGTCAATAAATGGTACGGCGAGCACCACGTGCTGAAGGACGTGGACCTGTCGGTGGCGCGCGGCGAGGTGCTGGTGGTGTGCGGGCCGTCGGGTTCGGGCAAGTCCACCATGATCCGCACGGTGAACCGGCTGGAGCCGATTGAAAAGGGCCGCATCCTGATCGATGGCGCGGATATTTATGCCAAGGGCGCGAATCTGAATGCGCTGCGCCAAAAGATCGGTTTTGTGTTCCAGCAGTTCAACCTGTTTCCGCACATGAGCGTGCTGGAAAACGTGATCTTCGCGCCGGTCAGCATTCGCAAGCAGCCGCGCAAGGACGCGGTGGAACTGGCCCGCCAGCTGCTGGTGCGCGTGGGGCTGGAGCACAAGATCGACGCCTATCCCGGGGCGCTGTCGGGCGGCCAGCAGCAACGCGTGGCGATCGCGCGGGCGCTGGCGTTGCAGCCGCCGGTGATGCTGTTTGACGAGCCCACCAGCGCGCTGGATCCCGAAATGGTGGGCGAGGTGTTGCAGGTGATGAAGGGCCTGGCCAAGGACGGCATGACCATGGTCTGCGTGACCCACGAAATGGGGTTTGCGCGCGACGTCTGCGACCGGGTGGTGTTCATGGACGCCGGCGAGATCCTGGAAATGGATACGCCGCAGCGCTTTTTCAGCGCGCCGGCCCATCCCCGGGCACAGCGCTTTCTGGCGGACATCCTGCACCCGCGCGGGTAAGCGGGACGCCGGCGCGGGCTTGGTTGACGGGCCTGTGCCGGCGGGCTGGCGGGTACCGACGGCGCGGTCGACGATAATGTGAGGGTTTCCATGCGATTCGCATCCACCGCCGCGATGTACACCCTTAAACAGCTAGAGGCTTTCTACTGGAGCTCGCAACTGGGCAGCTTCAGCGCGTCGTCGCGCAAGCTGCACACCACCCAATCGGCGGTGGCCAAGCGGGTGGGCGAGCTGGAGGCCTTTGCGGGCGCGCCGCTGTTCGAGCGCCGCGCCAAAAAGCTGCTCATGACGCCGCAGGGCAGAAAACTGTTCGAGCTGGCCCGCGAGATGCTGGACCTGAACAGCCGCATTGTGCAGAACATGGCCGATCCGGCCAGTTTCGAAGGCGTGGTGCGGCTGGGGGTGACCGAGCTGGTCGGCATGACCTGGCTGGCGCGGCTGGTCAGCCAGATCAGCGCGCGGTATCCGCGGGTGCAACTGATGCCGGAGATCGACGGCGGCATCACGCTGTACGAACGCTTGGAGCAAGACCAGTTGGATCTGGCGATCATGCCGGGCCCGTTCTGGAGCTATCAATACGACTGCGTGCACCTGGGGGCGGTGACCAACGTCTGGATGGCCAGCCCGGCGCTGGACATCGATTTCTCGGCGCGTCTGGCGCCGCAGGATCTGGCGCCGTATCCGGTGATTTCGCAGCCGACCAATTCAGCGTTGTCGCACCTGTACGACGCCTGGTTCGCCGAACAGGGCCTGTCCGTCAAGCGGGTGCTGACCTGCAACAGCCTGGGCATGATGGCCCAGCTGACCATGCTGGGGTTGGGCATCAGCTACCTGCCGGGCGCGTATTTCGCGCCCTTGGTCGAGCGCGGTGCGTTGTGCCAGCTAGACGTGAAACCGGACCTGCCCACCATCAACTACTACGCGGTGCACAAGAAGAACATCGTCAATCCGGTGGTGTCGCGGGTGATCGATATTGCCCGCGAGGAATGCGGGTTCGAAGTGGCGGGGGCCTTTTTGCCGCATGTGCCGCCGGCTGCCCGGCCGGGCAGCGCGTAGCGGGTTCGGGGGCCAGGCGCGGGGCGGTTGGCCCGTCGCGCCTGTGGGGGCTGGCGTTCAGCCGCAGCGGATCGCGGTCATGACGTCTTTGTCATCCACGATCAGGTTCAGGCGGGTGTCGTTGTATTCCATGGTGACAAGCTGGCCCGGACGCAGGATGCGGCCAGTGGTGCTGCCGCTGCGGCTGCGCAGGTCTTCCAGGACGGCGGGAGTGGCCTTTTGGCCGATCTGGGTTTGCAGGCCGGTGGCGTCGCAGGTCTTGCCGGTGGACCGGCCGGAGGACGTGGCGCCATAGGACGAGCCGGATGAGGTGTCCGTAGCGGAAGGCGAGCTGGTGGTGCTGGACGCGGCGGGCGCGGAGGAAGAGGAACGCGGGGTTCCGGTATTGGTGCAGGCGGTGAGCGCGGCTACCAGCAGGACGGGAATCAGCTTGCGAATCATAAGTCACTCCTAAAAGATATCCGAGGCGCATCCACTGTGGAAGTTTCGGCGCCGGGGAAAAACATCATAGACCAGCCGCCCGTGCGGCGCTCAAGCGGTCGAAGGCGGGCGCAGGCCGGGCAGGCGGGGCAGATGGTCAGCCAGGTACTGGATCAAGAGGCGCGCCCGCAGGGATTGATAGCGGCGCGAGGGGTAGAGCAGGAAGGCTTCTTGCGGCGCGGCGCTCCATTTGGGCAGCACGCGCAGCAGGTCGCCGCTGGCGACCAGATCCTGCACCAGCCAGGCCGGGCATAGCCCGATACCACCGCCGGCGGCCAGCGTTTCGCGGATGGCCAACGCGTTGTTGACGCGAAACCGCCCCTGGGTCTGCACCGACACGCGCGCGGCGCCCTGGCGTAGCTCCAGGGTGTCGCCCGCAGCCAGCCAAGCGAAACGCACGTAGTCGTGGTCGGCCAGGTCGGGCGGCGTGCGCGGCTTGCCGCGGCGGGCCAGGTAGGCCGGCGCGGCCACCAGGTAGCGGGCCGATTCGGCCACACGGCGCGCGACCGCGGCGGGGGGCAGGGGGCCGCCCAGGCGTAGCGCCACGTCCACGCCTTCTTCCACCAGGTCGACGAAACGGTCGTTCAGGATCAGTTCGACCTGGATGTCGGGGTAGTCGTCCAGGAATTGCCGGATAAGCGCATTCAGGCGGAACTGGCCCAGCGCCACCGGCGCATTCACGCGCAGAAAGCCGGTGGGCTGCTCGGTTTGGCCGCGCGCATCGGCCACGGCTTCGGCGTATTCCTCCAGCACGCGGGTGGCGCGCTGGTAGAAGCGCTTGCCCTGTTCGGTGGGTGCCACCCGGACGGTGCTGCGTTCCAACAGGCGTACGTTCAGGTCTTTTTCCAGCGCGGCCACGATCTTGCTCAGGGCCGGTTGGGTCAGCCCCAGTTCGCGGGCGGCGGCGGACAGGGTGCCCAGGTCCACCGCGCGGACAAAGGCGCGCATGGCACGCAAGGTATCCATCTGATCATTCCAATTTGGAAGAAGATATATGCATTCTACGTGGCTACCTGGAAGTATTGGAAGAACCTATCTTGACGGTTCTGACTTGTTATCCATAAGGAACGGCCATGTCTTTCTTCTCATCGCGCACGCTGGCTTTGGCCGGCAGTTTGTCTTTTCTTGCATTGCCGCCGGCCCTGGCGGCCGGGCCGTCGTCGGCGGCCGCAATGTCCGCGGTGGCGATTGCCGCCAGCCCCTTGACCGACAACGGGACGCACACCGCATCGTTCGGCTGGATCGCGTCGTGGTCCGCCAGCCCACAGCCGCTGTGGGAGCCGTCGTTCGTGTTGCCCACCGGCATGCCCGCGGCGTTGCGGGACCAGACCGTACGCGAAACGCTCAAGCTCAGCGTGGGCGGCAAGCGGCTGCGGGTGGTGTATTCCAACCGTTATGGCGCGCAGCCGCTGGTGATCGGCGCGGCGCGGGTGGCGCTGTCGCGTGGCGGCGCGATGATTGATGCGGGCTCGGACCGGGCGTTGCGGTTTGGCGGCCAGCCGGGCGTGACGGTGGCACCGGGGGCGCAGGTGATCAGTGATCCAGTCGATGTGCCGGTCGCGCCGTTGAGCGAATGGGCGGTCAGCACGTTCTTGCCGCAGGCGACGCCGGTGACCACTTTCCATTGGGGCGCGCAGCAAACCGCCGCGCTGGCGTCGGGCGATGCGAGCGCGGCGCTCGACCTGCCTGGGGCGGCGTCGGTGCCGGGGCGGATTTTTCTGGCGGGCGTGCTGGTGGAACGGCAGGCGGACACGCCGGTGGTGGTGGCGTTCGGCGATTCGCTGACGGATGGCAATGGTTCGACGCCCGGCGCGAACCGGCGCTGGCCGGACGTGCTGGCGCGCCGGCTGGCGCCGCAGGGCGTGGGGGTGGTGAACGCCGGCATATCCGGGGCGCGGGTCTGGGGCGACAAGATGGGCGTGAACGCCATGGCGCGGTTCGACGCCGACGTGCTGGCGCAACCGGGCGTGCGCAGCGTGGTCATGATGATGGGCATCAATGATATTGGCTGGCCCGGTAGCGGCTTCGCCCCGCAGGATGCGCCCATGACTGCGATGCGATTGGTCGAAGGGTACCGGCAACTGGTCGCGGCCGCGCATGCGCGTGGGGTGCGGGTCGTGGGCGGCACCATCGCGCCGTACGAAGGGTCGCTGCATGGCACGCCGCTGGCCGAGCACTACAGCCCGGCCAAGGATGCGGTGCGGCAGGAAGTGAACCGCTGGATTCGCAATAGCGGCGTGTTCGACGCGGTGGTGGATTTCGATGCGGTGCTGCGCGACCCTGCGCATCCGGCCCGCCTGTTGCCGGCCTACGATTCGGGCGACCACCTGCATCCCGGGGATGCCGGGTACGAAGCGATGGCGGGGGCGTTGGACCTGGGGTTGCTATGGGGCGGCGACCGGCCGATGGCTGTGCGGTGATGCAGCAGGGATCGGGCTGCGCACCCGCCTTAATGGAAATTACGGCTGGGCGTGCTGAGCCCGCCCAGCAGGTCGGACAGGTCCACCAGCCGCTGCGCGATCAGGTGGCGCACGCCGTCCACGTTCT
>JBEBOQ010000204.1:0-5722 GCA_040396375.1 Achromobacter xylosoxidans
CGCCCATCATCACGTTCATCAACAAGATGGACCGCGAAGTGCGCGAGCCGCTGGAGCTGCTGTCCGAGATCGAAGGCCACCTGGGCATGGACGCCGTGCCGTTCTCGTGGCCGGTGGGCATGGGCAAGGCCTTCGGCGGCGTGTTCGACATCCGCCGCGACCGCATGCGCGTGTTCCGCCCCGGCCAGGAGCGCCGTTCCGACAACGACGATTTCATCGAAGGCCTGAGCAACCCCGAGATCGCGCGCCGCTTCGGTTCGGCCTTCGACCAGGCCAGCGGCGAGATCGAGCTGATCAACGAAGCCGCGCCCGCGTTCGACCGCGACCAGTTCCTGGCCGGCAAGCAGACCCCGGTGTTCTTCGGCTCCGCCATCAACAACTTCGGCGTGCAGGAAGTGCTGGACGCGCTGGTCGAACAAGCCCCGCCGCCCGGCCCGCGCGTCGCGCTGCAACGCGAAGTGCAGCCCGAGGAACCCAAGTTCACGGGCGTGGTGTTCAAGGTGCAGGCCAACATGGATCCGGCCCACCGCGACCGCGTCGCCTTCGTGCGCGTGAGCTCCGGCCGCTTCGAGCGCGGCATGCGCCTGAAGGTCGCGCGCACCAACAAGGAAATGCGCCCCAACAACGTGGTGTCGTTCCTGTCGCAACGGCGCGAGCTCCTGGATGAGGCCTATGCCGGCGATGTGATCGGCATTCCCAACCACGGCGTGCTGCAGCTGGGCGACGTGCTGACCGAAGGCGAGACGCTGCAGTTCACCGGCCTGCCGTTCTTTGCCCCCGAGTTGTTCCAGGCGGTGGAAGTGAAGGATCCGCTGCGCACCAAGCAGTTGCGCACGGGCCTCACCCAATTGGGCGAGGAAGGCGCCATCCAGGTGTTCCGTCCCGAGGCGTCCGGCGGCTCCCTGCTGCTGGGCGCGGTCGGCCAACTGCAGTTCGAAGTGGTCGCCCACCGGCTGAAGACCGAGTACGGCGTGGACGCGCGAATGATGCCTTCCCGCTACACAATGGCACGTTGGATTACGTCTGAAAACCCCAAGGCGCTGCGCAAGTTCATGGATGCCAATGCCGCCCATATCGCCTATGATGTGGTCGATGCGGCGGCGTTTTTGATCGGTTCGCCCGCGCAGTTGCGCGTGGCCGAGGAACTGTATCCGGATGTGAAATTCCACGCCATGCGCGAGCATGGCGGCAAGGTCTTCGGAGACAAGGCGTAAACCCGTTCGGGTACCGCACGGCAGATGAGGGTAGCAATGTCTTGGCGTTTATTATTCGCAACGCTTCTGCTGGCGCTCGGCGCGTCAGCCTGGGGCGGTATTCAATTGGGTGACTGGCTGGTGGCGCACGCGCCGCCCGCCGCGCCTGCGCCCGGCCAGGATGCGGCCGCGTCGCAGCAACCCGTGCTCGACGCCAATGGGCGTCCCTACGTGGCCCAACCGCCGCAGCCGCGCATCGACGGCACGCTTGGCGTGCCCGACAAGCCTGCCGACCGCGAATGGACCATCAATACCGTGTCCCTGTTCGACACCGTCAGCGACCCGGCCGTAAAGCTCTCGCGCGAACGCATCAGCCAGGAACAGGCGCGCGAAATCGCCGCTGCCTCGGAAGTGCCGCTGCCGCAGGGCACGTCCGACGTCAGCACGCTGGACGTGCAGGCGCCCGGCACCGGCTCCGCCGTCAACGGCGGCCAAGCCCAGGCGCCCGCCCAGGTGCAGGCCGGCGGCTACGGCAACCCGCAGATGGTGCAGCAGCCCCCACCCAACTCGTCGCCCGCGCCTGGCGCCCCCGGCTGGCAAGACGCGCTCAAGCGCGAGCTGGCGCAATGCGCCTCGCAAGGCTTCTTCGAGCGTCCCTCGTGCTCCTGGGCCGCCCGCAACAAGTACTGTGCGCCCAACCGCGCGTGGGGCACGATGGCCGAATGCCCGGCACGCCCGCAGTAAACACAGCCGCTTGGCCGCGCCGTTCGCGCGGGTAAAAAAATGGCGCCCCGAGGGGCGCCATTTTCATGCCGTGGTGACAATCACTCGGGCACGGACATCTGGCTTTGCAGGTAGTTCTGCAGGCCGACCTTGTCGATCAGGTCGATCTGGGTTTCCAGGTAGTCGATGTGCTCTTCCGTGTCGTCCAGGATGTCCTGGAACAGGTCGCGCGAGACGTAGTCGCGCACGGATTCGCAATGTGCAATGGCTTCACGCACCGTGGCGTGGGCGGCTTGCTCCAGCTTCAGGTCACAGGCCAGGAGCTCGGGCACGTCTTCGCCGATCAGCAGCTTATGCAGGTCTTGCAGGTTGGGCAGGCCGTCGAGCATGAAGATGCGCGCGATCAGACGATCGGCATGCTTCATTTCGCCGATGGACTCTTCGTACTCGTGCTTGCCCAGTTTGTCGAAGCCCCAGTGATTCAGCATGCGCGCATGCAGGAAATACTGGTTGATTGCCGTCAGTTCGTTGGTCAGTTGCTTGTTCAAGAACTGGATGACGGTTTTATCGCCTTTCATAATGGACTCCTTGCAGTCAGGCGCGACGCGCATCGCATCGCGACAAGAAGCGCACGATGCCGCGAGTACGCAACCCCGGCAGACTACCATCCGGCGCGGCTCCGCGACTAGCCTTGGGGCGCATTTGGTAAACCGCTTTACGAGCGCTACAAGAAAGCGACAAACAAATGAGAATGAGTATGTGTGCTTGAGGGCTTGCAGGCGGGGAGCAGGTTATCTGCGCCTTGCGCGTGCATGCGTTGCGCGAATACGCCTGCATTTACCGCAATATCCGGTGGCGTGTGCGCCAATGCCATGCGGATTTACACGCCGGTTCCACGCAATACGCCGCGTTGCACCAGAACAACCCGCGGCGGCGAAAGCGTGGCGTATGGCGGCTGAGGAGTGATGAGCGCGAAAAGCGCCTGGAATATCGATGACGTTCAAGGCGCGCGCCGCGTCGCCAGCCAGATGCCGAACGCGATCGGCACGATGCCCAGCAGATCCATCCACGATACCGATTCGCGCAGCACCACCCAGCCGAACAGCAAGCCCAGCGGCGGCATCAGGAAATGCAGCGCGCTGGCCGCCGTGGCGCTGGCGCGGCCCAGGATCATGAACCACAGGTAATAGCCGCCGATCGACACGGCCACGATCATGTAGGCCATGCTCCAGAACAGACTGGCCGTGAACCGCGCATCGGCGATGTTCTCGTGCAGCAACGCCACGGGCAGCAACGCCGCCGCGCCAGCCAGCGACTGGATGCCCGTGGCCGTCCACAGATTCGCCGTGGGTTTCAAGCGCTTGTAGAGCAGGGTGCCCGCCACCAATGCGATCAGGCCGCCCGTGACCAGCAGCGTGCCGTGCAAGTCCTCCTGCATGCCCGACAGGCGCGAACGCAGGACCAGCGCCACGCCCGCCAGGCCCAGGCACAACCCAAGCATCTTGCGCCAACCCAGCCGCTCACCCAGCACGGGTCCGGCCAGCACTCCGATCAAGAGCGGATTGGTGCTGATCAGCACGGCGGTGAACGCGGACGACACCGTGGTCATGCCGCTCCAGCTCAGGCCCAAGTACAGCGCATTGTTCAGCACGCCCAGCAGCACCAACGCGGCGACGTCTCGGCCGCTGGGACGCGACCAACGCCCACTGGCCACGGCCACGCCCAGCATCAGCGCCCCGGCGATCAGGAAGCGCAGCGTCAGCAACGTCAACGGCGGACAGTCGCGCACCGCGATCTTGGCCGCGGCGAACGCCGAACTCCACAGAAAGCAAAAGGCCGCGATGGGCGCCCAGGTCACACCCATCGGCGCGCCGGCGGACGGCGCCGAGGGGAGGGCGGCGGGTAGAGTCGATGACGCCTTCATGGACAGATCCGATTCAGACAGACAGGAAGAGGAGCCCATTCTGGGCGCGGCCCTATCCATTGACAAACGCTTTATTTAGATCAAAAGTATTTGAAAAACCAATGCAAAGGCCGCTGCCATGCTTGATCTCGATCTATTGCACAGTTTTGTCTCAGTGGTGGACGCCGGGGGCTTCACCCGCGCCGGCGAACGTGTGCACCGCAGCCAATCCACCGTCAGCCAGCAGATCCGCAAGCTGGAGGAAACGCTGGAATGCGCGCTGTTCGTGCGCGAGGGGCGCCAAGTCCACCTGACCGAGGACGGCGAACGCCTGTTGGGCTATGCACGGCGCATGCTCGCGCTGTCGACCGAAGTGCGGGAAGCGGTCAGCGGGCGAAAGCGGGTCGAGGTGATTCGGTTGGGTATCCCCGACGATTTCGCGGCGGACACCCTGACCGCCATCGTGGCGCAGTTCGCGCGCGCCCGGCCGGCCGTGAGGCTGTCGGTGCGCTGCGACCTGACCGCGGCCCTGACGCGTGGCCTGGAGCGGGGCGATCTGGACCTGGCGCTGCTCAAGCGCGAGCCCGGCGCGGGCGCCGCGTTGGCGGTCTGGCCCGAGCATCTGCACTGGATCGCCGGTCAGGACGAGCTGCCCAGCGCGGCCGAACCCGTGCCGCTGGTGGCCTTTCCGCAGGGCTGCATCTACCGCAACCGTGCCATCCATGCACTGGAGCATGCCGGGCGCCGTTGGCGCATCGCCTACGAAAGCCCGAATCTGATGGGGCTGCAGGCCGCGCTGGCGGGGGGACTGGGGGTGGCCTTGCTGGAGCGCCGTTGCATGGCTGCAGGCCATCGGCTGGTGGACGGGGCGTTGCCGCCCGTGCCGGCGACCGAACTGGCGCTATGCGTGTCGGAACCGGCGCGCGAGCCCGTGCGCCAATTGGCGACGACGATCAGGGAGTTTTGTGAAGCGGAAACGCAACGGCTCGCGGGGCAAAGCCTGCGAGCCGTGGAGGGCGGCGCCGCTCAGGCGACGGCGACCTGGATGACCGGATAGCTGCTGTTCGCCGCGGACGTGCCCGGTTCGGCCATGGTGGCCGGCGGGTTGACCGGAACGGCGATCGAGCGCACATCGCACACGCTGGAGCAGCGGCCGCCCGGCAGGTATTCGGCGGCGGTGGCCGCGCAGCAGCCGCAGCACGTGGCCACGCCCAGCTCGAACTGCAGGTCGGAAAGCGACGTCGCGCCCGCGTCCACGCTGGCGCGGACTTGGCGTTCGGTGATGGCATTACATACGCAAATGTACATGAGAATAATTATCGAAAATTATTCCAATGCTGGCAAGTCCCCCGGCATAAAAAAATTTGCAACCGATTTGTCACGCAACCCATTGAAATAAGGGACGTTTTTTAAAAAGCCCGTCCCCTATTTCAGCGTACCGAAGCCTGCGCCTTACGTAGCGCAGCGGGTGCAATCCGCAAGGCTTCGCGGTATTTCGCGACCGTCCGGCGGGCAATAACGATGCCCTGGTCCGCTAATTTTTCCATGATCTGGCTGTCCGACAGGGGCTTGGCCCGGTTCTCGTCGGCCACCATCTGGCGGATGAAGGTCTGCACCGCCGTGGCCGAAGTCGCGTCGCCGCCGTCCGTCGACACACCCGCGCCGAAGAAGCGCTTGAGCTCCAAGGTGCCAAACGGAGTGAGCATGTACTTCTGCGTTGTGGCCCGTGAAATGGTGGATTCGTGCAAGCCAAGCTCGCCGGCGATGTCTTTCAGGATGAGCGGTCGCATGGCCGCCGGCCCCTGGCTGAAGAACGCGGTCTGGCGTTCCACGATGGCCTGGGAAACCCGCAGGATGGTGTCGAAGCGCTGCTCGACGTTGCGGATCATCCACTTGGCCTGCT
>JBEBOQ010000205.1:0-5685 GCA_040396375.1 Achromobacter xylosoxidans
TGCTGGGCCGCGCGCAGCGTTACGTCAACGACGTGAAATCCGATATCCAGCGCGAAATCGAGCTGGACGAGCTGCGCAAGTTCAAGAGCGAAATGGAAACCGCGGCGCAGGACGTGCAGCAATCGCTGAACGACACCCACAACGCGCTGCAGGAGCCGGTGCAGCAATTCCGCGCCGAGCTCGACGAAGTGGCCCGCGAAGCCAGCGGCAAGCCCGCCATCACGGCCGGCGCCGAGACCGCCACGGCTTCCGCCGACCCGCGCGCCGCCGCGCCGGCCGACCCGCTGATGACGCCGCAGGCCGGCCAGCCGGCCGAAGCGCCGCGCAGCATCGCGCCGCCCAACCCGAACCTGAGCCTGGACCTGGATTCGCCCGCCGCCGCGCCGGCCGCCCAGCCCGCTCCCGCCCCGCAATCCGCGCCGGCGCCCCACGCCCCGGCCGCCAGCGAGCCCCCGCCGGCCACCAAGCCCGCCACGCCCTCCGGAACGACAACGTGACCCAGGACGCCTCCCAAGAAGACGGCCAGCAGGAAAGCTTCATCTCCCACCTGGTCGAACTGCGCACCCGCCTGCTGCGCGCCGTCGGCGCGGTGGTGGGCGTGTTCATCATCCTGTTCATCTACCCCGGCGCGTCGTCCATCTACGACGTGCTGGCCCAGCCCATGCTGGCCTCGCTGCCGCAAGGCACCCGCATGATCGCCACCGGCGTCATCACCCCCTTCATGGTGCCGGTCAAAGTCACCATGATGGCCGCCTTCATCGTGGCGTTGCCGGTGGTGCTCTACCAAGCCTGGGCGTTTGTCGCGCCCGGCCTGTACAAGCATGAAAAGCGCCTGGCGCTGCCGCTGATCATCTCCAGCACCTTCCTGTTCATCGCGGGCATGGCGTTCTGCTATTTCGTGGTGTTCCGCACGGTCTTTCACTTCATCGCCACCTTTGCGCCGCAGTCCATCACGCCGGCGCCTGACATCGAGGCCTACCTCAGCTTCGTCATGACGATGTTCATGGCCTTCGGCATCACCTTCGAAGTCCCTGTAGTTGTGGTGCTGCTGGTGCGCATGGGCGTGGTCGAGCTGTCCAAGCTCAAGAGCGCGCGCGGTTACGTGGTTGTGGGCGCCTTCATCATCGCCGCCGTCGTCACGCCACCCGACGTGGTCAGCCAATTCATGCTGGCCGTGCCGCTGTGCCTGCTCTACGAGATCGGCCTCATCTGCGCGCGGATGGTCACGCCCAAACCCAACGCCGAAGACGCTGCTGCCGACGCCTCGCTGACTGAGCGCCACTGAGCGAACAGTTCTGAAGCGATCCCGGGGGGGCCTTGCACCCCCGGTAGGCCCCCAGCGGCGCGGATACACGCCCGTGCGTCACACAGCTCAACAAGCAGACCGTTTCCGCTTGTCCCAACTTGGCTGCAATCCTACATTGCAACCATGTCGCTTGCCCTTCGGCTGCGCGCCCTGATGCGGCGGCGCGGCATCAAAAGCCAGAACCAGCTGGCGCGCCTTTCCGGCGTGCCGCAGTCCTGCATCCACCGCATCCTCACCCGCGAAGACCGCTACTCACCCACGCGCGGCACGTTGCTGCGACTGGCCCAAGCGCTGGGCACTCACGTGCCCTGGCTGACCGACGGCATGGCCAATCCGGCCGGCGCCGTCGCGCCGGCTCTGCCAGACACCGTGGCCAGCGGCTACTGCACCGAAATCTGCGCGTTGCTGCAGCGTCAGCCCGAAACCACCCAAAGGAAGGTGCTGAAAGTCGTGCGCCTGATGATCGAAGACTCGGGCGCCATGCCCGTCACACCGGAATCCGCCGCCGGGCGGCCGGTGGAACGCCCCGCCGTCAAACGGGGCCTTGCATGAGCCCCGTCACGCCATCCGGCGTCAGCGCGGCAGGCCGGGGCGCGTGCCCACCACCAACGCCACATCGGTCGCTTTGCCGCCGCGCAGCACCCCCAGCGTTGCGCGTTGCCCCGGCGGCAATTGCGCAATCTCGGCCAGCAGCCCCGACGTGTCCATCATGGGCTTGCCGTTCACCGTTTGCACGATATCGCCAACCCGCAGCCCGCCCTTGGCGGCCGGCCCATCGCGCATCACCCCCGCGATAATCACGCCGCGCGCGTCGCGCTCCATCTGGAACGCGCGTGCCAGCTCCGGCGTCAGGTCCTGCGGCTCCACGCCCAGCCAGCCGCGCTTGACGCCACCGGTCTTGACGATCTCGTCCATCACCTTGCGCGCGATGTCGATCGGCGTGGCGAAGCCGATGCCCATCGATCCGCCCGACTCCGAATAGATCGCGGTGTTGATGCCCACCAGATTGCCCTGCGCGTCCACCAGGGCGCCCCCCGAATTGCCCGGATTGATCGCGGCATCGGTCTGGATGAAATTCTCGTAGGTGTTCAGGCCCAGCCCGTTGCGGCCCAGCGCCGACACGATCCCCTGCGTGGTGGTCTGCCCCACGCCGAACGGATTGCCGATCGCCAGCACCACGTCGCCCACCCGCAGGCCGCGATCCGGCGCCAGCGTGGCCGCCGGCAGATTGCGCAGGGTGGCCAGCTTCAGCACCGCCAGGTCGGTGTCCGGATCCGCGCCCACCACCTTGGCCGTGTCCTTGCGCCCATCGGCCAGCGCCACCTCGATCGCGTCGGCCGCCTGCACCACGTGGTAGTTGGTCAGCACGTAGCCGTCGTGGTTGACCACCACGCCCGACCCCAGGCTGGTGCTGGCCTGGCGGCGGCTCACCCCCGGCACCTGTCCGAACAGCTGGCGCAGGATGGGATCATCGGGCAACGGCACCAGCGGCACATTCACGTGCTTGGTGGTGTAGACATTCACCACCGAGGGCGCGGCCCGCGCGACCCCGTCGGCATAGGACACGGGCCCCATGGCCGGCCGCCCCGGTGCCATGACCGGTTGCGGCACGGCCGCGGGCATCGCCTCCGACCCGGCCAGGCGCAACAGATCCGGCCGCAAGGTGGTGACGACGAATAGAATACCCAGGCAGACCGTGACGGCCTGAGCGAAGATCAGCCAATATCGGCGCATGTTTCTGATAGGACTAGCAATGAGTAAAGTGGACTCCCACGTCCTGGCCGCCTGGCTGGACGACACCCTGCAAGCCGCCCGTTTCAAGGACTATTGCCCCAACGGGCTGCAGGTGGAAGGCCGTTCCGAAGTCGGACACATTATCACCGGTGTCACCGCCAGCGAAGCGTTGCTGCGTATCGCCGTCGAACGCGGCGCCGACGCCGTGCTGGTTCACCACGGCTGGATGTGGCGCAACGAAGACCGCCGCATCATCGGCACCCGCCGCACCCGCATGGCGCTGGCCCTGAAAAACGACCTGAACCTCTACGCCTATCACTTGCCCCTGGACGCGCACCCCACGCTGGGCAACAACGCCCAACTGGCGCGCGTGCTGGGCCTGACACCCGAACGCCGCGACGACGGCGCGCCGCGCACCTGTGGCGCCGACAACCTCGTCTGGCTCGGCACCGCCCCCGACCTGTCCACCCTGGGCGAACTGGCCACCCGGGTCCAGCAACGCCTGGGCCGCCAGCCCCTGGTCGTCGGCAACCCCGACCAGCCGCTGGGCCGCATCGCCTGGTGCACCGGCGGCGCTCAAGGCATGCTGGCCGACGCCATCGATGCCGGCGCCACCGCCTACATCACCGGTGAAGCCTCGGAATCCACCTTCCACCTGGCCCAGGAAACCGGCGTCGCCTTCATCGGCGCCGGCCACCACGCCACCGAACGCTACGGCGTCCAAGCCCTGGGCCAAGCCGTCGCCGAACGCTTCGGCATCCAGGTCGACTTCGTCGACTTGGATAACCCGGTGTAGAAGAGGCCGCGCGGCCCACGGAGCGAAACCACCAGCCCCCCAAAAAAAAGCGCCCCGCAGGGCGCCTTTGTTTACGGCCGTTTGAGCAAATCCCGAATCTCGCGCAGCAGCGCCACATCCTCGGGCGTCGCAGCCGGTGCGGCCGGCACTTCCTCGGCCTTGTTGCGGGCCTTGTAGATGGCCTTGACCATCCAGAAGATCACAAACGCCAGCAACACGAAGTTGATGATGATCGTGACGAAATTGCCCCACGCGAACACGTTCGCGCCGGCCTTGCTCAGGTCCGCGTACGTCATCGGCCCGTTATATCCGGCAGGCATCGACAGCACCAGGAACTTGTTCGAAAAATCGACGGAACCGCCAAGCACGAAATTGACCAACGGCATGACGATGTCCTTGACCAGCGAATCGACAATCCTGCCGAATGCCGCGCCAATGATCACACCAACCGCCAAGTCGACCGCATTACCTTTAACAGCGAAATCTCGGAATTCTTTGACGAAACCAGTCGCTTTGCTCATAAAAGCACTCCCTTCGTGATACGCCCGTGAGTGGGCTGGCGCTATAATACGCGGTTGCTATGTTGTTACAAATTCCCGCGAACCCGATGCCGCAGAAGTGATGCTACTCGTAGAGCGGGCGCATCAACAAGGATAGGAAGATGAGTCAGGATACGCTGGTGCATGACGATGACGGTGCGGTTGATCCCAACCTGCCACCTGATCCTTCGCGACGTTTCTGGGTTACCACCGCCTGTGCTGTGGGTGGCGTAGCAGGTGTCGCAACGGCAGTGCCGCTTGTGAGCACGTTTTCTCCCTCCGAAAAAGCCCGCGCTGCCGGGGCTCCCGTTGAAGTGGACGTCGGCGACATTCCCGTCGGCACCATGAAGACGGTTGAATGGCGCGGAAAGCCGGTCTGGATCATCCACCGGTCTCCTGAACAACTCGCCGGCCTGAAGACTCAGGACCCGCTGCTTGCCGACCCCGAGTCCAAGCGCCCCGGCTTCACTCCCAAATACGCCGAAAACGAAGGCCGCTCGCGCAAGCCTGAGATCTTCGTCTGCGTCGGCATCTGTACCCATCTGGGCTGCTCGCCCACGGCTCACTTCGAAAAAGGCGGCGGCCTCGGCGCCGACTGGCAAGGCGGTTTCCTCTGTCCTTGCCACGGCTCCACCTTCGATCTGGCAGGCCGTGTCTACAAGAACAAGCCCGCGCCTGACAACCTCGAAGTCCCGCCGTACCAATATCTCACCGACACCCGCATCATCGTGGGCGTCGATGAAGACAACAAGGCCTGACGCTCGCGTCGCGCTTTTTTCCCGAATTACGTAAGTAAAACAAATACGCCACGTATTAGAGAAGGAGCCGTTACATGGCTGGCGAGAAAACCGTCGAGACGACAGGCCTGTTGGGCTGGCTGGACCGGCGCTTCCCGGTGACCTCCACCTGGAAAGCCCATCTGTCCGAGTACTACGCACCGAAGAACTTCAACTTCTGGTATTTCTTTGGCTCACTGGCCCTGCTGGTGCTGGTGCTGCAGATCGTGACCGGCATCTTCCTGGTCATGCACTACAAGCCGGACGCCGAACGCGCGTTCCAATCCGTCGAATACATCATGCGCGAAGTCCCCTGGGGCTGGCTGGTGCGCTATATGCATTCCACCGGTGCGTCGATGTTCTTTGTCGTCGTCTACCTGCACATGCTGCGCGGGCTGCTTTACGGCTCCTACCGCAAGCCGCGCGAACTGGTGTGGATCTTCGGCGTTGCGATCTTCCTCTGTTTGATGGCCGAAGCCTTCTTCGGCTACCTCCTGCCGTGGGGCCAGATGTCCTACTGGGGCGCACAGGTGA
>JBEBOQ010000206.1:0-5660 GCA_040396375.1 Achromobacter xylosoxidans
CGATCGAGATCACCAGGCGCAGGTTGGCCTCGGTCATTTCGCGCTTGGCCTTGCGAGCCTTGGCTTCGCCGGTGGCCATGCGCTTGTTGACGTCCTTCAGGTCCTTCAGCGGCAGCACGACGCGCGTTTGCAGGTCGATCAGCTTCTGCTGCAGTTCCTGCACGGCGGGGATCTGGCGCTCCAGCGTTTCGGCGTACGGATGGCCGGCAGCCACTTCGTCGACGACCCACTGCAGGTTGGTTTCGTTGCCCGGGAACACCTTGATGAAATGCGTGCGCGGCATGCCGGCACGGTCCACACACGTGTGCAGGACGGCGCGTTCGAGTTGGCGAACTTCCTCGACCTGATTGCGCAGCGTGTCAGCCAGCTTCTCGACCATCTTGGCGGTGAAGCGGATGCCCATCAGCTCGTTCTGGATCGATTCCTGGGCGCGCACGTAGACGTCCGACTTGTAGCCGTCTTTTTCGTACGACAGGCGCATCTTGTCGAACTGCTTGCTGACCTCGTCGAACTTGGCCAACGCCTTCACGCGCAGATCTTCCAGCTGCTTGCTGGACATGCCGCCCGCGGGGCCGTCATCGCTTTCGTCTTCGTCGGCGGTGACACCGGCGCCGGCGTATTCTTCGCCGTCTTCCGGATCAACCAGGCCGTCAACCACTTCGTCGATCTGCGCCTGACCATCACGAACACGCAAGATGTGCGCCAGGATTTCGTTGATGGTGGTCGGGCAGGCCGAGATGGCCATGACCATGTGCTTCAGGCCGTCTTCGATGCGCTTGGCGATTTCGATTTCGCCTTCGCGCGTCAGCAGTTCCACCGAGCCCATTTCGCGCATGTACATACGCACGGGGTCGGTGGTGCGGCCGAAGTCGGAGTCCACGGTGGTCAGGGCGGCTTCGGCTTCGTCTTCGACGTCATCGTCGTTGGACGCGACCGGCGCGTTTTCGCTCATCAGCAGCGTTTCGGCATCGGGCGCCTGGTCATAGACCGCAATGCCCATGTCGCTGAACGTGCTGATGATGCCGTCGATGGCCTCTGCGTCGACTAGGTCGTCGGGCAGATGGTCGTTGATTTCGCCGTAGGTCAGGTAGCCGCGGTCCTTGCCCAGCTTGATCAGCTGCTTCAGGCGGTTGCGACGGGCTTCGTATTCTTCAGGCGTAACAGGGCCGCGGGCGATCAGATCCTTGGGATCCGCCTTGCCGCGCTTGCCGCCGCGCTTGGGCGGCTTCAGGTCAGGCAGAACTTCGCCTTCGCCGTCCATCGCATCGTCGAAACCGTCGGAATCGTTATTCGCATTCTTGGCGGGACGGCCCGGGCGGCGACCGCTCGGGACCGGGCGCGCAGCAGCGCTGCCCACCAGGTCGGCGAGCTTGTCCTCGGCCTTCTTGGCGCGGGCCTTGGTCACCTTCTCGGGCTTGTCCGCCGCCGCCGTCTTGGCGGCCGCCTTCTTGGCGGCCGTCTTCGCGGCAGGCTTGGCGACCTTCACCGCCGTCTTGGCGGGCGCTTTTTCCGCCGCCATGCTTACGACACGCTTGGCCGTCGTGGCCTTCGTATCGGCCGCATCAATTGCAGAGGAGGATTTGCCGGTGGATTTGGTCATAGTCGCTTCCGTGGTCGTCGCAACCCGTTTGGGCATGTTGCACCGTACAACGCCGCCTCCGGGCGAAGGCCCATCGCGGCGTCAATACGGGTAAAACTGGTGAATCGGCAGAGACCCTGCGGCTGCGTTGTTCGCAGCACTAGCTCTTGCGAGCCCGCTTGGCGCCGTTCCGGTGCTTGACCGATCGGACGCCTGACGTGCATGGCCTCATCCTGCGGCGGAACCCGGGCGTCGGGGGGGCTGTCTGCCTATAAATAGGCTTTGCTTGCTAACGGGTCATTGCCCTTGGCAGCTTGATAGACACAGCACCCAAACCACAAACGCTACACGGAGGTATCCGTCGCCGAACTGCGTAATTCACCGCTCAGCTATAGTAATTAACTATGTAACAAGTTTGACGCATCCGTCCGCTTTTTTTCCGCCGCGGCGCCCTGGGGCTTTCCCGATCATCCGGTACTCATCCTGGTCGCCCGCTGATGCGAATACTTCAGCCAGCCTGTCGTCAAACCACTCAAAACTATTAGATTCCGCCAACGGAAATAGATTCCGTTCGCCGCATTTTTCTCGGTACAGCTCTTTTTTCGGCCCAGCTCTCTTTCACCACCGCCCGCCGGTGCGGTCCTCATCGCTTTTCAACCAGCTATTTTTCAGCCGATATTCAGCATGATTTCCCCCAAAGCGCGCCGTGTCGTTCGCAGTGCCGTTCGCAGTGCCGTTCTTTGCTGCGGAAAACCCTTGATTTTACCGCATTTACCGTATGCCGGCACCTTTCAGCACCACCATGCGGCTGGACAGCTCCAGATAACGCTTGCGCTGGTCATCCGTCGCCAATCCCGTAGCCGCCAGTTTCGCCATTTCCGCCTTCGCGGAATCGAATTCAATGCGCCGCAGGGCGTCGTCCCATTCGGTCTGCGGATCGGGCAAATCTTCTTGAGACAAGATATCTGCCCGCAGCCCCTTGAGCACCGTCGCCAGGTCCGAATCCGGATCCGCCGCTTCCAGCAAGGCTCCAACATGGCGGGCGCCACTGGACTGAGCGAGCATGATCAGGTCCCTTACCAATCCTAGATGGGGGCCATGGTCGATGACTTCAAGTTGTTGGTCTCCCATGGAGTCCACCAACTCGGGATGCGCCAGCAGCAAACCCAGCAAGCGCTTGGCCAGCGACGGCATGGTGCGGCGGCCCTCGAAGCCACCGACATCATCGCGTCGGCCCTTCCAGTTGCCTTTACCGCCCTTCCAGTCGCCTTTGCCCTTCCAGTCGCCTTTGCCCTTCCAGTCGCTCTTGCCTTTCCAATCGCCTTTACCCTTCCAGTCTTGTTTGCCGGAGGAGCCGCCGCCACCCCAGGCGCCGCCCGGCTCACCCCCCGGCGACGAAAACTGGCCGTAGTCGACGTGTTCACCGTCGTCGGCAGGAATATCGTGGAAATCGTGGCCACCGAAGTCATAGCCTGCGTCCGCATGACCGCCGTCGTGCGGCGACGCAGCGCCAGCCTCGGCCTGCACCGGCTTGGATGGCGCACCGAAGGGCTTGGCAGGCTGTTGCGCCAGCACCTGGGCCATTTCTTCCGGCGTCAACTGCACCAGCTTGGCCATCTCGCGCTCGATCTGGACACGCAGCGCGCATTCAGGGATCGCCGCAAGCAAGGGCTTGGCCTCGTGCAGGCAGCTTGCGCGCCCCTCGGCCTCGTCCATGTTGTGGCGTGACGCCAACTCGTCAAGCAAGAAGCGCGATAGCGCCACGGCCTCGCCCAGACAGGCACGGAAGGCTTCCGCGCCCAGTTCGCGCACGTATGAATCGGGGTCGTGCTCGGTCGGCAGGAACAGGAAACGGATGGCGATATCGTCGCGCAGCACCGGCAGGCAAGCCTGCAAGGCGCGCCAAGCGGCGCGGCGACCCGCGCCATCGCCGTCGAAGCTGAAGATCACCTTGTCGCTGGAACGCAGGAGCTTCTTGACGTGATCCGGCGTGGTGGCTGTGCCCAGCGTTGCCACCGCGTTGGCGATGCCCTGCTGCGCCAGGCCGACCACGTCCATGTAGCCTTCGACCACAATGATCTGCCCTTCCTGGCGAATCGCCTGCCGGGCTTCCCATAGGCCGTACAGCTCCTGGCCTTTGGAGAAAAGCGGTGTTTCCGGCGAATTCAGGTACTTGGGCTCGCCCTTGCCGATGATGCGACCGCCAAAACCGATGAGACTGCCGCGCGCATTGCGAATCGGGAACATGACCCGTTCGCGGAAGCGATCATAGCGGCGGCCGTCTTCGGATTCGATGACCAGGCCAGACTCCACCAAGGTGGGATCTTCGTAATTGGGAAAAACTTGGGAAAGCCCATGCCGGTCCGTGCCGGACCAGCCCAAGCCGAAATGCGCGGCGATCTCGCCGGTCAGGCCCCGTTGCTTCAGATAGCGGATCGCCGCGGGCGATGCACGCAACTGCTTCAGATAGTGGGCCTGCGCTGCGTCCAGCACCTGCGTATGGCGGGACTCTTCGGCCTTGCGGCGCGCGGATTCCTGCTGCTGGCGGGGACTGCGGTTTTCTTCGGGGACGGTCATTCCCGCCGAAGCCGCGAGCGTACGCACGGCCTCGGGGAAACTCGAGCCCGCGTGCTCCATCAGGAAAGTGATGGCGCTGCCATGCGCTCCGCAACCGAAGCAGTGATAAAACTGCTTGGTGGGGCTGACAGTGAACGACGGGCTTTTTTCGTTATGAAAGGGGCATAGGCCAAGCAAGTTGGCCCCACCCTTTCGCAACTGCACATACCGCCCGACTACGTCGACGACGTCGACCCGGGCGAGTAGTTCCTGGATGAATGATTCTGGAATCAATAGATTCTGGAATCAAAAATCAATACAGGCGGGGGGGCAGTTGTTGGCTACGGATGCGCTTGTAGTGGCGCTTCACAGCGGCGGCGTGCTTGCGCTTGCGCTCGGCCGTGGGCTTCTCATAGAACTCGCGCGAACGCAGCTCGGTGAGCAAACCGGTCTTTTCGATGGTGCGCTTGAAGCGGCGCAGAGCGGCTTCAAACGGTTCGTTTTCCTTCAGTCGAACGATAGGCATAAAGTGATTGGCCTGCTTGTAGGGTAACAAAAGTTGATGACAAACCTGGCTTGCTTGCCAGCAACGCCGCGAAAGCTTCTGCCCGGCCCCAGGGGATTTCCCCAGCGGTTTCTCCAGACGCAAGCTTTGGCAAGCGCTAACTTTGGCTGGCTGTTTCCGTTACCCAAAGACTACCCAAAGAGTAACAAGCCAAGTTCGGTTTAGCGATAACCAGCGATTCTAGCATGGTCATGGCTATTTTGACTACCGGGGGAACAGTCTGGCGCCCTGCCCTCGCACCATCATGCCGCGCATCGACGGCCAGGATTGCCAGACCATCCGTCCCCGTATGACTTCAGCCCTTGGAACCCTTGCGGATCCAGGCTTCCAGCTGGTGCGGACGCAGGCTGTCGTAATCCTCGAACGGCTGGTGGATCCAGGGGTTGGTCGGCAGCTTGTCGACGTAATAGTCGGGCTGCGCCTGGGAATGCCCCTTCCACCACAGCACGGCGCTGCGCAATTCGGTGATGTCGGCGAACTGGCTCTTGAGGTGGTCGTACACCTTCATGAACGTCTTGCCGGTATCCACCATGTCGTCCACCAGCAACACCCGCCCGGACAGCGTGCCGCGCGTGATGGTGATGAACTGCGCGATATCCATATCGCCCTGCTTGGTGCCCGCAGCTTCGCGGTAGCTGCTGGTCGCCAGAATGCCCAACGGCACATCAAAAATGCGGGACATGACGTCGCCCACGCGCATGCCACCACGCGCCAGGCACAGAATCTTGTCGAACTCCCAACCGGACTGGTGCACCTGCAAGGCCAGGCGCTCGATCAAGCGGTTGTAGTCGTCCCACGTCACCCACAGATGGCTATCGTCACTGGTTGGCGCGCTCATAGGCAAGGATCTCCTGCGTGAAAATACGAAAAGGCCGCCGCCGGTATGAGACCGGCGGCGGCCTTGGGAATAATAACCCGATGTCAGCCCTTCAGGGGATGACGCAGCACAATGGTTTCGTT
>JBEBOQ010000207.1:0-5526 GCA_040396375.1 Achromobacter xylosoxidans
ATTTCTTGATTTTTACAATCGGGAACTTACGTTTATGAAAGAAATGTCCGGTGAGTTTGCGGAAAAGCATCCGAAAATCGCCGGTCGTCTGGGCATGAATGGTATTGAAGTTGCTGATCCTTATGTCGAGCGGCTGATTGAGGCATTCTGTTTTATTTCAGCGCGTTCCCAGGTAAAACTGGATGCCGAATTCCCGAAATTTACCCAGCGTTTCCTGGACGTTATTTACCCCAATTATAATGCCCAGACCCCGTCAATGGGGGTCATTCAGCTGCATCCTAATACCAAAGAAGGTGATTTGTCGAACGGCTATCATGTTCCGAAGAACAGTCAGATGTTTACCCGGTTATTGCCGGGTGAGCAATCACGCTGCGAGTTCCGCAGCAGTCAGGATCTGACATTATGGCCGGTTGAAATCGAAGATGTCCGGCTGACGTCAATCCCGCCGGATATTTCCAGCCTGGAAAAATACAGAATATCTTATTCGCGCCTGAAAGGTGCGTTACGGATAAAACTGAAGCTTGACGGCGATAACCTGTTTTCCCAGCTCGAAAATCTCGACAAACTGCCTTTTTATATTGACGGTGACGAACGTGTTGTCTCACATATTTTTGAGCTGATCCACGCGCATTATGTCGCCATGATTATCCGCAGCGGCGGCAGTGAGAAGAAAGATACCACTATCGTCAACGGTGGTGTCTCTTTTGAGGGTCTGCAGCCTGACCAGGCATTACTGCCGGTTCAGTGGAATATGTTCCACGGTCATAACCTGGTTCAGGAATATTTTTCCTGCCGCCAGCGCTTTTATTTCTTTACGCTCAATCATCTGCGCGATGCTCTGCGCCATAATGATACCAATGAAGCAGAAATTATTATTCTGCTGGATCGTTTTCCTCAGGATCTTATCAGTCATATTGATAAAGACCGTTTTCTGCTGTTCTGCACACCGGTTATCAACCTGTTTCCCAAACGAATCGATAAAATCGAAATTAACCGTGCGCTGAATGATTTTCACGTTGTACCGGATCGCAGCCGGCCGCTGGACTATGAAGTTTTTTCTGTCCGCAAAGTGATGGGACAACAGGCAGAAAACAGCAGTGAGGTCATTTTCAACCCGATTTATCAGACCCGCCACAGCGATTCCGGAAACTTCGGCCGTTATTTCTCGCTGCGCAGGGAAACCCGCGCCAACGGCAGTGCACGCCGTAAATATGAGACGCTGACGCCGTATATCGGTACTGAAGTCTTTATTTCCCTCGTCGATCAGCAGGAAGCCCCGTTTGATGACGATATCCGTTATCTCTCCGTGGAAGCACTGGTCACTAACCGTGACCTCCCCCGTCTGATCGACCGGAGCAATGATTATGATTTAACGCTGTCAGATTCCGTTCCGGTGTATGGCGCCAATTTCCTGTCACAGCCGAGTCCGCCGCATCCGCCGTTTGCCCGTGGTGAGTCTGCATGGCGGCTTATCCGTCAGCTCAGTTTTAACTATCTGCCGCTGCACGATATGGATCACAACCGGGGCGGGGAATCTCTGCGTAATCTGCTGCGTCTGTTTGTCAGTCCGGCAGATCAGGAGTCTATGACACAAATTGACAGTCTGGTCGGCAGTAAAACCAAACCGGTTGTCCGCCGGTTGCCCGGCAATGAATTGCTGGTCTACGGCCGTGGTGTTCAGTGTGTTCTGACTGTGGATGAAGTCGGCTTTTCCGGGTTAAGTCCTTATTTATTCGGGTTAGTGATGGAAAACTACTTATCCCGTCACGCGGCAGTAAACGTCTTTACCGAGACAGAACTGCATTCAATGCAACGCGGCCTTGTTGCCAAATGGGCGCCAAGACCGGGTAAACGCGGGATTCTGTAATGAGCCATCTGCATCACAATATGTTAAGCGACCTGTCGCGCTGGTATAACGAAGAAGAGCCGTGGAAAAGCGGCTTTATCAGCCTGATGCGGGCCGTCGCGGCGAAATATCCCGATATGCCGCCCGTCGGAACAGCAGCACGTCCCCAGCAGGAGCCTTACCGGCTGGGACAGACACCCAATATGGCTTTCGCGCCGCGTGAGATAGCCGATATCTATCACGAAGGTAACTTGTGCCATATCGATCTCTACAGCCTCGGCATTTGGGGGCCGCAGGGAGCGATGCCGGTTAATTTTACCGAACAGGCCTTTATCCGCCTGGAGCATCAGGACACGCTGCTGCGCGATTTTGTGAATATCTTTCACCACCGCGCACTGTCTCTGTTTTACCGGAACTGGTTTGTTTCACAGGACGTCGCCACCCTTGATCGCAAGGATGATGAGCAATTTTCTTTTTATATCGGCGCTCTCATCGGCCTGGTACCGGATGAAATCTGTAACTCCGTTTTGCCGACACACGCCCGCCTCTCCTCTTCATCTCATCTGATCCGGGAGGCGCGCAATCCTGAAGGACTGTCCGGTGCGCTGGAGTATTACTTTGGTATCCGGGTTCAGTTGCAGGAATACACCAAACAATGGATTTTTCTGGAAACGGCCGATCAGACCCGGATGGGGGATCTGAACTCCTCATTGCTGTTGTCAGAAGGCGCCATTCTGGGCAATACCGTTCAGGACAGACAACACAAATTCAGTCTGATCCTGGGTCCGTTAACGCTGGAACAATATATGCGCTTCAGTTTGTGGGGAGAGGATCTGCCGATTCTCAAAGAGTGGGTCCGTAACTTTGTTGGCTTTGAGTATGCCTGGGATGTTCAGCTGGTGCTGGCACCTGACGCGGTTCCCCGGGCTAACCTCGACGGCAGCCATCAGCTGGGTTATGCCGCCTGGCTGCCGCGGGAGAAACAGGATGAACCAATATCCGGTATGAGTTTTGATCCTGAAACTCACCTGAACTGAGCCGTCACACTTAACCGATAATGGAATAATGACCGTGAGCGAAGAACTGCAATCTACTTTTCAGTCTGATTTTTATACAGAAATCCTTACGCCGCTGGAAGGGAAGTTCGTCTGCGGCGAAAGTATTGAATATGACCCGTTATACATCACATTACAGTCCAAAATGGCACCCAAAATGGGCGCGGAATACGGTGATTTTGTCGAGACAACAGAACCGGTTAACTGGCGGGAAATTGAAAGTGACTGTCTGGAACTGCTGAAAAAAAGTAAGCATATCCGCCTGATCGTTCTGTTAATCCGTGCCCGCAGCCGCCAGATTGGTCTGTTTGCCCTTGAAGAAGGGCTTATCGCGCTGTATCAGCTGCTGAAAGACTTTCCGAATGAAATTCATCCTCAGCTTTACGATGAAGGTGAATTTGAGCCGTTTATGCGTGCCAATGCCATTTCCGAACTGGAAGATACGGATGGCTTTATGCTGGATTTACGGCAGATGACACTGCCTAAGATCAACGGACTGCAACTGACCATCAAAGACGTTGAACGCGCCTTTGCCATCCCGAAAGAAGAAAATGCCCTCGCGGAAGAGAGTGTCACCGGTATTCTGAATGAATGGCGCCTGAATAATGATAAAACACTCGCCTCCCTCAATAATGCCGCCCTGATTCTGGACGCCATCAAAAAACTGACCAGGGAAACGCTGGAAAATGAAACACCGGCACTTCCGGCACTGACTCAGGTACTGTCGTTATTCAATAAAGATCTGACCGCTAACGGCAAAAAACTGCCAACCGGTGTCTCCCCTGATGGGGATGCCGATTTAACCTCTGAATTAGTCTTTGCCGGGGATGACCCGGCGGATGAAGCCCGCAGTCAGTCATCGGATTCTGTCCGCAGCACAACAGAGACCGTCGTTGACGGCGATAGCACAACGGTGACAACCGAACGGGTTGTCTATCGCGACAAAGTCATTAACACCCGGCAGGATGCCCTCGAAAGGATCCGTGAAGTGCGGGCATGGTTTCAGCAAACCGAACCCGGTAACCCGATTATTTTACTGCTGAGGTATGCCGAAGAAGCGGCAGGGAAAAACTTCTTTCAGCTCAGTAAATTATTCCCCGCTGACATGCTCGCTGTTTTGGATATCAATAAGGATATGTCATGAAAATAAAATTACTGGCCGCACTGGCCGCACTGGGAATGTCAGGTAATGCGCTGGCTGCGATATGTACCCCGGAAAAACCGTCTGATCATAAGCCTGAAACATTATATGTCTTATCTGAATCTATCACACTGCGAGCCGATGCTAAAGTCAGCTCTGAAACACCGATTTCTCCCCCTATCGCTTCTACATCAATGAAGGAAGATGTTACTTATACCTGCAATAGTGATGCAATTTACGGAGAACGACCATTAGTCGGACTTACTCCTTACCAAGGTTACGACGGTATGTATGAGACAAATATAAAAGGGATAGGTGTTAAATTTACAACTTCCGCTCCGGATGGCTCTCTTGTTGGTCCTTTACCCAGACCAAAATTTCCAGCAAATGCACAACCTGATCCCTCAATAGGCGGCAGTCGTGTTCTTGCCCCCCGGGGGCGCTTTAATGCCACGTTCTATAAGTTAAGTGATGAAATCAATCTTAATACAAACTACCCCAATAGTGCGTTGTTATTTGGTGACAAAAGGGTCGGTTACAATAACTTTGAAAATATTACAGTTTCAATTTACCACATGAATAACATTTATATTATCAGCACACCGGTCTGTACCGTGGATAACCCCCTGCCGGTCGACTTTGGCACCGTCAATGCAGATAACGTCCGGAGCGGAGTGGAAAAGCCATTCCAGTTCGGTATAGTATGTAAAACAGATTACAACAGTTATAACGTTACAGCATCAATTAAAGGTAATAAAATAACAACTGATGGTAAATATATTAAAGTCAGTGACAGTAAAAGTAATGATGATTCGCTGATCATCGAAATAATTGATGGCCTGAAAAAACCGGTCATGGTTGATAACTCAACAAAAATAGATATAACAAATTTAAAGAGCGGACAAAAAGCTAATTTCGGATGGACTGCAAAACTCAAAAAGCAGGATGGAAAACCGTATCCGGCACAGGGGAAATTCACGGCATCCGCTATTATTACTCTGGATATTAAATAGCAGAAATGCATTATGAAAAATACAATCTTTATCAGTATAGCCAGTTACCGGGATTCCGAATTAATCCCGACACTGAAGAATATGGTTGAAAATTCCGCCAGTCCGGAGAAATTATTTATCTCTGTATGCTGGCAGGATGAAAAACGTAATTTTTCTGTTTTTACTGATGCCGGTGCAACAGAAAAAGACTATTCTGAAAGTAATCCGGATGTTATCCGTCTGAATTATCAGGGGGCAACAATCAATGTTCACTTTGTACAATATTATCAGGCCCAGGGCGCATGCTGGGCCAGACACTGCTGTGAACAATACTATACTGATGAAGACTATTTTCTTCAGATAGATTCTCACTGTCGTTTTATTCCGGACTGGGATAGCAGACTGATTGAATACTATCTGTCTTTGAAAAAAGATTTCAGAAAACCAATTATATCGGGCTATCCGCCCGCATATACCCCGGCGACAGAGGAT
>JBEBOQ010000208.1:0-5479 GCA_040396375.1 Achromobacter xylosoxidans
CGCCATGGTGCTGTACGGCATCTGCGGCAGCTGCCTGAAAGGCCGCTGAGCTTTTCCACGCGGGACCCACTGACCCCGGCCGCGCTCGCCAAGGTTCAGTGAAGGCAAAAGCCCCTTCTTAAAGAAGGGGCTTTTTTTTATTTCCACGCGGTAGCGATTGGGGAAGGCGCCGTATGGCCTCGGGGTCCCGGCCGGGGGGTCAGGCAGGTGCCCGCCCGAACCCGTCCAGCATTTCGCGGGCGTGTTCGCGGGTGGTGGCGGTGAGCTTGATGCCGCCCAGCATCCGGGCGATTTCCTCGACCCGGGCGCCGTCGTCCAATTCTTCGATGCGGGACCGGGTGGTGCCGCGCGATTCGGTCTTGCTGACCAGGAATTGGTTGTTGCCGCAGGCGGCCACCTGGGGCAGGTGGGTGACGCACAGCACCTGGTGGCGTTCGCCCAGCTCGCGCAGCAGCTTGCCGACGGCTTCGGCCACCGCGCCGCCCACGCCGCTGTCGACTTCGTCGAAGATCAGGGTGGGCACACGCGCCGCGCGGCTGGCAATGACGGATAGTGCTAACGAGATGCGCGACAGTTCGCCGCCGGACGCGACCTTGGCCAACGGGCGTGGCGTGGTGCCGGTGTGGCCGGCGACCAGGAATTCGACCTGCTCGTTGCCGTGGGCCGATGGTGCGGCGGCCGCAAGCGACGGTTCGAACTTGCCCCCTTGCATGGCCAGCGTCTGCATGGCCTGGGTGACTTGCTTGCCCAGGTCTTTGGCGACCTTGCGGCGCGCGGTAGTGAGCTTGGCGGCGACGGCGTCGTATTGCGCTTGGGCCGCCTGGGCCTGTGCGCGTAGCGCCTCGATGTCGGTGGCGGCCTGCAGCGCGGCCAATTCGGTGTGCAGGCTGTCGCGCAGCTCGCACAGGGCGTTGGGCTCGGTGCGGAATTTACGGGCGGTTTCGAATACCGTCCCCAGTCGCGCTTCGACGTCGGCCAGGCGCTGGGGATCCAGGTCGACGCGGCTGACGTAGTTGTTCAGGTCGGACACGGCCTCGCTGATGGCGATGCGGGCGGATTCGAGCTCGTCGTAGATACCCTGCAGGCCGGTATCGTGGCGCAGCATCTGCTGGATGCGGTGATTGGCCGTGGTCAAGCGGTGATGGGCCGAATCGCCTTCGCCGTCCAGTGCGTCCAGGATCTGCGTGGCGCCATCCAGCAGCGATTGCGAATGCGACAGACGGGTGTGCTCGGACTGCAGCGCGTCCCATTCGTCGGGCGCCAGGCCCAGGCGGTCGAGTTCTTCCACCTGCCATTGCAGCCGTTCGCGTTCGGTGGCCATGCTGGCGGCGTCTTTTTCGGCGGATTCCAGTTGGCGCGCCAAAGCGCGCCATTGTTTCCAGGCCTGGCCGACGGCTTGGCGCAGGTCACCATGGCCGCCGTGCGCGTCCAGCAGATCGCGCTGGGCCTCGGGGCGCATCAGGCTCTGGTGCGCATGCTGGCCGTGGATGTCGACCAGGCTGTCGCCCAGCTCGCGCAACTGCGCCACGGTGGCGGGCGTGCCGTTGATATAGGCGCGGCTGCGGCCCTGCGCGTCAATCACGCGGCGCAGCGACAGTTCTTCGTCGGCGTCGATCTCGCGTTCGGCCAGCCAGGCGTGCAGGGCGCGCGGGGTGTCGAACACGGCGGTGATGTCGGCGCGCGCCGCGCCTTCACGCAGCACGCTGACGTCGCCGCGTTCGCCCAGGGCCAAGGCCAGGGCGTCGATAAGAATGGATTTGCCTGCCCCGGTTTCGCCGGAGAAGACGGTAAAGCCGGGACCGAAATGGATTTCGGTCTGTTCGACGATGACAAAGTCGCGGATGTGCAGGGTGCGCAGCATGTCTGGGCGCTAATTACTCTACGTTATCGGTGGCTTGCGGCATCAGGTTCCAGTGCAGCTTGCGGCGCAGGGTGGAGAAGAAGCTGTAGCCTTCCGGATGCACGAAGCGAATGGTGTAGGGCGCGCGTTGCACGACGATGCGGTCGCCGGGCTGCAGGTCGGACCAGGTCTGCATGTCGAAATGCACGCTGGCGCCGACTTCGACACGGCCCATGGCGGTCAGTGTCATGTTCAGCACGCCGGTGTCGGGAATCACGATGGGGCGGTTGGACAACGTTTGCGGCGCCACCGGCACCAGCACCATGGCGTTCATGCCGGGGTGCAGGATGGGGCCGTTGGCCGACAGCGCGTAGGCCGTCGAGCCCGTGGGCGTGGCGATGATCAGGCCGTCGGCGCGCTGCGTGTACATGAAGGCGCCGTCGAGTTCGACGCGCACCTCGATCATGCCGCCGCGCCCGGCGCGGTTCAGCACCACGTCGTTCAGGGCCGAGGCCGCGTACATCTGCTGGTCGCCGCGCCAGGCGCTGCCTTCGAGCAGCATGCGCTCTTCGATCTGGAAGTTGCCCTCCAGCACGCGCGTCAGCGCGCCGTGCGCGTCCTGCACGGGAATGTCGGTGATGAAGCCCAGGTGGCCGTGGTTGATGCCGACCACCGGCACGCCGTAGGGCGCGAGGTGGCGCGCGGCGCCCAGCACCGTGCCGTCGCCGCCCATGACCACCGCCAGCGACGCATCCTTGCCGATCTCTTCGTAAGTGGCGACCGGGTATTCCGTGAGGCCGGTGTTGCGGGCCGTGTCGGCATCGACGAGCACCTGCCGCCCGGCCTGCGTGAGCGCGTGCGCGAGCGCCCTTAGCGGAGTGGCCAGGCCGGTGTCCTGGTATCTGCCGATCAGCGCGACGGTAGGAAAGTGCATGGTGGCGAGGCGAATCAGAAAAACGAAATCGGTCCGGAATCGGGCCTGTTAGCCGATTATATGGGGCCGCATATCGGCTTGCGGGACAAAAATCGCCTTAATTGGAAAAGATTCCCTAAAATACCCGCTATGGATGACCGCGCACGCGCATTACTGAAAGCGTTGATCGAACGCTACATCGCCGATGGGCAACCAGTCGGCTCGCGGACGCTATCGAAGGTTTTCGATCTGTCGCCCGCGACCATCCGCAACGTCATGGCGGACCTGGAAGAACTGGGCCTGATCCACAGTCCGCACACCTCCGCGGGGCGCATTCCCACGCCCCGTGGCTACCGCATGTTCGTCGATTCGCTGCTGGCGGTGCAGTCCTACCAGCTCGAACCCCACAACATGGGCGACATGCTGGCGGCGGCCGAGCCCACCCGCGCGGTCAACGCCGCCGCGGCGCTGCTGTCGAACCTGACCCAGTTCGCCGGCGTGGTGCTGACTCCCAAGCGGGCCCAGGTCTTTCGCCAGATCGAATTCATCCGCCTGTCCGACAAGCGCGTGCTGCTGATCATCGTCACGCCCGACGGCGACGTGCAGAACCGCATCCTGTTCGTGCAGCGCGACTACGCCGAGGCCGAACTGCTGGAGGCGGGCAATTTCTTCAACGTCCATTTCGCCGGCAAGTCCTTCGACGCGGTGCGGCGCACCCTCTCGACCGAACTGGCGCAGTTGCGCGAAGACATCTCCCGGCTGATGCAGGCGGCGGTCGAGGCCAGCGCCGAAGCGGCCGAGGATGGCGACGCCGTGGTCATCTCGGGCGAGCGCAAGCTGCTCGACGTCACCGACATCGCGTCCGACATGGACCGCCTGCGCAAGATGTTCTCGCTGTTCGAGAAAAAGACCGACCTGCTGCAGCTGCTCGACGTGTCGAGCCGGGCGCAGGGGGTGCAGATCTACATCGGCGGCGATTCCCAGCTGGTGCCGATGGAAGAGGTCTCGGTCATCACCGCGCCCTACGGCGTGGACGGCAAGGTGGTCGGCACGCTCGGCGTGATCGGCCCGACCCGCATGGCCTACGAGCGCGTCATCCCGATCGTGGACATCACGGCGCGCCTGCTGTCCAACGCCCTCAGCCACAACCAGTAGTCCCACCCGAACCGACATCCTCCTGGCGGAGGAAGGGGAGTTTTTGTGTTTCTTCGCCTGTTCAAGTATCTCTGGCCTGAACGCTACCTGCCCGAAACCGAGCAGGACGACCCCTTCAACGAAGACCCGCCGCCGCGGGTCCCGGGCAAGGTCGGCGTGCTGCTGGTGAATCTTGGCACGCCAGACACCCCGAGCAAGAAAGACATCCGCAAGTATCTGGGCGAGTTCCTGTCGGACCCGCGCGTGATTGAAATCCCGCGCTATCTCTGGAAGCCCATCCTTCACGGGCTGGTGCTGACGATGCGCCCCAAGAAGCTTGAGCCGCGCTACGCCGGCGTCTGGCTCAAGGAAGGGTCGCCGCTGATGGTCTATAGCCGTCGCCAGGCCGAAGGCGTGCAGGCCGCGTTGACTGCCGCTGGCGTCGACGCGGTGGTGGAACTGGGCATGCGCTACGGCAACCCGTCGATTCCCGATGCGATGACGCGCCTGCGGGCCCAGGGCTGCGAAAGCATCCTGACCGTTCCGCTGTATCCGCAATACGCCGCCAGCACGACGGCCACCGTGGTCGACGCCGTGACGCGCCACGCCGGCCGCCTGCGCGATCAGCCGGAAATGCGTTTCACCAAGCGTTTCCACGAAGAATCCGCTTATCTGGATCCGCTGGCCGCCCGCATCGAGTCCTACTGGGGAGAGCATGGCCGCCCGCAGAAGCTGGTCATGAGCTTTCATGGCTTGCCGCGCTATTCCATCGAGCTGGGCGACCCGTATTACCGCGACTGCATGGAAACCGCACGGCTGTTGTCGCAGCGGCTGTCGCTGCCCCGCGAGCAGATCGAAGTGACCTTCCAGAGCCGTTTCGGCACCGCCCGCTGGCTCGAACCCTATACCGAACCCACGCTCAAGGCGCTGGCTGCATCCGGCGTTACCGAGGTGGATGTGGTGTGTCCAGGATTTGTGGCAGACTGTCTGGAAACCCTGGAAGAGATCAGCCTGGAATGCCGCGACGCCTTTCTTGAGGCGGGTGGCAAACAGTTCCGTTACATCCCGGCGCTCAACGATGATCCTGCCTGGATCACGGGGTTGGCCAGCCTGGTGGAACGGCACTTGCGAGGATGGCCCACGCATCCACGGACTTGAAGGAGAGGGCGCATGCACCATGATCCCAAGACGAGCAAACTTGTGAAAAAGGGGCGCGTCAGCACCCCGGTGGACGAAGACCAGGTCGAACACGATCTGGATGAGGCCCTGGCCGAAACCTTTCCGGCCAGCGATCCGGTGTCGATCAATCCGGAACACGACGACGATTCCCGCGTCGACCGCGCCCTGAAAGAGAGCTTTCCCGCCAGCGACGCGGTCGCGCCGGCGCAGCCGCACAAGAAATGACCTGCCCCATGGTCTGTATGTGACCCTGAAATCTCCTGCTTTGGCGGGTATTGCCGTCTGAAGACGGGGTTTTGGCTGATTTTGATTCACGGCCTGCGGGCGCTTGAGGGCGCCCGGGTCTCGGTGCGCGGCAGGGGAATATTTGCTTTCCCGGGCTTGAAATAGGGGTATTGGCCCCCATTCATGTC
>JBEBOQ010000209.1:0-5310 GCA_040396375.1 Achromobacter xylosoxidans
AGCTGATCCAGGGCAAGGTCGCCGACCTGTACACCACGCTGCAGGCCAGCCGCGCCTTCTGCTACCAGGTGGGCAAGAACCTGGACCGCCTGGGCGCCGAACACGTGCGCCAGGTACGCAAGGACTGCGCTGCGCTGATCCTGTACACGGCCGAAAAGGCCACCTGGATGGCGGGCGAGGGCGTACAGATCCTGGGCGGCAACGGCTACATCAACGACTACCCGGTGGGCCGCCTGTGGCGCGACGCCAAGCTGTATGAAATTGGCGCCGGCACCAGCGAAATCCGCCGCATGCTGATCGGCCGCGAGCTGTTCAACGAAACCGCTTAAGGCCTGCTACGCCATGATCCGCATGTCCGACGTCCAGCGTATCGAGCCGGCGCCCGCCAAGGGCCCGTCGCCGCTGGACGTCGCGCAGCTGATCCTGGCGGGGTTCGACCGCCACTACGCGCTGTTCCGCTATAGCGCGCAGCGCGCCAAGGCGCTGTTCGAATCAGGTGACTGGCACGGCATCCAGCAGTTGTCGCGCGAGCGCATTGAGTACTACGACATGCGGGTGCGCGAATGCGCGGCCCAACTCGAAGGCCTGCTGCGCGGCCGGCCCGAGGGTGCGGTGGGCGCCGACGGCGTCGCCAGCCCGGCCCTGACCGATGCGCAAACCGCCTACTGGCAGCAGATCAAGCAGGAATTCGTGGGCCTTCTGGCCGAGCACCGCCAGCCGGAATGCGCCGAGACCTTTTTTAATTCGGTGTCGTGCCGGCTGCTGCACCGCGACTATTTCCACAACGATTTCCTGTTCGTGCGGCCCGCGGTGGCGACCGACTACCTGGATAGCCGGATGCCGTCGTACCGGGTGTACTACCCGGCGTCCGAGGGCCTGCAGAAAAGCCTGATCCGCATGGTGGCGGACTTTGGCCTGGCGCTGCCTTTCGAAGACCTGCCGCGCGACGCCCGGCTGCTGGCGCGCACCGCAGTCCGGCAACTGCGCACGCTGCTGCCGCGCCACGTCGGCCGCCGCATCGCCAGCGATTGCCAGGTGCACGCGCTGGGCTCGCTGTTCTTTCGCAACAAGGGCGCCTACATCGTCGGCCGCCTGGTCAACCAGACCACCGTCTACCCCTTCGCCGTGGCGCTGACGCGCAACCCGGCGGGGCAGGTCCGGCTGGATGCGCTGCTGCTCGGGTCCGACGATCTGAGCACGCTGTTCAGCTTCACCCGGGCGTACTTCCTGGTGGATACGGAAACCCCCGCCGCGGTGGTCAATTTCCTGTCCAGCCTGTTGCCGCGCAAGCCCAAGGCCGAGCTCTACACCATGATCGGCCTGCAAAAGCAGGGCAAGACGCTGTTCTACCGCGACTTCCTGCACCACCTGGCCCACTCGCGCGACGCCTTCGACATCGCCCCCGGCATCAAGGGCATGGTGATGTGCGTCTTCACGCTGCCGTCGTATCCCTACGTATTCAAGCTGATCAAGGACCGCATCGACAAAGACGGCATGGATCACGCCACGGTGCGCCGCAAGTACCAGATGGTGAAGCTGCACGACCGCGTCGGCCGCATGGCCGACACCTGGGAATACTCGCAGGTGGCGCTGCCGCGCAGCCGTTTCGCGCCCAAGTTGCTGGACGAGTTGCGGCGCCTGGTGCCGAGCCTGATAGAGGAAACCGGGGACACCGTTGTCATCCGTCATGTCTACATCGAACGGCGGATGACGCCGCTGAACATCTACCTGACGCAAGCGCCCGACGCGCTGCTGGAACCCGCCGTGCGCGAATATGGTGACGCCATCCGCCAATTGGCCGCCGCCAACATTTTCCCGGGCGACATGCTGTACAAGAACTTCGGCGTCACGCGGCTGGGCCGGGTCGTGTTCTACGACTACGATGAAATCCAGCGCATGACCGAAATGAACTTCCGGCGGATTCCGCCCGCCCCGAACGAAGAAGCGGAAATGGCGTCCGAACCCTGGTACGCCGTCGGACCGAACGACGTGTTTCCCGAAGAATTCGGCCGCTTCCTGCTGGGCGACGCGCGGGTGCGCGGCGCCTTCCTGCGCCACCACGCCGACCTGCTGGAACCGGATTGGTGGCAGGCCTGCCGCGCCCGGGTGGCGCAGGGCCGAATTGAAGAATTTTTCCCTTACGATACGGACAGGCGCCTGCGCCCGGCACACGCCGGCGCAGCCTGATAAGCAGACGCTGTCCCGACCCTCACAGGAGCTAGTCATGTCAGATCCCGTTGTTATCGTTTCCATCGCCCGCACGCCCATGGGCGGCATGCTGGGCAGCCTGTCCGGCCTGGCCGCGCACGAACTGGGCTCGGTCGCCATCAAGGCCGCCGTCGAACGCGCGGGCGTCAAGCCCGAGCAGGTCGAAGAAGTCATCATGGGCAACGTGCTGCAAGCCGGCCAGGGCCAGGCGCCCGCACGCCAGGCCGCGCTGGGCGCGGGCCTGCCGCTGGGCGTGGCTTGCACCACCATCCACAAAGTGTGCGGTTCGGGCCTGAAGGCCGCCATGTTCGGCAACGACCTGCTGGCGGCTGGTTCGGCCAACATCATCGTTGCCGGCGGCCAGGAAAGCATGAGCAATGCTCCCTACCTGCTGCTCAAGGCGCGCCAGGGCTACCGCTTCGGCCACAACACCGTGTATGACCACATGGCGTTGGACGGCCTGGAAGACGCCTACGACAAGGGCAAGGCCATGGGCGTGTTCGCCGAGGATTGCGCCGCCAAGTATTCGTTCACGCGCGAGCAGCAGGATGCGTTCTCGCTGGAATCGCTGCGCCGCGCCCGCGCCGCCACGGAAGACGGCAGCTTCAAGTGGGAAATCACTCCGGTCACGGTCGCCGGCCGCAAGGGCGACACCGTGATCGACACCGACGAGGCCCCCACCAAGGCCATGCCGGAAAAGATCCCCACGCTCAAGCCCGCGTTCAAGAAGGACGGCACCGTCACCGCCGCCAACTCGTCGTCGATCTCCGACGGCGCCGCCGCCATGGTGCTGATGCGCGCCTCCACCGCCGAGAAGCTCGGCGTCAAGCCGCTGGCCCGCATCGTGGCCCACAGCCAGCACTCGCAAGAGCCGAACTGGTTCACCACCGCTCCCGTCGGCGCGCTGAAGAACCTGTTCGCCAAGACCGGCTGGAAGGCCGAGGACGTGGACCTGTACGAGATCAACGAAGCGTTCGCCGTGGTCACCATGGCCGCCATGACCGACTTCAAGCTGCCGCACGACAAGGTCAACATCCACGGCGGCGCCACCGCCCTGGGCCACCCCATCGGCGCCTCCGGTGCGCGCCTGATGACCACGCTGATCGGCGCGCTGCGCAAGACCGGCGGCAAGCGCGGCGTGGCCACGCTGTGCATCGGCGGCGGCGAAGCCGTGGCGATGGCGATCGAGATGATCTAAGGCCTGGCGCTGCGCGCCTGCAAATGTGCTGTGGCGCGCAGCGCGAAACCTCCGCAAGAATTGCCGCCCCGCCGCGGGGCCGCCCCCTCGGGGGGGCAGCAAGCGCGCGAAGCGCGCGCGGCGTGGGGGTTTCATCCTTCGGCCCACCGGGCAACGAGACAAACCGCTCCACGAGCGCCTACAAATTTCCAACAAGCAGGACGGGTGGAACCCCATGCCCATCATCGAATCCCGCATCAATCCGCGGTCGCAGGACTACACCGACAATGCGCAGGCCATGCAGGCGCAGCTGGACGATCTGAATCAGCAACTGGCCCAGACCGCGCTGGGCGGCAGCGAAGCCGCGCGCGCCAAGCACGTGGCGCGCGGCAAGCTGCTGCCGCGCGACCGCGTCGAACAACTGATCGATCCGGGTTCGCCGTTCCTGGAACTGTCGCCGATGGCGGCGCACGGCATGTACGACGGCGACGCGCCGGGCGCGGGCGTCATCACCGGCATCGGCCGCATCGCCGGCACCGAATGCGTGATCGTCTGCAACGACGCCACCGTCAAGGGCGGCACCTACTACCCGATGACGGTCAAGAAGCACCTGCGCGCGCAGGAGATCGCCGCGCAGAACCGCCTGCCGTGCGTCTACCTGGTCGATTCCGGCGGCGCCAACCTGCCGCAGCAGGACGAGGTCTTTCCCGACCGCGAACACTTCGGCCGCATCTTCTACAACCAGGCGCAGATGTCGGCGCAGGGCATCGCGCAGATCGCGGTGGTGATGGGGTCCTGCACCGCCGGCGGCGCCTACGTGCCCGCCATGAGCGACGAGTCCATCATCGTCAAGAACCAGGGCACCATCTTCCTGGGCGGCCCGCCGCTGGTGAAGGCCGCCACGGGCGAGGAAGTCAGCGCCGAGGACCTGGGCGGCGGCGACGTGCACACGCGCCTGTCGGGCGTGGCCGACCACCTGGCCGCCAACGACATGCACGCGCTGCAACTGGCGCGCGGCGCCGTGGCCCGCCTGAACCGCAAGAAGCCCGCACCGCTGGCCACCGTGCCCGTGCGCGAGCCGCGCTTTGACCCGGCTGAGCTGAACGGCATCATCCCGGCCGACACGCGCAAGCCCTACGACGTGCGCGAAGTCATCGCTCGCATCGTCGACGGCTCGGAATTCGACGAGTTCAAGGCCCGCTTCGGCCCCACGCTGATCACCGGCTTCGCCCACATCCACGGCATGCCCGTGGGCATCGTGGCCAACAACGGCATCCTGTTTTCGGAATCGGCGCAAAAGGGCGCGCACTTCATCGAGCTGTGCGCGCAGCGCAAGATTCCGCTGGTTTTCCTGCAGAACATCACCGGCTTCATGGTCGGGCGCAAGTACGAAAACGAAGGCATCGCGCGCCACGGCGCCAAGATGGTGACGGCGGTGGCCACCGCCGCCGTACCCAAATTCACGGTGCTGATCGGCGGCTCGTTCGGCGCCGGCAACTACGGCATGTGCGGCCGCGCCTACTCGCCGCGCCTGCTGTTCATGTGGCCCAACGCGCGCATCTCGGTGATGGGCGGCGAGCAGGCCGCCAGCGTGCTGGCCACCGTCAAGCGCGACGGCATCGAGGCGCGCGGCGGCCAGTGGTCGGCGGCCGAGGAAGACGCCTTCAAGGCGCCGATCCGCGAGCAGTACGAACGCGAGGGCCATCCGTACTACGCCACCGCGCGGCTGTGGGACGACGGCATCATCGCGCCGGCCGACACGCGGCGCGTGCTCGGACTGGCGCTGTCGGCCGCGCTGAATGCCCCCATTGAAGACACCCGATTCGGTGTGTTCCGCATGTAGGGCGGCGCAACCGTCCGCAGCGCAGTTCAAGAATAATTTCAGCCTGGATGACATCCATGTTCGACACTTTGCTGATTGCCAA
>JBEBOQ010000210.1:0-5252 GCA_040396375.1 Achromobacter xylosoxidans
ACCGCAACGAGGTGGGCCCGCGCCTGATCGACAAGATCGAGAACGAGCGCGCCGAGAAGCGCCGCCTGGGGATCGATCCCTATCGCCAGTCGGCGCGGCAACTGGTGATGTCGGTGGCCGACGGCACCAGTCACATCCGCAGCCACGTCGACGTGGACACCGACATTGGCGTGGCGGCGATCGAGGGCGTGATGCGCGCCCGCGACCAGTACCGCGACCAGATCGACGTGCAGATCGTGGCCTTTCCGCAGAGCGGGCTGCTGATCCGCCCGGGCACGCTGGAACTGATGGAGCAGGCCCTGCGGATGGGGGCGGACGTGGTCGGCGGGCTCGACCCGGCCGGCATGGACCGCGACCCCAAGGGCCATCTGGACGCGATCTTCGCGCTGGCCGACAAGCACGGCAAGCCGATCGACATCCACCTGCACGAAGCCGGCGAACTCGGCGCGTTCTCGATGCAGATGACCATCGACCGGGTGCTGGCGCTGGGCATGCAGGGCAAGGTGACGCTGTCGCATTCGTTCTGCCTGGGCATGCCCGACGCGCAGGCGGTACAGGGGCTGGTGGACGGGCTGGTGGAGGCGGGCGTGCATATCATGACGACCGGCTCGGCCTCGCGTCCGGTGCCCAATGTGGCGCGGCTGCACGCGGCCGGGGTCACCGTCTGTACCGGCAACGACGGCATGCGCGACACCTGGGGCCCCTACGGCAAGCCCGACATGCTGGAACGTGCCATGCTGGTGGGCCTGCGCAACAACTTCCGCCGCGACGACGAACTGGCGCTGGCGCTGCATGTGGCGACCTATGGCAATGCGCGCGTCATGGACCTGGCGGACTACGGCCTGGCGCCGGGCTGCCACGCCGACTTCGTGCTGGTGGACGCCGAGACGGTGGCCGAGGCGATCGTCTCGCGCCCGGTGCGCAAGCTGGTGGTCAAGCGCGGCCGGGTGGTGGCGCGCGATGGCCGCGCGCTGGCGGAGGCGCCGTGATGGCCGCCCGCGACGACGCCACGCTGCTGACCGCGCGCTGGGTGGTTGGCCACGACAACGGCCGCCACTGCCTCTACGAGAACGGCGAGGTGGTGTTCCAGGGCGACCGCATCGTCTATGTCGGCCCGCGCTATCCGGGCCCGGTGGCGCGGCGCCATGACTACGGCCGCGCCCTGATCGGCCCGGGCTTCGTCGACCTGGATGCGCTGTCGGACCTGGACACGACCATCCTGGGTTTCGACAACTCGCCGGCCTGGCGCAAGGGCCGCATCTGGCCCGACACGTACATGCAGCGCGGCCCGTACGAGATGTATACGCCGGACGAGCTGGCGTTCCAGAAGCGCTACGCCTTCGCCCAGCTGATCCGCAACGGCATCACCACCGCGCTGCCGATCGCCTCGCTGTTCTACCGCGTGTGGGGCGAGACCCGCGATGAATTCCTGTCGGCGGCGCGCACCGCCGGCGAACTGGGGCTGCGCGTCTACCTGGGGCCGGCCTATCGCAGCGGCCACACCTATGTGGACGGGGAAGGGCGCATCCGCTGCCATTACGACGCGGCGCGCGGCATGGCCGGATTGGAACAGGCGGTGGCGTTCGCCGACGAGGTCGAGGGCCTGTACGACGGCCGGGTGCGCGCCATGCTGTCGCCGGACCGCATCGAGACCTGCACGCCCGAGCTGCTGCGCGCCTCGGCCGCCGCGGCGCGTGAACGCGCCATCCCGATCCGCCTGCATTGCTGCCAGTCGCGCCTGGAATACGACCTGGTGCTGGCGCAGCACGGCATGAGCCCGCCGGAATGGCTGCGCAGCCTGGGCTTCCTGTCCGAGCGCGCGCTGCTGCCGCACGGCACTTATGTGTCCGGCTCGCGCCAGATCGAGCGGCCGGGGCAGGACTTGGAGATCATCCGCGACGGCGGCGCCACGGTGGTGCACTGTCCGCTGGTGTCGGCGCGCCACGGCGCCACGCTGGAATCGTTCGCCCGCTATCGCAAGCTGGGCGTGAAGATCGGCATGGGCACGGATACCTGGCCGCCGGACATGGTGCTGAACATGCAGGTGGGCCTGATGCTGTGCCGGGTGGCGGACCAGTCCACCGAAGCGGTGCGTTCCGAAGACTATTACGACGCCGCCACCGTCGGCGGGGCCGATGCCCTGGGCCGGCCCGACCTGGGCCGCCTGGCGGTCGGCGCCAAGGCCGACATCGTGGTGTTTGATTTTTCCCACGACCGCAATGGCCAGTTGATCGATCCCATCCAGACCCTGATGGTGGGCGGCAGCGGCCGCGACGTATCGCAGGTGGTCATCGACGGCCGCTTTGTCATGGTCGACGGCCGTATCCCGGGTTTTGACGCGCGCTTGGCGCAAGCCCAGGCCCAGGACCAGTTCGACGGCCTGGTGGCCCGGTATCCCGACCGTACCTGGGGCCACCCACCGGTCGGCGAGATTTTCTCTTCCAGTTATCCGCGGCCCCCAAGGAGCCCGTCATGACGACCGTTCCCAGTCCCGCCGCCCCGACGCTGTCGGTGCGCGGCCTGTCGGTGGAATTTCCCACCCGCCACGGCACCCTGGTGGCCACGCGCGACATCACGTTTGACATCGGACCCGGCGAAATCCTGGGCATGGTGGGCGAATCCGGCGCCGGCAAATCGCTGACCGGCATGGCGGTGATCGGCCTGCTGGAGCCGCCTGGCCGCTTGGGTGGCGGCGAGATCCACCTGGCCGGCCGGCGCATCGACAATCTGCCACCCAAGGCCCGCCAACGGCTGCGCGGCAAGGAGATCGGTGCGATCTTCCAAGACCCGCTGACCAGCCTGCACCCGTTGTTCACGGTGGGCGACCAATTGGTGGAAACGATCCGCCATCACGACAAAAGCTCGTCCGCGGTAGCGCGGCAGCGGGCGCTGGAGCTGCTGCTGGCGGTGGGCATCCCCGCGGCCGACCGCCGCATTGACCACTATCCGCACCAGTTTTCCGGCGGCATGCGCCAGCGGGTGGTGATCGCGCTGGCGCTGGCGGCGCGGCCGCGGCTGATCATCGCCGACGAGCCGACCACCGCGCTGGACGTGTCGGTGCAGGCGCAGATCACCGCGCTGCTGCGCCGGCTGTGCCGCGAGCAGGGCACCTCGGTGCTGCTGGTGACGCACGACATGGGCGTGATCGCCGAGACGGCCGACCGGGTGGCGGTGATGTACGCCGGCCGCATCGTCGAGATCGGCCCGGTGCTGGAGGTGCTGCGGCGTCCCGGCCATCCGTATACGCAGGGCCTGATGAACGCGATTCCCGGCCTGCGCCAGCGCGCCGCGCGCCTGAATCAGATCGATGGCGCCATGCCGCGCCTGCACGCAATGCCGGACGGCTGCGCGTTCCATCCCCGCTGCGCCATGGCCGGTCCGCGCTGCGGCATGGACCGCCCGGCGCTGGCGTCCACTCCGTCGGGCGCGACCCTCAGCGCCTGCTGGCTGCACCAAGGAGGCGTTGCCCATGCCGCATGACGATGACATCCTGTTGCGGGCCGATGACCTGGCCTGCTGGTTCGACGTTTCGCCGCCCTGGCTCGAACGCACCTTGTCGCGCCAGCCGCCGCAGACGCTCAAGGCGGTCGACGGCGTGTCGCTGTCGGTGCCGCGCGGCACCACGCTGAGCATTGTCGGCGAGTCCGGCTGCGGCAAGTCGACGCTGGCCAAGCTGCTGGTGGGCCTGGTGGCGCCGACCCGCGGCACGCTGCGTTATGGTCGCAGCCGCACGGGCGGCGCGCTGCATCCGCAGATGATCTTCCAGGACCCGTACGCCAGCCTGAATCCGCGCTGGCGGGTGGGCGCGATCGTGGCCGAGCCTATCGTCACGCTAGGCCTGCGCGCCACGCCGGCGGACACGCGGCGCCGGGTGGAGGAGCTGCTGACCCTGGTGGGCCTGTCGCCGAACGACGCGTCGCGCTATCCGCACGAGTTCTCGGGCGGCCAGCGCCAACGCATTTCGATCGCGCGGGCGCTGGCGACGCAGGCCGAATTCCTGGTGTGCGACGAGCCGACCTCGGCGCTGGATGTGTCGGTGCAGGCGCAGATCCTGAACCTGATGGGCGATCTGCAGAAGGAGTTCGGCCTGACGTATGTGTTCATCAGCCACAATCTGTCGGTGGTGCGCCACGTGTCGGACCGGGTGGCGGTGATGTACCTGGGCCGGATCGTGGAGCAGGCGCCGGCGGACGAGTTGTTCGATGCGCCGGAACATCCGTACACAAGAATGCTGCTGGATACGATTCCAGATCTGGACTCCCCCAGGCGCGACCGCGAGCCGATGGGCGGCGAGGTGCCGAATCCGATTCAGCCGCCGAGCGGGTGCACGTTTCATCCGAGGTGCCCGAACGCGAGGGCGGTGTGTCGGGAGAGGGCGCCTGAGGTGGCGGTTGTTGGCGGGCGTGAGGTGCGGTGTCATGCCGTGGAGTGGGCGGTTCTGCAGGCGGCTTGATGGCTTTCCTGGTGGGGTTTTGGTGCGGGAGCGGTCTTCGTAGGTAGCCCCTCGGTCGGGCGGACCCGATGGCGGGCGCCCACGATTGCAGTCCGGAGCGTTCGCTCCGGACTGCCCCCGCCTCATCCTCGTCCTCGCCTTCGGCGACTCCTTCGGATTCCGTCGGGCGCATCGAGGTTGCCCGCCATCGGGTCCGCCCGACCGAGGGGCTACGAGCGTCTTGGCTTGTTGTGTTGCTAGACCTGTGTGCAGGGCATGAAACCTGCAGGGCTGCCCATCGCGGCCGCGCGGACGGCCACGCTGGGCGTCTGTGTATTTGAAAGTGGGGCGGGGGCGCTGTGCGCGGGTGGCGAGCGGTTTTCTGGTGGTTCCGCACGTCAGGGGGAGGGGCGGTGGTGGTCGGCGCGATGTGCACCGTATTGCTTGTGAGGAGCTTCGCGCGCCGACCACAAACAGTCTTGGTGCGGGCATGTATTCAATAGCAACGGGGGCTTGGCGCAGGTATGCCCTGTTTGCAATGAGTCGCGGTGCAGGCAGGCCTTCCAAAGAAAATGATTTCGCCGTTCCCACACGCGAGAGCGGCATCACGTATCGCAAGACCCCGCGTAAGCCCCAAAAGGCCGCCCGCGCGGCCATTTGGGGCGGGCCCCGCAAATCTCTCTCCCCACACCTCGATGTAGCAGCGCCCCATGCCTGGATGCCGGTAGCCTGTTGCGGGGGGGGGGGGGGGGGGGGGGGGGGGGCGGGGGGGCCCGCGCCCCCCCCGCCCGCGCCCCCGCCCCCCCCCCCCAGCGCGGGT
>JBEBOQ010000211.1:0-5031 GCA_040396375.1 Achromobacter xylosoxidans
TCAATGACCTGCTGAAAGAGTGGCAGGCAGCGCAGACAGCGGAAACGCTGGGTGATGTGCCGTCAACGCCGGTCAACGACGAAACCCGGCATTTATTTTTATACCGCCAGGCGGTTTACAGCTTCACAAAGTCATATCTGATTGAAAATTATCGTGATATCGACACAACCCGTGAAGGTGAAAAACACGCGGAAGCCCTGAGCACGCAGATTGATGATCTGCGCCGGGACGGACAGAACGCCGTCCGTGATCTGCTGGGGCTGAGTCGCATGGTGGCGGAGCTGGCGTAATGAAAGTACAGGCACAGCAGGGCGATACCGTGGATTTACTCTGTTACCGGCACTACCGGCGCACGCAGGGAGTCGTCACGCAGGTGCTTGATGCGAATCCGGGGCTGTGTCTGGCAACCGTTTTACGTCCGGGGCAGTGGGTGGAAATGCCGGATATCACCGAACCGAAACAGAAAGATACCGTTCAATTGTGGGATTAGGGATGGACGAATTACACAGCAGACTCACCTATTTTTTCGCCACCGCCGGTGCGTTTTTCTCCGGATTCTCTCTGTTTGAATGGGGGTTTTTGATCGGTTTGGTTTTCAGTATCGGCCTTGGTGTCCTGAATTACCTGCTTAACCGGCGCTCTCAGCAGCAGCGGACGGCGATATGGGCGGATTATGTGTCGGCACTGAAACAGCAGGGTGTCAGCGGCGAATCCGCAAAAGATTTCATTACCGCACCGAAACAGGAATTGTGATGCAACAGAATAACCTGAATGTATTCAGCAAAGTAATGATCGGTTTGTTGCTGGGTGGTGCCGGAGCGACGGCCATTGTCGATCAGTTTCTGGATGAGAAAGAAGGTAATTCCCTGACCGCGTATCAGGACGGCGGCGGCATCTGGACTATCTGCCGGGGCGTGACCCGGATTGACGGCAAGCCGGTAACGCGCGGCATGACACTGACCGCAGAACAGTGTGCCAAAGTGAACCGCGCTGAAGCTGAAAAGGCGGTGCAGTGGGTGCTGCGTAATGTGCATGTGCCGCTGAATGATGCACAGATTGCCGGTATTGCCAGCTTTTGCCCGTATAACATCGGCCCGGGGAAATGTTTCACATCCACATTTTATAAAAAACTGAATGCCGGTGATAAACGCGGTGCCTGTCAGGAAATAAAACGCTGGATCTATGACGGCGGGAAAGACTGCCGGAAGACCAAAGGGCAGAAAAACGGCTGTTACGGTCAGGTACTGCGTCGGGAACAGGAAGCCGCGCTTGTATGCTGGGGTCTGGATGATGAATAAGAGCGGCTTTTCGACCTATGCCATTGTTGGCCTGTTACTGCTGACTGTCGGCGGGAAATGGTACTACGACAGAAAAATCGCCGTACTGACCACCACACACCAGACCACATTAAACGCGCTGACGCTGGCAGCGAAACAGCAAAGTGATGCGGCAGCAGAACGGATGCGGACAGCTCAGCGTAAAGCTGCCGAACTGGACGCCAGACACACAGGAAAACTGAAAGATGCGCTTGAGGAAAATAATCATCTGCGTGATGCCGTTCGTGATGGTGCTCGCCGGTTGCGGCTCACCGGTGCCGACCTTGCCACCTGTGAATTGTCAGCAGGCAGAAATACCGGCAGCGGCAGCGTGGGCGATGGAACCGAAATCCGACTCACTGAAAAAGCTGAACGAACTGTTTTCGATATCAGAGCCGGAATCATCAGCGACCAGGCAAAATTAGATTATCTGCAATCCCGGGTCAGGGAGTTAGAAAAACAGTGCAGGGTATCACCATGAAAACAATCTGTTATGTCATTGGTACCCTGATTTTTCTGGTCGTGTTTCTGATTTCATCGGTCTGTCTGCTGACAGATAACAGCTGCGGTACTGACCGTAAAAGCCTTGAAAAGCGCTGTGTCAGTGCGATTAACCACTACAGGGGGCAGTGATGCTGAAACCGAAGTTACTGCGGGAATTTCTGACAGCGCGGGAACCGCGTTTTCAGCAAAACCCGGAATCACTGGAGGTCTACGCCTCAGAGGGAAACCTTATTGCCACCGGCAGACCGGGAAATTCCTTCATGTACAGCTACAAGCTGAATCTGCTGGCAATGGATTACCCGAACTCCCTGGATGATTTGATGCTGCCGGTGCTGAAGTGGGTGCGGCAGCAACAACCGGCGCTGATATTTAACCCGGACAAACGCGAGGGCGGGATCCGTTTTGATGCTGACATTCTGGACAACGACACAGCCGACATTCTGATAGTGCTGTCCGTTACCGAACGTGTTGTTGTTGAGGGCGGAGACGGAGAGGAAACCGTAACACATCTGCCTGAACCGGAATTTAAACCGCGTCAGGTGTAAGGGGGTAGCGTGAGTAACGAAACCGCGTTGTTTTCACAGCTGGATGCCGAATTATCACGGCTGCTGTCAACGACAAGCCCGGCATACCGCCGCCGGTTGTCGGCCAAACTGGCAAAAGCTATCCGGACAGACCAGCAGAAACGGATCCGCAGTCAGCAAAATGCGGACGGCTCACCTTACCAGGCAAGAAAAACCCGGGTACTGCGGTCAAAGCAGGGTGTTGAATTTCTGTATAAGGGCGAAGTCCGCCGTCTGCGGGGCTGGCGTAACACCAAAGGGCGCAACGGTCGGATGATCACCGGCTATGACGAAGAGCGCGGCGCGGTACGGTCATTCATGCGGAAAGATATTGATCGCTTTCTGTCAATCGACCTGTCAGAAACCCGCCGCAGCACAAAGCGCGGTGATCCGATGTTTAAGCGGCTGCGTACTGCCCGGTTTTTACGGGCACAGGCTTTTCCGGATGCCGCCGTTGTCGGGTTTCAGGGTAAAGCCGCCGCCATTGCCCGGCAGCATCAGTACGGCCTCACCGGTGCCGTTAACGAGCTGGCGCGGACGCAGTACCCGAAACGAGAATTACTCGGCTTGTCGCAGTACGAACGCGCCGGGCTGCTGGAACTTATTTATCAGGATTTGGTGAACTCACGATGACACTGAATGAACTGGAACGCCTTATTTCCAACCTGTTACGCGTTGGTGTGGTTGAAGAGGTGGACACTGAAAAGATGGTCTGCCGGGTCAGAACCGGGGACATTCTCACCGACTGGATCCGCTGGGGCGCTGACCGTGCCGGGGCAGGGCGGTCATGGTGGGCACCGGTTGCCGGTGAGCAGGTCATGATCGGCGCTGTGAATGGTGAATTAACCACGGCCTTTGTACTGTGTTCGCTGTACAGCGATGCAAACGGGACACCGAGCCACAGTGCGCAGGCTATGCACAAAACATTCAGTGACGGTGCCGTAATCGAATACGAGCCGGAAACCGGTGAATTAACGGTGACCGGCATTCAGAAAGCCACGGTGAACGCCGCGCAAAAAATTGATGCCACCGCCCCGGAAGTGACAGTGACGGCCAGCACGCAGATTAATTTTAATACCCCGAAAGTGGTGTGCTCCGACAACCTGACGTGCGCCACCCTGAATGTGGAAAAAGGCGGTGAAATGACCGGAAATATCACTCATGAGGGCGGTAAATTTTCATCAAACGGTGTCGTGGTTGACAACCATAGTCACGGCGGCGTAGAACGCGGCGGCAGTTGGACGGACGGAATAAAATGACATACAGCGGCTTTGATAAAAAAACGGGTATGGCCATCAGTGACGATGCACATATTACGCAGAGCATGTACGACATTCTGCACACACCGATCGGTTCCCGCGTGATGCGCCGTGAATACGGTTCGTTACTGTCAGAACTGATTGATGAACCGGATAACAAGGCAACGCGCCTGAAAGTCATGAGTGCCTGTTATATGGCATTAATGCGCTGGGAGCCGCGTATCAGCCTGCAACGCATTGAAGTAAAACCGGACGAAAACAACGTACCGACCCTGTATTTTCAGGGTACAAAAACCGATAACCAGCCGTTTACGGCAGAAATTCCCCGGGGGTAATCATGCCAACTATCGACATCAGCCAGTTACCGCCGCCGGACGTGATCGAAACGTTAGATTTCGAACAGATTTTCACTGAGCGCAAAGCCGCATTGCTGGCCTCTCTGCCGGAAGAACTGCGAACACCGGTCGCCCGTGTCCTGCAACTGGAATCCGAGCCACTGACCAAGCTGTTACAGGAAAACGCCTACCGGGAATTGCTGCTGCGCCAGCGCGTCAATGAAGCCGCACGCGCCTGTATGGTGGCTTATGCCTACGGGGCGGATTTGGATCAGCTGGGCGCGAACAACAACGTTCCCCGGCTGGTTATCCGGGAAGCTGACGACACCGTGATCCCGCCACTGCCGGCCGTTTATGAATCCGATGCTGATTTCCGGATGCGTATTCCGCAGGCGTTTGAGGGGATGAGCGTTGCCGGGCCGGTCGGTGCGTATGTTTTTCATGCACGCAGCGCTTCCGGACTGGTCGCGGATGCCTCGGCAATCAGTCCGGAGCCTGCCTGTGTGACCGTCAGCGTGCTGTCACGCGAGGGGGATGGCACGGCACCGGCGGAACTGCTGACCCTCGTTGATAAGGCGCTGAATGATGAGAATGTGCGCCCGGTGGCTGACCGCGTGACCGTGAAATCCGTTGAGATAATCAATTACACCATTGATGCGGTGCTTTATCTGTTCCCGACACCGGAATCTGAACCGATTGAAGCGGCAGCCCGGGAACGGATAGCGCGGTATGTGAAAGAGCAGCACCGCATCGGGCGTGATATCCGGTTGTCAGCCATTTACGCCGCCTTGCATGTTGAGGGGGTTCAGCGCGTCGAACTGAAAAGCCCGGCAAAAGACATCGTGATCAGTAATACCCAGGCATCATTTTGTACCGATGTGACAGTGACGGTCGGGGGTTCTGATGAGTAGCCGCCTGCTGCCGACCGGATCCAGTCCGCTGGAGCTTGCCGCCGCTGAAGCCTGTGCAGAAATAGAGCGCGTGCCGGTACCGCTAAAAACGCTAGTCAATCCGGATACCTGTCCGCTGCCTCTGCTGCCGTATCTGGCGTGGG
>JBEBOQ010000212.1:0-5016 GCA_040396375.1 Achromobacter xylosoxidans
GCAATCGTGGGCGCCCACTCCGCAAGCCACCGCCACGACGGGCGACCTACGAAGAACTGTCCCCCGCACAACCCAAAAATAAATCACATAAGTAGATAGCTAAGACACATAAGAAATATAAATGCGACGTCAAGAAACACGAAGCAATGTCTTCCTAGCCTCCCGATATTCCGCCTCCAACAAAGCCACCAAATCTGCAACCCCCAAAATCTCCTGACTAGCCCCCACCCCCTGACCCACGCTCCAGATATCCTTCCAGGCCTTAGGCTGACCTGTTGTCTGGCCTTGCAGCTGTTGCCAGTCCAGGCCTGCCGCCTCAATACTAGGCTTCAGGTAATTTGCCGGAATGCCTGAGAAATACGATGTATAGATCACGTCTGTCGCCTGCGCCGTCAGCACCATTTCCCGGTAAGTTTCGTTCGCCAGCGACTCCCGCGTAGCGATAAATCGTGTGCCCATGTAGGCGAAATCGCAGCCTAGGGCTTCGGCCGCCAGGATGTCCTTGCCGTGGCTGATGCAGCCTGACAAGGCCAGCGGGCCCTCGTAGAACGCGCGGATCTCGTTTACCAATGCGATCGGGTTCAGTTGGCCCGCGTGGCCGCCCGCGCCGGCCGCCACCAGGATCAGGCCGTCCACGCCGGCGTCCAGCGCGCGCTTGGCGTGGCGTACCGTCGTGACGTCGTGGTAGACCTGGCCGCCGTAAGCGTGGGCTGCGCGTACGGCGGCTTCCGGTGGGTGCAGTGACGTGATCAGCAGCGGCACCTGGCGTTCCGCGCAGATTGCCAGGTCGTCTTGCCAGCGGGCGTTGCTCGGGTGCACGATCAGGTTGACGCCGTAGGGCGCCACCATTGATCCCGGCGCGGCGTGGCGGATGGCGGTCAGGCGGGTTTCGATGCGTGTGATCCACTCGTGCAGCTGTTCTTGCGGGCGTGCGTTCAGCGACGGGAACGTGCCGATGATGCCGGCGCCGCATTGCGCGGCCACCAGTTCCGGGCCTGAGACCAGGAACATGGGGGCGCCGATGATGGGCAATCGGGTTTGCTTGCGCAAGGCGGGGGCTCGACTCATAGGCGTGCTCCGGGGTGAGGCGTTGGGCGGCGCTAATTGGCCTGGATATTCGCGCTTTGAATCACGTCGGCCCACAACGCGTATTCGCGGTCGATGCGGCTTTGCAGCGCGGCGGCGTCGCCTGTATTGATGGTGTAGCCACCGTCCGTCATCGCGCGGCGGAAAGCGGGGTCTTGCGACACCTCGGCCAGCGCGCGGGTCAGGCGTGTGCGGATGGGGTCGGGCAGCTTCTTCGGACCCACTAGCGCGTACCAGCCGACCACCTCGTAGTCCTTCATGCCCGCCTCGATCATCGTCGGCACGTCGGGCAGCTCGGGGTTGCGGGTGCGCGACGTCACCGCCAGCGCGCGCGCCTTGCCGCTCTTGATGAACGGAATGGCCGTGCTGGTGATGTCGAACATGAACGTGATCTTGCCGCTCACCACATCCATCATCGCCGGCGAATTGCCGCGGTACGGCACGTGCAGCATCGGTACGCCGGCCTGCTTTTTCAGCAATTCGGCGGACAGGTGGTTCGACGCGCCGATGCCGGCGGAGCCGAACGACACCGCGTCAGGGTGGGCGCGGGCGTAGTCGACCAGTTCGCCTACGTTCTTGGCCGGCGCTTGTGGGCCGATCACCAGCACGTTGGCGTAGTCCACCACCAGGCCGATCAGCGAAAAATCCTTGCGCGGATCGAACAGCGTGCTGCGTTGCACCAGTGGCGACATGGTCAGCGTGGGGCTGGCGGCGAAGCCCAGCAGGTAGCCGTCGGGCGGGGCCTTGGAGGTGGCGTCGGACGCGATCATGCCGCTCGCGCCGGCGCGGTTCTCCACCACCACCGCCTGGCCCAGCTTGTCGCCCAGGTACTTGGCGAAGACGCGCGCCGTGGTGTCTACCGGGCCGCCCGGGGCGTAGCCCACCAGCAGGCGGATCGGGCGGTCGGGGTAGGTGCTGTCGGCGGCGGCGTTGGCGCCGGTGGCCAGGGCGGCCACGGCAAAGGCCGTGGCGAGCAGGTGCTTGAGGTTCACGCTCATGTCTCCTTGTGTCAGTAGGCCGGTCGCGGAGCGGAACGAAGCGTGCGCGCCTACGCCGGCCTTTGTTTCAGCGGTGGTGAAAAGGTTATGCCGCTGACGTGGGTGGGAATCGAGTCGCTGCGGGTAAACGGTTCTGCGTGAAACATGGATACGACGGTGGCGCTACAGCGTGGCGGCGGTGCCGAGGATGGCGGTGGATTGGCTGGACAAGGTGCCGCCGTTGCCATGTACCAGCGCCAGGTCGGCGTCGGCCACCTGGCGCGCGCCGGCCTCGCCGCGCAGCTGCCGCACGGCTTCGATCATGATGAAGACGCCGTACATGCCGGGATGGACGCAGCACAGGCCGCCGCCGTTGGTGTTGACCGGCAGTCGTCCCCCCGGGGCGATGGCGCCGTTGGCGATGAAATCCTTGCTTTCCCCCTTGGCGCAAAAGCCCAGGTCTTCCAGGAACAGCAGCGTGTTGATGGTGAACGCGTCGTACAGCTCCACCACGTCGATGTCGCGCGGTGCCACGCCGGCCATGGCGTAGGCGCGGCGACCGGATTCGGCGGCCGCCGTCACCGTCAGGTCTTCCATGGACGAGATCTGGCGGTTCCAGACCGCGGTGGCGTTGCCCAGCACGTAGACCGGCGGGCGCGGCAGGTCGCGGGCGCGTTCGGCGCGCACCAGTACATAGGCGCCGGCGCCGTCGGTGACCAGGCAGCAGTCGCGCACGCTCAAGGGGTCCGACACCATGCGGGCCGCCAGAATCTGTTCCAGCGTGGCGGGTTCGCGTAGCTGCGCTTCGGGATTGAGCTGGGCCCATTGGTTGGCGGCCAGTGCCACTTGCGCCAGATGTTCGCGACGGGTGCCGTACTGATGCATGTGACGGGCGGCGGCCAGCGCATAGGACGACAGCGGGCTTAGCGGGTCGTAGGGGGTTTCGTAGGGCTGCGGATCGAACTGTTTGCGCACCCGGCCGATTTCGGCGCGGCTTAGCGTCGACGTGCGTTGGGTGCTGCCGTAGCAGACCAGCACCGCATTGCACTGGCCCGACGCCAGGGCGTGCAGGGCGGGCAGCAGGTGCGCCACGAAACTGCTGCCGCCTAGCATGGTGCTGTCGATGAACGTGGGGCGGATGCCCAGGTGTTCGATGACCGGCATCGCCCACATCGGCGCGGCCACGCTGGCGGTACAGATGCCGTCGATGTCCTGCATCGTCAGGCCCGCGTCGGCGACGGCGCGTTGCGCCGCCTGCACCAGGATTTCCATTTCGGTGTAGCCGTTGGCCTGCCCCAGACCGGCATGGCCTACGCCCGCCACCGCGACGGCGCCACGCAAATCGTTCAGCGTCATTGCGCCTCCTTGTTGGGAACGAACACGACCAGGCCGTGGCCTTCTGTCACCGCTACTTGTGCGCGCACCGCCATGCCGATGCGCACGGCGTCGGGCGCGATGCCTTCCACCCGGCTCATCAGGCGCACGCCTTCGGCCAGGTCGATCAGCGCCACGTTGTAGTCCCCGCCCGCGTCGGGCTTGCGCCGCACCACGGTGGTCGAATAGACGGTGCCGCGCCCGTCGGGCGTCTTCCAGGACAGCCGATCGGCGCCGCAATGCGGGCAGAGCATGCGGGGATAGAACACGGCGCGGGTGCAGGCATCGCAGTGCTGGATCAGGAAGTGGCCCTGGTCCAGCGCCTGGCGGTACTGCGCTTCTACGCCGGTCACGGCGTCGCTGGGAGCGGTAGCGGTCATAGCGTGGGGATTCCGGATTGACGAGCCGCCAGTGTCGGGGCTGGTGCGGGCGCTTGCCATTCTTCATTGCTGAAGCAGGCCTTTTGCGGACCCGTAGTGCCGCTGCGGGGCCGTCGATGGCCGCCCGTTGCGTCGGCGATCAGATCCCTACACCGCGGCAAAAGCCGGCCTTCGGCAACCGCAGATTGTCCGGCGTGGCGGGCCATGGCTAGATAGCCGGCAAAGGAGGTAGGCCATGAATCTGACTTGGACGCCAGAAGAGCGCCAGTTTCGCGAAACGGTGCGCGCGTTCGCCGCGGACCGGTTGCCCCAGGACATACGCGACAAGGTGCGCCGGCATCAACGCCTGGAGCGCGACGACTACGTGCGTTGGCACAACATCCTGGCGGACCAGGGTTGGGGCGCGCCAAATTGGCCGATCGAGCATGGCGGCACCGGCTGGAATGCGCTGCAGCGCCCGATCTTCGAAGTGGAATGCTTCAAGGCCGGCGCACCGCGCCTGCTGCCCTTCGGGCTGTCGATGATCGGCCCGGTACTGATGAAGTACGGCAGCGCCGCGCAGCAGGCGCGCTTCCTGCCGCGCATGCCCCGGGTGCAGGACTGGTGGTGCCAGGGCTATTCCGAGCCGGGCTCGGGGTCGGACCTGGCCTCGCTGAAGACCCGCGCCGTGCGCGATGGCGACAACTACGTGGTCAATGGCCAGAAGACCTGGACCACGCTGGCGCAGTATGCCGATTGGATGTTCTGCCTGGTGCGCACCGACCCTGACGCGCGGGCCCAGCGCGGCATTTCGATGCTGCTGCTGGACATGCGAGCACCGGGGGTGACGGTGCGCCCCATCCGCACGCTGGACGGCGGCCACGACGTCAACGAGGTGTGGCTGGAAAACGTGCGGGTGCCTGTGGAAAACCTGGTGGGTGAAGAGAACCACGGCTGGACCTACGCCAAATACCTGCTGGGCCACGAGCGCACCGGCATCGCCGGCCTGGGTCATTGCCACCGCGAACTCGACATCCTCAAGGACATGGCTGCCAAGGCCACGTCCCGTGGCAAGCCGCTGCTGGCCGACAGCCGCATGCGCGACCGCATTTCGCGCATCGAGGTCGACATCATGGCGTTGGAAATGCTGTTGCTGCGAGTGGCCTCCAGCAACGACGGCACGCCGGGCCCGGAAGCCTCGGTGCTGAAGATCCGCGGCT
>JBEBOQ010000213.1:0-4979 GCA_040396375.1 Achromobacter xylosoxidans
CTTGGCATCCCGCTACGATAGCCCCTCTCCGGTCAAGGTCATAACACGCTCTAGCCAGCAATGTGTGCCAAATCAACAGCAGAACGACAATCCAGCCCCCTGCCTGAGGGTCAAATTAGTCGAACGCTATGTGTTGTTTAAGGATAGCAACGGCCCCTACCACGATCTACTGATACCGATCGATAAGGTTATCGGAATCGAAAGTCCGATGCTGCAAACTGAGCAAACACCTCCTTATTTTTCACAAGCCTGGGACAATCGCCGGAACATATCCACAGAGGTTCGAACGCCGCTAAGAGATCAGTGGATTTCTCTGTCGGTAAACTCGAAATATGGCCGCTCTCAAAATCAACTGCATATTCATGTCGCATGCCTACGCCAGGATGTTTACAACATACTTGCCGAGCAGTCACAGAATATAGATCAGCACTGGCGGCTACTGACAGAAAACTTGGTTGATCATCAGTACCTGGCAAGAAAACTAACGGGAACCGATTTGACCAAAGAGGATCCTTTTCGCTTGCTGCAAAGCTATACGATTGAGCATGGCGACAGCATTGCCAATTATGGACTGGCGCTTACTCTCAGCTCGCAAGGAGAGATGATTCTGTTGGCCAACCGTCTGAAACTAACCAAACTCAATTTGGGATCAGCCGGCGAAATTCAGGATTATCAGTGCAAAATTGCTGGCAACTAAAATCTCCGCATAAACCGCCTTGGGCTGGATTCACCCGGCCCGGAATGCTCAGAGCAGGTCAGAATCACACAGCTGGCAACTGCAACGCGGCCTTCTCATCTCCTGCGTCTACACGGTCAGATCCGGACGCTTACTGAATTCCTTAACGTGCATGAATTCATCACGCTGCACGACCTGCAGCAAAAACTGCGGGCTTGGCAGGACGACTACAACCATCATCGTCCCCACGGCTCACTCGGTCATCTGACCCCGCGTGGTTACGTTCAAAAGTGATCAGCGCAACCAAAAGAGGTAGTCACTCTCCAGTTTTGAACTGTCCAATTTGCGGGAGAAGGTCAGGCCGCAAACTCGAACGGCCTCCACACGCAAAACAAACGGGGGGTACGTGCGCTCACGCAAAGGGTGGAACAACATCTACATGGAACGGCGTACTGAGGGAGCGCATTTGCAACCAGGGTTTATCCGAGGGATAGACGGTGTAGTACACCCTACAGATGCACTCATCTACACCTTGGAAAGAGGACGGGGGGAGCGTGAATTGGATCGCCTTCACGCTTGAGTCCGAAATACTTACATCTTGCGCAGGGCTGGACGGGTCGAGATAGTAGAAGTCCGAACGTCTGTCCAACGTCGTCGCTCTCATTTCTATTGCAACCTGCAGCCTATCTCCCTGAGCCATCGCTGGATAGGAGACTTGGATAGTTACATTTCTATGGTCGTCGAATGTACACTGGTTATAGGTGGCGGGGGCGACTGACGGTGCGAACAATGTCTCCTCTCCTCCGTCGTAGGGACCGGGAAATTCGCTGCGTTGAACCTTTAGCACAGTATGATTGGACATCGCGTGATTCGTGTGTGTATTGACGTCTTCCTGGTAGTAGTATAGGTCGAGCTTGCCGGTGAATTGGAAGAGAGTTAGCGGAATATACACGGTGAATGGTTGGCGCAAATCGTACTCAGGTCCAGCCTTGACCACGATATAGCCCGCGGTTCGGCCGTTGGCGAGCATGATGATACTGTCCCCGACCGCCGCGTTTGCGTAAAACGGGACAAGAAAGGGCACCCCTGGCGTACCGTTTAGCGCGCCGATGATGGTGTCGTCGATGACACCGTTCTCCACGCCATCAAAGGCCAGAGTCGGGGCGTCCAGGGAGGGCGCCAGAACACTGGCGTGTGTACTAGGACAGTTCAAATGTGCGTTCATGTGGGTCGTCCAATAGACTAGAAAGAGATTCAGGTTTGAGCTGACGCGCGTTCGCATGCGCTGCGCCGCTTCAGACAATACGTGATAAAGCCTGCACTACAATACCCAGAAGGCTAGCGATCGGATCTGCAATAGGATATGGTCAGCCACTTTGCTAAGGTCGACATTTCTGTCGGCGCTGAACGCATCCACTGCGTCCTAATATTGTCGGCATCAAACGAGATGTCGAGGGTTCCGTCCAGGGCTGAATAGATTCTCAGCTGAGCGGCGGGTGAGAGTTAGTGAGTGCCATTGTGCTCCGACATAAAATGCGTTTCTCCTAAACGGATTGCTTCTAGAGTATGGAGCGATGACGTCTCTTGATTCAGCCTGAACTATTTCAAATGGACCACCGCGCGTCGGCCACGTGACGGTCCGGTAACACATACGCTACCAAATGCACGGAAGAGGGTGTTTTAATTTGGATGTTGACTTTTGTTGTTCAGGAAATTGACGCGGTGGTTTGGCCAAGCATGATTTTCCGCAAAGTGTCGCGAATATTCTGGTTTATATGACCACTTAGGGGCGATGCGTAACGTCTCCGAATTGTTAGGCGAATTGCAGCGTGACCGTCGTGGAGGGAGATTGTCTCGCGTTGTTGGGGTCATCCACTCTGTAGTAAATCGTATAGGTGCCGCCCCCCTGGACAGTGGCCAAACACGAGCGAGAAATATAGAGAACATTTACGGCACTGGGGCTGGACCTGAACACATTGGATTGCCACCAGACGCCGGGATTGGTGTGTCGCCGACCACACCTGCGCCAAAGAGGTACAGCTTCTGGTTAGTCAACGCGCCTGAGCTATCGTCGATTCGGATGGGCAATTCCGACGCGGAGCGGGCTGGAGGAACGATCAACGTGTTGCCCTCAGCCGCCGGAAAATAGGGCATAGGCAGCGTGCCAGTCGGTGGTGGTTTGGCGGGCTGCGTGATGGTCACCGAAGTGCACGCAGACGTTGATGTACCGGCATCGAAATGGTTTGTGTACGTCCCCCCATCGGGAACTGCATACAGGTTGGCTAAAGGAGTAGCGTCGGTTTTCGTGTAAGTCGTACTGGCAACGAGGAGTGGACCCGAATTCCTGTCCGAATTTGCAATATGAGTGCCAGTTGTCGGCGAAAATCCTTGGTCGCTGAACGGAACTATGCCGTCGGGGGAGAGGGCTGTGGTGGCGGGGATGCCGACGCCGGCGTAGTCGCAAAATAGCGTGGAAAGATCAAGAGTATTGTTCTTGACGGCCTGGGTGAAAATGGGTGCAGGTAGTGTTACGGAACTCGGCCAGATATCTCGAGCGAAAACGGTTATGGTCTGGGACAGGCTTGTCTGGCTGGATGTGGGGTCGCCTTGCATCGCTGCATCAACATCCACATTGCGCTGAAGCGTATACCACAGTTGCATAGACTGGTCGTTCTCCGGCGCGGGTGTCAACGCCGTGGTCTTGTACCCGCTAGCGAAGGGACCGGGAATTACGAAGGTCTGCGATTGGGGGCTTCCTATCACCGCATCAGCCTGGTATCGGACCCATTGCACGGTGACAGTGTCTCCGGCCCTCAGCGTTAGGCCAAAGTCCGGACTGTTCGGAATGATGGCATAAAAGCCGCTGGAAGAGTCCGAGGCAGGGGCAGCGGTGACCGATGGTGCACTCAGCAAGCGCGTGTCTGTTTCGATCTTCTGAGTCGTGACTTCCGAGTAAGACTTGTTGCCGATCCCGTCCTGGACGCTGTACCAAACCGTTACAGTGCCATCGCAAATCTGGCCTATGGGGATCGAGAACTTTGCAGACGGGCCTCTTTGGGTGGCAATATTTTCGCTGGCCGTCTTGCTTTGCATATCGTACGCGCGCCACCGTACGCCGATTATGTCGTTACTATCTCCGTTGGAATAGGCAAGAGCCACTTGCACACTATTTGTGACTGTCAGAATTCCAGATTCGTTCAATGGACTGATGACGGGGTTTGATAATGATGGACTCATAGTTTGTTCAGCATAGCTGCCTCGATCGGTAGGTTCGGCGCGCCGATTCCCGACCGGCTTCTGTACCTTTGTGTGACAGCATCTTCCATAGCCAAATTGATGCATGCCATTTTTGGCACTTTAGTTTTGAAGTCCGACATTGATTGTCAACCGATCAGCAGGAGTGTCATGAATTTTGTGTTTGAGGCCTGAAATGTCGCTCAAGGAGCAACTGTCTGCTCGCAAAGAAAAAATACCCTTGCGAGATCGGTCGACTCCGGCGGGCCTGGTTGATCAATTCGCCAAGCTTCTATGATCGCCGAGGCGGTCCAGGACCTGTCGGGGGGGGGGCAGGAAAGGGCTGACCGGGCGGGCCATGGGCGCCGAGCTTGGGCATCACCTGGGCTAAGCGCTAGGGCAGGAACGCTTGGAGGACGTGACCAACCAACGCAACGGTAATACTCGCAAGACGGTGCTCATCGACGCCCCCTCCTTGCGAGTGCAAATTCCACGGGGCCGCCACGTAAGCTTCGCCCCGACCTCGGCTTCCAAGCGCGCCCGCCGCTTCACCGGGCTTGATGACAAAATCATCAAGATGTACGCCCGAGGTGACGGCGTGCGAGATCCAGGGATTGTTGGTCGAGCAGTACGGCGCCGAGGCCTCGCCGGAGTTCATCAGCTCGCTGACGGAAGCGGTCATCCACGAGGCTCGGTTTGGCAGTCCGGCCGCTGGTACGATGTGCCCGGTAGTGTTCTGCGATGTGCTACGGGCCTAGATCTGCGAGGACGGGGCCGTGCCGTAGTTTTCGTGCCAGTCTCAGCGCTACGTGAGTAATTTATGGTGAGGCTGAGAGCAGCAGTCTATTCATTGGAATAGCGGTGCTTCCGCAGCTTCGATTCGTCCTCACCGAAAAACCTTCTGTGTACAGGCGTATAGGGTGCTGACAGACGCCAACGATACTCTCCTGCCCGTGAGGGGGGCTGAGGCGGACATGAGCTGCTATCGAAATCCTGGACAGAATTAAATGTTAATGTTTTAGGGCGATTTTCCCAGCGAGAACGGGAGGTTGGCCATGAAACGCAAGCA
>JBEBOQ010000214.1:0-4958 GCA_040396375.1 Achromobacter xylosoxidans
TGGCCTGCACCTTGGCGATCAGGTCGGCGGGGATCTTGCTTTCGAAGGTGCCCAGCGGCGCCAGCGACGAACCCTTGTGCTTCATCAGCGAGTACTGGCCGTAGTCATCGGCCTTGAACGTGCCGGCGCGCACCTGCTTGAGCGCTTCTTCGATGGTGGGCTCCATGCTCCACAGCGCCGAGGCCACCACGGTTTCGGGATACTGCTGCTGCGTGTCGATCACGTTGCCGATGGCCAGCTTGCCGCGTTCCTTGGCGGCGTCCGACACGCCGAAGCGCTCGGCGTACAGCACGTCCGCGCCCTTGTCGATCATGGCGAAGGCGGCTTCCTTGGCCTTCGGGGGATCGAACCACGAACCGATGAAGGTCACGGTGAATTCGGTCTTGGGGTTGATTTCCTTGGCGCCCTCGATGAAGGCCTGCATCAGGCGGTTCACTTCGGGGATGGGGTAGCCGCCCACCAGGCCGATCTTGCCGGTCTTGCTCATGCCGCCGGCGATCATGCCGGTCAGGTAGGCCGGTTCCTGGATGTAGTTGTCGAACACCGAGAAGTTGGGCTGCTGCGGCTTGCCCGAGGAACCCATCAGGAAGGCGGTCTGCGGGTAGTCCTTGGCCACCTTGCGGGCGGCGGCTTCCACCGCGAAGGCTTCGCCCACCACCAGCTTGTTGCCCTGCTCGGCGTACTGGCGCATGACGCGTTCGTAGTCGGCGTTGGTGACGTTTTCCGAGAACGTGTATTCGATTTCACCGCGGTCGCGCGCGGCGGTCAGCGCCTTGTGGATGCGCGACACCCATTGCTGCTCGACCGGCACCGTGTAGATGGCGGCCACCTTGATCTTGGCGGGCGCTTGCGCCTGGGCGGCACCGGAGAACAGCAGCGCGCCGGCGGCGGCGGCCGCAGCCAGTTTGAGCAGGCCGCGGCGGGCGATGCCGCCTGCAGCCGGGAGGGAAAAGGATTTCATGCGGAAGGCTCCTTCGCGGGGATGGAAAGGGGATGGGGAGAATGGCGGCGATGTCCGGGCGTCGAGGCGCGGCGCGCGGGGGCGGGCGGAAACGAAGGCGTGGGATCGGTCATCGGAAGGGGGGCTGCCGGGGCAGCGCGCCCCATCCGAATGGTCGGGTTCGCAGCCAGTCCTGGCGAAGCAAGTTGTATGCCATGGGGCATTCCCGCGGCAAGTCGGGGGAATCCTGATGGCCGGGCGGGATTATAGGCACCCTGGCGGGGAAAGGTGGCACCAAGATGGTGCGCACCGTCGCGGGGCGTGGACACTTTTGTCATGGAACAGCCTGTTGCGGCGGGCATCGGCGCCCGAGGACGCCCATCAGCCGGGGGGCGGGCCTAAAATTCCAGGCAGGGCCGCGCTGGGCGCGGCAAGCCGGAAAACACCATGCAAGACATTCAATTGCTGCTCGAGCAGTACGGCGGGTGGCTCGTTTTCGCCAACGTGCTGGTCGAGCAGGCGGGCCTGCCCGTGCCCGCCTACCCCATGCTGATCGCCGCAGGCGCCCTGGCCGGCGCGGCCGGCTGGCTGACGCCGTGGCTGGCGGCCACCCTGGCCTGCCTGTTGGCGGACTCGCTCTGGTACGTGGCCGGGCGGCGCTATGGCTCGCGCCTGCTGGGGGTGGTCTGCAAGCTGTCTCTGTCGCAGGATTCCTGCATCCGCCAGACCCAGCGCCTGTACCTGCGTATCGGCGTGCGTGCCCTGTTGGTGTGCAAATTCCTGCCCGGGGCCGGTGCGCTGTCCACCGTGATGGCGGGCCTGACCCACACGCCTTACCGCCGCTTCCTGGCCTATGACATCGTCGGCGCCATGATCTGGGCCGGTTCCGCCCTGCTGCTGGGCGGGCTGTTCCACAGTGTCGTCAATGATGTGCTGGACGTGCTGGGCACGTACGGCCCGACCGGGCTGGCCGTGCTGGCCGCGGTGCTGGCGCTGTATATCGCGGCGCGCGGCCTGCGGCGCTGGATTCTCAAGCGCAACTTGCGCGTGATTCCGCGGCTGTCGGTCGACGAACTGATGCAGTGGCGCCAGGACGGCCGCCACGCCCTGCTGTTCGACGTGCGGCCCGAGGCCCTGCGCGAAGCCGATCGCATCCCGGGCGCCGTTGCCGTCGACCTGCGCGCGCCCCTGCCTACCCTGGACGCCGGCGCCCAGAACGCCGACATCGTCATCTATTGCGCCTGCCCCAACGAGGTCTCGGCCGCCATGCTGGCCGCGCGCCTGCGCGCCGCAGGCTATCCCAACACCTGGGCCTTGCGCGGCGGCTACGAGGCCTGGGCCCGCCACGAGCATCCGGCCTGAGCCTGCCCCGTGTCGCGCCTTCGGGTTCGACCGGCCAGCGCTGTGCCGCGTCCATCCGGCCTGACATGTTCCTGACCTGCCGCCGGGTTGTCCGGGCCGTGGGCGGCCAGGCCTGCCAGTGCTGCCGCCGATGCCATCCCAGGCGCATAATTTCGCCATTGGCCCGCGCTTCCGACGGGCACAGGAGACAGGCATGCGGTTGTTGTTCTTGGGTGCCGGCGGCACCGGCGGCTATTTCGGCGGACGCGCCGCCCAGGCGGGTGCGGACGTGACCTTCCTGGTACGCGAGCCCCGCGCCGCGCGCCTGCGCGAGCAAGGCTTGCGCATCGAGAGTCCGTTCGGCGACGTGACGCTGCAGCCCCAATTGGCTACCGCCAAGACGCTGCAAGGCTTCTACGATGTGGTGGTGCTCAGCTGCAAGGCCTACGACCTGCAAAGCGCCATCGACGCCATCCGCCCCGCCGTCGGGCCGGATACCGCCGTGCTGCCCATCATGAACGGCGTGCTGCAGTACGACGTGCTGGATCGCGAATTCGAACCCCACCGGGTGTTGGGCGGCCTGTGCCAGATCAACGCCACGCTGGGCGCCGAAGGCCAGGTGATCCACCTGGGCAAGCACGCCAGCATCGTGTTCGGCGAACGCGCGGGCCCGGCCGACAGCGCGCGCTGCACGGCCCTGGCCGATGCGCTGGCCGGCGGCGAATACGTCAGCCGCCTGAGCCAGGATATCCACCAGGACATCTGGGAAAAATACGTGTTCCTGACCACCCTGGCTGCCGCCACCTGCATGATGCGCGGCACGGTCGGACAGATCGCCTCTACCGATGACGGCGCCGATATCGTGCGCGGCCTGCTGCGCGAATCGCAGGCGGTCGCCGCCGCCAGCGGCCACGCCGTCCGGCCGGACGCCGACGCTGCCGCGCTCAAGATCCTGACCGACCCGTCCCAGGCCATGACGGCGTCGATGTTCCGCGACCTGCGTCAGGGCTTGCCGGTCGAAGCCGACCACATCGTCGGCGACATGGTGCGCCGCGCGCGCACCCTGGGCGTGGACGCCACCACCCTGCGCACGGCGTACACGCATCTGCAGGTCTATCAGGCGCAACGCGCCGCCGCCTGACGTCGGCGGGTCGCACAGAAGCCCATTGGTGCACGGAATGCAAAAAACTCTTCCGCATCCGTGGGTTTCTGGATCCGATCTGGCCGAATAGTATGGATTGCCTCACCTACCAAGGAGCAAGACATGAAAATCGCACTGATCGGAATTACGGGCCGCGTGGGTTCGCGCGTGGCCGATGAATTGCTCAAGCGCGGCCATCAGGTGACGGGCATTGCCCGCAACCTGGGCGACGTCAATCCGCAGCCGGGCCTGACCATCAAGCAAGGCGATGCCACCGACCCGCAAGGCCTGACCCCGTTGCTCAAGGGCCACGATGCCGTGGTCAGCGCGTCGCGCTTCGTGTCGGCCGACGCCAAGCCGCTGCTGGCTGCCGCCAAAGACGCGGGCGTCCCGCGCCTGTTGGTGGTGGGCGGCGCCGGCAGCTTGCAAGTGGCGCCCGGCAAGATGCTGATCGACACGCCGGAATTCCCGGACGCCTACAAGCCGGAAGCCCGCGCTGGCGTGGTCTTCCTGGACACACTGCGCCAGGAAAAAGTGCTGAACTGGACCTTCCTGTCGCCGTCGGCGCTGTTCGAGCCGGGCGAGCGCACCGGCGCCTTCCGCCTTGGCGATGACAGCCTGCTGGTCGATGCCGGCGGCAAGAGCTGGATCTCGATGGAAGACTACGCCATTGCCCTGGCCGACGAGATCGAGACCCCCAAGCACTCGCGCCGCCGCTTTACCGTGGGCTACTGATCCCGCCCGCTCCGGATCGCCCGACGCGGCTCCTTGGACACAAGGGGCCGCGTCATTTTTCAGGCGAAAGCCGCAATGGCGGCAGGGTCGAATCGGCCGGTTTTGTTTGTAAACTGGCAAACCGCCAGCCGGCGTCACGATCCCCCGAGTAGTCAGTATGAGCATGAAGTTCAAATCGTTGGCCCTTTGCCTGCTGCTGGCCGCCAGCTGTGTGGCGCCGGCCCAGGCCGCCGCGCCGCAGTCCAACAAGGACATCGTGGTGGCGTTTTTCCGCATGATGTTCCAGGACCGCGACATCGACGAGGCGGTGCGCCTGTATGTCGGCAAGAACTACATCCAGCACAACCCCTACATGCGCGATGGCGTCGAGCCGATGGTGGACTTCTTCCCCCATTACTTCGAGCAGCATCCGCAGGCCAGCGTCGACATCAAGCGTGTCATTGCCGAGGGCGACCTGGTGATGATCCACAACCTGTGGCGCGAATCCCCCGAAGACCGCGGCCAGGCCGTGGTCGACATCTTCCGGGTCGAGAACGGCAAGATCGTCGAGCACTGGGACGTCAGCCAGGAAATCCCGGAAAACCCCGCCAACAAGAACGGCATGTTCTGAGACCGGTAAATCATGTCCGCCATCGAACCCGTCGACCTGCCACGCGCCTACCTGCTGCTGAACCACGGCCCCACCGTGCTGGTCACCAGCGCCCACGGCGCCGAGCGCAACGTCATGGCCGCGGCCTGGGCCATGCCGCTGGATTTCAGCCCGCCCAAGATGCTGGTGGTGGTGGACAAGAACACCTACAC
>JBEBOQ010000215.1:0-4728 GCA_040396375.1 Achromobacter xylosoxidans
AACCACGCATTGATCGCGGCGCGGCGCTCGCCGACATAGACCGGCGCGCCATCGGCGTCGAGCTTCATGCCCAGGTCATGGCCCGGCACCAGCAGCGTGCCGGGCCGCTTGCGCCACCATTCCCAGATGCGTTCCAGGCTGGCATGGCTGGCGGCGGCGTCGGCGGTGTCGACCACCTGGCCCGAGACCAGTTCGGCGCGGTTCTTGGCGGCGTCGCCGGTGAAGAGGATGGGCTGGCGCGGATCGTCGACGTAGAACAGCAGGTGGCCCGGGGTATGGCCGGGCGCGGCGATGGCGGTGATGCCGGGCAGGAAGGCGTCGCCGTCGCCGATACGGCGCACGCGGTCCAGCCGGTCGAGTTCGCGGACGTACAGTTCGGGCAGCGGGTTGAAGCCGGGCGGTTGCGCGGCGGCCCATTGCAGTTCCCGCGCGCCGATCCAGACGGTGGCGTTGGGGAACAGCGTGAAGTTGACGGCGTGGTCGTAGTGGGCGTGCGTGAGGACGACGTCGGTGATGTCGGCCGGCGCGACGCCGCAGGCGTCCAGGTGGCGGCCGAGCAGGTGGCGCACGCCGAACGCGCCGACGTCCACCAGGATCCTGTGGCGGTCCGAGCGCAGCAGGGTGCTGGTGCTCCAGCCCAGGCCGCCATGGCAGACGGCGCGGCCGGGGTAGCCCTGGATCAGGATGTCGATCTGGTACATGGGGTCACTCCGCGGTGATGTGGGCTTCGCTGATTAGTTGGCGGTAGCGTTGCAGGTCGTCGCGCAACTGGCGCGTGAATTCCTCGGGCGTGCCGGCGATGATTTCGTTGCCGCCTTCGGTGGCCAGCTTGCGCACCACTTCCGGGTCCTTCACCGCCTGGACCACGGCGTCATGCAGGGTGGCGATGATGCGCGGATCGGTGCCGGCGGGCGCCAGCAGGCCCTGGAACTGGGTGATGACGAAGTCCTTGTAGCCGAGTTCCTGCATGGTGGGCAGGTCGGGCAGGCTGGAGGCGCGGCGCGGGCCGGTGACGGCGTAGGCGCGCAGCTTGCCGGACTGGATGTGCGGGGTGGCGGTGACGGTGGTGTCGAAGGTGAAGGACAGTTGTCCGCCCAGCACGTCGGTCAGGGCCTGGGCGTTGCCCTTGTAGGGCACGTGCGTCAGTTGGGTGCCGGTGCGCAGGGCCAGCAGTTCGCCGGCCAGGTGGCCGCCGGCGCCCAGGCCGGCCGAGCCGTAGGTGACCGCGCCGGGTTTCTTGCGGGCGGCGGCGAGCAGGTCGTCGATGCTGTGCGCGGGCGATTGCTGCGGCACCACTAGCGCGTACTGGTAGCTGGTGATCTGGCTGATCGGGGCGAAATCCTTCAGCGGGTCATAGGGCGTTTTCTTGTACAGCGACGGGTTGACCACCAGCGGGCCGCTGGCGTCCAGCAGCAGGGTGTAGCCGTCGGGCGCGGCCTTGGCGACGAAGTCGGTGCCGATCATGCCGTTGGCGCCGGGCTTGTTCTCGACCACGATGGTGCCCTTCAGGGTCTTGGCCATGCGGGCCGCGACCACGCGCGCGGTGATGTCGGCCGCGCCGCCGGCCACGTAGGGCACGATCAGGCGGATCGGCTGGCTGGGGTAGTCGGCGGCGCGGGCCAGCGGCGCGGCCAGGGTCGCCGCCAGGACCAGGGTGAGTCGGGCGATGTTCTTCATGTTGTCGGTCTCCTCCGGGATGCCGGCTCAGCCCTGGCCGGCGTGTTGGCGCAGCAGGGCCAGGACGTCCGCGGCCACTTCGATGCCGTGGGCGCGCTGGCGCGCCAGCTTGGCCAGTTCGATCTCGCCGGGCTGGATCACGGGGCGGGCCGGGTCGGCGGCCGGGCTGGCGTGCAGGATGGCGGCGAAGTCGTTCATGCGTTCGGCCAGCCATTGGGTCGAGCCCAGGCGGCGGGTGTCGATCAGCAGGAAGAAGTGGCCCAGGTTCTGCGGTTCGTCGGGCGCGTCGACCCAGGATTTGACGTGGGTGAGGTAGGCGGCGTTGGACAGCAGGCCGGCGAACAGGTCCACCATCAGCGCCAGGCCGTAGCCTTTGTGGCCGCCGATCGGCAGCAGGAAGCCGTCCAGCGCCTGCCTGGGATCGGTGGTCGGTTGGCCCTGGGCGTCGGTGGCCCAGGTGTCGGGGATGGCCTGGCCGGCCTTCAGGGCGTTGCGGATCTTGGCGCGGGCCACCACGCTCATGGCCATGTCGAGCAGGAAGTGCGCGCCGTCCGGATTCGGCACGGCAAAGCCGATGGGGCTGTTGCCGACGCGCGCGTCGGTGCCGCCCCAGGGGGCGATGGTGGTGGTGGCGTTGCTGCCGATGATGCTGGCGTAGCCGGCCTCGGCGGCGATCAGGCCGTAGGGCGAGATCGGGCCGAAATGGTTGCTCTGGCGGGCGAACGCCAGGCCCACGCCGCATTCGCTGGCGGCTTGCATGGCGGCGCGCAGCGCGTGCATGCCGACCAGCGGGCCGACGCCGTTGTCGCCGTCGACCAGGCGCAGCGCGGGGGCGGGGCTGTCCACGCGGATGCGGGCCTGGCGGTTGATGCCGCCGACCTGCAGGCGCTCGCCATACGATTCGATGCGCGACAGGCCGTGGGTGGACAGGCCGAACAGATCGGCCAGCACCAGGATGTCGACCACGTCGACGGCGTCCTGGCGCGGCAGGCCCAGGCCTTCGAAGGCGCGCACGCCAAGCTCGCGCAGTTCGGTTTCCGGGACGAGGGAGGGGGAGCCAGCAGTGGCGGCCATGATCAGCAATCCTTGTGTGAGAAAAGAGGGGGACTTATTCGGCGGAAAGACGGGCGTCTTTCACCACTTGGCTCCAGCGGCGCTCTTCGGCGTCGATGAAGGCGGCGAATTCGGCCGGGCCGGCGCCGGAGGGCTCGGCGGCGTCATGGGCCAGGCGCTGGCGCACGGCGTCGGTCCGCAGGGCGCGCTGGGCGGCGGCCTGCAGGCGCGAGATCGCTTCCTGCGGCGTGCCGGCCGGGGCCAGCAGGCCGAACCACTGCGAGCTTTCGAAGCCGGGGTAGCCCTGCTCGGCCACGGTGGGCACGTCCGGCAGGATCGGCAGGCGCTGGGCCGAGCCGACGGCCACGATCTTGATCTTGCCGGCCTGCGCATGCGGCAGCAGGCCAGGAATACCGGCCGCGGCGGCGTCGATGTTGCCGGCCAGCAGGTCGGTGACCTGGGCGCCGGTGCCCTTGTACGGCACGTGCACCACGTCGATGGCGGCGGCGGTCTTGAGCATTTCGAAGGCCAGGTGGCCGGCGCTGCCGTTGCCGGCCGAGCCGTAGTTCAGGACGCCCGGCTTGGCGCGCGCCAGCGCCACGAATTCGGGCAGGGTGGCGGCCGGCACCTTGGCGCCCACGGCGAACACCATGGGCAGCTTGGCCAGCAGAATGATCGGGGCGAAGTCGCGGCGCGGGTCATACGACAGGTTGGGCATCATGGTCGGGTTCACCGCCAGGGTGCCGACGTGGCCCAGGATCAGCGTGTAGCCGTCGGGCCGGGCGCGCGCCGCTTCCACCGTGGCGATGCTGCCCTGTCCGCCGCCCTTGTTCTCGACGATGACCTGCTGGCCCAGGTCGCGCGACATCTCCACGGCGACGGCGCGCGCCACCACGTCGGAACTGCCGCCGGGGCCGTAGGGCACCAGCAGGCGGATGGGGCGTTGCGGCCAGGCGTCGGCGTGGGCCGAGAAGGGGGCGGACGACAACAAGGGGGCGGCGGCCAGCGCCAGCGCGGTGCGCAGGCAGGCTCTCCGTAGCGGATTCATGGGCGGGTCTCCTGTTCGGGCCGCTATTGGTTGCGGCTGGGAGACATCGTGCCCCGCCCTCGGAATCGAGTAAAGTGCAAAAATTCGTTCAATTCTTGATGAAAACGCATGAATTTCGATCTTGCCGATCTGCGCGCCTTCCTGGCGGTGGCCGACCTGGGCAGTTTCCGCGCCGCGTCCGAGGCGCTGCACCTGTCGCAGTCGGCGCTGTCGCGCCGCGTGGACAAGCTGGAGGCGGCGCTGGGCGTGCAGCTGATGACGCGCACCACGCGCAAGGTCGAGCTGACCACCATCGGCCGCGGTTTCGTGCCGCGCGCCCGCAGCGTGCTGAATGAGCTGGAGAGCGCGCTGGTCGGCATCCGCGACGTGGCCGAGCGGCTGTCGGGCATGGTGACGATTGCCTGCGTGCCGTCGGCGGTGGCGTATTTCCTGCCGGATGTGATCCGCGAATACCACGCCAGCTATCCGCGCATCCGCATCCGCATCATCGACGAGTCGTCCTCGCAGGTGCTGACGGCGGTGGCGCGCGGCGACGCGGATTTCGGGCTGACCTACATCGGCGCCAATGACGCGGAGATCGAGTTCAAGCCGCTGCTGGAAGAGCCGTTCGTGGCGGCGGTGAGCCGCAAGCATCCGCTGGCCAAACGCAAGTCGGTGGATTGGGCCGACCTGGAGGCGCATCCGTACATCACGCTGGCGCAGGGCAGCGGCAATCGTTTCCTGATGGACCAGGCGCTGGTGCACAGCGGCAGCCGGCCGCGCCATTTCTGCGAGGTGCAGCACGTGCCGGCGCTGGTCAGCATGGTGGAGGCGGGCCTGGGCGTGGGCGTGGTGCCGCGGCTGGCGATGCCGGACGAGGATCACGGCACGCTGGTCAGCGTGCCGCTGCGCAATCCCGCCGTGAGCCGCACGATCGGCCTGATCCATCCGCGCGGCAAGACCTTGAATCC
>JBEBOQ010000216.1:0-4672 GCA_040396375.1 Achromobacter xylosoxidans
TCAAGGTAGACTTTTCCCCTGCATATGTCCAATATATGAAACCGGCACTCGCTATATTTTAAAACAATGGAACTGAGACACCTGCGCTATTTCACCGTGGTGGCCGAAGAACTGCACTTCACCCGTGCCGCCGCCCGCCTGGGCATCGGCCAGCCCCCGCTCAGCCAACAGATCCAGCAACTGGAACGCGAGATCGGCACGCCGCTGTTCCTGCGATTGCCGCGCGGCGTGGAGCTGACCGAAGCCGGTGCGCAGTTCCTGGAAGACGCGCGCGCCATCCTGCTGAATGCCGAGCGCGCCATCGACACCGCGCGGCGCCTGGGCCGCGGCGAACGCGGCGCGATCACGGTGGGCTTTACGGCGTCGGCCGTGTTCCACCCTTACCTGCCGCAAGCCATCCGCGCCTATCGCGACCGTTACCCGGACGTACGCATCACGCTGACCGAAAGCAACACGCAGAGCCTCTTGCGCGGCCTGCGCGAAAGCGTTGTCGACGTGGCCTTCGTGCGTCCGCCCTACGTGCTGGACGCGGAATTCGAATCAGAACGCGTGCTGGACGAACCCATGCTGATCGCCCTGCCCCCCGACCATGCGCTCAGCCGCAAGCGCAGCGTGCCCATCGCCGCGCTGGCCAACGAGGATTTCGTGCTGTATCCGCGCCCGATCGGCGCCGGGCTGTACGACGCGATTCAGAGCGCTTGCCTGCGCGCCGGCTTCGCGCCCCGGGTCATTCAGGAAGCGCCGCAAATGGCGTCCATCGTGAGCCTGGTGGCGGCCGGCGTGGGCATCTCGATCGTGCCCGCGGCCATGCGCCACATGGGCGCGCAAGGCATCGAATACCGGCCGATCAAGGGCGATGCGCCGCATGCGCTGTTGGACATGGCCTACCGCCGCCACGACCGCTCGATTGCCGCCCGCAACGCGGTCGACATGCTGCGGCTATTGGCCCATCCCGAGCCGGCGGCCCCCGCCTGAAAAACGGGGCAGTATCGCCCTGTCGCTTTTGTCACCTTCTGTAAACCCGACCCGCGCGGCGCCCTGTAAATTGTCGCGCTATCGCCGGACCGGCCACGCCCAGTGTGGGGTCGAACCCGCTCAACCCACCCAAAGGTGCACTTGTGCAACGTACTCTCCTGGCCTTGGCCATCGCCACGCTTCCCGGCCTTGCAGCCGCCGCCGGTCTGGCCTCTTCCATCGGCGCGGTCACGGTCTACCAGGATCGCGCCGTCGTCACCCGTAGCGCCAGCAGCGAACTACCCGCCGGCGAACACGAACTGGTGCTGGAAAAACTGCCGGCCAGCCTGCAGGAAAATTCGCTGCAAGTCACGACCAAGGGCACGGGCCAAGCAACGCTGCTGGACGTCAAGGTGCGCGATGCCTTCCAGGCCGACACCGCCAACGACCGCGTCAGGCAACTGGAAGACCAGATTCGCAAGATCACGGCCCAACAGGCCGCGCTGGACGACGAAGCCGCCGTGCTGGACAACCAGCGCGAGCTGGTCGCGATGATGCAGCGCGGCGCCACCGAACCGGCCAAGGACGGCCCCCGCCCCACCTTGGACGAACTGAAAGCCATCCAGGCACTCAGCATCGACACGCTCAGCCGCACGCTGGCCGGCCTGCGCCACGTGGCCCAACAGCGTGAAGACCTGGACCGCCAACTGACCGCCGCGCAAGGCGAACTGGGCCAACTGCAAGGTCAGCTCAACCGCCGCACCAAGACCGTGACGCTGCGCGTGAACCTGGCGCGCGCCGGCAAGCTGGACCTGAATGTGTCTTATGCGGTTGCCGGCGCCCGCTGGACGCCTGCCTACGACGCCCGCCTGCGCCCCGCCGAACGCAGCGTGGACCTGGGTTACTTCGGCGTCATCCGCCAGAACACCGGCGAAGACTGGAACAACGTCAAGCTGACGCTGTCCACGGCCCGCCCGTCGCTGGGCGGCGGCGCACCCAAGTTGAATCCGTGGGTGGTCGACGTGGCTGCGCCGCCTCCGCCCGTGGCCGTCATGCCAGCGCCCGCCGCGGCCCCGGTCATGCGCAGCGACGCGCGCGCCAAACTTGCCCCCAGGGGAGCGCTCGCCGAAGTCGCTGTCGCCGACGAGGCGGACGAGCTGGACGCGGTCAAGCAAGTCTCGACCGCCCAGGTCCAGTCCGAAGCCACCAGCGCCTCGTTCCAGATCCGCACGCCCGCCACGCTGCCGTCCGACAACAGCACGCAACGCGTCGCCATCACCACCGCCAAGCTGCCCGCCACGCTGGAATACCAGTCCACTCCGTCGCTGCGCGAAGCCGTGTACCTGACGGCGCAGGCCAGCAACGCCACCGAATTCCCGTTCCTGGCGGGCACGCTCAATACCTTCCTGGATGACGCTTTCGTGGCCGCCGCGGCCATGAAGGCGGTCATGCCCGGCGAAAAGGTTGAACTGGCCATGGGCGCCGACGACGGCATTTCGATCAAGCGCCAGCTGGTCAACCGGTTTACCGAAAGCACGGGTTTCTCGGGCAACGGCAAGCGCGTGACCTACGAGTTCAAGATCACCGTCAAGAACAACAAGGCCACCAAGGAACAGGTCACCTTCAAGGACCGCCTGCCCATCTCGCGCAACGAGAAGATCGAGGTCAAGCTGCTGTCGCCGGCCGACCGCGACATCAAGCGTGAAGACAACGGCGTGCTGGTCTGGAATTGGGAGCTGGAACCGGGCAAATCGCGCGACGCGGTGCTGAAGTTCTCGGTCGACTACCCGGGCAACATTGACGTCGCGGGCCTTTGATGGCCTGAGCGGGGCCACCCGCGCTTAGGGCCTGTTCACGAAAAGACGACTTCTTTTTAGTGCACAGGCCCTAGTGCTGGCGGCAGAATTCGATGAAATCAGCAGGCGCCAGCGGCATCGAAATGCCGTAGCCCTGCGCCACCGTGCAACCCAGCTCGCGCAGCAATTGCAGATCGCGCTCTTGCTCGACGCCTTCGGCCACCACGCGGCGGCCCAGCGCGCGGCCCATTTCAATGGCCGCCGCCACGACCGCGCGCGAAGCCGGCTCGCGGTGCATATGCACGATGAAATCGCGGTCTATCTTCAGTTCGGTAAAGGGCATGGCGGAAAACAGCCGCATCGACGCGATGCCCGCGCCGAAATCGTCCATTGCCAATTCAAAGCCGCGCACCCGCAGCAGGTTCAGCGCGGACGACAGCGTCAGCCAATCGGTAACGGGCTCGTCCTCGGTCAGTTCCACCTTGACCAGCCGGGCCGGCAGGCCGGCCTGCGCCACGCGTTGTTCCAGCATCTCGGGCAGGTCGGGCGCGCACAAGGTGGACGCTGAGGCATTGATGGCGATGGGCACCGCGATATGGTCCGCATGCATGACGGCCAGCACTTCGACCACCCGGTCGGCGACCCGGTTGAACAGCATCTGGTCCAGACCCAATCGGTGCGCCGCCGGGACGAAGTCGGCAGGTGAAATGGCGCCCAAGGCGGGATGGCGCCAACGCGACAGCGCTTCGGCCGCCACGGCGCGACCCGTCGTCAAATCGACCTGGGGCTGCAGCACGACGCTCATGCCGTCGCCGGTGGCCAGGGCCTGCCCCAATTCGGCTTCGAGCACGTCGCGCCGCACCGAGGTCTGGCGTGGCGACGCCAGGTCGTCGTCGATGCTGTGCAGCGCGCCCTTGATGGCGTGCTGCATGGCGGTGCGCGACACCGGCTTGGACAGCGCCTGCGATGACGGACAACCGGCCTGCAAGGCCAGCCGCACATGCGACTGCAGCAGTTCGTCGGTGAGGCTGCTGATCCAGATGATGGGCGGCATGCTCTTGAGGCGGCCACCGTCGACCAGCCGGCGCAATTCGTTGGGCAGGCGAGTGCCGTCGCCTTCGCCCATGACGATGTCGCTGACCACCACGTCGTAGGACTGGCGCGCCAGGGCGCCAATGGCCTCGGTGCTGCTGCCCACCCCGGCGACCCGGCGATAGCCCAGGGCCAGCAGCATGTTCTGCAGATAGGCCCGTTCCACGGGGTGGTCTTCCACGAGGAGAATCCGTCGGTTCGCACCGGCGTCGTTTTTGGGCATCGGGCATCCTAGATCGTGGGCCTTTCCAGGCGGGCTGCTGGCATGCGTTCACCTAATGCTAAGGCATCTTCCGCGGCCGTGCCGCCAAGGAGGACGGGTTAGTCACTATTAATTAGTCGGGGCCAGCAACGCGCTGCGTCACCCGGACGGACGAAGCCGCTTGCACGGTCCATCGGCCGCCGGTGCGATAATGGTGGTCTTTCCCGCATCTACGGCACGGAGCTTCCCTTGACCCGCATTGACGACCCCCTGCACGACCGCGAGGTCGGTACGGCCGACTCCACCCAGGACAACACCCGTACGGACGACACCCGCATCAGCGCCGTTCGCCCCCTGATTTCGCCCGCCCTGTTGCAGGACGAGCTGCCCGTGTCCCCCACCATCCAGACGCTGGTCGAGCAAAGCCGGGCGCGCATCGCCGACGTGCTGCACGGCCGCGACGACCGCCTCGTGCTGGTGGTGGGCCCCTGCTCCATCCACGACCACGGCCAGGCCATGGAATACGCGCGCCAGTTGCGCACCGCCGCCGACCAGTACCAGCAAGACCTGCTGATCGTCATGCGCGTGTACTTCGAAAAGCCGCGCACCACCGTCGGCTGGAAGGGCT
>JBEBOQ010000217.1:0-4636 GCA_040396375.1 Achromobacter xylosoxidans
ACTCAATAGCATTAAGATTTGTCCTCGTAAATCCTACAAGGTGATAATTATAATTTTAAATTTATCCCTTTTTCAAAAACAGACTCCGATATTAGGATAAAATAAAACAGGGCGTTAATAGCTTCGGGGTGTGATAATGAATAGAAATGATCACGATATTTACTGTGTGGAATTCGACCCGCTTTTCAGTGAGATTGAAGCTATTCTTACTCAGTCTGAAGAGTCAGCAAATCCGTTATCAGGAGAAGATGAACTTCCGCAAATTAACTGGATTACCATTTCAGAAAAAACCAGTGAGTTATTATATCAGTATAAAGATCTGCGTGTCCTGCTGTGGTCATTACGGGCAAATCTGTATATTGACGGAATTTCATCATTATTCAGCGGAATAAAAAATCTGAGTGAACTGGTTGAAAATAACAGTGAGTCATTATATCCGAAATCAGAGGATGGCAATATCCGCAGCGGTCATGCTGCGGCGCTGGGATGGTTATCTGCATCGCAATGTATTTCAGAACTGAAGCAGACAAAAATCACCACTGACCATCATTATACCCTGAATGATATCGCCTCCATCGACAGCGGTGACATACGGGATAATTATGCCACATCGCTGAGTGCATTATTAACATCTCTGACAAACAGTGATGAGATTAATATCAGTAATATTTCCGGGCATTTTTCGTCGGTTATACAGTCGCTTGATAAAATTGAAGAGTATGCCAACCAATACACTGACGGTTATATTCTCGATTGCAGCGTACTGAAACAATTCCTGACGCGCTGTATCAGTACCCTTAATCATCTGACCGCTTTCTCTGATGCAGATAATCATGAAGAACCGCAGGCGTTACTCCCTGACGGCAATCATCCGGATACGCCGGTAACCGCATCACCAAACGGGCCGGTCAGAATTACGGATATTACGTTACGTTCCCGTCAGGAAGTCTTAATTATGCTGGACTGCATACTTGATTATTTTCAGCGTTATGAACCCAGCCACCCGGTTCCGATATTTATCCAGCGATCCAAACAAATGATTGGAATGGATTTCGCCTCAATCGTTGAAAAACTCCTTCCGGAGTCAGTCAGCACATTACAACAATTTACCGGAAAGTAATATTTCCATTATTGCAATGAGGATTGTGAGATGGCCAAAGATATCAGCTCTCAGAAATTTATCGGCAGAAATAATGCACCGCGTGTGCAGATTGAGTATGACGTCGAAATTTACGGTTCGCAAAAGAAAGTTGAACTTCCGTTTGTTACCGGCGTTATGACTGATTTATCAGGACATCGCGCCGCTCCGCTGCCATCGGTGGAAGAACGTCAGTTTCTCACCTTTGACCAGGATAATTTTGACTCCCGGATGCGGGCAATTCGTCCCCGCCTTGCCTTCTATGTCGAAAATATGCTCGGCGACAATCCTGAAGAGCTGATGGATATTGAGCTGGAATTTGAATCGATGGAAGACTTTGAGCCGGGTGCGATTGCTGCCCGGGTCCCGCAGATGCAGAAACTCCTGGAAGCACGGGCACATCTGACAGATCTGATCACCTATATGGACGGAAAATCCAGTGCCGAAGATGTAATCCGGCAATTACTGGAACAGCCCGACTTCTTAATCCGCCTGGCAAATGATGCGAAAGGCACCGTTGCTTCCGCCGAAGCCGGTATTACTGATGTGAACGGGGAGAATGACGAATGAGTGAGCAATTAGCCCGGAGTACGGGCGCAACAGAACAGTCGGTACTGACTGCCTCCGGTGAACAGAGTGAATTAGATATTCTGTTACAACGTTCATTCAGACCCAGCACCACAGAAGCGTCTGTCGCCGTCCGCAGTGCCATCAACACCCTGGCGGAATACGCCAATTTCGGCAAAGTAAAAGTCAGCCGGGATGTGGTGCTGACCATTGAATCCATGGTCGCGGAGATTGATGATAAATTATCTGCACAAATGAACCGGATACTTCACAACAAAGAGTATCAGAAACTGGAATCCTCCTGGCGCGGACTCAGCTATCTTGTTGATAATACGGATGTCAGTGAAACACTGAAGATCCGTGTATTAAATATCAGCAAAGATGAGCTGTCCAAAACGCTCCGCCGCTACCGGGGTTCCGCCTGGGATCAGAGCCCGATCTTTAAAGCAGTATATGAACAGGAATACGGCCAGTTTGGTGGTGAGCCGTTCGGCTGCATGATCGGCGACTTTGAATTTGATCACAGCAACAAAAGCGTCTCCCTGCTGACAGAAATTTCGAAAATTGCCGCCGCAGCGCACTGTCCGTTTATTACCTCCGCCGCGCCATCCATCATGCAGATGAATAACTGGCAGGAGCTGGGGAACCCGCGTGATATCGGCAAGATTTTTACCACGCCGGAATATGCGACATGGCGGCGTCTGCGTGACAGCAATGACTCCCGTTATCTGGTGATGACGATGCCGCGTTTTCTCTCCCGCCTGCCGTATGGTGAGAAAACCAATCCGATTGAAGATTTCGCCTTCGAGGAAGTCGTGAATCCGTATGATGTCAATGACTTCAGTTGGACCAACGCGGCCTATGCCATGGGGGTGAATATCAACCGTGCCTTTGCGGAGTACGGCTGGTGCTCACGTATCCGCGGGATTGAATCGGGTGGTTCGGTGGAAGAATTACCGGCTTATGCATTCCCGTCAGACGAAGGCGGTTATGAGCTGACCTGTCCGACGGAAATTGCCATTTCCGATCGCCGGGAAAATGAATTATCCAATGCCGGATTTTTACCGCTGGTTTACCGCAAACATTCTGACTTTGCTGCCTTTATCGGTTCCTGCACACTGCACAAACCGGTGATTTATGAAGATCCGGATGCCACTGCGAATGCGAAATTATCCGCCCGTCTGCCTTATATTTTTGCCACCTGCCGGTTTGCACATTACCTCAAATGTATTGTGCGCGACAAAATCGGTTCTTTCCGCTCACGGGATGATATGCAGGTCTGGCTGAATGACTGGCTGATGAAATATGTTGACGGCGATCCGACTATTTCCACGGAAGCCACAAAAGCAAAACGTCCGTTAGCCGCTGCCGAGGTGCATGTGGAAGATGTTGAAGATGATCCGGGTTTTTATAAAGCACATTTTTATTTACGCCCACATTATCAGCTGGAAGGCATGACCGTGTCATTGCGCCTGGTTTCTAAATTACCTTCCATTAAAGAAAATAATAAATAAAAGATTTATTGCTGAGCATGAATACGTATTTTTACCATCAGGAGATACATTCTCAGGGACGAGAAAATGATATCTATATTTCATATCAGAAATATATTTAATTGTCGTAATATCAATTCAGGAGTGAATTAAATGACAGCATTAGTCGATTATTTTTTAAAAATTGAAGGTGTTGAGGGTGAATCTCCGGATCAGCAATATGGCGGCTGGATCCAGCTTCAGGCCTGGCAATGGTCCGAAGAAAACGCCGGACGCTGGGGTTTCGGCAGTGGCGGCGGTTCCGGTAAAGTGGAAATGAAAGACTTTGAATTCCGCATGGTCAGTAACAAAGCATCACCAAAACTGTTTCTGATGTGTGCGACCGGGGAACACATTCCGCAGGCAAAACTGGTATGCCGTAAATCCGGCAACGGTCAGCAGGATTTTATGACTGTTACCTTCAGTAATTGTCTGGTTTCAACCTTTAAAACGGTCGGTAATATGCCTCTGGACCCGCAGACTAAAGTGGATACAGATACCGTACTGCCGACAGATGTTATCAGTCTGAACTTTGCCCGCATTGAAGTGGAATATAAAGAGCAGAAAAATGATGGTTCCATGGGTGCCATTATTAAAGCAGGTTATGACCTGAAGGCAAACGCCCGTATTTAACCGGCTGTAATACAGGGAAACTATGTCGTGATTATTATTTATCTGTAAGACGGATAAATAATGTATTGCGGTATGGTTTTCCCTTTACGGAAAATAAAACATGAAATCATCCGCTCCGATGTTATTTGATAAATTAAGTCTGAACAGACGAAGAATACACTTACCGCAGTGGCGTGATGTTTTATTACGCGATATTGAATTGTTATTAAATGATGCCGCACACAGCGCCTCATTAGCATTAGATAAAAAAACATACTGTATTAATTCAGTGATTAATTACGGGCTGCCGACACTCAGTGCAAAAGTCCCGGTAAATACAGACCCGATTGTGCTGGCAAAAAAGATACAGCAAATCATTGCAACATTTGAACCGAGACTGGACCCGCGCTCAATCCGGGTTACACCGTTTGTAAATAAGAATGAAACCTGGACCCTGGCACTGCTTTTCGACATTTATGCCAAAACCAATTTGCCGGGTGAAGATCTTACCGTGAATTTACGTATCGCCCTGGATTATTCATACGGCAGTGTCCGCGTCATCTGATCCGGCACACTGACTTTAACGACAGGATACCCTTATGCTGAGTGACCGTTTTCTGACATTGTACAACGAGGAATTGCGTTTCCTGCGGGAGGAAGGGCTGCTGTTCGCCAAAGCCAACCCCCAGGTGGCGCAGCATCTCGGCATGATGCCGGACGGCGTTCTCGATCCTTTCGTTGAACGCCTGCTGGAAGGTACGGCTTTTCTCAGCGCGCGTGTGCATGA
>JBEBOQ010000218.1:0-4382 GCA_040396375.1 Achromobacter xylosoxidans
GGCGCATCTACACGCCCCGCCCTCACCCCGCCTGCCCCGTCACGCGCTCTTGATGTGCATTAATCGCGGGTGCTGGGGCGGTCAGCGTGCTTGGCGTTCTGGCCAAGATCGTTTGGGGGGGAGGAGGGGGCGGGGTCGCCAAAGCGGCCGCGCGGGCGGCCTTTTTTGGCGTTGGGGTGTCTTGCGGGCTGTGATGCCGCTGCGCGCTGGTGGTTGGAAGGGCTTTGCGTGGCGCCGGCGGCTGGTGAGATTGCTGCCGTTCTGATTAGCGGGATGTTGATCGCGGCGGAGCTGGTCGTGCTGCGTCGGTGGTGCTCTGGATCGCGCGAGGGCGGCGGCAGCTCGGCGGCTTGGCCGCCGGCTGGGCTGGCGGGGTCAGGCGGGTAGGCCGGTGTCCAGGCAGGGGTGGAATTCGCCGGTGGCGGGGTCGCGCAGGAAGAGGATGCCGGTGGCGACGCCGAAGTAGGTGCCGTGCAGTTCCAGGTCGCCCTTTTCCACGCGGCGGCGGATGGAGGGGAAGGTCATCAGGTTCTTCAGGCTGTGGCCGATGACGGCCAGTTCCAGGCGCTTGAGGTTGGCAGCGCGGTCTTCGGTGCCGGGGCCGATTTCGTCGGCCACGGGGGCGATCTGGGACATCCATTTGCCGATGAAGTCGCCCTTGGTCAGGGGCTTGGCGTCGTCGAAGAAGGCGCGGATGCCGCCGCAGGAGGCGTGGCCGAGGACGACGATGTGCTTGACGTTCAGGCCGTTGACGGCGAATTCGATGGCGGCGCTGGTGCCGTGGTACGAGGATTCGGAGTCGGGGTCACAGGGCGGGACCAGGTTGGCGACGTTGCGCACGACGAACATTTCGCCGGGGCCGGCGTCGAAGATGGCTTCGGGCGAGACGCGCGAGTCGCAACAGCCGATGATCAGGATTTCCGGGCTTTGCCCAGTTTCGGCCAGTTTTTCGTAGCGGCTGCGTTCTGAGTGGAAGCGGCCGGCGAGAAAGGACTGATAGCCTTCGGTGAGTCTTTTGGGAAACATGATCTTTTCACTTCCTTGATAACTGGGCCGGGCATGCCGGCGTGCCGGCGGACGCAACAAGGGGCTTCGTGTGGAAGCCCCTTTTGTCGAGTCGGCTGCGGAATTTTCCCACAATTGGACTTACGCCGGCTTGACTAAACCCTATCCTGATAAGGGTTTTTTGCCGGAGCAATCCGTCGGGCAAGTGAGCGCAGCGTGGGAAACGCGCGGCCGTCGCGCAAGAAAAGCCGTCCGGCCGCCCGGCCGCCCGAAGGCCGGACAGCCCCCTCGGGGGGCAGCAAGCGCGCAGCGCGCAGCGTGGGGGCCAACCATTCACTTGGCCCGGATATCCAGGGCGGTGACCTTGGCGAATTGCAGCGGCGTGATGGCGCGGATCATCTTGATCTGGCCCGGCGCCAGCGGGCCGATGTCGTCGTCGCGCACGCGGCCGATTTCGCGGCCCTGTTCGTCGTAGAGCACGAAAGTGAGCATGACGTAGTTGACGGCGCGGGCCGATTGGTTGGCCAGCGAGCCGGTGATGGTAGAGACGTTTTCGTTGGCGTCGCGGATCGCCTGGATATTGCCCAGCGTGACGCCGTACAGGTTTTGGGCATGGGCGACACCGGTCAGGCCGGCCAGCAATGCGAGGGAGGCGAGGACGGTTTTCATGGCGGTCTCCTGTGACCCGGTTGCCGGGCGTCCCAGCCGCGGACTCTGGGGCCGCGTGTCGGGGTCATGCGCCTATCTCACACCTTTCCCGCCGGGCGCACAACGGGCCAAAGGGATGAATGGGTAACAGGTTGCAGGGGATGGCCGCAGATTCATCTGTGGATGCCACAAGTGCATCGGAATGTCTCCGACTTGCGGGTATTTCCGCGCCTTTCCGCAAGCTGAACGATCGCGGCGGCGTTAGCATTTGTTGTCCTTTCGGCGCTTGCGGAGCATGCGGCTTTGTCCGATGATGACCACGCCGGCAACTTGGCCGGCGGATCTTGCGGCCCGGGCGCGCGCCAGGATGGCGCCGGCGGGCGATCAAGGGAGGAACTCATGCTTTCTCGTACTAGCCAATTGGCTTCGGCCATCGTGTTGTCCGCCTGTTTCCTGGGCGCCGTCCACGCCCAGACGCCGGCCGCCGCGCCCGCACCCGCCAAGACCCCCGCGCCCGCCGCCACGCCGGCAGCCAAGACGCCGACCCCGCAGCAGCAGCGCATGGCCGATTGCAACAAGTCGGCCGAAGGCAAGAAGGGCGATGATCGCAAGACGTACATGAGCGCCTGCCTGAAGGGCGAGGCGCCGCCGCCCGCCAAGCAGTTGACGCCGCAGCAGCAGAAGATGAAGGACTGCAACGCCAAGGCCGGCGACCAGAAGCTGACCGGCGACAAGCGCAAGACCTTCATGAGCACCTGCCTGAAGGGCTGAACGCCGCTTCATGCAAAAAAGCGCCAGCCGTTGAACGGGCTGGCGCTTTTTCTTGGGCGCGCGATGACGGTGTGCACGTAACTCGTGGCGCCTTGGAGGCGGCGGGGGGCGCGCCACGCCGTCGTCCTGCGCGGCGTTATACCGTGGCGATCGGCGTGACCGGGGATCCGATCGCGTGCGGCAGGCGCAGCGGCGGGGCGGTCAGCATGAAGCGGTGGCGGCCGTTGGCGCGAAGCCAGTCGGCCAGGTCCTTCAGGTACCACAGCTCGGCCAGTGGCAGGCCCAGCTTGAACAGGCAGTGGTGGTGCAGCGGCAGCATGGCGCGCGGGCCGGTTTTCTCGCGCGCGGGATAGGCTTCCACGGCGTAGTTGTCGGCGCAGATGGCGGCGATGCCGCTGTCGGTGATCCATTGCAGCAGCGCGGCGTCGGTGCCGTCCAGCGCGGCGCCGTAGGTATGCAGCGCCTCGGCGTCGGGCTTGCCGTTCATGGCGACGACCGCTTCCGCGTAGCCGGTGCGCAGCACCAGCATGTCGCCGGCTTCGACGCTGATGTCGTCCGTCTTCAGCACGTGCATCAGTTCGGCGTGGCCGATCAGCGTGCGGCCGGGGCCGTAGTGGCGGAACAGGTCCACCAGCACGCCGCGGCCCTGCATGCCTTTCTGCGCCAGGTTTTCAACGCCCAGCTTCAACGCGGCCGAGGGGCCGCCGCTGTTGCAGCCGCAGCCGGTGTGGTCGCCGTCGGCCGGACCCAGCACATCCACGCCGGCCTGGAAGCCGTTGTAGTAGCGCATTTCGGGCTTGCCGTCGCCGTCCGCATCGAACAGGGCGCCCACGTGCGCCAGCGCGTCCCATTGCGTGGAGTACTGCATGGACAGCAGCACCTGATCGTCGCTGAGCACGTCCACCGCATCCGGATTGACGTTGCGCAGCGGGAAGTTCAGGTAGGGCGTGTCCTGCAGCTTGGTGGGGCTGAGCTGCGGCGGATGGCGGCGTGGGTTGAGCACGTTGCCGCCGGGCAGATCCAGGGGCAGGGACAGGCAGAAGGTCTTGCCGGCGCGGATTTCGCGCGCGCCTTTCAAGACCTGCTCTTCGGTAATGAGGTTCAGGCGGCCGAGTTGGTCGTCGGGTCCGAAGTCGCCCCAGTTGGAGCCTTCGGGCCGGTTTTTCCAGCGCTGCATGCCGTTTACCCCTTCAGGAAGTCGACGACCGCGCGGGTGAAGGCTTCCGGTTGCTCCCAGTTCGAGATGTGGGAGGTATTCAATTCCAGGTACTTGGCACCCGCGATGGCGCCGGCCAGTTCGCGGCCCTGGGCGGGCGTGGCGGCCAGGTCGTGGGTGCTGCTGATGACCAGGGTGGGCGCTTGGATGGCGGACACCTGTTCACGGAAGTCGGCGTCGCGCAGCGCGGCGCAGTTGCCGGAATAGCCGGCGTCGGGCGTGCGGCGCAGCATGTCGATCAGCACTTGCGTCAGGCCCGGTTCGGCGGCGCGGTAGTCGTCGGTCAGCCAGCGCTGGACCAGCGTGGGCGCCATCTTTTCCAGTGTCTGTTCGGCCACGGCGGCGATGCGGGTGCTCCAGCCTTCGGCCGAGCCGATGCGGGCGGCGGTGTTGCACAGGATCAGTTTGCCGATCAGTTCGGGGCGGTTCAACGCCAGCCACAGGCCGGTGGGGCCGCCCATCGACAGGCCGCAGAAGTGCGCGCGCTGGATGTCCAGGTGCGCCAGCAGTTCGGCGACATCGTTGCCCAGTTGCGCGAAGGTGTATTCGCCGTCGGGCACCGAGGACTTGCCATGGCCGCGGGTGTCGTAGCGCAGCACGCGGAAATGCTTGGTCAGTTCGGGGATCTGGCGCGCCCACATGTCGGCGCAGGTGCCCAGCGAATTGGAAAGCACCAGGACCGGCGCATCGGCGGGGCCATCGATGACGTAGAACAGCCGTGCCTGGCTGAGATCGGCGTAAG
>JBEBOQ010000219.1:0-4362 GCA_040396375.1 Achromobacter xylosoxidans
TAGCCTCGATTTCAGCACGACGCTGGCGGTCGGCCAGGTAATAGCTGACAACCTGGGCGGGTTGTTCGTAGTTTTCCGCGAATTCCTCGATGCGGGCGCGGACCTGTTCCGGCTTGGCCTGCAGCTGGGCTTGCTTGACCAGTTCGGACACCAGCAGGCCCAGGCGCACGCGGCGCTCGGATTCGGTCGAGAAGGCCTCGGCCGGGATCGGCACGGACTCGGCGTTCGGCACGCCACGCTGCTTGAGCTCTTCGCGGGCGGCGGCGATGCGGCTTTGCACGTCGTTGTCGACCAGCGCCTTCGGCACGTCGAACTTGCCGGCTTCGACCAGGGCGTCCATCACGCTGGCCTTGGTGCGGCCTTGCGAGCGCACCTTGACTTCGCGTTCGATGTTGCTGCGGATGTCGGCCTTGAGCTTTTCGATGTCGCCTTCGGCTTGGCCGAGCGACTTGGCGAATTCGGCGTTCAGTTCGGGCAGGACGCCTTCAGCCACTTCCTTGACGGTGATGGTGAATTCGGCGGTCTTGCCGGCGACTTCCTTGCCTTGGTAGTCATCGGGGAACTTGAGCGGGAAGACCTTGCTTTCGCCAGCCTTCAGGCCGCGGGCGGCTTCTTCGAATTCCGGCAGCATGCGGCCTTGGCCGAGCACGAACGGGAAGTCTTCGGCCTTGCCGCCTTCGAACGGCACGCCGTCGATGGTGCCGGCGAAGTCCAGCGTGACGCGGTCGCCGTCTTGCGAGGCGCGGCCTTCACGGGCTTCGAACGTGGCGCGCTGCTTGCGCAGGACGTCCAGGGTCTGCTGCACTTCGGCGTCGGTGACCGCGGTTTCATAGCGGGTCACGGCCAGGGCCGACAGGTCCGGCACGGCGACTTCGGGGTAGACCTCGAACGTGGCGGTGAAGGCCAGCGTGTCTTCGCCGACGCCTTCCGTCTTGGGTTCCAGGTTCGGGGCGCCGGCGACGCGCAGCTTGGCGCCGTCGACGGCTTGTTCGAATGCACGGCCGACCTGGCTGTTGATCACGTCGTAGCGGATGCCGGGGCCATGGCTGCGCTCGAGCATGGCGAGCGGCGCCTTGCCGGGACGGAAGCCGGGGACCTTGGCGGTCCGGGCCACGCGCTTCAATTGCGCCTGGACTTCCTTTTCGACGTCGGCCACCGAGACGGCCAGATCAACACGGCGCTCGAGGCCGGAGAGGGTTTCAACCACAGGCTGCATTAAAAGACCTATTTTCCGAGAGATAAGAGATGACGGGCGGATAAACGCGCCATTTTACCGGAAACTTCCGGAACCCTGACGCAAAGGGGTGCGAGCCCCCGGATAAGCCCGGATGCTCGCACCCCGTTTTCCACCCCGGAGGGAGGCAAACGCCCGCTGGGGCGCCTTATTTCGCTTTGGCGATGCGCTCTTCGATGTGCTGCGCGCGCTTGGCCGAAGACGGATGCGAACTCATCATATCGCTCTTGCCGCCATCCAGCTGGGCCAGCTTCTGGAAAGCAGTCACCAGACCTTGCGTATTGAGCTTCTTGGCCTGCAGTTGGTCGAAGGAATAATCGTCGGCGGCGCTTTCCTGGGACTGCGAGAATTGCGCGTTGATGAACTTTTCGGTGACGTCGCCCAACTGGGACGAGTTCAGGGCGGCGACGGTGGCGCCCCCGGCGGCGCCGGCGGCGTCGCGCGCGGCCGACACGGTGTAGGCGGTTTGCATGGCCTTCTTGCTATGGCCCAGTGCCACGTGGCCGATTTCGTGGCCGACCACGCCCAGCACTTCGTCGTCAGTCATCATGTCCATCAGGCCGCTGTAGACGCGGATGCAGCCGTTGGCCATGGCCCAGGCGTTGACGTCCTTGGTGATGTAGACCTTGTAGTTGGCCTTCTGGCCGTTGACGGTGCCGCCCAGCTGCTTGGCGATCTTCTGCAGGCGCACGTCATACTTGCTGCCCGGCGCGGCGATCTTTTCCTGCGAATCGCTCTGCGCGCAAGCCTTGTCGGACAAAGTCTTGATTTCGGCATCGCTCAGGGTGGCGGCCTGCACCACCTTGCTGCCGGCGCCCACCAGGCCCCCGATGTCGAGGGCATGCGACGCGGAATAAGGGGCAAGCGCAACGGTCAGCGCGGCAACGGTGTAGCGGATCTTCATGGAAAAAACTCCTCTTGACTGACTCTGTACGAGTGAGGCAGCAATTCTATATACGCCAAAAGCTCGCAAACCGTTTCGCCACAGAGTTTCGCAAATGCGAATTTCGCTTACACAAAAGGCATGCGAGCGGGTCCTTAGCGTGGTAAATACCGCATCCGCGTTATCGATTTGTCATTAAAAACAGATTCAAACGCAGCCCGGCATTGATAGAATTGCCGCCGCACTTTTTCCGCACCCAACTTCGGCTCGCAACCACCCATGACCCCGAACCCCCCTCCCCGCCTTGGCCTGCTGCCCAGCCTGATTTTCAGTTCGCGCTGGCTGCAATTGCCGCTATACCTGGGCCTGATCGTCGCCCAGGGCGTCTACGTGATGCTGTTCCTGAAGGAACTTTGGCACCTGCTGACGCACGCCAACAGCTTCGGCGAAATGGAAATCATGCTGCTGGTGCTGGGCTTGATCGACGTCGTGATGATCTCGAACCTGCTGGTGATGGTGATCGTGGGCGGCTATGAGACCTTTGTGTCGCGCCTGCGGCTGCAGGGCCATCCGGACCAGCCGGAATGGCTCAGCCACGTCAATGCCAGCGTCCTGAAGGTCAAGCTGGCCATGGCCATCATCGGCATCTCGTCGATCCACCTTTTGCGCACCTTCATCGAGGCGGGCACCCTGGGTACGCCGAATGCGCGCTTTTCCGAGGCCGGCGTGATGTGGCAGACCATCATCCACGCGCTGTTCATCCTGTCCGCGCTAGGCATCGCACTGGTCGACAAGCTGTCCACCTCGGCGCATCCCAAGCACTGACGCCGCAGCTGCGGCAGAAAAAGAAAAAGCCCCTGCACATTGCGTGCGGGGGCTTTTTATTGGAGCGGACCGTCGTCGGCCCGCTACCGGGCGGAACTCAGGCCGCTACCTTGATGTTCTTGGCGCTGGGACCCTTGGGGCCGGTACCGACCTCGAACGTGACGCGCTGGTTCTCCTGGAGCGACTTGTAGCCTTCGCTGCGGATTTCAGAGTAGTGAGCGAACAGATCTTTGCTGCCGTCGTCGGGCATGATGAAGCCATAACCCTTTTCGGCGTTGAACCACTTGACGATGCCGGTTGCCATGGAATTTCCTCGAACCTAAAAAATGCGATTGCTCGCGGGGCGCCAGATCATCAAGGATGGGAGAGGAAGCAACCGCAGCACCACTGACGGCGACAAGTTAAACGCAGACCGCGTCTCTTGAAAATCTCGCTGAACCCAGTGTATTGGCGAACCCTGAAAAACGTCAAATATGCGGCCATTCCAAAAGCGCCCGCCCACGCCGAGCGGGGCGCCCTGGGGCCAATATTTTCAACTGGCCACGTGCCGATACAAGCAGATACCCTCGGACGAATGCACCCTGGAAGGCTCACCCAGCGAAGCCTCCAGCGTCCAGGAATTCCTGTTCCGGTTGCGTCGTGTGCCTGCCCAGCGCGGCATTGCGATGAGGAAAGCGGCCAAAGCGCTTGATGATGTCGCGGTGCAGTACCGCCCAATGCACCGAGTCGGCCCCAAGGGGCTCCATGAGGGCCACCGCGCGGTTCTGGGCAGCCAGGCTCTCGGCATGCTCGAACGGCAGATAGAAAAACTGGCGCAGCGACGGGTCGACCGCCAGGTCGTGCCCCGCCGCAATGGCGCGTTCGGCGAAAACCAGCGCCAGCGGGTCGGTGGCGAACATGTGAGCGGTGCCGCGGTAGGCGTTGCGGGGATACTGGTCCAGCAGGATCATCAGCGCCAACGCGCCATCCGGTTCGTCCAGCCAGGCGTCCAATTGTCGAGCCGCCGCGGCCAGGTGAGCCGACCCGCAGCGCTGGCGGAAACGCGCATCGAAGTCGGCATCCTTGGTAAACCAGTATTGAGGCCCGGCATCGCGCCAGAAAGCCACGACGGCCTGCGGCTGCAGGGAAAGCGGATCTTGGCCGGGATGGGTCATGAAGATCGTCCTTTATCGAATACGCGCCCAATGCGGCGCCGGGCGAGGTACGGAAAACTGCGCAAGGATACCGCGGGTGGTCGAATATTGGCCGCGATAGCAAACCCCCAGGAGCAGGCATAAAAAAAGCCCTGGAAGGGCCGGATACGAAAAGGCCTCCTTGTGGAGGCCTGGATGCAAAAAAGCCCCCGAAGGGGCTTTTCCGAAAAGTCAGGACCTTACAGGACCTGAATCTTCGTGGCTTGCGGGCCCTTGGGGCCATTGGC
>JBEBOQ010000220.1:0-4328 GCA_040396375.1 Achromobacter xylosoxidans
AGGCGTCGCGGTAGCCGGCGGCGACCAGTTCGAAGCCGAACAGGCGGCAGTCCAGCGCGCCGTTGTACAGGGGCACGCGGCGCTTGGGCTTCAGGCGCATCTGGTTGGGCAGGGTCATGTCGCTGGTGATGACATGCAATTGCCAGCCGGCGAAATTGCGCTTCAGGCAAGCGGCCCAGTCGCGCCACAGCTCGGCGTCCTGCTCGGTCAGCATGCGTTCGCCGTAGGGCGGGTTGGTGACGATCCAGCCGTGGTCGGCCGGGGCCTCTATCTGGCGGGCATCGCCCACTTCGAAGCGGATGGAGTCCGCGGTCAGCCAGGCGCGTTCGGCGTTGTTACGGGCGAATTCGATGGCTTGGGGGTCCAGATCGTAGCCGACCAGGGGCGCGTCCAACTGCGGCAGGATGCGCGAGCGGGCGTCGTCTTTCAGGTCGCGCCAGCGGTAGGCGTCGTGATCGCGCAGGCGTTCGAAGCCAAACGGGCGCGAGATGCCGGGGGGCACGCCCAGGGCAATCCAGGCGGCTTCGATAAGGATGGTGCCGGAACCGCAGAAAGGATCCAGCAGCGGCGCGGCCGGGTCCCAGCCCGCCAGCGCCAGCATGCCGGCGGCCAGGTTTTCGCGCAGCGGCGCTTCGCCCTTGTCCAGGCGCCAGCCGCGCTTGAACAGCGATTCGCCGGAGGTGTCCAGGTACAGGGTGGCGGTGTGGCCGGTCAGGAACAGGTGCACGCGCGCGTCGGGGCGGACCGTGTCGATGCTGGGGCGTTCGCCTTCCAGTTCGCGCAGGCGGTCGCAGATGCCGTCCTTGGCGCGCAGGTTGCAGTACTGCAGGCTTTGCACCGGGCTCTTGATGGCCGAGGTATCGACCCGCAGGGTCTGTTCCGCGCCGAACCAGCGTTCCCAGGGGGTATCGCGGGCCAGTTCCAGGATGTCGTCTTCGTGCGAGATTTCGGCGTGGGCGACCTGCACCAGGATGCGGGTGGCCAGGCGCGAGTACAGATTGGCGCGCTGCACGCCGGACCAGTCGGCGGTGAACGAGCAGCCGGCGCGGCCGGCCTGGGCGTCTTCGTAGCCCAGGGCCTGCATTTCGGCGGTCAGGGCTTCTTCGAGGCCCTGCGGGCACGGGGCGAACACTTTGAACGTTTCAGCCTGGCGCGTTTCGCGCGGACGGCGGCTGCGCACGTCGACGACGGGCTCGCGTTCACGGGCGGCGTGGTGGCCGTGGTCGCGATCCTGCTCTTGCTCGTGTTCGTTGTCGTGGTGGTCGCGGGCTGTGGCGTGGCCTTGGTCGGCGGCGTCATCGTAGTCGGGCTCGGGCGCGAATTCGGGCGCGGGGCCGTCGTCTTCGAACGGATCGTAGAAGCGTCCGGCCGGGGTGGCGGGCGCGACGTACTGGTTGTCCAGGCGCGGCGCGCGCTGCGGCGGCCGGCCGGCGCGCGAGCTGGGGGCTGCGTCACGGCGCGGGCTGTCGCCGCGGCCACGGTCGGAGGACGGGCCTCGGCTGCCTTGGCCGCGGGCATCTTGCCCCCGGGACGCCGGGCCGCGGCCAGACGGGCTGCGGTCGGTCGAGCTGCGGTCAGCGGAACCCCGGCCACCGCCGGCGGGCCTGCGCGTGTCGCGCGCGGCTTCTTCCTGGCGCCGTTGGTAGCCTTCGGGGTCTTTCTGGCGCTCGACGCTGTCTTTGGTGCGCTCGTTTTGCGCGACCAGGCGGGCGCGGGCACCGGTGCGCACACGCTTGGGTGCGGCTTCGGCTTGCGCGTCGCGAGCGGTTTTCTTGATCGTCAGCGTCTTGCGCGGGCGGTCCTGGTCATCAGCGGACATACGAATCCTGGCGAATGTGCAAAGGTAGGGGGAATCAGAAGGGTTTGACGACGACCAGCGCCACCACCACCAAGAGCAGCAAGACGGGAACTTCGTTGAACCAGCGATAGAACTTGTGCGAACGGGTGTTCTTGCCCTGTTCGAATTTACGCAGCATGACGCCACAGGCGTGATGGTAGCCGATGACGAGCAGGACGAAAAAGAGTTTGGCGTGCATCCAGCCGTTGCCGGGGCCTACGCCGATGCCGTAGCCAAGGTAGAGCCACATGCCCAGGATGACGGCGATGACCGCCAGGATGGTGGTGAAACGGTACAGGCGGCGGGCCATCCCCAGCAGGGTGACCTGGACGGCCGAGTCAGATTGCTGGGCCAGGTTGACGAAGATTCTGGGCAGGTAGAACAGGCCGGCGAACCAGGAGGCGATGAAGACGATGTGGAAGGTCTTTACCCAGAGCATTGCCATGTTTGGGGTCCGGTGGGTGTTTTTGTGGGAGCTGGGATTGTAATGCTGGCGTGGTTTGCGGCTTCGTAGGTCGCCCCTCGCGCAGGGTGTCTTGGGGACGAGCGCCCACGATTGCGGTCCGGAGCCTTCGCTCCGGACTGCCCCTGCGTCATCCTCGTCCGCCTTCGGCTACCTACGGATTCCCTTGGGCGCATCGAGGTTGCTCGTCCCCAAGACACCCTGCGCGAGGGGCTACGGGTTTCGAGGATCGGGGCGCTGCTGCACCGATTGGGGGCGGGAGAGGTTTGCGGGGCCCGCCCAAAACGGCCGCGCGGGCGGCCGCCTTGGGCGTACGCGCCTTTGTGCGTCGAGAGGGTGGTCGCTGCGCGCGGGTGGTGGGGTGGGGCTTGGGGCGCGCAGCGTGTGGGGGACGGTTTGCCGGCTTTTTTTGGATTGCCGGCGGGTTCAGATCACGTAAAGGTCGACGTACTCGTTCACGGGCATCGCCTCAAGCTTGGCCTGGTCCAGGGATACGGCCAGAATCCGTGCTTGTTGGCGTGCCGGGAACATGCGGGCCAGGTTTGTTTTGAACTTGGCTTCCAGCAAGGGGATGCCGTCGGTGCGGCGGCGCTTGTGGCCGATGGGGTATTCGCAGACGATCTCGTCCAAGGCGGAGCCGTCGGTGAATTCGACCGTCAGGGCGTTGGCGATGGAACGTTTGTCGGGGGCGTGGTAGTCGCGGGTGTAGGCGGGGTCTTCGACGCAGATGATCTTGTCGCGCAGGATGTCGATGCGCGGGTCTTGGGCGATGCTGTCTTCGTAGTCAGAGGCAGTCAGGCGGCCGAACAGGATGGGGACGGCGACCATGTACTGGATGCAGTGGTCGCGGTCGGCGGGGTTGTTCAGGGGGCCTTTCTTGTCGATGATGCGGATGCATGCCTCGTGGGTGCGGATGGTGATTTTCTGGATGTCGTCCGGGGTCTTGCCCAGCGCCTTCAGGTACTCGTGGATCTGCATGGCGCATTCGACGGCGGTCTGCGAGTGGAATTCAGCCGGGAACGAGATCTTGAACAGCACGTTTTCCATGACGTAGCTGCCGTAGGGGCGCTGGAACTTGAAGGGCTGGCCTTTGAACAGCACGTCGTAGAAGCCCCAGGTTTTGGCGCTGAGCACCGAGGGGTAGCCCATTTCGCCGGTCTTGGCGATCAGCGCCAGGCGCACGGCGCGGCTGGTGGCGTCGCCGGCGGCCCAGCTCTTGCGGCTGCCGGTGTTGGGGGCGTGGCGGTAGGTGCGCAGGCTCTGGCCGTCGACCCAGGCCAGCGACACCGCGTTGATCACTTCGTCGCGGCTCAGGCCGAGCATCTGCGCCACCACGGCGGTGGACGCCACCTTGACCAGCACCACGTGGTCCAGGCCGACCTTGTTGAAGGAGTTTTCCAGCGCGATGCAGCCCTGGATTTCGTGCGCCTTGATCATGCCGGTCAGCACGTCGCGCATGGTCAGGGGCGGTTTGCCGGCGGCGATGGCGGTGCGCGAGAGCCAGTCGGCGGTGGCCAGGATGCCGCCCAGGTTGTCGGACGGATGGCCCCATTCCGCGGCGAGCCAGGTGTCGTTGAAGTCCAGCCAGCGGATCATCGTGCCGATGTTGAAGGCGGCCTGGACGGGGTCCAGCTGGAATTGGGTGCCGGGGACTTTGGCGCCGTGAGGGACGATGGTGCCTGGCACGACGGGGCCCAGCAGCTTTCTGCACGCGGGGTATTCCAGCGCTTCCAGGCCGCAGCCCAGGGTGTCGATCAGGCAGTTGCGGGCGGTCTCGTAGGCCAGGCCGCTTTGGATTTCATAGTTCAGTACGTAGTCGGCGATATCGACCAGGACTTGGTCGGGCTCGGGACGGACGTTGGAGATCGGGGCAGACATATCGGTACCTCTCCTGAGTGAGTACAGGCGGCCCGGGGCCTGCGCGGCGCGGGGAAAAGCGTCGGCAGGCCCATGGTCTTTACTTGCGCTTGTCGAGCGGCACGAACTTCTGGTCTTCCGGGCCCACGTAGTTGGCGGTGGGGCGGATGA
>JBEBOQ010000221.1:0-4294 GCA_040396375.1 Achromobacter xylosoxidans
TAGAGCAGCGCATTCGTAATGCGAAGGTCGTAGGTTCGACTCCTATTATCGGCACCATCCTCAATTCACACACGATTTGCCCCAGCGCTTTGAGCGGCCAAGGACGGATTAAAGATCTAATGGATGCCTTGCCACCGGACGAGCGACAAAAAGCATTAGAACTTCTACTGGCAGCCAAAGAGAGCCACTGAACGGTTCGCCGGGAGTTACTGAAATTTTCCCGGCTTCGGTTCATTAAATTTCAGCTGCTTAAGAAAAAATGGCTATAAGAATCAGTTTCTTAACTTTTAAGTGTGCCGTTAGTTAACATAAAAAATCTCACCTAAAATTTTATAGCTCTTTACTATCAATAGCTTAATTCAAGTGATTACGATGTTGGAGTAAAGCTAAACTGAAAAAGCTGAAATTCTTTTCACTTTTTTCAGTTCCCTGCTCGCCGTATATCCCCAGTTGTGGCGCGGCCTGACGCTATCATTTGTAAAAAATCCCAACTGAAAAATTTTTGTGATCTGAAAACCGCAGGCGGGTGCGGTGTAGTGCGATTTTTGTCATAGTAAATTTTGAGTGGCATCATATAGAAATTTTGGATTTATCATAATCATATGATTTTTAAATTGTTTTCTATTTTTCTCTTTCTGTCCGGACTTGGCATGCATCAGATCAAGACCAAAAAGTCAAAAATCTGCGATTTTGTTCTCTTTGCCTAGTTAATTTATTGGTTTATTATAGGAATAGATTAAAGTTTATATTTTAGAGCTATGGAGAAAGCTTTATGGCCAGCACAAAAAGAACAACTAAAAATACTGGGCAAAGTGTTCTTAGTCAGTTGGAGAATCTTTCCACGAGCAAAGCTCTGTGTGAGTATGTTTGGAATGCATTTGATGCTGGTGCAAAAACAATCCACATCAATTCGAAACCAAATGGGCTTAGTGGTCTTTCAGAAATATCTATATCCGATGATGGATTAGGAATTGTTTATTCTGAGCTGGATCAGACATTTGGTAAGTTTCTCGACTCTCAAAAAAAACAAAAATGCTCACCTATTACGAGAGGACGAAAAGGAAAGGGGCGTTTTTCTTTTGTAAAATTTGCACAAAGAGCATTGTGGACAACTTTTGATGGAAAAGGTACAGAGTTTACGATAGATCTTAAAGCTAGCCATATTAATGAATATGTGGTCAGCGCACCGATAGTAATGCCACAGAATCAAAGAGGAACAGTAGTATCATTTTCACCTATCACCATAGGTGAAGACGAGTTCAACAATCAAATGATTGGATATATTCAGAATGATATATCATGGTTGTTGCTTGCTGATCCTAATATTCAAGTTTATATAAATCAGCTAAAAGTTAAACCCATTGATTATTTGTCTCATAATTATGACAAAGAATTGAATGGGTATAAGTTTGATATCAAAACGACTCAATGGTCGCAGCGACCGGTCAAAGAAAAATCATTCATTTATTTTATAAATAGCTCAGGAATCATAGTCCATAAAGAGTTATCTGAGCTTAATGGTAAGAAATTTTATTGTTCAGCATATGTCTCTTCATCATTTTTCGATTCGTTCGACATACATGCGGACTTATTAGGTTCTCATGAAAACAATACTAAATCTGAAGAGTATAGATTTATAGTTTCAGAAGTAAAAAAAATACTCAAGGAAGAATACCGAATCTGTAAGAGTAGCGTGGCCGATCAACTTATTCAGGAATATCTTTCTCAAGGTATATTACCTGAGTATCCCGGAGATAATGTCGCTTACAATGAATTTAGAAGGAATCAACTCATTGAAACTATTAAGGTGATTTACGAGGCTGAACCATTGCTTTTCTCCAAGACACTAAATATTAAACAAAAGAAAATTTTTGTTAAGTTACTAGATAGGATTGTTGAGACGAATAGTTTAGCAAATCTCTTTGATATCTTTGAAGGGATCGTCGAGTTAAGCGATCAAGAAGTTGATAAATTATCTAATGTCATTAAAAGAACCTCTCTGTCGAATATTACAAAAACCATCTCATTTATTAATGATAGATTGGATATACTCGAATATTTCCAAGCTTTGATAAAAGATCCTGAGAAAGATACTTACGAAGTCAAACACATACAAAAATCAGTGGAAGATAATTTATGGTTGTTTGGTGAACAATATACTTTATTGGCCTCTGAAGAGGATAAGTTTGATAAAGCACTTAGAGTGTTTTTAAAAGAAGTGAAGGGTTTTGATGAAGAACACTTCGATAAGTATTCCGTAGACCATCCTGACAGTAAAAAGGAAATGGATATTTTTGCAGCCTTAAAAGGAAAGAGATACGATGATGCTGGTAAAAAATATTTTCACTGTGTAGTGATTGAATTGAAACGACCGAGTGTTAAATTGACGGATAAGGAATACGAACAAGTCAAAAAGTATAAGAATGTAATAAGTTCTAATGCTGAATTTACTAATGATAATACCCGTTGGGATTTTATTTTAGTAGGGAATGATATATCCGACAATCAAAACAATACTGCTAATATTCGTGATGAACTTGAAAGTAATAAACATCATGGAGAATATGGGTTGCTTCAAAAGAGCGGAAGTAAGCGTATATACATTAAAACATGGAAGCAAATTATTAATGAATTTGAATTGCGATATCATGATTTAACAGACAAACTACGTTTAAAAGAATTGGTGATAAATCAAGAAACACCCGATGAGTTAACATCTAGAATACTCGAGATCAATAGAGAAGGAACTGCTGCATAAATCTAAAGCCCCTATCAATTGCTACTGATTTTGATGGGGGCATTTTTATTTTGTTCTAATTTTTTTTTCTTATCAATGCTTTGCTGTGTTTTTCTGTTCCTATTATCTTCTAAAATAGTCCTCTGTCGTATCAGCTATTTAATCCCTCCGACAGCTCCGGCAAACCATCACACATCTCCTGCAACTCATTAAACATCCTTGCCACATGGAAACCATCGCACACCGAGTGATGTACCTGTACCGCCATAGGCAACAGCACTTTCCCATCCTGCTCGTAGTATTTTCCAAACGTGAACATAGGGGAAAAGAAGTTCTTCATGTGCGCAATGTTCATCGTAAAGTTCGTAAACGTTACCCAGGGAATAGACGATACGAAAAAGACATTTTCCCGGGACTCTTCCTTAGGCCAGTAAGAAAGGTTATTGCCATAGCGCGCAATGTCTTCTGCATAAGTGTTCTGGAAGTGATGAATATTGCCGTCGAAGTGACTCCACAATGACGAAAAGGTCTCTGTTTCAGGGTGGAAAATGGTATAGCTGGGATGAATTTCATTCCATATGACAAGCTCATTGTCCTTCACGGCCATACGGAATTCCGGATGCCGGTTCATGATTTTAGAGAGGAGGAAAATAATCGTCGGATAAAACTTCCAGCCGACTTTTTTGATATGTTTTCGCAGCGCGGTGATGTCGATCAGAACCGTTTGGTTAATTGTACACTCAGCAAATGACTGGAATACTTCAAAATGCTCCTTCCTGGCCCAACGAGATAAATCAACAGGCGTATATTCCGGGGCTGTTTTTTTCATTATTTAACCTTTGATTATCAATCGACTAAAGGGTTTTAGGCCAGAAAAAGCCGCGCAACCATTTCAACCGTATCTAATCTTCCTGTCAATCTCAGCCTGTGGTTTTCCGAACAGATATCCCTGCACGAGATCGCAGCCTAGCGCCTGAAGACGTTCGAGCTGCGCTTCGGTTTCAACACCTTCTGCAATGACCCTCATATTGAGGCTCTTCGCCATGCCGGTTATCAATTTAACGATATTAAGGGCATCATCCTGCGTGGATATCGGGTTCACAAAGGATTTGTCGATTTTAATTTTATCAAAATTCAGTTCACTCAGACGTGAGAGCGACGAATAACCCGTCCCGAAATCATCGATTGAAATTCTTACACCCAGCGTTCTCAGCTTTTTGAGAATAGTGATTGGCGTGTTGCTGTCGCTGAAGAGCGATGACTCCGTAACCTCTAATTCAAGACGGTTTGCCGGAAGTCCTGTCTCCTTCAGGATGGACTGTACCATTGCCGTAAAGGATTTCGTGCCCAGCTGAACGGGTGAGACGTTCACAGAGATCCTTGCCGGAACCGCCCAGGAAACCGCTTCCCGGCAGGCAAGCTCCAGCACGGTTTTGCCGATCTGGTTGATCATCCCCGTTTTTTCAGCGACGGAAATAAAGTAATCGGGTGACAGTAGCCCCTTCACCGGGTGTATCCAGCGAATAAGCGCTTCATAGCCGTAAATTTCATTGCTGA
>JBEBOQ010000222.1:0-4150 GCA_040396375.1 Achromobacter xylosoxidans
TTCGGTTATGCTGGCCCCTCCATAACTTGTCCTCCCGGACGATGTCTGACCCTTACCCTGCTCCCGAAGCGACGTCTGCTCGCTCAGCCAAACCCGCCACCAAATCCCTTCTAGACCGCCTGCTTTCCCTTGTGCGCCGCGAGCCCGAGGACCGTGAAGGCATCAAGGCCATCCTGGAAGCCGCGCACGACCGCAACCTGCTGGACGCTGAGTCCTACAAGATGATCAAGGGCGCGCTGGCCGTGTCCGAGGGCACTGTCGGCGACATCATGGTTCCGCGTTCGCGCATGGACCTGCTCGATGTCACGCAGCCCATCCCCTACCTGGTCGCCACGGTGATCGAAACCGCCCACTCGCGGTTCCCCGTGTACGAAGGCGATCGCGACAACATCATCGGCATCCTGCTGGCCAAAGACCTGCTGCGCTGCATGCTGGAACCCGGCATCGAAGTGCGCACGCTGGTGCGCCCGGCCGTGTTCATCCCCGAATCCAAGCGCCTGAACGTGCTGCTGCACGAGTTCCGCGCCAGCCGCAACCACCAGGCCATCGTCATCGACGAGCATGGCGGCATCTCCGGCCTGGTCACGATGGAAGACGTGCTGGAACAGATCGTCGGCGACATCGAAGACGAATTCGACGAAACCGAGGAAGACTCGATCTTCCCCGAGGGCGAGAACCAGTGGCGCGTGCTGGCCGCCACCGACATCTCGCACTTCAACGACGTGTTCGGCTGCCAGTTGCCCGACGACGAATACGACAGCGTCGGCGGCTGGATGGGCGGCCAACTGGGGCGCATCCCGCGCCGCGGCGACACCGCCGAATTCGACGGCCTGAAGCTGGAAGTGGCTCGCGGCGACGCACGCCGCGCCATCTGGCTGCGCGTCAAGCGCAACGCCCCGTCCCGCGACGTCCCGCCCTCCGATAACGCATGAGCCGCACGACTCGCAGCCGGCTCCTGCGTGGCGCCGCCGGCTTGACGCTGGCGGGCGCAGTCCACGCCCTCACCTTCGCGCCCGGCCCGTTGCCGGATTGGGCGCTGGCCATCACCCAGATCCTGGCCCTGGCGGTAGCCGCCCGCGTCACCCTGTACGCCCCGTCGGCCCGCCAGGCCTGGGCGCGCGGCTGGCTGTTCAGCTTTGTCACCTACGCGCTGGGCCTGTACTGGATCTTCATCAGCCTGCACCGCTACGGCGACCTGGCCGCGCCGCTGGCGGTGGCCGCGGTGCTGGCGCTATCCGCCTTCCTGGCGCTGTTCCCGGCCACGGCCGGCGCGCTGGCGCGGCGCTACGTGCCGCTGACGGCCGAGTCGGCGCCGGGTCGCGTGCTGTCCGGCACGCTGGCCTGGGGCGCGCTGTGGGCCGGCTTCGAATGGGTCCGCGCGGTGCTGCTGACCGGCTTCCCCTGGCTCAACATCGGCTACGCGCAGGTCGACAGCCCCATCGCCGGCTGGGCGCCGCTGCTGGGCGTGCATGGCATGGCGCTGGTGGCGGCCTTCGCCGCCGCCGCCATCGCCAGCCTGTGGCGCCCGGCGGGCGACCGGAAACAAGCGCGCGACGGCCGCCGGGCGCTGGCCGCCGGCGTGGCGCTGGCGCTGGCCGCCGCCGGCTGGCCGCTGTCGCGCATCGACTGGTCCACGCCCAGCGGCGATGCGCTGAACGTGCGGCTGGTCCAGGGCAACATCGAACAATCGCAGAAGTTCGACCCGGCGCTGCTGGACCAGAGCCTGCGTCGCCACCTCGAACTGGCGGCCCTGCCGCCGGCCGCGGGCGTGCCGCCGCCACAGATGATCATCCTGCCGGAAACCGTGCTGCCGATCTTCCAGGACCAGCTCGATCCCCGCGTCTGGGACGTCTGGCGCCAGGTGGCGGCGCGGCAGAACGCCGTGATCGCCATGGGCGCGCCGATCCACGACGTGCGCAATGGCCGCGACCGCTACACCAATAGCGTCATGGGTTTCGACGGCCAGACGCCGCTGGAACAGCTGACCGGCGGCAGCACCGCCATGCGCTACGACAAGCGCCACCTGGTGCCTTGGGGCGAATACGTGCCGCCGGGCTTTCACTGGTTCGTCGACATGCTGAACATCCCGCTGGGCGATTTCGACCGCGGCCCCGAGCGCCAGACGCCGTTCGCGGTGGGCGGCCAGCACATCGCCTTCAACATCTGCTACGAAGACCTGTTCGGCCCCGACCTGCTGCCCGCGCTGCAGCCCGGCGCCAACGGCGAGCCGGGCGCGACCATCCTGGTCAATGTCAGCAACCTGGGCTGGTTTGGTGATTCGTGGGCGCTGCGCCAGCATCTGCAGATCGGACGCCTGCGTACCATGGAAACCGCGCGCCCCATGCTGACCGCCACCAATACCGGCATCACCGCGGCCATCGACGCCAAGGGTCATGTGGCGGCCCAATTGGCGCCGCTGCAGCCGGGCGTGCTGCCCGTCTCGGTGCAAGGCATGTCGGGCCTGACGCCCTATGCGCGCTTCGGCGACAAATCGGCGTTGGCACTGATCGGCCTGGCGCTGATTGCCGCACTGGGCAGTGGCCGCAGGGCGCGTCGCGCCTGAGGAAACTGAGGACGCGCCACCGCTGAACGAACGCAGGGCGCACGCCCTGTGTTCGCCTGCGCTGCCGCGGCCCAGCCTTCACGCAAACAGGTTATCCGGCAACGCCCCGCTGTCTTCTTCTTCGGGACGCAGCGGCCCGAAGCCTGCGCCCGTCAGCTCGATGGCATGCGCGATGTCCGCCATGTCGTCGCTGTCCAGTTCCAGCTCCGCCGCGCCCAGCACCTCATCGACCTGCGCCGCGTTGCGCGCGCCGACGATGGCACCCGTGACGCCGGGCCACGCCAGCGTCCAGGCGATGGCAATTGCCGCCTGCGTAGCGCCGTGACGTTCGGCGATGGGTTTCAGGGCTTCGGCCAAGGCCAGGTTGCGCGACAGATTGGGCGGCTTGAATTCCGCATTGCGTGAGCGCCAATCGTCCTGCCGCAGGGCTTGCGCGCGCAGGGCGGAAAAACCGCCGCTCAGCAGGCCCGACTGCATCGGACTATAGACGATGACGCCGGTGCCGTTCTGCGCGCACCAGGGAATCAGGTCCGCGGCGGCGCTGCGCTGGATCGCCGAGAACGGCGGTTGCAGCGATTCCACGTGGCCCAATGCTTCGGCGTCTTGCAACTGCGCCAGATTGTGGTTGGACAAGCCCACCGCGCGCACCTTGCCCTCTTGCTTGAGATCCAGCAATTCCTGCCAGTACGCCTCCAGCGGCGTGCCGTCGCCGGCCGGCCAGTGCATCTGGTAGAGATCGATGCGTTCCACGCCCAACCGGCGCAGCGAACCTTCGATTTCCCGGCGGATGCTGGCCGGCGCGCCGCTGCGCCGCGGGGTGGCTTGCGGTTGGTCATCGGACCAGGTCAGGCCGCATTTGGTAAAGACGTAGGGCCGGTCGCCAGGACTCATCTGCGCCAGCGCCTGGCCCACGACCTCTTCGGAATGGCCCAGTCCATAAACGGCGGCGGTGTCGATCCAATTGATGCCGCGATCGACCGCCTGCCGGATGGCCGCGACCGAATCCGCATCGTCTTGCGGCCCCCAGCCGATCGCCCAATTGTTGCCGCCCATCGCCCAGGCGCCCAAGCCGATGCGCGTGATCGACATGTCGCTGCGCCCCAACGGGCGCGTCGGAAAAGAAGTCTTTGTGCTCATGCGAAAAAAATCTCCTGCCGGCAAGACATCACAGCGGGTCAGGGTACCGGCCCGCGCAGCTTCCACCGCGCTTACCACGATAGCACTCGCCCAAGCCTTTGATTCTTAGGCGTTCCGAGCGTCTGGCAAGACCTGCCGGCAGCGTCGCCAAGTGCACAGATCGACCCTTGTCCCGCACCGGCCCCACGCTCATATGTCCCCTTGAATCAAAATTCCCCTCAACTTTTTCATTTTTTGCACCCATCTGACTTGCACACCCAATTTAGTTCGTGCATAATCTCGTTTCTTCGCGAACGGCACTAAACATAACCGCCAACGAGACACGAAAAGCGGCACCGAAAGGCGCTGAAAAATCGTGGAAACGTTGAAAGAATTGATTAGAACGTTTGAGACCCGGGGGGTATAGCTCAGCTGGGAGAGCGCTTGCATGGCATGCAAGAGGTCAGCGGT
>JBEBOQ010000223.1:0-4120 GCA_040396375.1 Achromobacter xylosoxidans
CGATGCCGGTGATCCGCTCTTTCAGGCGCGGGAACAGGTTGAAGACGTATTCCAGATCGTTGCCGACGTTCTTCAAGCCACGGCGGTACGCGCCCAGCTCAAGGTTTTCCAGCACGGTCATGGTGGTGAGGATGGCCCGGCCTTCGGGCACCTGGACGATGCCGCGCGCCACCAACTGGTGCGGCGCCAGGTTGGTGATGTCTTCGCCTTCGAACAGGACCTTGCCGCGCGCCTTGGGCAACAGGCCCGACAGCGCCAGCAGCGTGGTCGACTTGCCGGCGCCGTTGGCGCCGACCAGGGCGGTGATTTCCTTGGCTTCCAGGTCCAGGTCGATGCCGCGGACGGCTTCGATATGGCCGTAGTTGACCTCGAGTCCGCGGACTTCCAGCATGGCGCTCATTGTGCAGCCTCCGCTTGTTCGGTGTCTTCGTCGTCTTCGCGGCCCAGGTAGGCTTCGATGACCTGTTCGTTGTTGCGGATTTCTTCGGGCCCGCCGCAAGCGATGATCTTGCCGAAGTTCAGCACCGCGATGCGCTCGCACAGCCCCATGACGAAGCGCATGTCGTGCTCGATCATGAGGATGGTGTAGCCGCGGTCGCGGATGGCCAGGATCTCGCGCATGAGTTCGGCGCGTTCGCCGGTGTTCATGCCGGCCACGGGTTCGTCCAGCAGCAGCAGCTTGGGCTCGGTGGCCAGCGCGCGCGCCAGCTCCAGGCGGCGCTGCTCGCCGTACGACAGGTTGTCGGCCAGGTCGTTGGCCTTGTGGTCCAGGCGCATCCACGTCAGCAGCTCGTGGGCGCGCTCGCGGGCGCGCTTTTCGTGCTCGCGGTAGCCCGGCAGGCCCAGCAGCAGGCTGGGGAAGCCGTAGTTCATGTGGCGGTAGGCGCCCACCACCACGTTCTCCAGCAGCGTCATCTCCTTGAAGAGACGGATGTTCTGGAAGGTGCGGGCGATGCCCATGCGCGTGATGCGGTGCGGCTGCTTGTCCAGGACGCTCTGGCCGTTGAAGGTGATGGTGCCGCCGCTGGGCGGCAGCAGGCCGGTGATCAGGTTGAACACCGTGGTCTTGCCGGCGCCGTTGGGACCGATCAGGCCGAAGATCGCGCCTTCGGGCACCGACAGGCTGACGTCATGCAGCACGTGCAGGCCGCCGAAGCTCTTGGAAACGGAGGTCAGCTCAAGCATGGCGCTTGCCTCCTTGACGCATCCAGCGCTTGAAGCGCGCCGGATCCCAGATGCCTTGCGGCAGGAACAACACAATCACCACCAGGATCACTCCGTTCGCGATCAAGCGCAAATCCGCAAAACCGCGCAGCAGCTCGGGCAGCACGGTAATGATGAAGCTGCCCAGCACGGGCCCGGCCAAACCGCCGATACCGCCCAGGATGGCCATGGTCAGGATTTCAACGCCACGGTCAAAACCGTATTCGTTGGGGCCGATGAAGAAGGTCAGGTGCGCGTTAAGGGCGCCGGCCAGGCCCGCGATCATCGCGCCGGCCACGAAGGCCAGCATCTTGTTGGCGCGCACGTCGATGCCCATCAGGCCGGCCGCGGTCTCGTCGCCGCGGATGGCCTCGAAGGCGCGTCCGATCTTCGAGGCGCGCACGCGCCACAGCACGAACAGCACGATGACGACCGCCAGGATGACGTGCCACCACTGCGTCAGCTGCGGAATGCCGTTAAGGCCCAGCGCGCCGCCGGTGATCGACTCGGTGTTCAGCACCGTCACCCGCACCACTTCGCCGAAACCCAGCGTGGCCATGGCGAGATAGACCCCTGACAGCCGCAAGGTCGGCAAGCCGATCAGCGCCGCCACCAGGGCCGGCGCCGCCATGCCGCCGGCCAGCGCGACCGGGAACGAGACGTCGTAGTTCATGGTGAGCAGCGCGGCGGCGTACGCCCCGATGCCCATGAAAGCGGCGTTGGCCATGGCCAGCATGCCGCAGGCCAGGGTCAGCCAGATGGAGAGGGCCAGCAAGGCGTTGGTGCCCAGCGTGAGCACCAGGTTGCCGTAGATGGCCCAGAAGTTTTCGAATCCGCTCATTCTTTAAGCCTTGCGTTGAACCACTTTGCCGAACAGACCTTGCGGGCGCACCAGCAGGATCAGGAACAGCAGGCCGAATGCCACCGCGTCGCGCATGGTGGAGCCGATATAGGCCACCGACAGCACTTCAGCGAAGCCCAGGAACAGCCCGCCCAGCATGGCGCCACGGATGTCGCCCATGCCGCCCAGGATGATGACCGCGATGCCCTTGTGCAGCATCGGCTGGCCCATCAGCGGGAACAGCGCGTTCGAGTACAGGCCGATCAGCACGCCGGCCACGCCGCCCAGGGCGGCCGCGGCGAACGAGGTGGTGACGAACAGCTTTTCGACGTTGATGCCCAGCAGCCAGGCAGCCTTGGGCGATTCGGCGATGGCGCGCAGGGCGCGGCCGAATTGCGTGCGGCGCATGACGAACATCAGCACGGCCATCAGCGCGAAAGACAGGAAGATGATGCCCAGCTCGATGACGGTCAGGTGCAGGCCGGCGATCTCGATCACTTCCTCGGGCACGGTGCCGTGCGGGAAGCGCAGGTTGCTGGCGCCGAAGATGCCTTGGGCGGAGTTGTTCAGGATGATCCCCACGCCGATGGTGGCGATCATGGGAATCAAGTGGGGCGCGTTGCGCTTGCGCAGCGGCTTGAGCACCAGGTAGTCGATGATGACCCCGGTAAAGCCGGCGACGAAGAACGCGGCCATCAGCGCGGCCCACAGGGGCAGGCTGAATTGCTGCACGACGAACAGTGCCGCGTAGGCGCCAACCATGAAGACGGCGCCATGCGCCAGGTTGATCACCCCGAGCACGCCGAAGATCAGCGTGAAGCCCAGCGCGAACAGTGCATACACACAGCCCAGCGACAAGGCATTGACGAATTGTTGTTCGAACATGATGGGACTTTCCAAAGCTGTGAGGGCCCCATGCAGCGCCCACTGCATGGCCTTGAGCCTCCTTGCAAGGAGGCATTTCTCTTATGGTGACGGCCCTGCGATAAAAAGCGCCTTGCGGACGGCGCAGCCGCCCGCAAGGCGCATCCCCCCGCGCGGGGATGCGTAGCGCTTACTTCTCGATGACGTACTTGCCGTCCTTGGTCACGCTGACGATCGGCGCCTGGTCGGCGTCGTAGCCGGCGGGCTTGCCGGCGCGGTCGGTGGCCTGGCGGAACTTGAAGGCGCCGGTGGCGCCGGTCCATTGCACCGAGGGCAGCGCGTCGCGCAGGGCGGCGCGGTCCTTGGCCAGTTCGCCGGAGATCTTGGTGTTCTTCAGGGCCTGGGCGACGATGTACATGGCGTCGTACGACTGCGCGGCGAACTGGTCGGGCGCGCCGTTGAACTTGGCCTTGTAGGCGTCGATGAACTTGACGTTCTCGGGGGCCTTGTTCTCGATCGACCACGGGCTGCCGATCCACAGATTGTTCGACGCGCCGCCGGGGGCCAGGTCGAAAATCTTGACCGAGTTCATGCCGTTGCCGCCGATGACCGGCACGTTCAGGCCCAGCTGGCGGGCCTGCACCATGATCGGGGCGCCTTCGGCCAGCAGCGCGGACAGCACGATGGCGTCGGGGTTGGTGCCCTTGATCTTGGTCAGCTGGGCCTTGAAGTCCACGTCGCCCTTGGCGAACGTTTCGGTCGTGGTGACCGGGATCTTCTGGTCTTCCAGGGCCTTCTTGAAGTTGTCGTAGCCGCTCTTGGTGAAGACGTCGTCGTTGCCGTACAGCACCGCCACGTTCTTCAGGCCGGTCTTGGCCTTGACGGTGGAGATGGTGGCGGGCAGCACGTCGGCTTCGGTGACCGAGTTGCGGAACACGTAGTTGCCGATGGAGGTGATGCCGTCGGCGGTGTTCGAGGTGCCGAAGACGACCGTCTTGGCAGCCTGGGCGATCGGGTCGGCGGCCTGGGCCGAGTTCGACAGCGTCGGGCCGAAGACCATCAGGACGTTGTCCTTGAAGATCAGTTTCTTGAAGACGTTGATCGCTTCTTCTTTCTTGCCTTGTTCGTCCTCGACCACCAGCACGATCTTGTTGCCGTTGATCCCGCCCGCGGCGTTGATCTCGTCGGCCGCCAGCTGGAAGCCGTTGCGGA
>JBEBOQ010000224.1:0-4072 GCA_040396375.1 Achromobacter xylosoxidans
CTAAAAGGCCTGAGCCCGGTGCAGTACCGAGCTCAGGCCTTAGGGGCTTAGCTTCTGACCATCCAACTTCTGGGGGTCAGTTCACTCGGGCGCCCTTTTCGTTGGCTTACCCTTCCAGCGCCGCCTGGCTTGCCTCGCACGCGGCGCGCAGCCGGTCGATCAGATCGCGATGCAAGGCCGACAAGGGATCTTGTTCGCGCGTCAGTACGCTGATCGGCACCCGCAGCGCCGGCGTCAGCCGCCTCAGGTGCATGCCGGGCCGCAGCATGGCCTGGGCCGTGACCGCGTCGACGATCGCGTCTCCTGCGCCCGCCTGGGCCAGCGCGCAGGCCACGTAGTGGGTCTGCACCCGCACCGCGGCGCGTGGGTCCAGGCCTTGTGCGTCCAGCGCCATTTGCAGCAGCGCGCCCGACGCATCGCTGGCGTCCAGCAGGATCAGCGCATCGCCGGCGATGTCCGCCAGTGCCAGCGGGCCGTTGCCGGGCCGGTGGCTCAAGTGCACCAGCTCGGTATGGCCCAGTTCGATGCGGGTCAGGCCCGGGGTGTCGCGGGTGTCGAAGGTCACTGCCAAGTCCAGCTCGCGCGTCAGCATGCCGCGCACCAGCTCGGCGCTGTGATGGGTGTGGATGTCGAAGGTCAGGCCCGGCTGGGCCTGGCGGCTGTCGCGCACCACGCCGGGCAACAGGCCCAGGCCCAGCGCCGGCGCGCAGCCCAGCCGCAGATGCGCGTGGGGCCGGTCGCGCAGGCTGGCGGCCAGCCGGCGCACGCTGTCCAGGTCCTGGTTCAGGCGGGCGACTTCGGGCGTCAGGATGTCCGCCTCGCGCGTGGCGACCAGGCGCCCCTTCACGCGATCGAACAGCTTGAAGCCCAGCTGCGCTTCGGCGCTGGCAAGCAGCTTGCTGGCGGCGGGCTGGGTGATGTGCAGTGCCGCCGCGGCCTGGGTCAGGGAGCCGGTACGGCGGATCGCTTCGAAGATCTCGATGTGGCGCAGGCGCATGGGGCGGGGAAGTCGGCGCAAAGCGGCATTCTACGGCGCGGGGCACGGACCTGTGTGCGGCGGTCGCAAGGGCCTGCCTGATTTGTCTATCATGCAAGGTCATGCCGGCTTGCCGGCGCCACTTCCGGAGTCTGTCATGCGCGTGAGTTCCTGCGCCGCCGCCGTCCTGCTCGCCGCGCTGGCCGCGGTGCCCGCAGCCTGGGCCCGCTCACCCGTTGCCGCCGAAGACCGCAATCCCGAAGCGGCCACCGGCACCCAGGCGCGCGAACTGGTGCGCGCGCCGCATTTCATGATGGTCACAGCCAACCCGCTGGCGACCCATGCTGGCGACGAGATGCTGCGCCGTGGCGGCAGCGTCGTGGACGCCGCCATTGCCGCGCAGCTGGTGCTGAACCTGGTCGAGCCGCAGTCCTCGGGCATCGGCGGCGGGGCCTTCATGGTGGTGTATTCGGCCAAGGAAGGCCGCATCGTCACCTACGACAGCCGCGAGACCGCACCCGCCGCCGCGCGCCCCGACCGCTTCCTGGATGCGCACGGCAAGCCCCTGCCGTTTACGCAGTCGGTCAACAACGGCATGGCCGTGGGTGTGCCCGGTTTGCTGCGTGGGCTGGAGATGGCGCATCGGCGCCAGGGCAAGCTGCCGTGGGCCGACCTGTTCCCGCCGGCCATCCGCCTGGCCGAACAGGGCTTCGCGGTATCGCCGCGCCTGCACAAGCTATTGGCGGGCAACAAGGAACTACCACGCCAGCCGGCCGCCGCCGCATATTTCTACGCACCCGACGGCGCCGCATGGCCGGTGGGGCATGTGCTGAAGAACCCCGCCTTCGCGGCCACGCTGCGAGCCGTGGCGCAGGGCGGGGCGGATGCCTTCTACCAGGGCGATATCGCGCGTGACATCGTGGCCGCGGTACACGCGCATCCCAAGCCGGGCGACCTGGCGCTGGCCGACCTGGCGGGCTACCAGGCGCGCGAGCGCGAACCGGTCTGCGGCGGCTATCGCGGCTACCAGCTGTGCGGCATGGGCCCACCTAGCAGCGGTCCCATCGCGGTGCTGCAGATGCTGGGCGAATTGGAGCAGTACCCGATAGCAAGCTTTGCACCCGGCAGCGTCGAGGCGGTGCATTACTTTGCCGAGGCCGGTCGGCTGGCCTTCGCCGACCGAGACTTCTACGTGGCCGACCCGGACTTTGTGCAGGTGCCGGTGCGCGCCATGCTGAACCCCGCTTATCTGCAGGCGCGCGGCGCGCTGATCCGACCCGACCGCAGCATGAAGGTCGCGCTGCCCGGCGACCCCGAAGGCAAGCTGCTGTCGCTGGGCCAGGACAACGCGCTGGAGCAGCCGTCCACCAGCCACCTGGTGGCCGCGGATGCCGACGGCAATGCGCTGTCCATGACCACCACTATCGAGAACGAATTCGGCAGCAAGATCTTCATGCGTGGGTTTTTGCTGAACAACGAGATGACCGATTTTTCTTCGTCGTTCAAAGACCCCGAAGGCCGGTTGATCGCCAACCGCGTCGAACCGGGCAAGCGCCCGCGCAGTGCGATGTCGCCGCTGATCGTGCTGCGCGACGGCAAGCCCTACCTGCTGGTGGGCTCGCCCGGCGGCAGCGCCATCATCAACTACGTGGCCAAGACGGTGGTGGCGGTGCTGGACTGGGGCCTGGACATCCAGGCCGCGGCGGCACTGCCCAACATGGGCAGCCGCAACAAGGAAACCGAATTGGAAAAGGGCACGCCCCTGGAAGCTCTGGCGCCCGCGCTGGAGCGCATGGGGCACCCGGTGAAGATCACGGATTTTCCCAGCGGTATCCACGGCATTGTGATTACGCCGGATGGCCTGCAGGGCGGCGTGGATCCGCGCCGCGAAGGGTTGGCGCAGGGCGGCTAGGGCTTCCCGGAAACGACACGGCCGGACGCCATGGCAGGGCGTCCGGCCGGCTCAATGGCCCGTGGCGAATCAGTCCAGCGCCGCCGGGTCCAGCTGCATCTTTTCTTCCTTGCTGCGCACCACGTAGGTCACGCCCCACATCACCACCCCCAGCAGCAGCAGCCAGCCCGCGACCTGGTACTGGATCACATCGCGCCCGGTCAGCGGCGTCACCAGGAACAGGCAGGCGGCGGCGCCCAGCCACGGCACGATGCGGTTGATGCGGAAATGCTCGTGCTTGACCTGGTCGCGGCGCAGCACCAGCACCGCCACGTTGACGAAGGCGAACACGCCCAGCAGCAGCAGGGCGGTGGTGCCGCCCAGCGCGCGAATGGCCTCGGAGTCGGCCAGCGCCACCAGGATGATCAGGCCGAACGCCAGCGCGGTGGTGAACAGGATGGCGGTCCACGGCGTCTGGTTGCGGCGATGCACGTGGGCCAGGAAGGCGGGCAGCACGCCCTGGCGCGACATGCCGTACAGCAGGCGGCTGGCCATCATCATGTTGATGAGCGCCGAGTTGGCGACGGCGAACATCGAGATCACCGGCATGATGTATTCCACCGGCAGGCCGGGCGCGGCGCGCTTGACCACCAGCACCAGCGGCGTGCTGCTGCCGGCCAGTTCGCCCACCGGCACCAGCGCCACCGCGCAGATCGACACCAGCACGTAGATCACCGCCGTCAGCCCCAGGCCGGTCAGCATCACCTTGGGAAAGATGCGGCTGGGGTTGTGGGTTTCCTCGGCCATGTTGACGGAGTCCTCGAAGCCGACCATGGCAAAGAAAGCCAACGCGGTGGCCGAGGTGACGGCCAGGAACACGCTCTTGTCTTCCGGCGTGTCGAAGGCGATGACGCGCGAGAAGTCGGCCTGGCCTTCCGACATGGCGTAAAAGCCCAGCAGGATCACCATCAGCAGGCCCGACAGTTCGATCAGCGTCAGCACCACGTTGGCGCGCACGCTTTCCGAGGCGCCGCGCAGGTTCACCAGCATCACCAGCGCCATGAAGCCCAGCGCGCCCACGGTGATCCAGGTCTTGTCGGCTTCCATGCCGAAGGCGGCGAACATATTGGCCGCGAAGGCTTGCGAGGCGGTCGCGGCCGAGGTCAGGCCCGAGCACATCACGGTGAAGCAGACGATGAAGGTCA
>JBEBOQ010000225.1:0-3972 GCA_040396375.1 Achromobacter xylosoxidans
AGGCCGACCTGGTGCTGCTGGCCATGGGCTTCGTGTCGCCGGTGCAGACCGTGCTCGATGCCTTCGGCGTGGATCGCGATGCGCGCGGCAACGTGCGCGCCAACACCGACGACTACCGCACCAACGTGGAAAAAGTCTTCACCGCCGGCGACATGCGCCGCGGCCAGTCCCTGGTGGTCTGGGCCATCCGCGAAGGCCGCCAGTGCGCGCGTTCGGTGGACGCCTACCTGATGGGATCGAGCGAACTGCCGCGCTGATCCAGCTAGCGTGCCCCCCGATTTCGCCGCCTTGCGCACCTGATGCCAAGGCGGCGAAGTTTTTTCAGGCAACCGACATTTTCGTTTCCGTAAGATGCGGCATCGACCCGCCGCGCCCCACGCCATGTCCGCCCCCGAACCAGAACTTGCCGTCCCGCCAACGCTGCCGCAGATTTTCCTGGCCTTTACCAAGGTCGGCCTGACCAGCTTCGGTGGCGGCCTGAGCGGCTGGATGATGCGCGAATTCGTGCAGCACCGGCGCTGGATGTCGGAATCCGACTTTCTCAGCGGCCTGGCGCTGGCGCAGTCCTTCCCCGGCGTGAACGTGGTGAACCTGGCGATCTGGATCGGCTTCCGGCTGCGCGGCGGCCCCGGCGCCTTGCTGGGCGGCTTGGGCATCACGGTGCCGCCGATGTTGGTGGCGATCGGTGCGGCGGCGTTGTTCGCCAGCATGGCGCAGTCGCAGGGACTGCACGTGGCCATGGCCGGCGTGGCCGCTGCGGCGGTGGGCGTGTCGCTGCAGACCGGCCTGCGCGCCGCGCGGCGCGCGCTGGTGGGCTGGGTGCCGGCCGCGATCATGGGCGTCACCTTTGCCGCCATTTTCCTGTTGCGCCTGCCGCTCTTGTGGGTCGTGGGCGCCATGGCGCCGCTGTCCATCGGCATTGCCTACAGCCGCCTGCGGCGCCAGGGGCAACAAGGGCGACGCCCATGAACCTGGCGATGCTGCACGACCTGTTCTCGGTCTTCACGCCGCTGTCGTTCCTGACGGTGGGCGGCGGCCAGAGCATCCTGCCCGACATCCACCGCCAGGCGGTCGACAGCTATGGCTGGATCAACGAATCGCAGTTCCTGGACTACTTCGCGCTGTCGCGCATCACGCCGGGTCCGGCCTCGCTGCTGGTGACGTTGATCGGCTGGCATGTGGGCGGATGGGCTGGCGCGATCGCCGCGTCGATCGCGATCTTCCTGCCCTGTTCGCTGCTGATCTACGCGCTGGCGCGGGTGTGGGCACGCTACCGCCACGCCACCTGCGTGCGCGCCATCGAAGCGGGGCTGGTGCCGGTGGCCGCCGGCATGATCCTGGCGTCCTCATGCACCGTGCTGCGCGCGGCCGAGGGCGGCGCCTGGGCCTGGGGCGTGGCCGCCGCATCCACGCTGGTGCTGGTCTATACGCGGGTCAGCCCGTTCCTGATGCTGGCGGTGGGCGCCGCCGTATTCCTGGCCGCGCTGGCCTGATCCTCCTTGCTTGACCGCCCGTCGCGGCGCCGGTTGTTGCGATGCAACCACGGCGGCGGCGCGCTTGCCCGCAGCGTTTGACGCATATCAACCGGTCGCGGCGCCGGGTCTGCGAACCTTTCCACTCACCCCACGGAAAGATCGGAGAAGAAAATGTTTTCGCTGAATGGGCGTATCCGCGCCACCGCCATCGCCGGCCTGATCGCTGCAGGCGCCGCCGCCCCCGCCCAGGCCCATGAAGCCGGCGACATCCTGTTCCGGGTGGGCGCAACGCAGGTCCGCCCCGCATCGAACAACGGCACCGTGCTGGACGGCAGCGTCAAGCTGGACGCCAACAACAACGTGCGCCCCAGCTTCACGCTGGCCTACATGGCCACGCGCAACATCGGCATCGAACTGCTGGGCGCCTGGCCGTTCCAGCACGACGTGCGCGGCAGCGGCCTGGGCAAGATCGGCTCCAGCAAGCAATTGCCGCCCACGCTCAGCCTGCAATGGCACATCCTGCCCGACAGCATGATCCAGCCGTACATCGGCGTGGGTATCAACTACACCAAGTTCTTCGACACCAAGGCCGAAGGCGCCCTGAAGGGCTCGGACCTGAAGATGGGCGATTCGTGGGGCGTGGCCGCACAATTGGGCGCGGACATCAAGATCAGCGAACGCTGGTTCATGAACGCCGACATCCGCTACATCGACATCAAGTCGAAGGTGAAGCTGAACGGCGAACACATCGGCACCGCGCGCATCGATCCGTGGGTGCTGACGATGGGCGTCGGCTACCGCTTCTGATGGACCCGCGCCGGCGCTACTGAAGGCGCTGCGCCAGCAATTCCTGAAACGCCTGCAATGCAGGCGTTTCGTCTTCTGCGCGCCAGACCAACTGTGTCTGCGCGCGGCCATGTTGGCCGGACAGGGGGGTGACGCGTAGCGACGATTCCGCCCCCAGCACCGCCAGCACCGAGCGCGGCACGATCGCCATGCCGGACCCGGCGGCCACGCAGGCCACGATGGCGTGATAGGACGCGAATTCCATGACCTTGCCGGGCGCCACGCCGTCCTGGCCGAACCAGGATTCCAGGATGCGGCGATATGAGCAACCGGCGGTGAACGCGATCACGCTACGGTCCCCCACGTCTTTGGGGCTGCGGATCTCGGGCCAGGCCAGCGGCGAGATCAGCGCCAGTTCTTCCTGGAAGGCAGGCATTTCGGCCAGGCCCTGCGCATCGAAAGGCTCGGCCACGAACGCGGCTTCGATTTCGTAGTTGCGCACCTTGGCCGCCAACGCGCCCGACGTGCCGGTGACCAGCTCGATGCGCACCTGCGGCCAGGCTGCGTGGTAGGCCGCCAGGATCGGCGGCAGGCGCGCCGCGGCCGTGCTTTCCATGGTGCCGATGCGCAGCAAGCCCTGCGGCGCGCCGTCGCGCACCGCTGCCTGGGCCTCGTCCGACAGACGCAGCAACCGGTCGGCGTAAGACAGCAGCACGCGTCCCTGGTCGGACAGCACCAGGCGCCGGTTCTGGCGCCGGAACAGCGGCGTTGCCAGCGAGGCTTCCAGCTGCTTCAAGCGCGTCGACACATTGGACTGCACCCGGTTCAGGTGGGCCGCGGCGCGCGCCACGCCGCCGTGGTCGGCCACCGCCTTGAAGATCTGCAACGCGTCGAGGTCTAAGTTTCTCATTTCAAGAACTCATGTTCTTAATAATTCACTATTCAGGATATTAGTACAGCCGTAGAGTGGGAGCCATGTCAATAGCCACCCACCCTGATTCCGTCCGCCCACGCGGGGCTGCGTCCCTGGCCTGGCCCGCCGCGCTGGCGCTGGCCGCCGCCATGGGCATCGGCCGCTTCGCCTTTACGCCCGTCTGGCCCCTGATGGCCCAGGAGGCGGGGCTGTCGCTGGCGCAGGGCAGTTGGCTGGCGTCGGCCAATTACGCGGGTTACCTGCTGGGCGCGCTGGCCGCGGCCGTGCGCCCCCCACGCCATCCGCGCATCATGCTGGCCATCAGCCTGCTGGCCGTGGGCCTGTTGACCCTGGCCATGCCCTGGTTCCATGGGGTCCTGGCCTGGAGCCTGCTGCGACTGGCGGCGGGCTATGCCAGCGCCAGCGCCTTCATCTGTATCGCCGCCGCCCGCCCGGTGGCCGCCGGCGATCCGCGCGGCCCGGCGGTAGCGGCTATCACCTACGCCGGGGTCGGCGCCGGTATCGCGCTGACGGGTCTGACCTGTCTGGCCCTGATGGCCGCGGGCGCCGACGCCAATGGCAACTGGACGGCGCTGGGGGTCATGACCCTGGCGCTGTCCGCCCTGGCCTGGCCACGCCTCCAGCGTGCCGACGCCAAGGCCCGCCTGGGCGCCGTGGCGGCGCCTGCCGGCCTGCCGCCCGGCATCGGCCGGCTGGCGCTGCACTACGGCATCTTCGGCGCCGGCTACATCATTCCCGCCACCTTCCTGCCCGCCATGGCGCGCGAGATCATCCCCG
>JBEBOQ010000226.1:0-3890 GCA_040396375.1 Achromobacter xylosoxidans
TGGCGCGGGATTGTTCGGCGAGCGCGTCGGCCCAGTCGTCGGCCGGGGACGAGCCAGTGCCGGGCTCGTTCTTGTCAGTCATGGTCGGGGGCCTCGTTTGATTCGGTATCGTAGGTAAACATGTTTTGCACGCGCAGGGCGTACTGGCCATTGAAGACGCCGTAGCCGCATTCCATCAGCGGTACGCCGTCGACGTTGGCGATGATGGTTTGCGGCACATCCACGGGCAGGATGTCGCCGACCTTCATGTGCATCAGTTCGCGGATGCTGGAAGGAATACGTGCGAATTCGGCGACCACGTCGATGTCGGCGCTGCGCACCTGGCGCGACAGCTGCTGCGACCAGCGCTGGTCAACTTCTTCCAGCGTGGTTTCCTGCAGCGGCCGCGTCAGCAGATCGCGCACCGGCTCGATCATGGAGTAGGGCAGGCAGATGTTCAGGTCGCCGCCGGTCGCGCCGAATTCGATGTGGAACGAGGTGACGACCACCACTTCATTGTTGCCGGTGATGCTGGCGAACTTGGTGTGCATCTCCGAGCGCACGTAATCGAATTCGATCGGATAGACGGGATCCCAGGACTTGCCGTAGCTTTCCAGGGTCAGGTTGAGCAGGCGCCGGATGATGCGCTGCTCGGTGGTGGTGAAGTCGCGGCCTTCGACGCGCGTGTGGTAGCGGCCATCGCCGCCGAACAGGCTGTCGATGACCAGGAACACCAGGTTCGGGTCATAGGTGAACAGGGCGGTGCCGCGCAGCGGCTTCATCTGCACCATGTTCAGGTTGCTGGGAACCGGCAGGTTGCGTTCGAAGTCCGCGTACTTCTGGATCTTGATGGAACCGACGGTGATGTCGGCGCTGCGGCGCATGAAGTTCAACAGCACGCTGCGCATCTGCCGCGCGAAACGTTCGTTGATGAGCTCCAGCGTCTGCATGCGCCGGCGCACCACGCGGTCCGGCGAGCTCAGGTCATAGGCGCGGGCGCCGTCGTTGGGGCCCGCGGATTCCTTTTTGCTGTCGCTCTCGCCCGTGACGCCGGCCAGCAGCGCGTCGACTTCGTCCTGCGAAAGAAACGCCTCGTAGGCCATGCTTATTGCACCACGAACGCCGTGAACAGTACGTCGGTGACATACTGGCCATCCGGAATCGGCGAGAACGGACGGTTGACGGCTTGCTTGATGGCGTTGGCCATATCGGTCTTGCCTTGCTGGGTCTGCACGCTGGTGGGCGACTGCGAGGACAGCACCATCAGGATGCGGCTGCGCACTTCAGGCATGTACTTTTCTAGGCGCACGCGGGTCTGCTCGTCGCTGACGCGCAACGTCAAGCCGACGTGCATGATGCGTTCGGTGTCGGCGTTCTGCAGCGTCACGGTAAAGGCTTCGATCGGCACGAAGATCGGAGCGGGCACCGCTGCCGGCGTGGTGGGCGGCGCGACGAACGTGGTCGGCGTGGCTTGCGGGCCGGCGCCGGGCTGGCCAGGTTGGCCGCCGGGGTTCTGACCGACGCCCAGTTGCACCGGTGCGCCGCCTTGCGGCTGCATGCGCTGCGTGATGAACCAGGTCGCGCCCGCACTGGCGGCAGCCACGAGCAGCAGCACCAGGATCATGATCAACGGGCGAAGAATGCGGCCGATGCCGCCAGAGCGAGTCGGAAGCGAGCCGCGCGGCGGCATGGTTGTGGGTTTGGAAGTCGCCATCTCGGTGTCGATGCGTGTTTTGCCGCTGATGAAAACGGATTCTTAGTGGATGAAAGCATTCTGCCCGAAATCACGCCCCGGCTTGGAGGCGAAAAACAGGGCGAAAGCCGCGTATCTCAAGCTATTGCTGCACCGCCCGCAACCGTTGCCGGATGCGGGCCGCGGGATTGTTACGCGAAGGTGTCGACCAGCGCATTGGCGTTGCGCGAGGCCGTCACGGTGGCGGCCTGGCCATCGCTCGAACCATCCGCCACCGCGGCGCCATTGCCGCCGCCCTGGCGTTGCGAACCGCCGCCGTTCTGCTGGGCGAATTCCTGCTGCGCGGCCTGTTCGCCGACGCTGGTCTGGCCCAGCGAGATGCCGGCCTGGGCCAGCGCCTGCTGCAATTGCGGAATCGCGGTTTCGATGGCCTGGCGCACCGAGGCGTGGGCCGACACGAACGAAGCGCTGGCGACGCCGTCGGCCAGGTTGATGCTGACGCGCAGCGGGCCGAGGTCGGGCGGGTCCAGGCGCAGTTCGGCGGTCTGGGTGCCCTGGCGCACGTTGTTGCTCATCACCACCATCTGCTGGCCCAGTTCGGTGCCCCAATGGGTGCCGCCGACCGGCGTGGCGACCTGCAGCATGACCGGCACGTTGGGTACGGCGACGCTGGCGGGGTTGGAGACGGGAGCCGGCTGCTGGCGCTGGCTGGCAGCGGCGATCGCCTGCGCCAGGTGATCCTGGGCGTTGGTGGCGTGCTGCGGCAGCTGGAACTGTTGCGCGGTGCTGGGCAACGGCGCGGCCGGGTCTTCTTCGGTGCGGGCGTGTTGCGGCAAGGCGGGCGCGGCTTCGGGCGCGGCGACACGCGGGTTGGCCGCGCGCGGGGCGGCGGCTTCGGGCGCCGGACGCGGCAGCTCGGCTGCCGGCGCAGTCTTGACGGGGGCCGCTTCGACGGCGGGCGCGGAGCCCGCCTTGACGGCGGCGGTGACCACCGGCTGCGCGACCTGGGCGTCGCGGCTGGCCAGGGCCGCCGCGGCCTCGGCCTGCTGCGCGGTGGCGGGCACCGGCGTGCGCGGCGTTGCGATGGCATCGTTGGCGGTGAGCGCGGCCTGCACCACGGCGGCGCCGCTGCCAATGGCCGTGGCGGCGGCCTGGGCATTGCCCCGCGCCAGCTGAACCTGCTCGGCGGCCTGGGCGGCGATCTCGAGCGCCTGCTCCGGCAACACGACCGGCGTGGCCGGTTGCTGCGTGGCGGCGACGGCAAGCGCGCCGGCCTCGGCCTGGGCCGCGGTCTGCACGGCGTTGTCGATGGCCGAGGCGGCGGCGTCTTCGGCGTTGCCCGCGGCATCGCCAGAGGTCTTGCCGCCGGACGCGGGCGTCTTGGCGCCGTTGTTATTGGCCGGCCGCGCGTCGGCGGACGGGTTGGGACGCTGCTGGGCCAGCACGTCGGAGAACGACGGGCCCTTCTTGGTCGAGGCGGCCGCGGACTTGGCGCCGAGCGTGTCGGCGATCGAGACCGGCGCGGCGGGCGCGATGGCGGGGGTGGGCAGGGGAGCGGTCATAGCGGGCTTCCTGTGGGCAATTAATGCATTCCGGCCTGGCGCTGGACCAGGCGGGCGGAGTATTCGTCGTTGGCGCGCTGCTCGCGGCGGGATTCCACCACGGCCTGCGCGCGCAATTCGCGTTGCGCCAGGGCGTCATACGAATTGAGTTTGCGTTTTTCCTGCTGCCAGTAGAGACGGCCCTTGGCCAGGTTTTCGTCGGCCTGGCGCAGCACGCCTTGCTGTTGGCCGATGGCGTCGTCCAGGGTGCCGATGAAGCGCTGGTAGTTATGGCAGTCGCTGGCCGACATGCCGGTCGTCATGGCTTGCTGCAGGCGTTCCAGGTAATCCTGGCGGTAGTCGTGCAGCATGCCGAGCTGGCGTTCGGCGTTGGTGCGTTCGGCGCTGAGCCGGCCGAGCAGGCGGGCGGCTTCGTCCGTGCTCTCTTTGGCCAGGTTGATCAGCATGTCCAAGGGCAATTGGCTAGGCATAGGTGTCCCGTAATTCGAAGCTTGCACGCAACTGGTTGACCGCGTCCTCATAGCCGACGTTTTCGCCGATATCCTGCTGCAGGAAGGCTTCCAGGCGGGGATAGCGGGCGATGGCGTCGTCCAGTTGCGGGTCGTTGCCGGCGGCGTAGGCGCCCACGGCGATCAGGTCGCGGTTGCGCTGGTAGC
>JBEBOQ010000227.1:0-3882 GCA_040396375.1 Achromobacter xylosoxidans
TATTCTGACCCGCTGGCAACAAACGAAAGTCGCGATGTCGGGCCTGGACAGTATTATGCAGTTACCGGTTGATCATCCTGAAAATACAAAAATGGTGCATCGTCCTTCATTAACCGGTCAGTATTCTGTCCGTGATGCTTCCTTTGTTCACAACCAGGAAAGTAAACGCATTGCGATCAAAGTGACAAAACTGGATATCTCACCGGGTGAAAAAATTGCACTGCTCGGTCGTAACGGTTCAGGCAAATCATCCTTACTCAGTGCTCTGGCGGGTATGATGATCCAACTGGATGGTGAAATTACACTTGATCACCTGAATATCAGCAATATTGACCCTGCCGATTTACGCAGAGATATTGGTTATTTAACACAAAATTCGCGCTTGTTTTACGGTACTATCCGGGAAAATATTACATTAGGCATGCCGGTTGCTGAAGATAGTGAAATTATTGATGCTATCCGCCTGACTGGTGCTATTAACTTTATTAATCAGCTTCCTGATGGCTTGGATTATGTTATTCAGGAAGGCGGCAGCGGATTATCAGGCGGACAACAGCAGACACTTTTATTAACAAGATTAGTGTTACGGAACCCTAATATTATTTTACTGGATGAACCAACAGCAGCTTTAGATGAAGTTACTGAAAAAGAGTTCGTTGATAATATGAAATCCTGGCTGAGTGGTAAAACAGTTATTATTGCCACACATCGCAGAAAAATCCTTGAATTAGTTGATCGTGTAATAGTCGTTTCGCAGGGAGAAATCCTTATGGATAAACATAAAAGTGATGTTGCAGCTTCGATTTAACAGGTGACAATATGAAAAAATCATTATTCAAAAACATATCGTCATTTATAAGAGATGTTTTTATGAAAAATAGTACATCTCACAGTTATGACGGTGTTGATGAATTTTCACATGATGAAGGTAAGGATGTTACTGCAAGCCGTGCGGCAACTATATTATTTTCCATTATGGGTTTTTTATCCGTTTTTTTGATCTGGAGTGCCTTATTTAATATAGATGAAGTTTCAAAAGGCAATGGTAAGGTCATTCCAAGCTCAAAAGAGAAAATTATCCAGTCAATGGATGGCGGGATTCTCGAGAATATTCATGTAAAAGAAGGACAAATTGTTGATGCCGGTCAGATTTTAGTTCAGCTTGATATTACACGGACACAATCTACGGTTGCAGAGTCTGAATCAAAATACCGTGCATTACTGGCCCAGCAATCCCGGCTGTATGCCGAAGTAAATAAAGTTCCGTTAGTATTTCCGTCAGAATTAGATGAATTTACCGAATTAACCGGTGCGGAAAAACGACTTTATGATTCACGGCGGCAGCAGTTTGAAACGTCGATGAAAAACATCAGGGATTCGAAATCATTACTGAACCGTGAGTTAGTGATCAATTCCAGGCTGGCAAAAGAAGGCGCATCAAGTACTGTGGATGTTATCCGCTTAAAAAAACAGCTTGTTGATTTAAGCATGAAAGAGTCTGAACTCCTTTCTGATTACTATGTCAGATCACGGGAAGAATTGTCCAAGGTTTCAGCTGAGATAGGTTCATTGTCTCAGATTATACTCGGACGTAAGGATATGTTATCGAAATCAACTATCCGCTCTCCTGTCCGGGGCGTTGTCAAAAATATTGAAATTAATACTATTGGTGGTGTTGTGCCACCAAATGGCGAGTTAATGAATATTGTTCCGCTGGATGATAATCTATTAATAGAAGCCCAGATATCACCACGGGATATTGCATTTATTCATCCCGGACAAGCTGCGAAAGTAAAGATTACTGCATATGATTATTCAATTTATGGAGGACTGGATGGCGAAGTAGTTACTATTTCACCAGACACGATTAAAGATGAACAAAAACCGGATCTTGTTTATTATCGTGTTTATATCAAAACCGATAGGGATTATCTGATAACAGATAGTGCAAAGCAGTATTTTATTACACCCGGAATGGTAGCCAGTGTCGATATCCGAACCGGAAATAAAACTGTTTTGCAATACTTAATTAAACCATTCAATAAAATAAATGAAGCTCTCAGAGAGCGGTAACAGGTAAATATCATGAGTAATAAAAACACTGAGTTCAAAGAAATCACTGTAGCTGAAAAAAAATTCTTCATCATTAAACTTGATCCGTGGAGACGTTTAACTTTTATTGCTGATTTCCAGAAAGACTTTCTGATTCCTGTCATCAACAGTATCGGTGAAGAAAAAATCAGCGGTATGTTAAATAACAGCAATGCTGCAGACTTTGACTTTATGTCTGTTATTACATCATTATCTGGTGTTATCGATGGCAGTACCATTGAAAAATGGACAAAACGTATCTTAAATGAAGGTCTTGTTATCTATTTGCGGGATGATGAAAAGAAAGCGAAGATGGCTTTTGTTGAGCTGAATGATTTTTTCACTAACCCGATAGATATTCTGATGTTAATGAAAGAAGCGATTATGTTTAACCTTGAAGGCGTTACTGATTTATTTAGCAACTTCAAACAATCTCCGACACTGGCTGAAGGCTAAGAACAGACTAAAGCTAAGACAAAATCGTCATAAATAAAAATCCCGGCAGATAAAACCTCTGCCGGGATTTTATTATTTATCTGCATCTTAAATACCCCCTTCCCTCTGAAAAACGGAGTCCGTTCAAAACAACCAGTTTCGTTATAAATGATATATTTTCTAGTTTTACATATGCAAATAATACAACCAGACCCAATGACATTATCAGCACTTTGAACTGAATAAAAAACATTTAATGATTATAATGCTCTAATGTAGCATATATCAAGTATTCAATTACACGACGTTTACTAACGTCAATCTGTTATCGTATAATTTAATTTGCTGTATCTGTTTCTATTTTTTATCTTATAAAACATATATTTCAAAAGGCCTTTACCATGACCAACATCCTAAGTATAGATGGCTACTCAACCAATTCGTCTGATGGCGAAAATAAAGTAAACAAAAATAAAAAAGTGAGAGACTATGATGAAAACGGAATAGCGTCGGATAAGAGCACGTATTCATCTATTGATAATATCAGCAATCTTGCCAATAAAATCATTGCTGAAGATGAAAACAAATCCGCACTGACAAACACCCGTTCATCACTGAAAAATGCATTTCCGGCAACCGGAAATACGGATACTGCCAATACTGCACGCTCATCTTCACCAGCTGAAGAAATTAAACCTGCTGGTAAAACAGAGACCGATTCAGCTAAAAATGCCGATATCAGTAATTTCAGTGAATCAGAATCAGCGGTAACTGAACCGATATTTATTTATGATTCTGTAAAAAGCAACCATGCAAATATTTCAGCTGATTTCGTACCGGATGCAACAAGCTCCGTCACACCTGATAATCTGGCTGGTACCACAATACCGGATATGGCCGCTGTCAATACGAATTCAAATGATATCGTCTCGGCAACAGAAGTATTATCCGGATCTGAAGTAAATAACAATACTGCACAGTCTGGTGCTTCAGATGCAACTGTCACACCAGAAAAAACAGAACCTGCATCGACCTCTGTTTCTGATATCATCAATGGTATTAAAAATTTATTATCCGGCCTTGATGGTTCATTCCTTTCCAATTTTAAAGCCCTGTTATCAAATGCGGTTAATATTATTAAACCGGTTAAGGACTTTATTGGTAACATCAGTGAAAAATTAAAAGGTATTCTTGACGGTGGTATCTTTAAACTGCCTGCAAAGATACTGGAGTTCTTTAAGAGTGATTTTAGTAAAATCCTTGAGCTTCCTAAAAATATACTCAAATTCATTTCAGACAAACTCAAGCCTGTTCTGGATGGCAGCATTTTAAAATTACCATCAAAAATTATTGAGT
>JBEBOQ010000228.1:0-3808 GCA_040396375.1 Achromobacter xylosoxidans
GGCTATGTCATTCCCAAAACATGAGCATTCCGCTTAGCTATTCGCTGCGGGCCCGCTTGCTGTTCTTCCTGCTCGCCGCGATTGCGGTGGGCGCGCTGGTGCAAGGCGCCATCGCCTACCGCAGCACCTTGCAGCAGGCCGACGACATTTTCGATTCGCTGCTGCAACGCACCGCCCTATCGCTGGGCACCGGCGACGGGCTACTGCGGATGGGCCCCACGCACGCCAAGGGTTCGGCCACGCCCGTTGCCGATGACTTGATCATCCAGATCTGGACCCCGGACGGCGTACGGGTCTTCAACTCCCGTTCGCGCCGCCCCCTGCCCGACCAAATCATCCTCGGCTTTGCCGATGCCCAAGTGGAAGGCAGCACCTATCGCGTCTACTCTCTGGCCACGCCGTTTCAGGTGATCCAGGTGGCGCAGGACATGAACGTGCGCAAACGCATGGCGAGCTCGCTGGCCTGGCGCACGATCGCGCCGATCGCAGCGGCGGCCCCGCTATTGATGCTGATCGTCTGGTGCGTCGTCAGTTGGTCGCTGCGTCCGGTCAAGCGCGCGCGGGCTCAGGTGGCCGACCGGCGGCCCGAAGACCTGTCGCCGATCGACGTGCCCGACCTGCCCGACGAGATCCAGCCGCTGATGCAGGAACTGAACCTGCTGCTGGAGCGGATGCGCGGCGCTTTTGCGCTGCAGAAGCAGTTTGTCGGCGATGCGGCGCACGAACTGCGCTCGCCGCTGGCGGCACTGACCCTGCAACTGCAGTCCCTGCGCCGCGCCGGCGACAACGACAGCCGCCGCGTGGCCGAGCAGCGCCTGGCGGCCGGCATCGAACGCGCCACGCGGCTGGTCGAACAGTTGCTGTCCATGGCGCGCCACGAAGACTCCGCCGAACAACCGCCCGCCGAGCCGGTGGACCTGGGCGAGGTGCTGCGCCTGGCGCTATCCGAGACCTTGCCGGCAGCCAATGCCAAAAGCATCGGCCTGGACCTGCAGGGCGCCCCCGAAGCCTGGGTCGCGGGGCATCGCGACGCACTGGTGCTGCTGGTGCGCAACCTGCTGGACAACGCCATCAAATACACACCCGACGGCGGCCATGTCGGCATTCAGCTCGCCACGCAGGCCGGCCGCGCCACCCTGCTGATCGACGACAACGGCCCGGGTATTCCACCTGCCGAACGCGCCCGGGTGTTCGACCGCTTTTACCGGGTGGAAGGCAATACCCAGCATGGCAGCGGCCTGGGACTGGCGATTGCGCGCGCCATCGCCGAGCGCCACGGCGCGGCCATCACGCTCGAAGACGCCCCCGGCGGCCAGGGCCTGCGGGCCACGGTGGACTTCCCGCAGGGCAATCCGCCAACTTAAGTTTCACCTAAGTGTCAGGCCCGAAGATAGCGCCATGTCCACAAACATGAACGCAGGAGCCGACATGAAGACCTCGCAAATGAACCCCTCGCGCCTGGTGCTGGCGCTGCTGGCCGCCGGCGCGATTGGCGGCGCGGGCGCCACCGCCGCGTTCGGCGGCATTTCGATGGCGGCCAATGCGCCGTCGCCGGTAGCCGCCGCCGCACCGGCGATCGGCGCATCCAGTCCGCCCAACTTCGTTCAGATCACGCATGACTACGGCCCCGCCGTGGTGAACATCAGCATCAGCGGCACGCGCAAAGTGTCCGATGACGACGATGATCCGTTCGCGCAGTTCTTCGGCCAAGTCCCCGGGGCGCGTGGCGGCATGCCGTCGCGCGAGGTGCCGATACGCGGCGAAGGCTCCGGCTTCATCGTCAGCAGCGACGGGGTCATCCTGACCAATGCCCACGTCGTGCAAGGCGCCAAGGAAGTCACGGTCAAGCTGACCGACCGCCGCGAATACCGCGCCAAGGTGTTGGGCGCCGACCCGCAGACCGACGTGGCCGTCATCAAGATCGACGCCAAGAACCTGCCGGTCGTGAAAGTGGGCGACGTGAACCAGCTGCAAGTCGGCGAATGGGTGCTGGCCATTGGCTCGCCCTACGGCCTGGAAAACACCGCCACGGCCGGCATCGTCAGCGCCAAGGGCCGCTCGCTGCCGGACGATACGTCGGTGCCCTTCATCCAGACCGACGTGGCCGTGAACCCCGGCAACTCGGGCGGACCGCTGTTCAATGACCGCGGCGAAGTGGTCGGCATCAATTCGCAGATCTATAGCCGCACCGGCGGCTTCCAGGGCCTGTCGTTCTCGATCCCGATCGACGTTGCCTACAAGATCAAGGACCAGATCCTGGAACACGGCAAGGTGCAGCATGCGCGCCTGGGCGTGACGGTGCAGGAAGTAAACCAGGACCTGGCCAATTCGTTCAAGCTGGATACCCCGTCCGGCGCGCTCGTGTCCAGCGTGGAAAAAGGCAGCGCCGCCGAGAAGGCGGGCCTGCAACCAGGCGACGTGGTGCGCAAGATCAACGGCAAGACCATCGTGTCGTCAGGCGATCTGGCCTCGTTGATCACGCTGGCCAGCCCCGGTGAGAAGATCACGATGGACCTGTGGCGCAACGGCTCGGCCAAGGAAGTGGTGGCCACCCTGGGCGGCATCCCCAAGGACCGGACGCAGGCTGCCGGCGAGAGCCGCGAAGTGCAGAAGGGCCAGCTTGGCCTGGCGCTGCGCCCGCTGTCCCCGCAGGAGCAGGAAGCGTCGGGCACGCAGGGCCTGTTGATCGAGCAATCAGCCGGTCCGGCTGCCAAGGCGGGCATCCAGCCGGGCGACGTGTTGTTGTCGCTGAACGGCGTGCCGGTGCACAACATCGGCCAGGTCAAGGATGCCCTGTCGAAAGCGGGCAAGACCGTCGCGCTGCTGGTGCAGCGCGGTGAAGACAAGATCTTCGTGCCGGTACAGCTCGGCTAAGGGGTCTTACCGGATCGGCCAGGGGCGCAGTTCGGCCCTGGCCGATTCGGGCTTTACTCCGCGTCGGGCTGCTTGCCCGGCGCAGCCGCATCAAAAGCGGCCAATTCGCGGCAGGCGGCGTCGATACGCACCACCGTGGGCATGGCACTCAGGTCGCACTCAAGGCGGCGCGCATTGGCCACCTGCGGCACCAGGCACAGATCCGCGATGGTGGGCGTGTCGCCATGGCAGAACTTGCCGGTGGCCGCCGAACCCGCCAATTGCGCTTCCAGGGCTTCCAGGCCCTGGTGCACCCAGTGGCGGTACCAGGCGTTCTTGGCGGCCTCGTCCACGCCCAGCGTGTGCTTCAAATACTTCAGCACCCGCAGGTTGTTCAAGGGATGCGTGTCGCAAGCAATACCCAGCGCCAGATCGCGCACCCGTGCGCGGCCGATCGGGTCGGCCGGCAGCAGCGGCGTGTGCGGATGGGTTTCTTCCAGGTATTCGATGATGGCCAGCGACTGCCCGATGACGGCATCGCCGTCGATCAGCGTGGGCACCAAACCGGTGGGATTGACCTTGCGGTAATCCGGCGACAGTTGCTGCCCGCCGTCCTTCAAGAGGTGCACAGCCAAGTATTCATACGGCAGGCCCTTCAGGTTCAGGGCGATACGCACCCGGTACGCGGCCGAGCTGCGGAAATAGCTGTACAACTGCATGAAGTCTCCTAGGTTTTAATTGTGTGCGGGCGCCCGCTCAGGGCGCCGCGCCTATTCCAGCGATTCGGTCTGCGCGGCCTTGCGCGACAGGCCCTTGGGCAGCGGGAACGCCACGTTCTCTTCCAGCCCCGGCATGGTGCGCACGGATACGGCGCCCAGTTCCTTGACCCGCGCGATCACTTGCTGCACCAGGATCTCGGGCGCCGAGGCGCCGGCGGTCACGCCGATGCGCTTGC
>JBEBOQ010000229.1:0-3765 GCA_040396375.1 Achromobacter xylosoxidans
CGATCGAGGTGGACTACTACCAGCACGGCGGCATCCTGCCCTTCGTGCTGCGCCAACTGCTGGCCGCGTAAGCTGCCACACGGCAAGACAAAGCCCCTGGAACCGCAAGGTTCCAGGGGCTTTTTTCATGGCACGGCGGCTTTGCCGGGATTCATCGCCCGCCGCGGGCGCGCGCGCCTGCTTTAGTTGAACGCGTAGGCGTCCATCGCCAGCGCACCGTACGAGATCTCGTCGGTCAGGCGCGTGGCCTGGCTGCCGCCCGCCCCCAGCGCCACGTACAACGGCATCAGATGGTCGTCGTGCGGATGCGCCTCGCGCGCGCCGGGCGCCTGCGCCTGCCAGTCCAGCAGCGCAGGCACGTCGTTCGCCGCCAGGCGGCTGGCGTACCAATCCTGAAACGCCGGCACATATGGCACCGCCGGCGCATTCTGCGGCATGCGGACATGGCGCAGGTTGTGCGTCAACGAACCCGAACCGATGATCAGGATGTCTTCGTCGCGCAGCGGCGCCAGGGCATGGCCCAGGGCAAGCTGACCGGCCGCGTCGCGCTCCATGTCCAGCGAGAGCTGCACGACCGGCACGTCGACCTCGGGGTACAGATAGCGCAGCGGCACCCAGGCGCCGTGGTCCAGGGGACGACGCGGATCGCGATCCGCAGTGATGCCGGCGCCGGCCAGCAGGGTCTGCACCCGCGCCGCCAATTCAGGCGAACCGGGCGCCGCGTACTGCAGCGTATAGAGTTCGGGCGGAAAGCCGCCAAAATCATGCCAGGCCACCTGCTGGTCGCGGGTGGACAATGCCAGGCCCTGGCCCATCCAGTGCGGCGACACCACCAGAATGCCGCGGGGCTTGCGGCCCTGGGCCTGGCTCCAAGCTGCCAGCGCGGGGCCGGTCAAACCCGGCTCCACGGCAAGCATGGGGGAACCGTGGGAAACGAAAAGCGTAGGCCAACGCATGGCGGTGACTCCAGAATTCATGTCGATGAGGCAATTGTCGGCCGTTTCCATTCAGCAATAAACCCCCTGGAAAGGGATAATCTGTTGCCCTTTCAGCATCAATCAAGACCCCTCCGACGTGCCGGCTTGCGCCGCAGCGCGCCCGTTCCTGCGCCCCCAATGACCTCGGCCAGCGCCGATCTGAGCGGGTGCTGCCCGCCGCCGTGGCGGGCGTTAAACTACGTCGTTACACACTTACTGGACGCCCCCGAAGTTATGGCCCGATCCCGCAGCCAATCCGCTCCCCGCATGAACCGCGATGCCACCCGCCTGGTCACGCTTGCCCAGTCGCTCAACCGCTCGGGCAGCCGCGTCGAAGACGTGTACTGGGAGAATCAGCTTGGCGAAGCGATTCCGAAGCTGCTCAAGGCAGGCCAGGACGCCCCGCTGGAAGCCGCCCTGGACCATCTCGCCCAAAGCGACGTGGGCGCCTACGAAGTCCTGATCGAACAGGCCGAAACCCTGTCCGAATCGATGAAAATCGAGAAAAACGGCATCCGCTACGACGTTCTGCTGATCGTCGCGCCCATCGTGGCATGGACCCGTTACGCCATTCCCACGGGCCCGGTATCCGCCAGCGCCCAGCACGCGTTGCTGGCCCAACTGCACGGCCACGTGCTGTCCAGCCACGCCCGTACGGCGCTGATGCCCTCGCTGGTCAGCGTGGACCAGATGCCTCGCACCTTCTCTGAAACCTGGCAATGGCTGCAACGCCTGGGGTCGCAGGCGCTGGGCGCCGAGACCACCAAGCCGACGCTGAACACCGAAGCCGAAACCGCAAACATGCTGGCCGACACCCGCTACATCGTGGCCGCGGTGGCCGTACCCGAATTCGCGCCCTTCTTCCGTTGGCAGGAACAGATCGGCGGGGCCGACGCCAGCCGCGACGCCTGCCAGGAACAATGGGCAACCCAGGCCCAGCCCACGTTGGCCGCCCTGCTGCCGGGCTGCGGTTTCGAATCGCTGCTGCCCGACGCCTATTACGTCAGCAACCGCGAAGCCGATCGCCGCGTGCGTCCGCTGTCGCTGCGCGCCGCCATCAGCTGGCTCGAAGGCGCGGTCAGCCTCGAAGCCTCGCAGTTGCGCGCGGTCGTGGCCGGCTGCGGCGAAAGCCGGATCGACGAATACCGCATCAGCTTCACGGCCCGCAATAGCAACGACGTCTACTACGGCTGCGTCTGGCCCCTGTATGGCCGCGAAGAAGACCTGCCCGGCGACGAAACGCAACCTGACGTGGTCGACGAGATCGCGGCGCTGCTCAAGGAATACGGCGTGAACGACGTGCGCCGCATCCCGGGCGTGCTGCCGCCGGAATACTGCGAAGACTGCGGCGCGCCCTACTTCCCCAACCCCTTGGGCGAACTGGTGCACGCCGAGCTGCCCGAAGACGCCGAGGCCGCCCCCGCGAAGTTCCACTGAGCCGGCGCACGATGCAAGCGGACATCTTCTGCCGGGTAGTCGACAACTACGGCGACATCGGCGTCTGCTGGCGTCTGGCGCGCCGCCTGGCGCACGGCTGCGGCTGGGACGTTCGCCTGTGGGTGGACGACCTGGCTAGTTTCGCGCGCATCCAGCCCGGCATCGTCGCAGATGCCGCGCGCCAGTCGTGCCAGGGCGTGGACGTAGTGCGGTGGTCTGACACCCCCGACCCCACGCTGACGGCTCGCGACGTGGTGATCGAAGCCTTCGCCTGCGATCCGCCCGAAGTCTTCCTGGACCACATGCGCCGCAGCCACCCGGTCTGGATCAACCTGGAATATCTCAGCGCCGAAGCCTGGGTGGAAAGCTGCCACGGCCTGCCGTCGCAGCGGCCCGATGGCCTGGTGAAGCATTTCTTCTTTCCCGGCTTCACCCCGGCCACCGGCGGCTTGCTGCGTGAACCGGACCTGTCAGCCGAACGCGATGCGTTCCAGGCAGACCCGGCCGCGCAGGAAGCTTTCTTGCGCGGGCTGGGCGTGACTGACGAGCAGCTGTCGCAACGGCGCAACGGCGCCCGACGCAGCGGCGCCCGCACCGTGTCCCTGTTTTGCTACCCAAGCGCCCCCGTCGACGCCCTGGCCCGCGTGCTGGCCGCCGATCCCGAGCCCGCGCTGCTACTAGTGCCCCAAGGCGTGGCCCCCGGCCTGGAAGCCGCCTGCGCGCTGCCCGGCGGGCCGTCCGTGGCGCGCCTGCCGTTCGTGGCCCAACCCGATTTCGACCGCCTGCTGTGGTGTGCCGACCTGAACTTCGTGCGCGGCGAAGACTCCTTCGTACGCGCCGCCTGGGCAGCCCGCCCGCTGGTATGGCAGATCTACCCCCAGGAAGAAAACATCCACCTCGAAAAACTGGATGCCTGGCTGGCGCGCTATCCGGCCCCTGAAACGGCCACCGCCCTCATTCGAGCCTGGAACGCGCCCGGCGACGATGATTCCGCCGCCCACGCGCTGGCCGATGCCCTGGCGCCCGCCGCCTGGCAGGCCTGGACGCAAGCGGCCCGCGACTGGGACGCCTCCCAGGCCGCCTTGCCGGATCTGGCGCAAAATCTGGCCGACTTTTGCGCAGAGTTAGCCAAGAAACGCTAGAATAGAGAGTTTTCTGAGTCGCCCAAGTATTGCCGGGCCTCAGCTATTACGCCTCCCCGGGGTGTGCATCAAGCCGAAAACGCTGGCCAATAATGAGGTCGCGCGGCTTTTTGCTAGCACGGCGAGTGCACCCATCACCCCCGGAGTTTTTTAACGATGAAAACCGCTCAGGAATTGCGAGTCGGCAACGTGGTCATGGTCGGCAAGGA
>JBEBOQ010000230.1:0-3717 GCA_040396375.1 Achromobacter xylosoxidans
GGCAAGAGCCTCAAGCCCATTGCCGGCATCATGCTGATCATCGCCGGCGGCGGCGCGTTCCAGCAGGTCCTGACCAGCGCCAAGGTCGGCGACGCCATCGTCCACCTGACCCACCAGTTCGCCTTCCCGCCGCTGATCCTGGGCTGGCTGATCGCCATGTTGCTGTCGGTCTCCACTGGCTCGGCCACCGTCGGCATCGTGGGCGCCGCGGGCCTCTTGGCCCCGCTGGCGGGCGCCGACCCCAACCTGAACCTGCCGCTACTGGCCCTGTCGATCGGCTGCGGCTCGCTGTTCTTCAACTACGCCAACCACGCGGGTTTCTGGATGGTCAAGGAATCCTTCGGCATGACCATGGGCGAAGCGACCAAGACGATTTCGGTGGTGCAGTCCATCGTCTCGGTGGTGGGGCTGATCATGGTGTTGTTGTTCAACATGCTGCCGGCGCTGGGGTGATCCCGGGGCGGGTCGAATCTGCGAAAAGCCCAACTGTATGGTTGGGTTTTTTTTCTGATGACGGGCGCTGCGCCAAGGCCCAGATCTAGCATTCTTTTTTTGCATGGCTTGGCCGAGGTAACTCGCTTCTTTTTGGCCGAGTCCGCTGAAATCCGGCCTATGTCGGTCAAGACCTCGTACTCATTGCACCGGAAACTCATCGAGTTTGGCGGCCCATTCAGCCATGGTCATGACCCGACGCCGCTCCGCGAGGCCTTCGGCGAAGTCCAGGTACTGGGCCACCAGCCGATTCAAGATGCGAATCTCCACTTCGTTGAGGTAGTTCTTGGCGGTAGCAACGTCGGACTTCAGAACTTTGCCGCCTGTCTTCTCGTGCTTCCACGACGTGAGGCCCATGTTGGGTCTGGCGGAGTCCGAACGGTCCGTGATCAATTCTGATGCGGTCTTGCCGTGGATGGCGAAGTGAAACTTGTTCTGGATGGCCGCATAGAAAAGGTGTGGGGTGTCGGAGTCCTTGTCGTAATCGACGCTGCACTGGGCGAAGACATCGGCGACTTTCTGATAGAACCGTCGCTCAGAAGCACGGATTTCTCGGATTCGTTCGACTAGCTCTTCGAAGTAGTCCTTCCCGAACAACTGATTGCCCTGCTTCAACCGGTCGTCATTCAGGGCAAATCCTTTGATCAGGAACTCCTTGAGAATCCCGGTAGCCCAGATTCGAAAACTGAATTTTCGTCTAACTCGTTGGATTTAAAGACTTCCTTCAGGTGATAGTTGACCGTTTGGACTTCCACATCAAAGATCTGGGCCATCCCCTTTTGGCTAGCCCATACGGTCTCGTCTTCTGCGATCACTTGGACGCGAACGTCGCCGTCGGCCGAGGCGTAGAAGAGAAATTGGGAGCCGTTTCGCGCGGGGTGTTCCATGCTTGGGTTCTACTCACGGCAGTTTTGCGGGACGGTTCAAATTTACCGTGTGCTACACGGGTTTGTCTGTTCGTGGTGACCGCAACCTCCCCGCAAAGCAAAAAGCCCAACCATTCGGTTGGGCTTTTTGCTTGAAGCGTTTGGTGCCGGTGAAAGGAATCGAACCCTCGACCTTCTCATTACAAGTGAGCTGCTCTACCAACTGAGCTACACCGGCGTGGCGTGCCGGGGCACGCGCAGGGATCGCATTGTAGTTAAAAAATCCGATCCCCGCGTGGCGCGCTATTTGACGATGGTCAGGCGCGGGCGCTTGGGTTCGTCGTCGTCGCCGCCGTCGTCGCCGGGCGCGGCATCCGCGTCGGCTTCAGGGGTGACGGCGTCGGACGCGTTTTGCGTGCCCGGAGCCGGCGGTTCGTAGGGCTGTACTTCGAAGCCCATGCCGGCGCCGGTTTCGCGCGCGTAGATGGCGCTGACGGCGCCCACGGGCACGTAGACGTTTTCGGTCACGCCGCTGAAGCGGGCCTGGAATTCGATGAATTCGTTGCCCAGCACCAGGCGGTTGGTGGCCAGCGTGCCCACGTTCAGGGTGATCTGTCCGTCGCGCACGTGGGCGACGGGCACCATGGTGTGCTCGTCGACCTGCACGGTGATGTACGGCGTGTAGCCGTTATCGGTGCACCATTCGTGCAGCGCGCGGATCAGATACGGTTTGGTCGAAGTTTCACCCATCACGCAACAGCCTTAGCGACGCATCACTTTTTCCGAAGGCGTCAGCGCTTCGATGTAGGCCGGGCGCGAGAAGATGCGTTCGGCGTACTTTTGCAGCGGAGCCGCGTTCTTGGGCAGCTCGATGCCGTAGTGGTCCAGGCGCCACAGCAGCGGAGCCACGGCCACGTCGAGCATGGAGAATTCCTCGCCCAGCATGTACTTGTTCTTGAGCAGCATCGGGGCCAGCTGGGCCAGGCGGTCGCGGATGTTCTGGCGGGCGTTGGCCAGCTTCTTCTCGTCGGGCTTGGCGCTGCGGTCTTCCAGCGTCGAGACGTGGACGAACAGCTCTTTCTCGAAGTTGTACAGGAACAGGCGGGTGCGCGCGCGCATGACCGGATCGGCCGGCATGAGCTGCGGATGCGGGAAGCGCTCGTCGATGTACTCGTTGATGATGTTCGATTCGTACAGGACCAGGTCGCGCTCGACCAGAATGGGCACTTGACCGTACGGGTTCATCACCGAGATGTCTTCGGGCTTGTTGTACAGGTCGATGTCGCGGATCTCGAAATCCATGCCCTTTTCGAACAACACGAAGCGGCAGCGTTGCGAAAACGGACACGTGGTTCCGGAATAGAGCACCATCATGGCGGTAAGTCCTTTATTGAAAAACGAAAGGCCAGCGCCTTAATCTAGCAGGCGCTGGCCCCGATTGCCAGGCGGGGATAGGCGTACAGCCCTATCCGCCACTTCCGGACCAAAAATTGGGGCCGGAAGGTGAGCCTGGCGGGGCGTTGCGGTTAGCGCACGTGTTTCCAGTAAGAGGCGTTCAAACGCCACATCACCAGGAAAAACAACAGCAGGAACAACATGACACCGACGCCCAGCTTCACGCGGAAAGTCTGGACGGGCTCGGCCATCCAGGACATGAACGCGGTCAGGTCGGCGACGTCGTTGTCGTATGTTGCGACTTGGGCCGGGTTGGCGGCCTTAAATTTGGCATCGAAGGTGGCATGGCCGTGGTAGTTGGCTACCGGTTCGGCCTTGACCGTGGAAAAACCTTGAGCATCGTACACCGTCGTGACCCGTTCCCAGGTTTTCGGCGTGCCTTCCTTGCCTTCGACCTCGTGCATGGCCACCGTGGTCAGCTCGCGCGGGCCTTGGCGTTCCCAGAGGGCGTGGGGCATGCCCACGGCCGGAAACACCAGGTTATTCCAGCCCGTGGCGCGCGAAGTGTCGCGGTAGAACGTGCGCAGATAGGTGTAGATGTAGTCGGAACCCGAGGGGCCGGCATTGACGGATTTGGCACGGGCGATCACGGACAGGTCCGGGGGCGTCGTGCCAAACCACTTCTTGGCGTCCTTGGCGGTCATGGCGACATTCATCATGTCGCCCACCTTTTCGCCGGTGAACAGCAGGCTTTCCTTGATTTGCTGGTCGGTCAGTCCGATGTCGGTGAGCTTGTTGTAGCGCATCGACGATGCGCTATGGCAGTTCAGACAGTAGTTGACGAACAGCTTGGCGCCGTTTTGCAGCGACGCCACGTCGTTGACGCGATACGGCGCCTTGTCCAGCGGATAGCCGCCTTCGGCGGCGAAAGTGGCGGTACACGTGAGCATCAAGGCCACGGCAC
>JBEBOQ010000231.1:0-3668 GCA_040396375.1 Achromobacter xylosoxidans
AGATGTCGGGCGCTTTATCTTAAAACGCCTCGACCGTCAGATGCGCACACTGTTCGATATGCTGGACCGGCTGGACCATGCGTCAATTGTCGCACAGCGTAAACTGACGATCCCGTTTGTCAAAGATATCCTGCGGTTGTAAGGGTCAGTTCAGCAACGCAATAATGGTGACTCCCCACTGAAGTACCATGCAGAGCGCCGCCTGCTGAAACAGCCGCTTTGTGCCGCGCCAGCGTTGTGAGTAGTCAGTATGCTGCGCTCTGCCGGGAAACAGAGTGGTCAGCGATTCATCAAAAATATCTGTATCGGCAGATTGCGCCAGGCGGCGGAACAGATGGTGATCCAGCCACAGACGGAAGATAAAATACGCGCTGCACAGCAAAAACAAAATTCCCGCCGCCATCGGATACTCACCGGAAAACCCCGAAATATAAAGTAAAAACTGTGTCAGAAAGGCCAGTAACGACAATGCGGCCAGGAAACGCCAGCCTGCGGTAAAAATGATAATAATCTGTTCATCATGAGGTCTGTTATTCATTGTTTTTTCCGTAACGCGCTGCCCAGCGGGTCAGGGCGGCAATTGTCTGTTCCCGCAGAACAATCTGCGGCCGGGCCTGTCTGACCGCGGCCAGTGCCTGTTCCACATTGTCTGCCAGTCCGGCGCGTATCAGCCACGCGACCACGACCGTGGTACTGCGGGTGTAACCCAGTTTGCAGTGTACATAAACCTGGCCGGAACGTACCAGGCGGCTGAGATTATTCACTGCGGATTCAATCTGTTCCTCTGTCAGCGGAAACAGATCCAGCTGTGGCTGACAGTGATAAGCCAGCCCTGTGCTATAGCGGCTGCGGGGAAATTCCCCGGTCATATCCAGCACGGCTGCAGCCGTCAGTGGTGCCGCAGGATAACCCCCCAGCGTAATATGTTCATTCACTATACTGGGGTGACGGCACTGTTTTGCATACCAGTAATAACTGATCAGTGCTGCAAGCCGGTAAGGGAGCAGCAGGATCGCAGCAGACGGTGAAATCCGTCCGGCACTGTCTTTCTGAAATACAGAAGCGCCGGCACCGAGATAACCTGCTGTGATACATAAAAATGTCAGCGCAGGCCACAACAGCCACCAGCCCTGACCACCGATAATCACAGCTGCGATGACCAATACCAGCGAAATAATGGCGTACCGTCCGGCCAGTTGATAGCCGCGGCGGATACGGTGCGGTGACCACTGCCAGCGGGTGCGGATCGGCAGAAGATAGCTTATCACCACACCGGCGGCGGCACCGGTGATCACGTCAATAAAATGGTGCTGCCAGGTTGTCAGCACAGATATTAAAATCAGAATTGACCACAGATGCAGAAACCAGCGCCACTTCTGCGGTGTGTGAGCGCGGAAACGCAGCCACAGCAGCCACAACAGAATAATATGCAGCGAGGGAGCCTGGTTAAACGGCAGATCAAACATCTCAAGCTGATCAAACATCCATCCGGCGGTCCCGTCCGTCTGCGGGCGGGGAAAACTGAATTTCAGCGGGAACAGCAGAAATCCGGCACAGGCCACCAGTGACGCGGCCACCAGCCGGAGCCCGTGAATACACTGTTCGCGCAGAGAAGTGCAGATAAACAGGGATAATCCGTAGAAGAGATCGATACTCCAGTACGGAATAATCGTCCACGGCAGAAACGGGATGTGTGTTTCCCAGCCGAAAGCAAAAGAGGGAACTGACGGCAGCGAAGCCGTATACGTATTGACCTGCCCGTAGGTCAGAAAGAAGAAAGGCGCCAGAAACAGCAGCCAGAGCAGGGCAAATCCCCACCGCCTGCGGCGGGAGGCAGGCAGCGGCAGTGCGGCATCAGTCATCGTTTTTAATTCCCTGTAAAACAGAAGATGCGCGGCAGGGCGCATCTTCATCATGATGATAGCAATCAGCGGCGTCTGGCGACTGAGACACTGAAAATACCCCAGTTATCAATCAGCTGATCCAGTTTTTCAAACCCGGCTTCATCAACCAGCGCATCCATTTCCCCCTGGCTGCGGCAGCGCATCACCCACGCTTTGCCACCCTGGTGGCTCGGCAGTACGCGGGCTATCATTTCAACCTGCGGGTGCCACGGCTGACAGGTGTAGACAAGGTAACCGCCGCTTTCAATGGCCTGAGCCAGCCCGGCAAGAGAATCGCGCAGCAGGTGGTTTTCCGGGAACAATTCATATAATCCGCTTACCACACCGAGGGTCGGTTTCGGAGTGACCGCCGCTAAATCCGCAGTATCAAAGGCATTGCCTTCTTCAAAACGGATTTTGTTTTCCAGGAAACGTTCTTTGATTTGCAAACGTCCCTGTTCCACGTTGATCGTGCTGTAATCGCGCATCAGAACGGATTCTATCCGGCTGTAATCATTAATGGCATCAAAGAGATAACGACCCTGTCCGGCAGCGATATCCATAATCCGTACCGGCTGCCCGGCGTCCTGTAATGCCCGGATGGTGCGGCGCAGGATTTTCTCAATATTCACTTTGCGCTGGCGGATCCCCTGCCAGCCGATGCTGTTAAGATACTGGCGGTCAACTATCCGGCCAAAGATCCCTTTACCCTGTGCCTGATTTCGGTAGACATAATCCAGTGTGGAGCCGGAATCGAACCCTTTGTCATAACCGATACTGACCCCTTCCGAGGCTTTTCCGAGAGTGGACATCGCTTTACTGAGCAATTTATAGCCGATATTTTTCGGGCAGTACTCCGGCAGCGGCGCCTGTAATTCACGATAAGCATCAGCTCCGGCGCTGCATACATCTTCAAACCGGTAGTCGTGCTGATAGCGTGGCTGTTCAAACAGCGTAGTGATAAAGCGGCGGATTTCTGCCAGCGGGATATGACGATCTTTTTCGCCGAGAGTATCGTGATAGAACCCCGGCAGAATATGTTTTTCTTTATACGGGGTGTTGAGCCGCGCATAGAACTGATCCTGCGGCTTTCTGTGTACCACATGGTCACTGCCGGAGATAAACAGCTGTGTCGGTACGGTGATTGCAGCGGCATCCGCCACCAGTCTGTCAGCCGTCTTGTAGAGTTCCAGCAGGATATTGACGGCAATCGGCCGGGTGATCAAAGGATCGCGCTCAAAGGAGGCGATACGCACCGGGTCGTGGGTCAGGAATTTGGCTTTGACATAGGAGTTAACGTAAAACAGCCCGCGTATTTTCTGCATCAGCGCCAGTCCGCTGCGGGCAAACGGCACATAGAGTTTGACTTTAAAGGCCGGTGAGGCCAGAACCAGCCCGCGGATTTTCGGTGCAAAATCATGCACCCAGCCGCTCAGTGTGACTGCGCCGACACTTTGTCCGAGCACAACCATATTTTCGACCGGAATTTCATATTCGGATGAGATGAAATTAATGAATTCATTGATGTCACTGATAGATGTGCCCATCGACGGGCTGTAGCCTCTCGGGCCGTCATTACGGCCATGACCGCGGGCATCCCAGGCAAATACGGCGAAATCAGGTAATGACAGTTCATCCGCCAGATGTGCGACGCGGCCTGAATGCTCATGCCCCCGGTGAAACAGCACAATGGCTTTCTTTTCTGCTGTCGCGGAAGGCCAGTAACGGAAAAATAACCGCTGCTGGTCACTGGTGGTAAAGTGAGATTCAATGGATTCACGCTGA
>JBEBOQ010000232.1:0-3654 GCA_040396375.1 Achromobacter xylosoxidans
GGCGCATCTACACGCCCCGCCCTCACCCCGCCTGCCCCGTCACGCGCTCTTGATGAGGCTTAACCACGGGCCCTGGGGCAGGCGGTGTGCTTGGCGTGTTGGCCAGCATCATTTGGGGTTTGGAGGAGGGGGCGGGGCCCGCCTCGTGCCGGCCGCGCGGGCGGCCTTACGAGGCTTACGCGGTGGCTTGCGTCAGGGGATGACGCTGCGTGCTTGCGGGGAGGGATGTGGCGCTTGCGGCGCGTGTGGGGAGCGCCCGGCGTTTGTGGGCTGTGGCCTTCGCCGGGGATTACTGCGCAGAGGGCTTTATTTGGTGTTCGTCAGCAGGTCGCCGGGGAGGCCGGCTTCCACCAGGCCCAGCAGCAGCTTTTTCACTGGGGCGGGCAGGGCCGTTTTGGACAGGTCTTCTTGGGGGATCCAGCGTTCGGGGAGCGTGGGTTCGCGTAGCGTGGCGGTCCGGACCGGGATGTACCAGGGGCGGATGTGCAGGCGGTAGTGGGTGAAGGTATGGGCGAAGGCGGCGAGTTCGAAGCGGTGTTCGGGGACCAGGCCCAGGGCGCGCGAGGCGGCCAGGGGGTCGGCGGCGGCGTCGAATTCGGGCAGGCTCCACAGGCCGCCCCAGATGCCGGGCTCGGGGCGTTGTTGCAGGAGGAAGGCGCCTTGGTGCTGCAGGATTAGCATGCCGGTTTCGCGTTCGGGGATGGCTTTGCGGACCTTGGGGGTGGGCAGTTCGGCTTGGCGGCCTTCCTGCCGCGCGATACAGGTGGTGGTGACGGGGCAGCGGTCGCAGGCGGGTTTGCCGCGGGTGCAGAGGGTGGCGCCCAGGTCCATCAGGCCTTGGGTGTAGGCGGCCATGTCCAGGCCGGGGGCGGCGTCGACCTGGGCGTCGGCCAGGGCCCACAGGCGTTGCTCGACCTCGCGCTTGGCGGGGTCGCCGGCGATGCCGAAGTGGCGGGTGAAGACGCGTTTGACGTTGCCGTCCAGGATGGGCGAGCGTTCGCCGTAGGCGAAGGCGGCGATGGCGGCGGCGGTGGATCGGCCGATGCCGGGCAGGGTGGCGATGGCTTGGGCGGTGGGCGGGAAGCGGCCGTTCCAGTCGCGCGCGATTTCCTGGGCACAGCGGTGCAGGTTGCGGGCGCGGGCGTAGTAGCCCAGGCCGGCCCAGTAGGGCATCACGTCTTCCTGGGCGGCGGCGGCCAGCGCGGCCACGTCGGGAAAGCGCTGCAGGAAGCGTTCGTAGTAGGGGATCACCGTGGCCACCTGCGTCTGCTGCAGCATGATCTCGGAGAGCCAGATGCGGTAGGGATCCCGGGTGTTCTGCCAGGGGAGATCGTGGCGGCCGTGCTGGCGCTGCCAGGCGACGATGCGAGGGGCGAAGTCCATGCCCGCAATTATCGCATCGCCCTATTGCCGGGGGTGGGGCGAGCGGTTACAACCGTAGGACAGAGGCGCATCGAGCGCCCGGAATTCACCTCCCGCCGCTTGCCCGCATGCGCTTCAAGAGGGCGTGGTGCGTTGGCCGCCGCGGGCGTTCCACGACCCTCGGAGTAGACATGAATGCCCCCCTCACGCCCGCGCTGCGCGCGGCGCTCGAATCCGTCCAGCTGGACGACAAATACACCCTGGAAAGCGGCCGCGCCTGGATGAGCGGCATCCATGCCCTGGTGCGCCTGCCGATGATGCAGCGGCTGCGCGACCTGCGCGCGGGGCTGAACACGGCCGGGTTCGTGTCGGGCTACCGGGGCTCGCCGCTGGGCGGGGTCGACCAGAACATGTGGAAGGCGGCCAAGTACCTGAAGGCGCACCACGTCGAGTTCCAGCCGGGCATCAACGAGGACCTGGCGGCCACCGCGGTGTGGGGCACGCAGCAGGTCAACCTGTTCCCGGGCGCCAAGTACGACGGCGTGTTCGGCATGTGGTACGGCAAGGGGCCGGGCGTGGACCGCTGCGGCGACGTGTTCAAGCACGCCAACGCCGCCGGCACCTCGCCGCATGGCGGCGTGCTGGTGGTGGCGGGCGACGACCATCCGGCCAAGTCGTCAACGCTGCCGCACCAGAGCGACCACATTCTCAAGGCCTGTATGATCCCGGCGCTGTTTCCGTCCAGCGTGCAAGAGGTGCTGGACTTCGGCCTGCACGGCTGGGCCATGAGCCGCTACGCCGGGGTCTGGGTGGGCATGAAGTGCATCACCGATATCGTCGAGGTGTCGGCCTCGGTGGACGTGGACCCCTACCGCGTGAAGATCCTGCTGCCGGAAGACTTTCACCTGCCGCCGGACGGGCTGAACATCCGCGTGCCCGATACGCCGCTGCAGCAAGAGGCGCGGCTGCTGGACTACAAGCTGTATGCGGCGCTGGCCTACGCCCGCGCCAACAAACTCAATCGGGAACTGTGGCACGTGCCGGGGCGCGAAGCGCGCTTTGGCATCATGACCTCGGGCAAGGCGTATCTGGACACGCGCCAGGCGCTGTCCGACCTGGGCCTGACCGAAGCGGTGTGCCAACGCATTGGCCTGCGGCTGTTCAAGGTCGGCATGGTGTGGCCGCTGGAATCGACCGGCATGGCGCATTTCGCGGAAGGGCTGGACGAGATCCTGGTGGTCGAGGAAAAGCGCCAGGTGCTGGAATACCAGCTGAAGGAAGAGTTGTTCAGCTGGATCGGCAGCGGCAAGAAGATTCCGCGCGTGGTGGGCAAGTTCGACGACAAGGACGGCGGCGAATGGTCGGTGCCGCAGGGCAATTGGTTGCTGCCGGCGCACTACGAGTTTTCGCCGGCGATGGTGGCCAAGGCCATTGCCGCGCGGTTGCTGCGTTTTGAACTGCCGCAGGACGTGCGTGCCGGCATCGAGGCGCGGCTGGCCTTCATTGCCGACCGCGAGCAGGCGCTGGCGCGGCCCCGCGTGGTCGAAGACCGCAAGCCCTGGTTCTGTTCGGGCTGTCCGCATAATACGTCCACGCGCCTGCCGGAAGGCTCGCGCGGCATGGCGGGCATCGGCTGTCACTACATGGTGACCTGGATGGGCCGCAATACCCAGGTGTACACGCAGATGGGCGGCGAGGGCGTGCCGTGGCTGGGCCAGGCGCCGTTCACCGAAGAAAAACACGTGTTCGCCAACCTGGGCGACGGCACCTATTTCCACTCGGGCCTCTTGGCGATCCGCGCGGCCGTGGCCGCCAAGGCGCCCATTACCTACAAGATCCTGTTCAACGACGCGGTGGCGATGACAGGCGGGCAGCCGGTGGACGGCCCCATCAGCGTGCCGATGATCAGCCGCCAGGTGGCGGCCGAGGGCATCGACAAGATCGTGGTGGTGACCGACGAACCCGAGAAATACAAGGACATGACCGGCCTGGCGCCGGGCGTGCCGGTCAAGCACCGCGACGAGCTGGATGCGGTGATGCGCGAACTGCGCGAACACCCCGGCGTGTCGGTGCTGATCTACGACCAGACCTGTGCCACGGAGAAGCGTCGCCGTCGCAAGCGCAATGCGTATCCCGACCCGGCCCGCCGGGTGGTCATCAACGAGCGCGTGTGCGAGGGCTGCGGCGACTGTTCGCAGAAGTCGCACTGCCTGTCGGTGGAGCCGCTGGAAACCGAATTCGGCCGCAAGCGCACGATCAACCAGTCCAGCTGCAACAAGGACTTTTCCTGTC
>JBEBOQ010000233.1:0-3624 GCA_040396375.1 Achromobacter xylosoxidans
CGTTCACCGCTCGCCCGTGAAAACGATATCCGACAGGGCTATTACCCTGGTTGATCGAGATTCGCGCATGAAGCGCGACAAACGTTGTCCACACGGCAGCCGCGGAGATCGCTCCGCGGTGTCGACGCCCGCGCTTCCAGTTTCTGACATTCCTCTTTACTTTCACCCGATGACTATTCTTCATTAGACGGTTTTCACCAGCCGCCTAAAATCCCGGCCAGGGTCAACCCATATAAAAAGACCGTGGAGACAAGATGAAGAATGCCGTGCCTGGCGGGTCCTCCTTTATCACCCGACTCAAGTATCTTGCGCTGGCCGGCCTGCTCATGGCTGCCTCGAGTCATGCGCAACAGCAGCCGGCCAAGCTGGTCGTGGGCCTGCCCGCCGGCGGCTCCTTTGACACCATCGCCAGAATCGTGGCGGAAAAACTTCCCAGCTATCTGGAGCGGCCCGTAGTGGTGGAAAACCGCCCTGGCGCGCAGACGCGCATCGCCATTCAGGCGGTCAAGGGCGCGGTTCCGGACGGCAACAACCTGCTGGTCGCGCCCGGCGTGGCGATCTTTCTCTATCCGCATCTGTTCCGCCAGCTGAGCTACGACCCCTTTACCGATCTCAAGCCGGTGACGCAATTGGTGAGCTGGGACATCGTGCTCGCCGTCGCGGCCGATAGTCCCATCGCCTCGTTCGAGGAATTCCGCGCCTGGACCAGACAGCATCCCGACAAAACGTTCTACGGCACGTCTGGCACGGGCAGCCTGCAGCATTTCCTGGGCGTATCGTTGGCCAAACGACTGGGCACGCCTCTGGAGCACATCGCGTTCAAAGGCGGCAAGGACGCAGTTACCGCGCTGCTGGGGGGCCACATCAACGCCATCGTGATGGACGCTGGCGAAGTGGTGCCGCTGGCCCAAGCCGGCAAGCTGCGCGTGCTGGCGACCTTCAGCGCGCAGCGCGAACCCGCCCTGCCGCAAACGCCAACCATGCGCGAGCTGGGCCTGGGCGAACTGGAAACCTCCGGCTGGGCTGGACTCTACGCGCCGGCCGGCACGCCCGAGCCGGTCGTCCACAAACTGAACGCAGCAGTAAATGACATCCTCGCGCTGCCCGACGTAGCACGACGCGTCGCGGAACTCGGCATGCGTCCGGCGGGCGGCACGCCGCAAGCCGTCGATGCGCTGGCACGCGAGCAACTCGAGCAGTGGCGCGATACGGTGGTCCAGTCCGGCTTCATAGTCGACTGAACCTCATCGCGCCCTCCAATCCTTCCCTATCGTCGGATCTTCACCCCATGTTTGCATTGACCACTCTCGACATTGCCGCTCGCCCCGTCGCCTGCCTGGAAATCGACGGCAGGAACTACCCATTGGCCGCCTGTGCCAAATTACTGGACCTGCCGGCTCTGGACACGTCGGTCCGGGACCTCTTCGAAGACTGGCCGCGCTCGCTGGCGCTGCTTGAACAGGCGGCCGCCCGCCGGGCGGCGCTCGCGGGCCACGAGGTCGCCGGGACGGTACGGCACCTGGCCCCGCTGCAGTACCCAGGCAAGGTGCTTTGCGCCGGCGCCAACTACCACGACCATCTGGCCGAGATGAATGTTCCTGACGCGGCGAACAAGTCGGCGCAGCGCCTGTTCTTTTTTCTCAAACCGCCGCGCCAGGCCGTGGTTGGAGAAGGTCCCACGGTGCGCATGCCTATCGATTGCCAGCGCCTGGACTGGGAGATCGAACTTGCACTGGTTATCGGCAAGACCGCCAGGAATGTGAGCCTGGAAAATGCACTGGAACATGTCGCCGCCTATACCGTTGCCGTGGACATGTCGGCACGCGATCTCAACAAAGCGCCCGACACCTTCTACAAGCTGGACTGGGTGGCCGGCAAAGCCCATGACACGAGCTGCCCGCTAGGTCCCAGGCTGGTGCCCTCTGCATTCATCCGCGACCCCATGGACCTGGGCCTCAAGCTCAGTGTCAACGGTCAGATCAAACAGGATGCCCGCACCAGCGGCATGGTGTTCGACATCCGGGAACAGCTGGTGACCCTGAGCCGCATCATGACGCTGGAGCCCGGCGATCTGGTACTGACTGGCACGCCCGCCGGCGTGGGCGCGCCACAGGGCACGTTCTTGAAGATCGGCGACGAAGTCAGTGCCACGATCGAAGACATCGGCACGCTGGCGGTACAGATACAAGCATCACGCTGAAATCCCGGCCTGATCGTGGCCGCTCTCTTCTTCATGAGGCAGTTCCATGCAGTCGCTTTTTTCTCCCCTGCCCGCGGTAAGCGGCGACGCGATCTTCGCGCTGGTTGAAGCATTCCAGAACGACCCAACCCACAATAAGGTCAGCCTCAGTATCGGCACCTACTTCGACGAGAATGGCAATATTCCGGTGATGCACGCCGTGCGCCAGGCTCGCGACATGCTCGCGCAGGCGGGCACGCCGCACCCCTATCTGCCCATTCCCGGATCGGCGGCGTATCGCGACGCCGCCAGATCCCTCGTCTTCGGCACGAATGGCCCGGAACCGGAGCGCGTCGTGACCGTGCAAAGCGTGGGCGGGACCGGTGCCTTGAAAGTGGGTGCGGACCTGCTGCGCCGTACCTGCCCTGAAGCCGCCATCTGGGTCAGCGATCCAACCTGGGAAAACCACGGCCAGATCTTCCGTCAAGCGGGATTCGCCGTACATGAGTATCCCTACTACGATGCCGCGACCGCCACCGTGCGCTTCGCGCAGATGCAGGCCGCGCTGCAGGCCTTGCCGAAGGGCTCCATCGTCGTACTGCACGCCAGTTGCCACAATCCCACTGGAGTGGACCTATCCTCGGAGCAGTGGGAAGCTTTGACAGGGCTGTTCGAGCGCCAGGGCTTGATACCCTTCTTCGATCTGGCGTATCAGGGATTCGGCCAAGGCCTGGAAGCAGATGCGGCGCCCATCCGGATGATGGCGCGCGCCGGCCTGGAGTGCCTGGTCGCCAGCTCCTTCTCGAAGAACTTCTCTCTGTATGGCGAACGTTGCGGCGCTTTGCATATCGTTTGCCATGATGCCGCCGCCGCCGACCGGGCACTGGGCCAGGTCAAATCCCTGATCCGCGGCAACTACTCGACCCCTCCCACGTTCGGCGCCGCGCTCATTGCCTGCGTCTTGAACGATACCGAGCTGCGGCGACTCTGGGCCGAAGAGTTGGAGCAGATGCGTAAGCGGCTAGCCGGCTTGCGCACACGCCTGTCCGCCACCCTGGCACAACTGACCGGCGAGGCCGACGCCTGGCAATACATCGAACAGCAGCAAGGGCTATTCAGCTACCTGCGGCTTAACCCTCTGCAAGTCGAAGCGCTACGCCAGGAACATGCCGTCTACCTGCTGAAGTCCGGCCGGTTGTGCGTGGCCGGCCTGACGGATGGCAACATCGATTACGTAGGACGCGCCATTGCGGCCGCCGCGCGGCGCTGAACGCCCTGCCCCACGTCCAGGCCGAAGCGCCCATTTGGCCTGAACGCGGCACAACCGCGGTCTCTTTTCCACTAAGCGGCCCAGTTTAGTAAGGCATTTCCTAAATTACTCGCAGCAAGGGCAAAATCCACGCTTGCTTTGCTAAGCTCTCACAAATTCATAAGGCCAGGCTACG
>JBEBOQ010000234.1:0-3547 GCA_040396375.1 Achromobacter xylosoxidans
TTGCAGTAAACCGGCCTCAATCCGGGCATCCAGCGGCGACAGATACTGAGCCAGCAATGTATAACGGCTGCGTGTCGGGTGTATATTCCACATAATACCTCCTTCAGCGGACTGTATTTCCCTGACTGAAAAGCCGGGATTCAAATGCGTGATGCGCGGTGGATTTCTGAATTCCGGCCGGTGTCAGTGTGTAATAACAGAAAGGATCGGCGATAATTTCAGGGAAAACAATCTCAATTTCCCCTTTTTGCAGGCTGTACTGCAACATATTGCAGGGACCTGCAGCGAACCCCGGCGGCACGGCATCTGTAAACCAGCCTAAGCCAGCAGGTCGATATAAAAAAATATTAACTGCCTCCTTTAAGGATATTGACAATATAAATTTCTGATGAAAATTTTTATTAACGAAAAATGAAGAACGCTGTTTTTACAAACATTGTATTCCTGCGGGATATCCTTTAGCATTTAGTGCTGATAAAAAAATTTAATACTATTCTTAATATTGGCCATTGACCTGATGCTGAAAAAATATAAATACCTTCTGTTATTCGTTACTATCATGCTGCTAAGTTATCTCACCAATACATTTTTGTATCAGCGTGATTCATCAGCTCCGCATTTAGCCACACTATTTTTGGTTTTATGTACCATTATACTTCTGAATAGTAAGCACTGGCTGCCTGCCACTGCGGGATTTATTATTACCCTGGTATTTTCACTCGAAGTCGGTTATTTTACCGAATTCCACGAACGCATTTCTGCTGGTGTTCTCGATTCAGCTCTGGAAACAAACAACTCTGAAGCAACACTGATGCTGGGGCACTACTTATACTCCATCATATCCCCGGCCCTGTGCATAAGTGTATTAATTTTCATCTGCTTCCGGAGAAAAAAACTCAGTCTTCCCCGCTGGTTTAAATTATCCCCGCTGGTCGTTTTCAGCTTTCTGACGATTTCTCTGCTCAGAGAGGTCATCCCGGAGTATCGCAATCTATACGTAAACTTCAGGGAAGACCCTTATGAATTGGGTGTATACCTCCGGGAGAAGTTTCCTGTTGTCACCGGAAATATTATGTATCTTTCTGCCGTTTCCCTCAGCCATGATAAGTATGCGGAGAATTATCCTGACCGGAAACTAAACCAGGTACTGGTATCTGCCGGAAAACCTCAGAATAAAATCATCATTTTTATCATCGGGGAATCATCATCTCCGTCCAGGTATCATATCTACGGGTATTCCAAAGAAACAACACCTGAGATGGAACGCATTTTTCGGGGTGACAATGCCTGTGTTACAGAGAAAGTACATTCATCTTCTCCGATAACACGAAACTCCATTTCATTATCGCTTTCATTTTACACACCGGAAAGCGAAGAAAATTTATTCCGCCAAAAATCGGTTATAGAAATAGCACAGGATCAGGGATATAAAACCTACTGGCTGGGTGCTCAGTCCCTGGTAGGCGTTAACGGTTCAAAATATGGCTATCTTGCCCAAAGAAATAATACTGTCATTGTGGAAGAGAACAATGACATGAAACTACCTGAGTTATTAAAACAGGCATTAGCTGAACCGGATGAATATAAATTTATTATTCTGCATTTATGGGGTAATCACATGCCCTATACAAACTATACAGACACAGAAAAACAACAACTGAATGACGCCGGCGACTATGATCTGACCATCCGTCATACCGATAATGTTATTGGCCGGCTTTATAATGAAGTGACATCAGTTACAGATGATTATATCTTTATCTATACTTCTGATCACGGAGAAATTGTCGGCAAAGGCCATGGCTTTTCCAAAGGTGCGGAGCAATTCCTGATTCCATTTTTATATAAATCAGGGAATCCGTCTTATAACTGTGAATTTATTGAAAAATACCGCAATAAAAATGGATGGCTCAGCGGGTTGATGAACAAATATATTTTATCTGAACTCTTTGGCTATTCATTAGACCCGTCAATTGTCGAACAGGATAAGCAGCATGATCGGATACTTTCAACTGACGGCTCTGCAATTCCGTTCTCTTCTTATTTTGACAAGAATAAATAAGCAGCAATATCCCGGTCAGTCATAAACCACCGGACAGACCGGATACTGCATGCCGGCCTGTCACTTCAGGTATACTGTCACCCGCCATTAACGATTGACAGGACAGAGCGGAAATGGTTTATTTCGTTACGGGAGTTATTTTTACATCAACATCAGACATATAAAAACATTTGTGACTGAATAACCAGTAATATACTAAGAGTTGATTATATGAGCAGTAACGCTTTAGTCTCGGTTATCATACCAGCATACAATGCTGAAAAATTTATCGGCCGCTCACTGGACAGTGTGATAAGACAGACATACCCGGCGGTTGAAATAATCATTATTGATGATGGTTCGTCAGATAACACAGCCTCCATCTGCCGGGGTTATATGGACAGATATGAGCACATCCGGTATATCAGGAAACGAAACGGCGGTGTTTCTTCCGCACGCAATGAAGGTATTAAAGCAGCCTCCGGATGTTATATCTGCTTTCTGGACAGTGATGACACATATGAACCGGGTTTTATCAGCACTCTGGTCAATAAAATCACACAGGATAACCGGGACTTCGCTTACTGTTTATTCAGAAAAATACATTCCGACAATCATACGACACAATCAGTATGCTATGATAACACAGATTCCGTTATTACTGACTTTCTTAACTTTGATTATTTTGATATTTGCTGTTTAATGCTGAAAAAAGAATTTCTGGATAAGAATAATGTAATTTTTGATTCATCCATGGTTGTGGGAGAAGATGTTTTATTTATCCTTGAATGCCTGAATAAAGGCTCATTCTCTTATATTAAAGAATATTTGTATAATTATATTTATCACAGCGAGTCACTGATGAATAAAAAATGGAAGAAAAAAGATTATATCAGTGATCTCGATGCATGGAAAAAAATCCTTTCTTACATTGCTGAAAATTATAATAAATCGGATAAGTCATCCGTTTTCAGCAAAGTCCGCGCTAAAGTATTAAGCCTGCAGATTCAGTTTATGTGGAACATGCTGGCCACCGGTCTTTACTCTGATTTAAAGTCTTATATCAAAGATTTCAGCTACCACAAATCTGATTTTACTTTAATAAAAAAACCAGGGAAAAATAAATTTCGCCTGAATATTATATTGTCCGGTAATACTTTCGTGTGGCGTATAGTGCGGAAAACACTGACAAAGAAAAAGAATATTATTCCTGCCGGTTAGGTATATATAACAGGGAGCATCAGGTTATTATATTACCTGAATATCCCCTGTTATTCTGTATGAATCTGTTACGGCATCCTCTATCAGATTAATCTGTAAAAACATTTTCACCTTCTCTTTTTTCGTATTCTTTTTTTTCATTTTGTTTTTGTTTAACCATACCCGCAGATACTCTCCCTGTTTTTCGTAAACATCCTAAATTTTCACTGTGACTCTTATGTTACAGTCAATACACGGTAAATATACAGGGAACCGTATTTCCATGAAGAATTGGATATTTTTAGC
>JBEBOQ010000235.1:0-3313 GCA_040396375.1 Achromobacter xylosoxidans
TGGAAGCCAAGACCACGGTGCTGGCCACCGGCGGCGCCGGCCGTATCTGGGCCGCTTCCACCAACGCCTTCATCAACACCGGTGACGGCCTGGGCATGGCCGCCCGCGCGGGCATCCCGCTGCAGGACATGGAATTCTGGCAATTCCACCCGACCGGCGTGGCCGGCGCCGGCGTGCTGATCACCGAAGGCGTGCGCGGCGAAGGCGGCATCCTGCTGAACAAGGATGGCGAACGCTTCATGGAGCGCTATGCGCCCACGCTGAAGGATCTGGCCCCGCGTGACTTCGTGTCGCGCTCGATGGACCAGGAAATCAAGGAAGGCCGCGGCTGCGGTCCGGACGGCAGCTACGTGGTCCTGAAGCTCGACCACCTGGGCGCCGACGTGATCAACAAGCGCCTGCCCTCGATCCGCGAAATCGCCATCAAGTTCGGCAACGTGGACCCGATCAAGGAACCGATCCCCGTCGTCCCGACCATCCACTACCAGATGGGCGGCATCCCGGCCAACTACCACGGCCAGGTGCTGACGCGCGAAAACGGCGAGAACAAGATCGTCAACGGCCTGTACGCCATCGGCGAATGCGCCGCGGTGTCGGTGCACGGCGCCAACCGCCTGGGCACCAACTCGCTGCTGGACCTGATCGTGTTCGGCCGCGCCACCGGCAACCACATCGTCAATTCGCATCCGGAACGCCAGCACGCGCACCAGCCCGTGCCGCAGCAGGCCGTCGAATTCTCGATGGATCGCATCAACAAGCTGGAATCGCGCACCTCGGGCGAAAAGACCCAGGACATCGGCAACGCCATCCGCTTCTCGATGCAGCGCCACTGCGGCGTGTTCCGCACGCTGGAGCTGCTGAACGAAGGCGTGACCCAGATCGAAGACCTGGCCAAGCAAGCCGACAACATCTACTTCAAGGACAAGTCCAAGGTGTTCAACACCGCGCGCGTCGAGGCGCTGGAACTGGCCAACATGACCGAAGTGGCCCGCGCCACCATCAAGTCGGCCGCCAACCGCACCGAAAGCCGCGGCGCCCACGCGCTGGACGATCACCCGACCCGTGACGACGAGAACTGGCTCAAGCACACGCTGTGGTACTCCGAAGGCAGCCGCCTGGATTACAAGCCCGTGCAGATGAAGCCGCTGACGGTCGAGTCCTTCCCGCCCAAGGCGCGTACCTTCTAAGTCCGGATAGAGCCTACTATGAGCACCAAGAGAATCGTCAAGTTCGAAATCTACCGCTACGATCCGGACAAGGACGAGCGCCCCTACATGCAGAAGCTGGAAGTCGAACTCCAGCCGACCGACAAGATGCTGCTCGATGCGCTGGTGCGCATCAAGAACGACGTCGATGACAGCCTGGCCCTGCGCCGCTCGTGCCGTGAAGGCGTGTGCGGTTCCGACGCCATGAACATCAACGGCAAGAACGGCCTGGCCTGCACGACCAACCTTCGCGAGCTGAAGGAACCCATCGTGCTGCGCCCGCTGCCGGGCCTGCCCGTGATCCGCGACCTGATCGTGGACATGACGCACTTCTTCAACCAGTACCACTCGGTTCGCCCGTACCTCATCAACGACACGCCGCCGCCCGAAAAAGAGCGCCTGCAGTCGCCCGAGGCGCGCGAAGAGCTGGACGGCCTGTACGAGTGCATCCTGTGCGCGTGCTGTTCCACTTCCTGCCCGTCGTTCTGGTGGAATCCGGACAAGTTCGTCGGCCCGGCCGGCCTGCTGCAAGCCTACCGCTTCATCGCCGACAGCCGCGACGAAGCCACCGGCAGCCGCCTGGACAACCTGGACGATCCGTACCGCCTGTTCCGTTGCCACACCATCATGAACTGCGTCGACGTCTGTCCCAAGGGACTGAACCCGACCAAGGCGATTGGCAAAATCAAGGAACTGATGGTCCGTCGTACGGTCTAGTTTTGAACAAGCGCATTTTTGCCTTCGGCGGCGTTTTTTGCCGCCGGGCCGTCCCAAGGCAAAAACACCCCCTCTGGGGGCAGCAAGCCCGCGTAGCGGGTGCGGCGTGGGGGGACGTTTTTTACCGCCGGGCCGTCCCAAGGCAAGAACGCCCCCTTGGGGGGCAGCAAGCCCAGATAGCGGGTGCGGCGTGGGGGCGTTTTTTTAGGTGTAAAGATGAGCAGGCTTACTGAACTGGAACGGGCGCGTCTGCGTTGGCGGGCGCGCCGCGGCCTGCTCGAAAACGACTTGATCATTACCCGGTACCTAGACGCTTACGAGGCGGAACTTACCGACGATGATGTGGCCGCATTGACCCAGCTGTTCGAGATGGGAGACAACGATCTTCTCGACCTGCTGTTGGCCCGCAAGGAACTCGAAGGCGACCTGGACACCCCCAGGCTTCGGGGCATTATTGGCCAGATGCGCGCACTGTGATTAATTGAGAGGAATAAACATGAACCTGTCTGACAAAAAAGCCACTCTATCCTTCTCGGATGGCAGCGCACCCATTGAGTTCCCTGTCTACAAGGGCACGGTCGGTCCGGATGTGATCGACATCCGCAAGCTGTACGGCCAGACGGGCATGTTCACGTTTGACCCCGGCTTCATGTCCACCGCTGCCTGCGAATCGGGCATCACGTACATCGACGGCGACAAGGGCGAACTGCTGTACCGCGGCTACCCCATCGAGCAGCTGGCCGTCAATTGCGACTTCATGGACATCTGCTACCTGATCCTGAACGGCGAACTGCCCAACAAGGACCAGAAGGCCGATTTCGATTCGCAAGTGACCCATCACACGATGGTGAACGAGCAGCTGCATTTCTTCCTGCGTGGTTTCCGCCGCGACGCCCACCCGATGGCCGTCCTGACGGGCCTGGTGGGCGCGCTGTCCGCGTTCTATCACGACTCGACCGACATCACGAACCCCCAGCATCGTCACATCTCGGCTATCCGCCTGATCGCCAAGATGCCGACGCTGGTTGCGATGGCGTACAAGTATTCGCAAGGCCAACCGTTCATCTACCCGCAGAACGACCTGTCCTACACGGGCAACTTCCTGCGCATGATGTTCGCCACGCCGTGCGAAGAGTACAAGGTGAACGAAGTCGTCGAGCGCGCGCTCGACCGCATCTTCATCCTGCACGCTGACCACGAACAGAATGCGTCGACCTCGACCGTCCGTCTGTGCGGTTCGTCGGGCACCAACCCGTTCGCCGCCATCTCGGCCGGCGTGGCTTGCCTGTGGGGCCCGGCTCACGGCGGCGCCAACGAAGCTTGCCTGCAGATGCTCGAAGAACTGCAAGCCAACGGCGGCATCGCCAAGGTCGGCGAGTTCATGGAGAAGG
>JBEBOQ010000236.1:0-3248 GCA_040396375.1 Achromobacter xylosoxidans
TAGCATCGAACGGCGCCACGCCGGGCAGGCCCAGCATGCCGTCGCCGTAGATCAAACGAATCCTCGTAGTCAGCCGCAAGGCGCGCAGATGCTCGCGCGCGAGCTCGTACAGGCCGCGGATGCGTTCGATGGTATGGACCTCGCGCACGAACTGCGCAAGCACCGCGGCCTGGTATCCGCAACCCGCGCCGACTTCCAGCACGCGGGTGGGCGTGCGGTCGTCGCAGGCCGCGGCGATCATGCGCGCCACAACCCAGGGCTGCGAGATGGTCTGCGAATGGCCGATGGGCAGCGCCGCGTCTTCGTAGGCACGACTGGCGAGCGCCTCGTCGACGAACAGGTGACGCGGCACGGCGCCCATGGCGTTGAGCACGCGTTCATCGGTAATGCCCTGCGCCCGCAGGCGTTCCACCATGGCCTGGCGCAGGCGGTCGGAGTTCAAACCCAGATTGCTGCCGGACGCGGGCGCGGGGGCCTGTGTCTGGCGTTGCAGCGTGGCCGCGGAAATGCGGGTGTTGCTGTTGGCCGGCGTGACGCCAGGGCTGAGCCTGCCCGAGTCGTAGCGCACCGGTCCGGTGCGCCCGGGCACGGGTTGGCTCACATCTGGTTGGCTTACGCGTTTGCGCATAGCGGCTCCGCCCAGGTACGGATCTCGTCGAGCTGGCTGTGCTGGGTCAGGTCCAGGCGCAGCGGCGTGACCGACACCGTGCCTTGCTCGACAGCGTGAAAGTCCGTGCCTGGCGCCGCATCGGCAGCCATGCCCACGGGTCCGATCCAATAGACGGTATCGCCATAGGGCGTGGTCGTGCGCACAACGGGCTGCGACGGATGGCGCTTGCCCAGGCGCGTCACCGCAAAGCCGTGCATGTCTTCGAAGCGGCGGCTGGGAATATTGACGTTCAGCAGCACCGGCGCAGCCAGCGGCTGGGCAAGGTGACGCTCGACCACGAGGCGCGCGGCGCGCGCAGCGGAATCGATGTGCGCCCAACCCTTTTCAGCCAGCGAAAAAGCAATGGCGGGGATGCCGAACAGATATCCTTCGCTGGCGGCGGCCACGGTGCCCGAATACAGCGTGTCGTCGCCCATGTTGGCTCCGTTGTTGATGCCGGACACCACCAGGTCCGGCCGCGTATCCATGAGGCCCGTAAGCGCCACGTGCACGCAATCGGAGGGCGTGCCGTTGACGGCGATGAAGCCGTTGGAGGCGGTGCGCACCGACAGTGGCCGGTTCAGCGTCAGCGAATTGGAGGCGCCGCTATGGTTGGTCTCCGGCGCGACGACGGTGAGATCGCCCAGGCCTTGCAGCGCCTCGACCAGCGCCTCGAGGCCAGGGGCCGAATAACCATCATCGTTCGAAACCAGAATTCGCATTGTGCATCCGAAAGAAAATAAAACGCGGGTGAACCGGCTGGATTGTACCGTCCGCAGCGCTCGCCCGGATGCCCGTGCGCCAATCTGTCCCGGATTGGCCGCTCGATAACCCGTAGCCGGTGCGACTTGCGGCCGAGGTAGAATCCGCAGCCATCAAGATCCACAACAACACAACGACAACGGACCTCCTACCCCTATGGCGATCACCGAACCCTCCCTGGCGTTCACCGCGGCGCTCATCCTGCTGGCCTACCTGATCGGCTCCGTGCCGTTCGCCGTGGTGGTCAGCAAGCTCATGGGGCTGCAGGACCCCCGCAGCTACGGTTCGAAGAACCCCGGCGCCACCAATGTGCTGCGCACCGGCAACAAGACCGCCGCCGCGCTGACCCTGCTGGGCGACGCCGCCAAGGGATGGTTCGCCGTGTGGCTGGCCGAAAAGCTGGCCCCCGGCATCGCCCCCTGGGCGCTGGCGGCGGTTGTCGTGGCGGCCTTCCTGGGCCATCTGTACCCGATTTTCCTGGGCTTCAAGGGCGGCAAGGGTGTAGCCACCGCGCTGGGCGTGCTGGTGGCGATCCAGCCCTGGCTGGCGGTCGCCACCGCCGCCACCTGGCTCATCATCGCCGTCTTTTTCCGCTACTCGTCGCTGGCGTCGCTGGTGGCGGCCTTTTTCGCCCCGGTCTATTACGTGTTCGGCTCAGGCATGGCCTGGTATGCCCAGCCCGCCCTGGGCGTCGCGCTGGCGATCATCGGCGTGCTGTTGTTCTACCGCCACCGCGCCAACATCACGCGCCTCGTGCAAGGCACCGAAAGCCGCATCGGCGGCGGCAAGAAGAAATAAGCGCTGCGGCCGGCGCTCCGGCGGCCGGCACTCCGATCGCCTGAACCCGGCGGATACGCTGCCCGGCGCACCAGCCGCCGGGCGTCCCTTCCCCCTAAATACCCGCCTCAGGCGATATCGGCCAAGTCCCAGCGTGGCCGGATGGTGAAGCCGTGCGCGTCCGGGTCCAGCGTCACCAGCCCCGCCTTGACCCGTTCGGACGCCGCGAAGGCGATCATGGCGCCGTTGTCGGTGCACAACGCCAATGGTGGGAAATAGGCCTGCGCCTTGAGGGGCTTGAGGGCCGCAGCCAGCTTGGCCCGCAACAACTGATTGGCCCCCACCCCGCCTGCCACGACAAGCCTGCGCAAACCGGTCTGCTTCAGGGCGCGGATGGACTTGGCGGCCAGCACGTCCACAATCGCGGCCTGGGTGGCCGCCGCCAGGTCGGCGCGAGTCTGTTCGTCCAGGCCACCGGCCTGCTGCTCGGCCGTCTTGACTCTCGTCAGCACGGCGGTTTTCAGGCCGCTGAAGCTGAAATCCAGGTCGCCGCTGTGCAACATGGGCCGCGGCAGGTCAAAGCGCGTCGCATCGCCCCTGTCGGCCAGCCGCGCCAGCGCCGGGCCGCCGGGATAACCCAGGCCCATCAGCTTGGCTGACTTGTCGAAGGCTTCGCCAGCGGCGTCGTCCAGGGTTTCGCCCAGCAATTCGTAGCGGCCTACCCCGTCAACCCGCATCAGTTGCGTATGGCCGCCGGATACCAGCAGGGCCACGAAGGGAAATTCGGGCCGCGGGTCCGCCAGCATCGGCGACAACAGGTGGCCTTCCAGGTGATGGATGGGGATGGCGGGCAGATGCCGCGACCAGGCAAACGACTGCGCCACGCTGGCGCCCACCAGCAGCGCGCCGGCCAAGCCAGGGCCCGCCGTGTAAGCGACCGCATCGATGTCGGACATTGCCAGGCCGGCTTCTTCGAGCACCTGGCGGGTCAGCGGCACCACGCGCCGGATATGGTCGCGCGAGGCGAGTTCAGGCACCACGCCCCCGTATTCCTGGTGCA
>JBEBOQ010000237.1:0-3179 GCA_040396375.1 Achromobacter xylosoxidans
CGACTTCGATGGCCATGCGCAGCGCGCGGCCACAGGCCTTGAAGACCGTTTCGCACTGATGGTGCGAATTGGTGCCGCGCAGGTTGTCGATATGCAGCGTGATCAGGGCGTGGTTGACCAGGCCCTGGAAGAATTCGCGGGTCAGGTCGACGTCGAAGGCGCCGATGTGCGAACGCGTGAAGGGGATGTGGTATTCCAGGCCGGGACGGCCCGAAAAATCCACCACCACGCGCGACAGCGCTTCGTCCAGCGGCACGTAGGCGTGGCCGTAGCGGCGCAGTCCGGCCTTGGTGCCCACCGCCTTGGCGATGGCCATGCCCAGGGTGATGCCCACGTCTTCCACCGTGTGATGCGCATCGATGTGCAGGTCGCCCTCGGCCTTGATGTCGAGGTCGATCAGGCCGTGGCGCGCGATCTGGTCCAGCATGTGGTCCAGGAAGGGCACGCCCGTGTCGATCGTCTGCTTGCCGGTGCCATCCAGGTTGATGGCCACGCGGATGCGGGTTTCGTTGGTGTTGCGGGTGATCTCTGCGGTACGCATGTCAGGACTCGATTAGGCACTCAGGATGTCTTGCAGTGCCGATAGCAAAGCGGCGTTCTCGGCCGGGGTGCCCACCGAGATGCGGAGGCAGTCGGCCAGGAGCGGATGGGCGTTGGAGAAGTTACGAACCAATATTTTGCGCGTTTTCAGGGCAAGATGCACGGCGTTGCCGTCCAGCTTGCCGGAAAAGCGGGCGAGTACGAAGTTGGCGGCGGAAGGGAATACCCTGACGCCCGGCAGCGCGGCCAGGGCGGCGGCCAGCGGTTCGCGGTCGGCGCGCAGACGCGCGGCCTGTTCGTCCAGCACGGGCTTGTGCCGCAGTACCGTCAGCAGCGCGGCCTGAGTCAGCACGTCCAGGTTGTAGGGCGGACGCACCTTGTTGAGCTCGGCGATCCAGTCGGGGTGCCCGGCCAGGTAGCCGAAACGCAGGCCCGCCAGCCCGATCTTGGACACGGTACGCATCACCACCACGTTGGGCGCGGCCAGCACTTGCGGCATCCAGCTGCGGTCGGTGAACGGCTGGTAGGCCTCGTCCAGCACCACCAGCCCCGGCGCCGCGGCGATGATGGCGGCGATGTCCGCATCGGACCAGGCGCCGCCGGTGGGGTTGTTGGGCACGGCCAGGAACACCACCTTGGGCTGGTGTTCGCGCAGGGCGGCCAGCATGGCGGGAAGATCCAGGGACAGGTCACTGGCCAGCGGCACGCCGACGAAGCGGGCGTGGTCAAAGCGCGCCGCCATGTCGAAATAGACGAACGACGGCCACGGCGATAGCACCACGTCGCCCGGGTTGCAGCAGGCCTGCACCACGATGTGGATGAGCTCGTCCGAGCCGTTGCCGAACAGCACGCCGGCGTCCGGCGGCACGCCGAAAGCCGTTTTGACGGCTTGCTGCAGTTCGGACAGGTCGGCAGCCGGGTAGCGGTTCAGCGGGGTGTCGCGCAGCGTGCGGGCCAGGTCGTCGCGAACCGCTTCCGGCAGTTCGTAGGGGCATTCCATGGCGTCCAGCTTGATGCAGCCATCGGCATGCGCCACGGGGTAGGCGGCCAGTTCACGGATATCAGGCCGGACCGTGCCGGCGATGCGGCCGGCGACGGCGCTCATGGCTTGTCGATCCGGTACTGGGCGCTGGCGGCGTGGGCCTGCAGGCCTTCGCCCAGCGCCAGTTCGGCGGCGATGCGGCCGAGCGTCTGGGCGCCCTGGTGCGAGACCTGGATCAGGCTGGAACGCTTCTGGAAGTCGTACACGCCCAGCGGCGACGAGAAGCGCGCCGTGCGGGAAGTGGGCAGCACGTGGTTCGGGCCGGCGCAGTAGTCGCCCAGGGCTTCCGAGCTGAAGCGGCCCATGAAGATGGCGCCCGCGTGGCGGATCCTGGCGGTCCAGATTTCCGGTTGCTCGGTGGAGATTTCCAGGTGCTCCGGGGCGATGTCGTTGGCGATGCGGCAGGCTTCGTCCAGGTCGCGCACCTGGATCAGCGCGCCGCGGTTGGCCAGGCTGGTGCGCAGGATGTCGGCGCGCGGCATGGTCGGCAGCAGGCGCGCGATGGCGGCCTCGACCTCGGCGATGAAGGCGGCGTCCGGGCACAGCAGGATGGATTGGGCCAGTTCGTCGTGTTCGGCCTGCGAGAACAGGTCCATGGCGATCCAGTCGGCCGGCGTCTTGCCGTCGCAGATGACCAGGATTTCGCTGGGGCCGGCGATCATGTCGATGCCGACCACGCCGAACACGCGGCGCTTGGCGGCGGCGACGTAGGCGTTGCCCGGGCCGACGATCTTGTCCACGGCCGGCACGGTGGCGGTGCCGTAGGCCAGCGCGCCCACGGCCTGCGCGCCGCCGATGGCGAACACGCGGTCGACGCCGCCGATGGCGGCGGCGGCCAGCACGATGGGGTTGCGCACGCCGTCGGGCGTGGGCGTGACCATGACCAGTTCCTGCACGCCCGCGACCTTGGCCGGGATGGCGTTCATCAGCACCGACGACGGATACGCGGCCTTGCCGCCCGGCACGTACAGGCCGACGCGGTCCAGCGGAGTGACCTGCTGGCCCAGCACCGTGCCGTCGGCCTCGGTGTAGGTCCAGGTCTCGGCGCGCTGGCGCTCGTGGTAGCGGCGCACGCGCTCGGCGGCGGCCTGCAGCGCGTCGCGCTGGGCGGCGGGCAGCGCGGCCAGGGCCGCATGCCAGTCGGCCTTGGGGATTTCGAGCGTGTCCGCGGACGCGTGCGGCATGCGGTCGAAGCGCTGGGTGTATTCCACCAGCGCGGCGTCGCCGCGGGCGCGCACGTCGGCCAGGATGCCGGCCGCGGCGCGGTCGATGGACTCGTCCTCGGTGGCTTCAAAGGCCAACAGTTTGGTCAGGGCGGATTGGAATCCGGGATCGCGGGAGTCGAGACGATTGATCAGGGCCATGGCGTCATGGTTCAAGCAGGTGGCGGCCGCCGCGCGGGGCGCGGCGGGCGGGGATCAGGCGTTGCGGTTGGCAGCTCTTTCGAAGGCGTCCAGCAGCGGTTGCAGGCGTTCGCCGCGGGTCTTCAGGGCTGCCTGGTTGACGATCAGGCGCGATGAGATCGGCATGATGTCTTCGACGGCGACCAGGTCGTTGGCGCGCAGCGTGCCGCCGGTGGACACCAGGTCCACGATGC
>JBEBOQ010000238.1:0-3124 GCA_040396375.1 Achromobacter xylosoxidans
AATGCCTGAAATAATACATTAATTTTTATGGAATCGTCACCTTGTGATATGTGTTTTTTGTTAAAAAATTATTTTCATAGAGATATAGTACTTATTTTAGTCACTTGTTTTTATAAAAAATAATTATAAATCAATTGGCTGTGTTGTTTTTGTGATGATTTTAGTGATATGAGACTTGATTTGCATTTTACCGTGATAATAAATTCCATAATGAAATATATAATTTTATTGAATGTGTGTTGCGTTTGGTTTGTTTTGCTACTGATGAGATAAGGACTGTTATTTATACAGAACGGGGGGTATGGCACAGGCAATAAGCTTATTTTTATGTGGAGGTATATGAGTAGAGGACGATTAGTTCTTTAATTTTCATCAAAAATTTTTTAGTTATTTTTACTTGCTATTGGATAAGTTATATCAACTTCCACAAGTAAATAATGGTTCACTTTGTATGAAAAATTTGAGGGTAATCACTGAAAAATATTTTATAGCAAATACTATAGCGTCTTATAATCACTATAGAGATTGAGTATGAAAGATTTATATAAAATATATGAGAGTGTTTATTATAAATCCCTGGATGAAAGAGATCGTATAATATCGAGAATCCAGATAAATATATCTATATATATGGGTGTTTTTATTGCATTGTTCTATATATTGAAATCTACAGGGTTTCGTGAGATGGGTATTTTAGATTGGTTTTTTTATCTGTCTTTACTTGTTGTTTTCTGTTTTTATTTATTTCATTCTGTATTTTTTTCCGCTTCGGTTTTATTAAAAAGATATGATTATGCGAAAATTCCAACATGTAGGGAGCTAACTGAGTATAGGAAGGAACTCAGTGTATATGGAAAAGAAATTGAGCTGTATAATTTAAATAATGAAGAGAAGTTACATGTTAATAGTGTACAGGATGAATTAGATGAATATATTACTACAGTAATGGGAGATGCGATTGATATAAATGAAGCTTTGAATAAGGAAAGAATGGATACAGTAAAGAAATCCATGCTTAAATTGTGGATTAGCTTAGTAGGGTTTATTGTATTTAGTGGATATTTTATATTAGCTGATTTGGATCTTACATCACCAAGAAAAAGTATTTTAATTGAAGATGCTAGATTAGGTGAGATTATGATTCAAATACACAAACAATTGTATTTAATAAATAATTCATAGGTATTAATGATGAGCGAAGAAAATAAAGGCAGTAGTCAAGATAAAAACAATAATAAAGGTAGTTCTGCACCTACCACACCAAACAAGCCAGTTAAGCCAGCACCTCCACCATTAAGATTTGTTTCTGAATCTTTCCAGGAGCAGAAAGAAGAGCAGAAGAAACCAAAGTAATAATATATAAAGGGGGTGAAAGCCCCTTATTTATAATAATATACTAAATATCATAGATTAGAGGCTACTCCGCCCCATCATCACCACATACTCCTTCCACTTATCCAACTGTGCTAACTCATCCTCAGTCGCGATACCTAAATCCACGGCATACTGCAATACGGTGATTTTATTTTTTGCTTCTGAAAGCAAACGTTGTTTTTCCCGCTCGGCCTTCACGTGGTGGTTATGTGTTAAAACTCCGTTGATGATGGTCATTTCTGACCATGATATTGTGAAATCAGCGGGTAATTCTGATTCTGGTATTTCCCACAAGGTCATATTTATCGGTGTTAATGTACTGATATCTGTGTTTACAGAACGGATATGTCCGTCATCATCCGTTAATACGTAGTATTGATTACTTGTATTTCCTGCATTTCGGACAACGGTTTGCCAGTCAATATTTTGTTCATTTCTCAAATGTGTTGCCCGGATATGAACGGGTTTTTCCGGGGTGTAGCGGGTGAATTTTCCTTTATTTTTCATTTTATTATTCCTTACTCAAAAAGGCACCAGAGAGTGTCTATCTGATATTGCAGATAGGCATAATGTACGCCGGTGATCCGGTTATCACCGTCTGTATAAGCACCGATTAATACCGCACCCTGCGGAATACGGTCAGCGTAAACATGTGCAGGGCTGTTAAGCGGACCCAGGTATACACGGGAACCGACCCGAATATTGGTAATAATATTGGTCTCTGAAGAGATATATCTTTCATCGGACGCTGCTTTTGAATAGCTATGCCCGTAAGGCTGATAATATCCCGCCTGCTGGTATCGCTGGTCTGATTCTGTTTTTGTATAACAGGTGCCGGTTTTCAGATAATCACCGGCGGGCTGATAACGGCCTTTCGGCTGCCAGCGGGAGTCTGATTCTGTTTTTGTATAACAGGTGCCGGTTTTCAGATAATCACCGGCGGGTTGATAACGACCTTTCGGCTGCCAGCGGGAATCCGATTCTGTCTTTGTATAACTGCTGTTTTTTAATGCGTAATTGCCTTTGGGCTGATAATCCCGGGAACAGCTACTCTGGATCGTCTTTATTTTCTTATCGAGTGTTTCGGTGACATATTTATGGGTTGCCAGCACAACAGAAGGATTGGTTTTGAGGGGAATGGTTGCGGTATTACTGATGATCAGAACCATACGGAAAATTTGTGTTCTCCCGCTGCCTTCCTGTAATTTGGGTTTATAACTCTCAGGGCAGTTTCCGGCGGCGATCATATCGCCGTCGTTATCAAATAAGGCAACTTCCCGTATCCACCACCCGCCGTGTTGCTCTGGGATAATCAGTTCTGCAATCAGATGATGAGGATTTGCCGGGTCAGTAAATAACTGATTCAGTGAGCCGCGATACTGTTCATTAACCAGTTTTGTGTTTTCCGGTTTCGGGGCGGGAAGGGTGCCGCTGCCATCACCGACAGCCATTGCGGTTATCTTCAGTTGCCCGCCGGATGCCGCAGCGGCAGCCAGTTTTTCCGTTCCTTTATTCGTCAGAAGTGTATGGTATTTGGGGATCATAATGACCTCAGTTATCTGTTTTTATCATCAGGTAAGCGGGTAAATCGTTATCTCATCTCCGGCGGACAGGCTGACTGCGGTATAACATTCTCCGCGACTATTCAGGCCGACAGATAGCCCCAGCAGATGACGGCTTAGGGGTTTTGCATTAAATATCAGGCGTTCAAGTTCGTAATAGGTTTCTTCGGTGATGCCGGTTTCCGACA
>JBEBOQ010000239.1:0-3063 GCA_040396375.1 Achromobacter xylosoxidans
GATTAATTCAATTTAAGCTATTAATCACTATTTTTTCTGATAATAGTAATAACACCGCTATTGAAAAGGAAAAGGCAATGAATACAAATCAACACGATATAGATAAAGCCGCTGAAAAGATCATCAAAGGAATGGAGCGTATTAACCGCTTTGCAGATAAATACACAACATACCTTTCAGAAAAAGACAAGATGCACCTTATCAGGCTGACAACTGAATTACAAAAAAAACTGAATACGGACAAATAATAAATTTATTTCTTGTTGATGATTCGTTTACTCTACAAAAAACAACAATATAACCATATGATTAATAATTAATTTTTTATAAACATAAACTATAGTGAAATATCAGTATTTGTCAGTTTTCCGGGGATTTGAAAATATTGCCACTGTTTATGTATATCCCGTTGTGTGACGAAAAAAACAGGAATATGTTTCATCCATACCCGCTGAGCAGGTATAAATACTCCCGTAATCCTGAGGATATCATAATGAAACATTCAGCTCTTATTGTTGCAACGCTCGCTGGTTTATTCTCTTTCGGTGCAATGGCATCGACATCCGCACCGGCAGTTTCTGCGGCACATTCAGGTATTACCGCCACTAAAGCGGACAATCATGCTAAAACCGTAAAACACGAAGCAAAAGTAAAAAATGAGAAAGGAAAAAAAGCAAAAAAAGTTAAAGAGGAAAAACAGAGCGCAATCTGATTATGATAACGGTGTTATCCGCGGATTAAACCAGCGCCATACCGGCCCGTAAAAAAACCTCCCAGCATACGGGAGGTTTTCCTTTCATCTTAATTACCCGTCATCAAACTGCTAACGCAATAACAAAGATAATGAGCGCGATGCAGGTGAAGAAACCAGTAGGGTATACCATCGTACTTTTCGTCATTGGTGACATGATCGAGTCTCCTGTAAACCTTGCTTAGTATCTGACAAACAAAGAACCCGAAGATATTTAAAGACATCCAAAGACATAAGTAAAGCTGATAGATCACAAAATCGGATGGTAACAGATAAGATACCGTTTCGCTTCATATCATTATTTTTCGGCGGAGATACCCGGTTTACTGCACAATGATCATAACCAGCAGTACAAATATCAGCAAAGCCAGATAAGATTTGGCATAGAATCGGTCCGGGATACGGCCAATCAGCGGAGCACAGAGTTTCTGCCCCAGCCAGGAGCCGGCAATCAGTAAAACAAAGGCCTGAATATCCACATAACCGGCAAATCCGCTGCCGAATACCGATGTTTCATTGCGGGCCAGAAAAATATAAGTCAGTGTACCGGTCAGTGCCATCGGCAAAGATAACGGGTTTGCCATGGCGGTTGCCTGTGCCATTTCCGCACCACGGCGGCGCATCAGCGGTACCGTCATAACACTGCCCCCCACCCCCAGAAAGGCTGCCACAACACCAATGACAGTACCGGCTGCCGCAGTGGCACCCGCCGGCATTTCCCGCAAATGAGAAGCTGACTGAGTCATAAATCCGGGGCGGAAAATGCTGTCCAGAATAGTAATGGCAAGGTAAGCAATAAAAATCCATCTGACCCACGCCCCCTGAACCGTGATCGCCAGCAATGCGCCTGCGACGGCACCGGCGGCAATGTAACCTGCCAGCGGACGTACCTGCGGCCAGTCAATCATTCCTGCACGATGCTGACGAAGTGTCGCCATTGATGAGCTGAATATCATCACGCCGGTAGACGTGGCCACGGCAATATGCATGGCAGCAGCAGCGATATGACTGTCAGCAGTCGCCGTTAACAGCGCATAAAGCAGAGGAACAATAAAGAATCCGCCGCCGAAACCGAATAACACGGTTGTTGACCCGACAAGACAGCCACACGCAAATAAGAGTAGAAACACAGAAACAGCCCCGCTTAACATAATCGTTGCCTTTACTATAAACAGCCCGCGGGAAGTTCGCTTTTGCATGCAGGACAACCGGTATTGTATTTCAGCCAGGATGGCTTCAGCGTCGTAAAAAAAAGAAAAGGCTCACTGATGTGTTCAGGAGCCTTATTAATTCTGCTGCTTATTTTATTTACCGGTCAGGTCTTTAATCTCTTCAGAAGGACCATTTTTCTGCACGGAGGCAATACCATTCAGCGCCCCCTGCTTTGATGCATACATCTCGCTGGTGGCGATAATTTCATGGTTACCGGCTTTCAGGACAAAATAGTACGGCTGTGATACATCTTTGGTCGATTTTTTTAACTCGTAATACCCCATAACAAGCTCCTCAGGTTGAAAAATCATGTTAACACGGCAAATCATAATGACGATTTCAGTATAGTCACTGATACGTAAAAACAGGAAATAAAAACCATAAAAGATAATTCCCGATGATATTCAGCGGCCAATCATCAGTAAATACGGAGTCTCATTACAGATAAAATGCCCTGCTTCTCTCATGCCGGATTTCAGATGCGCACGAACAGAACGTTTATTATCCTGATTAATAAATGCAACCGGCTTTCCGCTGTTTTCCGCGCACACCTGTTTATATAATGCAGATAAAATCCCCTGTCCGCGATAATCCTTTGCGATACAGACCGGGCCATAAAACCAGTTATTTTCCAGCAGTTCACCAAATTGCTGTGAGATCAGTGCGGTCACCGGGGATATTTGTGCGGACTGCACCGGGAAGCTGAATACCACACCCGCAATCACGTCATCGTCCTGAGCAATAATCACTGTCAGTGCATGCGCAAACATCGTTTCGACTTTTTTCAGCGGGTATTCTCCCAGTAATCCACCCTGCCGTGACTGTGCGTTTTCCTGTAATAATGCAGCAACCTTTCCGCAGTCTGTATTGTCCATCTGCCGGTAATGAATCATCCTCTTTCCCCCGTATTATTAAGCCTGAAACAAAAAGCCACCGGATAAACCGATGGCATATAAGGGAAATTCAGTCATCTTCCGGCGGATTTTTCAGAAGCTGGTGGATCTCTTCTTTCAGGCGTAATTTTTGTTTTTTCAGTTCCACCACTTCCTCACTGTAGCCACTTCTGTCTGATTTTTCCAGCCGGGCTATTTCATGATCGA